>JBDTOT010000008.1:0-118546 GCA_039933105.1 Gammaproteobacteria bacterium | reverse complement strand
CTCTACTACTACGTCGAACGACAGGGCTCGAAATCGACACGGACTGCGCGGGCCGCGCGAAAATAGGCCGCCTGAACAGGGGTCTATAAGATATCTATTCGAGTTCGCGTGTGCGAAGCCGGCCGGCGGATCGCCGCCCGCCGAAGAAAAGCACGAGGCTGCTACTGCAGCCGGAGCACTCGCTCCGCCTATTTCTTCGGCGGATTCTTCTGCTGCACTACCGCAATCTCGCGATAGTTGCCCTGCATCTCCCACGTACCCGTATAGCCGACCGGCAGTACAAGCGAATCGCCCGGCAGATACTCGTGCACGGTGCCGTTCGGTTCCGTGAGGATCAACTTGCCGCTCAACACGTAGACGAACTCGTCCTGATTGTTCGGTCGCGTGCGGTGATTCGTCTTGGCCGGCGTCGACTCGAAGATCGACACGTTGAGCTCCTTGCCCGCGAACAGGGTCGCGACGCGCATGTTGAGCTCGCCGGCCACGAGGATGTCCTTGTAGGCGTCCGGCGGAATCGCCGTGAGATTCAAGCCCGCGCGCTTCTCGGAATCGAGCTTCACGGGCGCCGTGTCGTCGGCCGCGAACACAGGAAGAATCGCGGAGAGCGTGGCCGAAAGAATCAGCAGCGAACGAATTGGGTTGTTCATGATTGCACCTTTAACGCTGCCCGCGTTCCGCGAGCTCGAGCAGAAGATTGTTCGGATCCTTCACGATCACGATCTTGAGGCCGGGCGCCACCTGCACCGGCTCGGCGCCCGTCGTCACGAACGGCACGCCTGCGGCCTTGAGCTTGGCCGACAACGCGGCTACGTCCTTCACGATCAGTTGCAGCACGGCAGTGCCTGGGTCCTGCGTGCGACCCGAGAGCTCTTTGCGCTCGATGTTCTTGAACTCGATCAGCGTCATCGGCACGGACGTGCCCGGAATTCGCGCCGTGCTCTGTCGAAAGCTCGCGCCGGGTGCACCGGCCGTGCCGGCCATCTCTTGGTTATCGTTGAATTTGGCGCCTAGCTTGAAGTCGAAGCCGAGCAGCTCGTTGTAGAACTTCACGCTAGCCTCGCTATCGCGCACGGCCGGCTCGAAGCTACCGCCGCCGAGCACGAACCCCGGCGGCGCATCGGCGGGCGGATTCGCGACATCGAGCATCTCGACCACGAAGCCGTCCGGGTCTTGCAGGAACACCGCGTGCAGCGTGCCGTTCGGCGTCGTGAGCATGGCCGGCTTACCGCCCTTCGTCAGAATCTTCACACCGGGATACGCGGCGATCTTCGGAAACATAGCCTCGAGACCGCGCACGCGCATCGACATGTTCGCGGCGCCCGGGTCGTAAAAGCGCGGGCTCTGCGCCTTGCGCTCGATGTCCTTGTACTCGATGAGTTCGATGCCCATCGCAATGCCCGGCACCTTCAACACTGCGACGCGCGACTGGCCACCTTCGGTGTGGCCGAACTTCGCCACGGCGTCGTTCGGGCCAAACGGAATGTTGCCGGACACCGTGAGACCGAGCACGTCTCGATAGAAACCGACGGACTTGTCGAGGTCTGCGACGATGTGCGCGAAGTTGCCGACTCCGACGACGTCGCCCGCGGGAGCTGGCTGCGGCGATTGCTGCGCTTGCAGCGACGTGCCCAAAGCAAGGGCGCCGGCCAATACCAACCATTGCCAGCGCTGCGCCGGCGTGCCTTGAATCCGCAACATGTATGCCCCCCGAGGGTTCGAAAAAATCGTGCGAGGAGCGTAGCACGGGAGATCCGAAACGCCAGCCGACGACGCTGGCTCGGTCGGCTCGACGATCGACGGTGTGTCCTATCGCACTCGTAGGGAGGCAGTGCGCGACGACGACAGATCCTCTGCGTCGACGAGCTGTCGCATCCGATCGAGAGTGTCACCGCTCAGCCATGCCACTGCGGCCGCTGGGTCGAGGGGGCGACTGATCAGATACCCCTGCACGGAGTCGCAGCCGAGCTCTTTCAGGAGTGCGAGCTGTTCGGCCGTCTCTACGCCTTCTGCGACCGTCCGCAAGCCGAGCGAAGCCGCCAGGCCGATCGTCGTTTGGACGATGAGACGGTGGTTACGATTGCTCACGAGATCGCGAACGAAACTGCCGTCGATCTTGAGCACGTCGATCGGCAAACCCGCGAGCATTCGCAGAGACGAGTGGCCCGTGCCGAAGTCGTCGATGGCAATCGCCACGCCGGCTGCGCGCAAACGCGACAATGCCGCGCTCGCACGCCGCGGATCTGCCATGAGGCTGCTCTCCGTGACTTCGAGCTCGAGCCGCTTTGGGTCGCAGTCCAAATCTGCGAGGGCTCCCAGCACGCGATCCGCGAAGTCATCGCGATTGAGCTGCAGCGGCGATACGTTGGCCGCTACGCGAAACCCTTCGTTGACCACCCAACCAGCCGTTTCGGTCAGCGCGCGCGAAATGACCCAGCTGCCGACCTCGTGAATGAGGCCGAGTGATTCGAGTATGGGTACGAATACGTCAGGCGAAACCGGCTCGCGGCCGCTCGACCAGCGCAGCAGCGATTCGACGCCGTCGACGCGGCCAGACGCGAGATCGATCTTCGGCTGATAGTGGAGATGGAACTGATGGTCAGCGGCGGCGCGGCGCAGCTCGGTCGTGAGATTGAAGCGCTGGGACGCTGCCGCGTTCATACTTGCGCGGTAGCGCACGGCAGACACGCCGGTTTCCTTCGCGTGCTGGAGCGCCATGTTGGCCTGCTGTAGCAAGGGCTCCACGTGATCCCCGTCTTCCGGGAACGCCGCCGTCCCAATACGAACCGCCACGTGGATTTCGTGCCCATCGAGGGAGAACGGAGCCCGGAAGCACTCGGCAATGCGTTCGGGCAAACGGGCAGTGCTGCCCGCAGCAACGGCCGCCACCGACAACCGATCGCCGCTCAACCGGCCGACGGAATCCGGTTCGCGAAACTCGTTGCGCAGACGTTCTGCGATCTGATGCAACAACAGATCCCCGGCGTGGTAACCGAGGCTGTCGTTGACCATGCCGAGCTCGACGACGTCCGTGACCGCTACGACCAGATCGCGCTTCGAGAGCGCCGCGGACTCGAGCGCGGCGGCCACGCGGCGCACGTGCAAGCCACGATTCGGCAGACCCGTGGCGGGGTCGTAGTACTCGAGGTACTCCGCACTCTCCTTGCTGTGCAAATACTGCAGCGCGAACGTGACATTCGCCGCGACTTGTTTCAGCAAGGCCACTTCTGCATCGCTAAAAACGCCGGGTTCGCTGCCGTCGAGCTCGAGCACACCAATGGTCTTGCGGTCTGCAAGCAGTGGCAGCGCGATGCGCGACCTCGACCCCTCAGGTACCTGGCCGTCCTTGCCGAGAAGGCCCGCCTCGGCCGGGTCGGTCAGATCGTTGACGACGATCGGTTCGGCTGTTGCCAATACCTGCGTGACGATGTTGACGCCGCTAGGCAACTGATTCGTGACGACCCATTTCGCCCCGTCGCTCTGCACACCGGCGTGCAAACACACGATCGGCTCCGTGCCGGCGATATCGCTCGGCGTCAAATAGATGGTGGCGCGTGCATAGCCGCCCGCGCTGACGGCCAGATGACATGCCTCCTTCACGAGCCGATCGCGATCGCGAATGCGCATGCCGGCGGAGCTCGTGCCACTCAGGAAGCGCAGCGCACGGTTCAAACGACGAATGCGAACCTCTTGGGCCACGCGCATCGTCACGTCACGGTCGATGCCGCGCACTCCTCGCCATTCGCCTTCGCTATCGCGAAGCACAACCATCGTCCGTTCGAGCCAGCGCGGCTGGCCGTTCTTGTGCCGCCAGCGCAACGTCACCGGCCGGTCGAGATCGCGATCCTCTGGCGCGGCATACGTGGCTTGCAGCGGCAGCTCGTCGGCAGGGTCGATAAATTCCGTCGCGGAGCGGCCGACGATCTGGTAGCGCGTATAGCCGAGCACGTTGAGTACGCTTGGACTCGAGAACGTGAACCGGCCGTCTCGATCGCACTCCCAGATCCAATCGCGCGAGGTATTGATGATGTCCTGAAGCCGCGACTCGCTGCGACGCAGCATGTCTTCGGCCAGCTCTTTGGCATTGGCTACCTGGGATTGACGCAACGCGCTTCGGATCGCTGGCACCAATCGTCGCAAGCTATCCTTCAGCACGTAGTCGGTAGCCCCGCGCTTCAGGGCCTCGATGGCGCGCTCCTCACCGATGGTGCCCGACACGAAGACGAATGGCGTACGCGGGGCCACCTCGCGCGCGATCTCGAGCGCTGCAAGGCCGTCGAAGCCGCGGAGGGAGAAGTCGGACAGCACGATCTGCGGTGCGAAATCCACGAGCGCGTGGCGAAAGCCCGGCTCGTCGGCCACGACACGACAGATGACGTCGAGGCCGTCGGCTTGCAGGCGCCGGCGGATGAGCTCCGCGTCGGCAGCTACGTCCTCGAGCTGCAGCACGCGGATGGCAAAAGCCTCCGGAGCGGAGCCGGTTACTGCGCCAGTGCCAAACCGTGGGTCGGAGTCATTGGCCATCGAAGAAGGCCAGCCGTTACGTGGTAGTTGCAGACCATAGCTATTTACGGCTACGTCCGACCCTGACCGCAGTCACGTTTTTGGGGTACGTGGTCCGGGGAAAAAGGACTACGCGACCGGGTATTTCACCCACCGGCCTCTCGAACAGGTGCGCGCAATGCTAGTGCAAGACCCGGCGCCGCCATGCCGATCGAGCTTGTGCTGCGCCGACCGGCCCCGCACGCTTCGCCGTAAACCACTCTGCGGGGAATCGATCCATGAGCAACGACTCCGGCCATCCCAAGATCAACCGGCGCGACTTGCTGGCCGCCGCCGCCCTGCCGGTGGCTGCCGCACTCGCGCCGTCCGCGCTGCTGGCACAGGAGCGCCGAACTCAGCAATTCAGCACGCCGAAGCGCGTTCGCGTCGGCATCATCGGCGCCGGCGGCATCGTCAACACCGTGCACGCGCCGGGTCTACGCAGAATGCCAGGCGTCGAGATCGTGGCGGTGGCGAACCGTTCGCTCGAGTCGAGCCAACGCTCGGCGAAGGAGCTCGGTGTTCCGCGCGCCTACGCGGACTGGCGGCAGCTGCTCGCCGCCGACGGCATCGATGCCGTGCTGATCGGTACCTGGCCCTACACGCATCGCGAAATGACGCTCGCGGCACTCGACAGCGGCCGGCACGTGCTATGCCAGGCTCGCATGGCGAACGATGCCGCCGAAGCGCGCGACATGCTTGCGGCAGCGAAGCGCCACTCGAATCTCGTATGCCAACTCGTGCCGACCTCGCAAAGCTACCGCATCGACCGCGCGATCCAGGGGCTGCTCGCGAACGGCGGCATCGGCGAGGTGCTCTCCGTGGAAGCGCAGATGCTGCAACGCGGCTTTGCGAACTTCAGCGGCGAGCTCGACTGGCGCCACGACTCACGCTATAGCGGCATCAACGCGCTCAACGTGGGTGGCACGTACGAAACGATGATGCGCTGGCTCGGGGCCGGCAATCGAGTCGTCGGCAAGACACGAATTCAAATCCCGAAACGCCGCGACGAGAAAGGCGCGGAGCACGCAGCTTCGATCCCCGATCACGTGGAGGTGATCTACGAGCTCGCGAGCGGCGCGCCCGTGCACATGCGGTTCAGCGAGACCACGGGCCTCTCGCGCGGCAACGACATCTGGATTCATGGCAGCGAAGGCACGATCCGCGTCGACAATGAGCAGAACATCTTCGTCGGCCGCCGCGGCGACAAGGAACTGATGCCACATCCGAATCCGCCCGAGGCGCAGGCGAAGCACCGCGTGGAGGAAGAGTTCATCAATGCGATCCGCGGCGTCGAGCCCGTGACGATGAACACGTTCGAGATCGGCGTGCAGTACATGGAGTGGACCGAGGCGATCTATCGCAGCGGCCGGACGGGAACGGCGGTGACGTTACCGCTGACGGCGTGACGCTTGGAAGGTCGCGAGCGTCAAAGCAATGCCGATTCGAGCCAGCTCTCGATGCGCGCCGTAGCGTTTTCGGCGGCGCGCAGCGCGACATAGCCGTCCGGCCGTAAAAGATATAACTGCGCCCCTGCGCTGCCGGCCATGAGCTCCGGCGGCGCGTCCGAGAGTGCGTGCGTCTTCAGGCAACGCCCATACCGTGCACCGACGCGGTCGAGAAAGGCCGTGAGCTCCGGCGTCGCCATCTTCGTCGGCAGCGCCGCGAGTAGCGTGAAGCTCGTGTGCCGCAGCAGGTCGCTCAGCCACTCCACACCGGAGCGTGCGATCTTCAGCGTTGGCATGCGATCGCCGGCCTGCGGCAAAGGATCGTCGGCGGACGCGCCCTCGGACCGGTAGTGATACGCGAGTCCGGACACCTTGCCCACGAGGTCGCGTAGAGCACCGCTGTCGCGCAGCGCTTTGAGCGCCTCGGGCCCACTGTTGCGGCCCGCCATGAATAGCTCGTGGATCGAAGACGCCGCGGCAATCACTTGCTTGCCGATCGGTTGCCGCTCCTTCTCGTAGCTCTCGAGCAGGGTGTCGGCGGCGAACCCCTCGAGCACGAAGGCGAGCTTCCACCCGAGATTCCACGCGTCTTGCATGCAGCAGTTCATGCCCTGCCCGCCCGCTGTCGAGTGCACGTGCGCAGCATCACCCGCGAGAAACACGGGGCCGCTGCGATACGTGTGTGCAATCCGATTCTGCGAGCCCCAGCGCGAGTGCCATTGTGTTTCGCCGAACCGGATACCGTCGAAGTGCTGCGCCAAAATGCCGCCGAAGACGTTGTGCGGCGTTTCGCTGGCGTCGGCTTTGTCGGCTGGCTGGCTCATGAGCAGCCGAAAGTACTTGCCCGGCAATTTCGCCACCATCACGAAGTGGCCCGGGCCCATGCAGTAGTGCATCCAGTTCGGGTCATCCGGGAAACCGAGCAGTTCGACATCGAGGTTCTGCAGCACCGTGCCCGCGTAGTCGCTGCCTTCCTGAGCAAGAGCGAGCTGTTGGCGAATCCGCGAATTCGCGCCGTCGCAGGCGACGACGTAACGGCACCGCACTTGCTCGCGGCGGCCATCGGCATGCTGCAGAACGGCCACCGCGTGGTCCGCGGCAGGCTGCACGGACACACAGGTCACGCCCCACTCGGGCGAACGGCGAAACCGGTTCCGCAGGTAGTCGCGGAGAAATGCCTCGCTCTGGTCCTGGCTGTTCACCAGCAGAAACTGATAGCGCGACGGCAGCACCGTGTAGTCGAGCCCCGGCCGCACGGCGTGCCGTTGCCCCTCGGCCGTGACGTAGTGCATCACATAGCCCGGGCTCTGGACGCCACGCGTGAGGAACGTCTCGGCGAGCCCCGCGTCGATTTGATCGATGATCTCGAGCATGCGCGCGTGCACGGTCACCGCGCGCGAATACGGGGACGGTGCCGGCAAGCGATCGACCACCCGCGCCTGGATGCCGTGGCGAGCCAACGATAACGCGAGCATCGTGCCGGCGGCGCCGGCGCCGACGACGAGTACGGGTATTTCGGAAGTTGTGTTCACGGTGGCTTACGCAGTGCTGCGACCGAAGAGGCGTTCTCGCAGCCAACGAGGAGGAGGAGCAGCTTACGAGCCGCCCTCCACTCCAGCTAGGTCCGCAAAGCTATACCCCCCATTACAACGAGGAATAGTGCTCGGCGCGACGGCCGTGACGACGACGGCTCTTGTAGCTGCCCGCACGCCGAGTGAGGATGACCCCCATTCCGAAGTTCCTCTGGGGGAGACGACGCATGTTGAAGGTAACCGTAGCTTCCGCAGCCGCAGTCGCGCTGCTCGCGTTTGCTGGCGTGGGCGTCGCCCAGGGGCCGCCCGGCGGCATCACGCCGGAAATGATCAACACCACGCTGCCCGAGGAAGGCGCGCCCAAAGCGGTGGCTGGCAAATACGCCGTCACCTCCGAAGCGGCATTCGGCGCGGCGGGCCTCAGGGTTTTCCATCCGACGGACCTGAAGGGTTTTCCAAAGCGCGACACGCTGCCGGTCGTTTTGTGGGGCAACGGCGGCTGCGCGATCGACGGTACGCGGTACTCGGGATTTCTATCGACCATCGCCTCGCACGGGTTTCTCGTGATTGGCACAGTGCCAAAAGAAGGCGAAGCGCGTCGCCAGGCCAGCGCAGACGACATGCGCGCGATGATCGAGTGGGTCGAAAAAGAGAACGCGCGCGGAGATTCCTCGCTGAAGGGCAAAATTGCGACGAATAAGATCGCCGCGATGGGCCAGTCGTGCGGCGGTTTCATGTCGATCAGGATCGGCGCCGATCCGCGCGTCGGCACGATCGGCGTGTTCAATTCGGGGGCTGCGGAGGCGGCGCCGAACTTGCCGCCGGGCCTGATCCCCACGATGGATACTCTGACGAAATTGCATGGCCCCGTGCTGCTGATCAACGGCGCCGACCGCGACTTCATGATGGGGCCTTCGAAGGCCACGTTTGCAGCCATCAACACGCTGCCGGTGTTCTACGGCTCGCGTCACGGCGCGGGGCACACGGCCACGGCGTTCCACCCGGGCGGTGGCGAGTACGCGAACGTCGCGTCGAACTGGGTGCTTTGGCAGTTCAAGGGCGACAAGCAGGCTGCAAAGATGTTCGTAGGCAAGAACTGCTCGCTCTGCACGAATTCGAACTGGGACACGCAGGCGAAGCTCCTCAAGTAGCAGCGCTACGCGCGGCGTCACCGCGCAAGGATTGGTGCGTTTCACCACTCGCGGTACGAGAACTCCCCTGGGTGGAACGCGGTGCGACCCCGCGCCTCCGCGTCTTTTCTCTGCAGAACAATCGCCGCCCGTCTTTTTTACCGAGCCGGAACGATCGCGACGCGATCGCCGCGATACGATCCAAGCCACAAGCTATTGCCGATCTCGATGGCCGTGGTGTTCCCGCCGAACGTTACATCGTCGGGCCGCGTCAGGATGTCTTTCACGACGAGCGTCTTCGGATCTACCTTCACCACGCGCGAGCTTCGGTTCTTGGGGTCCGTGATCTGCCCTGCCGCGAGCAACGAGCCGTCGCGTGCGAAGTGAATGTTGTCGACGCGAAACCCGAGCGGAATCTCGTCGCGCTTGACCTGCTTCGCGCCGCGCGACAACCGAATGAACGACTGGCTGCCCCACGCGGCCATGTAGATCGTCTTACCGTCGGCCGAGAGCTCGATGCCATTCGCGCCCGCGGCTTCGCTGCCGGGCACCTTCTGCCAACCGCTCTTCGTGTGCCACTCCCAAAGCTCGCCGTTCTTCTCGCCCGCCATCATGTTCTGTAACGCATCCTGCCCGCCGCCGCGCGGGAGCCAGTTCGTCGTGAGGAAGCCTCCATCGGCAACACCGCGCACGGCGTTCAACCCGATCGGCATCGGCGCAATCACGCAGCCGACCCACGTGAAGCTCGGGGTGGCGGGCCGCATGTCTACTTGAAACACCTCGATCGACTCGCGCGCCCCGTGGCCCACCGCCATGGCTCGCACGACGGGTCCACGACCGGACTCGACAAATACTCCGTGCGTGGTGAACTTGGTGGCGTCGGGCGGTCCGGGGCATTCAGGGTAAGTCTTCCTATCGAGCTGCTGCTTCGTCGCCGCGCTGGGAAACACGACGACGGATTTACGGTCGCCGACTTTGATCAGATTGATGCCGCCCGCGCCCTGATAGGCGGAAGAGATCACCCACGCAGCGCCCCCCAGCGCGACGAGATCCTCTGGCGTCTGCTGGCCGCACACCCAATGGGCGTCGGCCGAATTACACGGCGGCGGCGCCGGCTCTTGCGGTTGCGCGTCGACGCGCGCTGCCGCGCTCGCGACGAGCGCTATCGCGAGCGAAGTTGTAGCTTTCACGGAGTCCCCCAATCGAACTGAAGCCGGTTCAACCGTAGTGCGGCTGCCCGAACGCGTCAACCGGTGTCGTGGGCGCTATTTGCGCGCACCGAGCCGCGCGAGCATCTGCGAGAGCGCCTCGGGGCTGATGTAGAAGTGCTCGCAGACGCGGCCCCACAGCATTGCGGTGGGCACGTTGCGGCCACCACGCTCCTTCTGGGTTTCGTGCAACACGTAGAGCACGACGCGTTCCTCGCGCGTGAGCCCGTCGCGGACATCCGGCAGCACGTCCTCGGGGGCCTTGGTCTCCGTGGAATCGCTCATTGCCGCCAAGTATGCGGCGTCTCGTTTTCAGTCGCGACAGGCGCGAAGATCTCTGGAGAAGAGCAGCCTGCCCACGTATGTTGTAGTACCGTGCGCGGCAGCGGGTGGGGGAGAGCACGATGAGAACGCAATCTTTTGGCTTGCTCGCGGCGAGCGCTCTGATCGCAACGTCGGCTGAGGCGCATCACAGCTTCGGCACGTTCCTGATGAACGAGAATATCGAGCTCAAGGGCGTCGTCACGAAGCTCGACTACGTGAATCCGCACTCCTGGTTGCATTTCACGGCCACCGGCCCCGACGGCAAGGCCGCCGAGTACAAGTGCGAGATGCGCTCAGCCACCACGTTGCGCCGCTCCGGCTGGACGCTCGAGATGTTTACGCCGGGCACGGGCGTAACGGTGCAGGGCTCGCCCGACCGCGTCGACCCGCACTCGTGCTACGTGAGCACACTGGTCCTCGCCGACGGCACGCAGCTCGACCGCTACGGCCAGCGCATCGCAGCGAACGCAGCTGCCCCGCGCGCCGCGCGATTGCCGAGCGGCGAGCCGAATCTCGCCGGCGACTGGGCGCAAGAGCAGCTGGTGATGACGGATTCGAAAGGCTTGAACGGCACGCTCGTGCCGCTCTCACAAGTCGGCAAGTACGCACCCGGCGGTGTGCCGGAGGGCCAGCGCGAAATTCCTGGCGCGCGCGGCACTGCGGAAGCGAACGCGGGCGGCCTGCCCTTGAGCCGGCCCGCGCCTCGCAGCGCGATCGAGCTGACCGCCGCCGGCAAAACGGAGATGGAGAAGTTGGCCGCAGTGTCCCGCGCGCAGCGTTCGTGCATGCAAGGAAGCATCGTCTCCGATTGGGGCGGCGAACCGGTGAACCGCATCACACAGAGCGGCGACACGATCAAGCTGCAGTACGGCCGCCTGGGGCTCGAGCGCACGATCTATATGAACGTCGCCGCGCACCCCGCGAACATCACGCGAAGCCGCGCGGGCCACTCTACAGGTAAGTGGGACAACGACGTGCTCGTGGTGGACACCGTCGGCTTCCTGCCGGGAACGTTGACGGGCGTAACGCCGAACAGCGACAAGTTGCACGTCGTCGAGCGATTCACGCTCGACCCGACGACGATGATGTTGAAGCGCGAATACACCGCGGACGATCCGGTGTATCTGACGGCGCAGTACAAGGGCTCGGACACCGTCGCGCCTTCCAACGTGCCGTACGCGGCCGAGGCGTGCGAAGACCTTACGCCGACCGGACCCTCGACCGCCGGCCGCTAGGGCTTTGCCGGCGAGCCGGCGCTGCGCGACCTCTCCGCGCGTGTTTGTCGGATTCTCGAAAGAAGTTGTCGAATCTCGCACGATACGACGGTGCTAGGCTGCTCCGCAGTCACACCCGCGGGGCGCGTCATGGCTAATTCCATCGTTCATTTCGAAATCTTCGCTGCTAATGTCGAGCGCGCGCGCAAGTTCTACGAGCAAGTGTTCGGCTGGCGCTTCGAGGCCGCAGGCCCACCCGATATGTACCTGTTCACCACGGGTAACGAAGGTGACGTCGGCCTCACGCACGGCCTCATGGCAAAACGCAGCCGCGCCGTGTCGGACGGTTCGCTGAACGCGTTCCGGTGCACCATCACCATTCGCGCCATCGCGGATACGCTAGCCGCAATCGAAGCCGCCGGCGGCAAGGTACGATCGCCGATTACCGCAATTCCAGGCGTGGGTCAGGTGGCGGAGTTCGCGGACACCGACGGCAACGTCGCCTGCGTCATGCAGCACGAGCCCGACCACCCGTTTGCGGCGCGCTAGAACGCCGTGAACCCCGAAGCGAACGAGCGCTCGGCGGCGAACGCGCTCGCTTCCTACCGCGCGCACGCCGAAGGTCTCCCGCAGGGGGGGCGGATCGAGCGTCACGTGCACGAGCACGACCAACTCGCGCTGATCGCCGAATCCGCGGCCGTGATCGAGACGGACGATTCGTACGTCGTGCATCCACTTTCGAAGGCGTTGTGGCTGCCGGCCGGCGTGCATCACGCGGTCTATTCCTCACGACCATTCGAGCTGCACTCGCTGTACTTCGACCCCGGCACCGTGCGCACGGCCACCGCGCCGCAGGTGCTAGGGCTAAGTGGCCTCGCGCGCGAGCTCGTGCTGTTCCTGTGCACTGCACCGCGCGTGTCGCAACGCGGGCCGCGACATGCGCACGCGTTGGCTTTGGTTACCGAATTGCTGGCGGAAGCGAAGACCGAGTCGTTCGTGCTGCCGCGGCCGCGCAGCGAACGCGCGCGCAAGCTCGCGGACCATCTCGCGGCTCGGCCGAACGACGGCCGCTCGCTCGAGATCGTGACCGATGAGATCGGTGGCGCAAGCCTGCGCACGTTCGAGCGGCTGTTCATCGACGAGACCGGCATGACGCTCGCCGTGTGGCGAAGGCATAGCCGTCTACTGACGTCGCTGACGCTACTGGCCGAAGGCAAAAACATTGCCGAAGTGGCGCACGCGGTCGGCTACGACGGCACGGCCGCCTTCAGTACGGCATTCAAGCAATGTTTCGGTGTCACACCGAAAACGTACGCACGGGAGAAGCCGGCCAAAACCTGACACTACGTGTCCGGAGCGAAGAGTACGGTCGCTCGATCATCTCGGCTATGATCCGCAGTTCATCCCGACCTTCTAACTGTCTGAAGCTCGAGCGCAGCCCCATGAAATACCTGCCGCTGGTGTGGGCCAACTTGCGCCGCAAGCGCGTGCGGACAGTCCTGACGTTGTTGTCCGTGGTGGTGGCGTTTCTGCTGTTCGGCTTGATCGAAGCCATCGGCTACGCGCTCACCGGCGGCGCCGAGCTCGCGGGCCAAGACCGTCTCGTCACACAGCATCGCGTTTCGTTGATCCAGTATCTGCCGCTCTCCTACCTCGACCGCATTCGAGCGATCGACGGCGTGAAGGTGGTGACATCCCAGGACTGGTTCGGCGGCATCTATCGCGACGACCGCAACCAGATCACGGCGACAGCCGTCGAGCCCGAGTCCTTCTTCGAGGTGTACCCCGAGATGGCGCCCCCGTCCGAGCAAATGCAGGTGTGGCACACCACGCGCACCGCGGCCGTCGTGGGCAGCGACATCGCCGAGCGTTTCGGCTGGAAGCTCGGCGACAAGGTCCCGATGCGGTCGAGCATCTTTCGCAAGCGCGACGGCAGCGATACCTGGGATCTCGACATCGCCGGCATCTACCATGTCGACAACGGCGACAACACCAACGTGTTCTTCCAGTACGACTATCTGAACGAGGCTCGTACCTACGGGCACGACGAAATTGGCTGGATCATCATGCGCATCGCCGATCCGAATCGCGCACCGGCCATCGAAGAGCAGATCGACAAGCTGTTCGCCAACTCATCGACCGAGACCCGCACTACCACCGAAAGCGCGTTTCTGCAGGGTTTCGCGAACCAGATGGGCAACATCGGCCGCATCGTGACGATCGTGGCCGTGGCCGTGTTCTTCACGATGTTGCTCGTCACGGCCAACGCAATGGCGCAATCGGTTCGCGAGCGCGTGCGCGATATCGCGGTCATGCGCACGCTCGGCTTCTCGAACGGCTCCGTCGTCTTGCTCGTGCTCGCCGAAGGACTCACCATTACCGTAGCCGGTGGCCTCATCGGCCTGTGGCTCGGCGACGCACTCGCGAAATCCATGGGCAAGCAGATGGCGCAGTTCCTGCCGCTCATGATGACGCCGCCCAACTCCTACGGCACGGGCATGCTCTTGGCCGTCGGCTTGGGCGTGCTGTCATGCGCAATTCCGTGCCTGCAAGTGTGGCGGCTCGAGATCGTCGAGCAGCTGCGGCGCGCCTGAGAGCGAACGGAGCATCCATCTCATGTCGGCGTTGCAACAAACCCTGTCGATCACCGCGATGAACCTGCGCAGCGTAACGGAGCGCAAGGGCACGTCCCTCGTAGCGGTCGTGGGTATCGCAGGCGTCGTGGCGGTGCTGATTGGCATCTTCTCGATCAATGAAGGCTTTCGTTCCGTGCTGCAGCTCGCCGGCTCCGACGACGTTGCTATCGTGTTGCGCGGGGGCGGCACGGACGAGATGACGAGCGGCCTGTCGCAGAGTCAGACGCGCATCATTGCCGACGCGCCGGCGGTTGCCCGCGTCGACGGCGAGCCTGTCGCTTCGGCGGAGCTCTACGTGATCATCGACGTGGCTCTCAAGACCACCGGTACGACGGCGAATGTGCCCCTGCGCGGCGTGGGCCCGAAGGCGGCAAACCTGCGGCGCGGCTTCCATCTGCTCGAAGGCCGCATGTTCACGCCCGGTACGAACGAGGTCGTCGTAGGACGCGGCGCCGCGCTCGCGTACGACGGCCTCGAGGTAGGTCAGGAGTTGCGCAAAGGCCAGCGCGTTTGGAACGTCGTCGGTAGTTTCGCCGACGCGGGCAGCGTCGCCGAATCCGAGATCTGGAGCGACGCCATCGTGCTACAGGGCGCCTACAACCGCGGCACGAGCTACCAGTCCACGCGCGTGCAGCTCGAAAGCCCGAGCGCATTGCAGACTTTCAAGGACGCGCTGACGAGCGACCCGCGCGTGAACGTGCGTGTGTTCACGGAGAAGGAGTACTACGCATCCCAGTCACGCTCGCTCGTGACGCTCGTGACGATTCTCGGCCGAACGATCGCCGTGCTCATGGGCCTTGCCGCGATCTTTGGCGCGCTGAACACGATGTACTCGGCGGTTGCGAGCCGTACGCGCGAAATCGCGACGCTGCGCGCAATTGGTTTCAGCGCAGCGCCAGTGGTGACATCGGTCATGGTGGAAGCGCTCTTGCTCGGACTCATCGGCGGCGCGATAGGCGGGCTGATCGCGTACTTCGGACTCAACGGCGTCCGCACGTCGACTATGAACTGGTCGTCGTTCAGCCAGATCACCTTCGCGTTCACGGTAACACCGGCCCTCCTCGGGCAAGCGCTGCTCTATGCGCTCGTGCTCGGGCTCGTCGGCGGGCTCATGCCGAGTTTGCGCGCCGCCCGACAGCAGATCACGATTGGCCTGCGCGACGGTTGAGCGCGGAGAGCGAGCGGTGGAAGACAAGTCAGCGCTGATCAACCAGCTTCGCATCGATCGGCCGGCCGAGATCGAATCCGACCGGCGTTGGCCGATGTGGGCGGCCGTCGTTGCGGTCGTGATCGTCCTCGCGGGCGCTGCCGTCTGGTGGTTGCTACCGCGCGGTATTCCGGTCGGTGTCGTGACCGCGACGACGGCGCCAGCGGACACGGCCATCGGCCCCGGCACCATCCTCGACGCTTCGGGCTATGTCGTCGCGCGCCGGCAGGCCACGGTCTCGTCGAAAGTCACTGGCAAAGTCGTGCAGGTGTCGATCGAGGAAGGCCAGCGCGTAGAGCGGGACGAGGTTATCGGGCGTCTCGACGACACGAACGCCCGTGCGGCGGTGGAGCAAGCGCGCGCGCAACGCGCGCAGGCCGACGCGAGTCTCGTGGCGGCGCGCGTGGCGCTCGACAATGCCGTGCCAACATTCCGACGTAACGAGCAGCAACTCGCGAAAGCCGTCATCAGCGCACAGACGTTCGACACGGCGAAGGCCGCCTACGACACGGCACGCACGAGTGTCGACGTTGCGCAGCGCACGGTGGAAGTAGCCTCGGCCAATCTCGTGTACGCCGAGCGTAACCTCGAGGACACCGTCGTGCGCGCGCCATTCACCGGTATCGTGACCGTCAAGAACGCTCAGCCGGGCGAGATGGTATCGCCGGTTTCGGCCGGCGGCGGTTTCACACGCACGGGCATCGGCACGATCGTGGATATGGAGTCGCTCGAGATCGAAGTCGACGTCAGCGAGAACTTCATCAATCGCGTGCATGCCGACCAACCGGTTACCGCGCACTTGAACGCGTACCCCGATTGGGGCATTCCGGCACACGTGATCGCAATCATTCCGACTGCCGACCGCGCGAAAGCGACGGTCAAGGTTCGAGTGGGGTTCGACGCGCGCGACGAGCGCATCCTGCCGGAAATGGGCGTGCGCGTGGCCTTCCTCGACAGCGCAACGCGCAGCGCACCCGCGGACCCTTCTGGTGGCGGGCAGCGCGCACTGCTCGTGCCGACGAGCGCGGTGCAGGCCAACGGCGATACGGGCGTCGTGTACGTGCTGAACGAAGATCACGTCGAGCGACGCAGCGTGCGCCTCGGTACTCGAACCTCGGCCGGTCAAATCGTGCTCTCCGGCCTCACGGCCGGCGCGCGGCTCGCCACGGGCGATCTCGAAAAGCTCTCGGACGGTGCCAGAATCCGCGTCGCGAACTGAAGGGGGAGCAGCATGAGCGCGTTGGTCTCGATCAAGAACGTCGTCAAGAACTATGTGCGCGGCAAGCACCGCGTCGAGGTCTTGCACGCGCTGAATCTGGAAGTAGAGGCTGGCCAGTTCCTGGCGCTGATGGGGCCGTCGGGTTCTGGCAAGACCACGCTGCTGAACCTGATCGGCGGCCTCGACAAATCCGACGCCGGCGAGCTGACCGTAGCCGGCCAGCGGCTCGACAAGCTCTCGTCGAGCCAGCTCGCGAAATGGCGCGCTCGCAACGTGGGTTTCATCTTTCAGTTCTACAACCTGTTGCCCGTGCTCTCGGCGGAACGCAACGTCGAGGTACCGCTGTTGCTGACGAAGCTCTCGGGCCGCGAGCGCAAGCGCAACGTGCAGGCCGCGCTCGAACTCGTGGGCCTTTCCGATCGCGCGAAGCATAAGCCCGCGGAGCTCTCGGGCGGCCAGCAGCAGCGTGTCGCCATCGCGCGGGCAATCGTTGCGGACCCGACGCTGCTCGTGTGCGACGAGCCCACCGGCGACCTCGACCGCGACACGTCGGAATCGATCCTGGATCTGCTGCAGCTCTTGAACACGAGACAGGGCAAGACGATCGTGATGGTCACGCATGACCCGCGCGCAGCCGAGCACGCGTCGCGACGTCTGTACATGGACAAGGGCTCGCTCGTGGAGTCTGCGGCCGCGCACTAGTCGCTCACACGGCTGCGCCGCTCGACTCGGCAGGCCGCACGCCGCGGCGTATGATCCCCGAACCAATAACGAACGGGGGGTGACCGTGAAACATTTGATCCTTGGAGCAGCGCTGTTTTTACCGGCCATGCTCGTGAACGCGGCCGACGATGCCAAAGTAAAGTTCGTGGGCCACGAGCAAGTTGCCAAGGGCGGCAGCATCGCCTCGACGCCGAGCTATATCGTCACTGTCGCGCACCGCGACAAAGCCGGCATGGTCGAATTGCACGACAAAGAAACCGACACGATCTACATTGTCGACGGCGCGGCCACCATCGTGACCGGTGGCACGATGATGGGCGGCAGCGTCACGGCGCCGGGCCAGTCACGCGGCACCGACATCAAGGGCGGCACGGAGCAAAAGGTCGTCAAGGGCGACGTCATGATCATCCCGGCCGGCATCCCGCACTGGTTCAAGGACGTGCCGAAGACCGTCGACTACTACGTCGTAAAGGTCATCGCGCCGTAACGCCTCCGGCGTAGCTCGCTAACCCGCCGTGTTCGTCGCGAACTGCGTCGCGGGTGCGGTCGCGCGTGGCGCGACGTCCGGCGGCAACAGCTTGTACATCACCGGCGTCACGAGTCGCGCGAGCAACGTCGACGAGATCAGCCCGCCGATGATCACGATCGCGAGCGGCGAGTAGAGCCCCGACCCCTGCAATGCGAGCGGCAGCAGGCCGCCAATCGCCGTCGCCGAAGTCAGCAGAATCGGCAGGAACCGTATCTCCCCGGCGCGCTCGATCGCGTCGTCTACCGTTGCTCCCTCCGCACGCAGCTGGTTCGTGAAGTCGACCAGCAAAATGGAGTTTTTGATCTCGATGCCGACGAGCGCGATGATGCCGATGACCGCTGTGAACGACACCGTGTAGCCCGTGACCAGCAATGCGACCAGCGCGCCCACGAGGCCGAGCGGAATCACGCCGGCCACGATGAGCGTCGAGCGGAAACTGCCGAATTCGAGCACGAGCACCGCCAGGATGCCGAACACCGCGACGAGGATCGCTCCTCCGAGCCCGCCGAAGCTCTCCTGGCGTGCCTCGACTTCGCCCCCGGCAATGTATTGATAGCCCTCCGGCCAACTTGTCTTGGAAAGCTGGCTCATGATCGAGCGCGTAAGCCGATCCGTGTTTTCGCCGGTGGCCGGATACGCAGTCACCGTCACCTGACGCTGCCGATCATGGCGTTGGATCACCGGCGGCGCGGTACGGAATTTCGGAGCGCTGATCTGGCCGAGCGGCACCGTGGCGCCATTCACCGTGCCCACCTGGATCCGGTCGAGCGCATCGAGTGTCTGATGTCCGTCCATCGGCAGGCGCAGAACGATGTCGTGTTCCTCGCCGTCCGTGTCGCGATAGCGGCCGGCCGCGAAGCCCGCGACCGCCAACCGCACGGTGCGATCCGCCGCAGCTGCCGGCACTCCGAGCAATGCGGCTTTGTCCGTGTCGATCTTAAGATCGAGATCCGTGCGCAGCACGCGCACGGGGTTCTGCACGTCACGCGTGCCGGGCGTCGCGCGGATCACGTTTTCGACATCGGCCGCCAGCTCGCGCAGCGTGTCCAAATCCGGTCCAGATACGCGGATCGCGATCGGCGCCTCCATCTGCGGACCGTTCTCGAAATCCTTCACGGTGATGCGCGCGGCCGGGTACGCGTTGAACTTCGCACGCAGATCGTCGAGCAGCTTCGGCGTTGCATGATTGTCGTATGACGCCAGCTCCACGAGCACTTGCGCCACGTTCGCGCGCGTCTCGCGCGGCACCACGTTGTAGTAGACGAACGGGTTGTCGTGCCCGAGATTCGCGAACGAATAACGGACCTCGGAGCGCTGCGCCAGTTCGCCCTCCACGAATTTGAGCGCGCGGTCCGTGGCCGCCACGCTGGCGCCATCAGGCGCCTCGATGTCGACCGTGAACTGCGGCGTGCCCGCGCTCGGAAACAAGCTGAACCCGATCAACGGCACCAGCCCGATCGCACCGCCGAAGATCGCGGCAGCGGCCAGCAACGTCGTGCGCGGCCACGCGAGCGCGCGCCGCAGCGCGGGGCCATACACGCGATGGATACCGCCCGTCAGCATGCGCAGCGCCGCGTTGCCCTCTTCCGCCTGCGGCTTGCTCGACAGCAACCGGCTGGCAAGGAACGGAATGACCGTCAGCGCCACGAGCAGCGATGCGCCGATCGTGTACAGCACGGCAGCCGGCAACGCTCGGATGAACATTCCGGGGCCGCCCGGCAGGAACAAGAGCGGCAGGAACGCGAACAGCAGCGCGGCGGTGCAGCCGAGCACTGCCAACGCGATCTGGTCGGTGGCCATCACAGCGGCTTGGGCGCGGTCGTAACCCTGGCGCACGTAGCGCGAGATGTTCTCGACCACTACGATCGAATCGTCGACGAGCAAGCCGAGCGCCACCACGAAACCCGCGATCGAGAGCTGATTCAGACCGAAGCCGGTCAGGTTCAGCAACGCGATGCCTATCGCAAGCGACAGCGGGATCGAGATCATGACGACCGCTGAAGCTCGCAGGCCGAGCGGCAACAACGTGATCAGCACCAACGCGATCGCAATCGCGAAGTCCGTGGTCAGATGCCCGAGCCGATTCGCTACGTTGCGCGACTGGTCGAACCCGCGCTCGAGCGTGATCGACGGCGGCAGGCCGCGTTCAAAGGCGGCGAGCGCTGTATAGATACCGTCGCGCACCGTGAAGACGTTCTGGCCGTCCTTCTGATTGGCCGTGACGAACACGGCGCGCTTGCCGTTGAAACGACCGACATAGCGCAGCTCGCCATCGGCCCAGCGCACGTCAGCGACATCGCTCAGGCGCACGATTCGGCCGTTCGCCGTGCCGACGACAGTAGCCGCCACGCGCTCCACCGAGTCGTAACTGCCCGAGGTCTTCAAGTTGAACCGTCGTTCGCCTACGTCGACGGTACCGCCGGGGATGTCTGCGTTGTTCGCGCGAATCGCGGCGATGGCGGCATCGAGGGACACGCTGAAGTGCGCGAGCCGCTCGAGATCCACCGCGACTGACACCTCGGAGTCCGGGTACGCCCAGGTTTCCGATTTACGCACGCCCGGCACCGCTTCGAGCCGGTCGCGCAGCGCCTTCGCGCGCGACTCGAGTTCGCGGTAACTCGCGCTCTCGCTCACGAGCGCCACTTGTACGATGTTCACGAGACCTGCCGAGGCTTTGCGGACCTCGAGCGACGCGAGCTCCTGCGGCAGCTTCGGTCGCAGCGCGTTCACTTCGCGCACGACGTCGTCGTACTTCTTGCCGGCATCCACACCCCAGTCGAACTCGACCTGGATCGTGCCCACACCGTCGTGCGACTGGCTTTCGATCTTCTTCACGTCGTCGAGCTCGTTGATCGCGTCCTCGATCGGGTCGACCACTAGGCGTTCAACGTCGACCGGATCCGAGCCGGGCAGCACGGCGATGATCGTGACGTTCGGGAACGGGAAGACCGGGTCTTCTGAACGCGGGATGCTGTTCCAGCTCGAGATACCCAGCGCGACCGCAAATCCGAACGCGAGCAACGTGAACTGCCAGTGCTTGACTGCAAATGCCCAGGGTCGCATCGAAAACTCCTCAGTTTCTTTCCGCCACGACAGTCACGGACTCACCGTCGCTGATCCAGGACGCGCCCTCGGTGATGACCTGCTCGCCCGCAGCAAGGCCCTCACGCACTTCGGCGCGATTGCCGATCAGTTCGCCTATCTCGATGCGTCGGCGTGCGGCGCTCGTGCTCTCGAGCACGAACACAGTGGCGTGCGCACCGTCGGCTTCCAGCAACGCCTCGACCGGCACGGTGAGCTGCAGCGTGTGCGCCGCACTCGGTGCGAGCTCCACCTTCGCCACGAGCCCTTGCACGAATGGCGCATTCTTTGGCTCGACCGCGAGCTCCACATCGTAAGTACCCGTAGCGGCGTCGCTGGCCGCGGCCAGCCGCAGCACTCGGGCGGCAAACGCTTGGCCCGGGAACGCGTCGAAAGTTACTTGTGCGGAATCGCCGATCGCGAGCCGTACCACGTCGCGATCCGCGACTGCCGCACGCACCTGCCAGCCGTCTGCGAGACTGCCGACAACGAGTACGGGCTGCCCCGCGGCGACGAGCGCGCTCGGATCCGCGCTGCGGTGCACGACGAAGCCGTCGGCCGGCGCTTCGATACGCGCGTAGCGCGCGTTGAAGCGCGCCGTCGAAAGATCAGTGCGCGCGACTTCGAGCGCCGTGGTCGTATCCTCGAGCTGCTCGAGGGTTGCGACGTCATCGGCATACAGCGTCTTGGTGCGGTCGCGATCCCGCGTTGCCTTCGCCTCCACCTGCGCGGCACGGGCGACGGCCGCACCGATCTCCGTGCCGTCGAGCTCGGCCAGCACGGTGCCGCGACGCACGGCATCGCCCTCATGCACTGCTACGCGCGCGACGACGCCGCCGACCTTGAACGCCAGCGTGACTTTGTCTTTCGGTTCGAGAACACCGACGGCGCGAATCGATCGGCCGCGAACGCCTTCTTGCACCGGCACGGCACGCACGCTGCGAGTCGCTGTTGGTGCAGCGGCCGGATGCGCGCCACTCTGCGCGCAGCCGGTCAGCGCCAGGCTCAGGCCGAGCACGGCCAAGGCGGAATAGATCGGAGAGCTGTTATGGTTCGTTGCATCCATGGCGTTGGCTCCGGAGCGAGGTCTTTAGGGAATGTCGGCGGCTGCGCCAACGGCGTATTCGAGATCGGCGAGCCGAGCGAGCGCGTCCGCGCGCGTGCGGCTCAAGTTGAGGTCGGCGTCGGTCAGTGCGTTACGGGCGTCCAGGAATTCCGTTTGGTTGACTTGGCCGAGATCGCGCTTGCGGCTCACGATGGCGAGCGCGGCATCGGCGGCGGCGGCGCGCTGCGCGGCCGTATCGAGCGATGCATCGGCGACGTCGAGCGCCTCGAGCGCGCGTTGCACGTCGAACTGGATGCCGAGCTTGGCTTGGTCGCGTTCGGCCCGCAGTGCGTCGCTGGCGGCCCGGCTGGTCGCGACGCGCGCTGAGTCGGCGCCGCCGCTGAACGCCTTGAACTGCACGACCACCGACGCCTGTACGAACCTGTCGTCCGACGCGAATCGATAGTGCTCGCTTTGGCTGCCCGCATCCACGGACAGGAACACGCGCGGCTTGAACGCCGCGCGCGCCACGGACTCCTGGTCGCCGCTCGCGGCAAGTGCCGCGGCGAGCGCGGAAAGCTCCGGCCGCCGGTCGATCGCGAAGTCAGTCAGGTGAGCGAGCGTCGACCCGCCGGTGCGGTCTGCGAGCTGCGCGCGCGCGCTCACCGCGCTCTCGGCGTCGATGATCGCGATCGGCATTTCCGTGTCGAGGGGCAGGCGGCGCAGTAGATTCAGGTAACTTCCGGCGAGCGTGACCGCGCTCGCGGCGGCGCGCTTCTGCTGTTCGAGCGCGAGCCGATCGGCGTCGGCGCGGAGCACGTAGTCACGCGTGACCTTGCCGTTCGTGAACAGGCTCTGATTCGTGCGCAGGTTGTCGCGCGCGAGCTCGAGCGCGTGGTCGAGAATCGCTGCGCCATCGCGCGCGGCGACCAGCGAGTAATAGCCCTGCTGTACGTCGCGAACCAGCCGCGCACGCAGCGCGGCGAGACTCGCGGTGGCACTGCGATGCAGCGCGCGGCTCGCCGCCAGCGCCGGCCCATTGCGCGCGTCGTACAAAGACTGCGTCAACGTGACCCGCGTGTCTTGCTCGGTGGGCCGCAGAAACTTGATCGTCTGATTTTGGATCGGCGTGAACGACGCACCCGCCGTCGCGTTCAACGATGCATATACGGGGTTCAACAAATCGCCAACGGGAAAATCGAACGCACGGCCACCATCGGCACGCGTGTAGCGACTCGTGAAGTCGAGGCTCGGACGGAACCGTGCGCGCGCTTCGTCGATCTCCGCGAGCCTGCCAAGAACCTCCGCTTCACTGCGCGCGATCTCGAGGTTGGCGGCGAGAGTTTGGTCCACGAGGGCGGCGACGGTCGCATCGAGTTGCGGAGCGTCGGCGGCCGGCGCCGGCATTGCGGCCCTGGCGCACACGACAGCAGCGAGCAGAATCACCTTCGCGGGAGCAGACTGGACGAACGTTGAGAGGTTGTACACGTGTCTAATCTCGGGAAAATTTTTTTAAGGGCGGAGCGAAGCGGTCATGAGCGCGAAGCCGTGCAGAATCAGCGGATCGACCGCGATCTCGAATTTTTTTAGCATCTCGGCCTTCGTCGCAGCGAGCTGGATGATTCCGTGCGCGAAACCCCATAGGGCGATCGCAGTCATCAGCGGATCGCCGAGGTCGGGGCGGATCGTGCCGTCGTGCATGCCCGTACGGATGGCCTCGACGAGAACACCGTGGACTTGCCGGCTCGCGGCTAAACACGCTTCTTCGTTGTCATCGGCGGTGTCGGCTTCGCCGGCTTGATAGGCCTGAAACTGGCTGCATGCGTCGAAGTAGTACGGTACTTCGCGTGAGTACTGAACGTACGCACGCCCGATGGCTTCGACCTTCTCAATGCCCGTTCCGGGCCTACGCGCGGCATCTTCGAACCGGCGATGCAGATCCGCGAGCGCGCGCTCAACGATCGCGAAGTGCAGATCCTGCTTGTCCTTGAAGTAGACGTAGACAAGTGCGCGGCTCAAGCGTGCGCGGCGCGCCACCTGATCGATCGTGGCCGCATCCCAGCCAACTTCTGCGTACACGGCCTCGGCCGCGTCGACGATTTCGGTTCGGCGCTGCTCTTTTTCCTCTACTCGTCGTTGGTGAAGTTCCGACATGGGGCGCAGGTTAGCGAGTCATTGACACTGTGTCAACGGTTATACGCACGTATAGGGACAGCCCGATCATACGGTGACAAAAAAAAACGGGGGAGCGCGACCGCACTCCCCCGCCTTCGAACGAACGTCGAACTCTAGGCCAGCGCGTTCGAGAACAGAGCCAGCATGCGGCTCCAGGCCTTCTCCGACGCGTCCTTGTTATAGACGGTCGTGTCCGGTGGGCACCAGCCGTGAGCAGCCGGGTACACCTCGATCTCGGCCGCCAATTTTGCCTTCGCGAAGTCCGCCTTCAGCACGTCCTTCACCTCGGGCTCGCGCATGTCGTCGTTCTCCGCGACGGCGATCAAGAAGCTCGCCTTCATTTGCGGAATCAAGAGATGCGGGCTGTCCGGAGCCTTCGTTACGAGACCGCCGCCATGGAACGAACCCACCGCCCCAACGCGGTTCGGTACGGCCGCGGCTGTGCGCAAGACCATCGGGCCGCCCATGCAGTAGCCGGTGGTGCCAACCTTCTTACGCTTGTCCACTTCCGACCGACCATCCAGCCACGCGATGAACGCCTTCGCATCCGTCGTGTGCGTGGTCGCATTCAGCGTCTGCGCGAGCGGTACGACATCCGGAATCGGCGTCTGTGCACCGTTCGACGCCGTCGGCGCGTGCTTGGTGCGGTAGAACGGATTCACGACGAGCACGGCGTAGCCGGACTCGGCGAGGCGTTTGCCCATCTGCCGGAACGCCGGGCGCAACCCGAAGATGTCCGGCCACACGAGCACCGCTGCGTGAGCGCCCGTGGTCGGCGCCGCGAAATACGCGTCGCACTCGCCGTCCGGGGTCTTGATCGTGACTTCGCTCTCTTTCACATCGACGGCATTCGCCGCGCGCGGCAACGCGAACGCGACGCCGACAGCGGCCGCGAGCACGCCCATGTCGCGTCGCGTGTACTTCTTCATATCCTCTTCAAAATGGTCTTGGTCGCACATGCAGTGCCTCCCTCCAGTATTTGTGACTCACGCGCCGCTCAGTCGGGCGCTTACCACCGAATATACCCCAGCTTTAACGGCCCATCGCCTGCCAAACATCTGCCTTGTGCTGCGGTGCCGCAGACACGTGGACGTTGATGTAGCGATCGAAGTCCGTGAGCTTCAGCTTCTCGAGCGCCGGCACGAGTGCGCGGACGTGATCGTTCGCTCGCTCCCCCGGGACAACCGAGAAGTCACCCTGGAAAATGATCTTCTCCTTCGGGATGTAGGCGATCAGCAAGGCGTTCGAGTGCGGTGCGGGATAGATGTGGTAGAACTCCACCGTCCGCGTGCCGTCCGTGTACACGCGCTTCTCATCCACGACTTCAACCTTCGCCCGCTTCGGGGTCTTCGCCAGCACGTCATCGAGCAACGTGCGCGGCGTGTTCAGCGCGCGCTCGAAGAACTCTTTGCTGTTGGCTTGCGCAATGATAGTGGCACCGTCGGCCACCAGCGCAGGCAATCCGCCCGTGTGATCGGAGTGCGGATGCGTGACCATGACGTAGCGAATCGGCTTCGTCGGGAACAATTTCTTCGTCTCCGCGACGTAGGCCGAGCCGCGGGCGATGCTTTGGCCCGCTTCCAGCATCATGACGTAGCTCTTGAACTCGACGACGAGCGAATCGTAGCTGCCTGGTCCCGTCGTGAGTCGGTACAAGCCGTCGCCGAGCTTCTCGGTCGTGACGGTCAGCGCGCCCGCCGGAGGCGGACCGCCCGGCGGAGTGCCCGGCGCGGACGCAAGCGATGCTAGATCTGACGGATTCGCGCGAGCGTTCGTGACGTCCACTTCAAAGAACGGCCAGCCGCCACGCGTCTGCTTGATCTCCACCGGCGCCATCACGCCGCCGAAGTCGCGCCAGTCGGTGTACGTCGCGACGACGTGCATGTCGCCCATGATCGTCTCGCCGACCCACGTCTCGACGCGCTCGACGAGGTTGTCGCCGTTCACGTAGCCGTTCACCGTGTAGCTCTTACCCGACGGCGCTTTCACCTTCGGGCTCCAGGACAGCATCGTGTAGCTCTTGCCGCCTTCGCTCTTGCGGCTCGCAGTAGCGTTGTTCTCGGCCGCGCCCTTCAAGAAGCCCCATGGCGTGATGTACAGATCGAGCGATTGCGCCCACGGCTGCGAGACATCCGCCTGCTGCGCCGTCACCTGCTGGAAGAACGTTGCCGGCGTAATCGTCGTCGAGCCGCCGGGGCCGAAGTTCATCGTGGTGCCGGTGTGACGCGTTGTGGGCGCGCCGAGATCGATCACTCGCACATAGCCCGTGATCGGCCGCATCGGGTCGTGCGTGCCATGACACACCAGCGCGGTCGCATTTGCGCCGCACTGCTGGAACGCGACGTCACGTGCCGAACCAGAGTAAGTGATCGACTTGACGTTGCCGAGCACCGCCTGGGCGCTCGCGATAACGGTCTTGGCGTCCTGCGCCAGCGCCGCTGCGCTGAGCGTGAGCGCACAGACGGCGGCCAATAGGATTTTCTTTAGCATTGCCATTCCCCCCTAACCGTTCGAGTTGTTAGAACGACCGGATTCTACATGGGTTACCGCGAATGCTAGCGGGTAGCGCCGACACCCATAGGGGGTACCCCGACGCTGCGCTACACTCCGGCGCACACGAAAAAACGCGAACCCTTGGGGGGTCTCACGATGAAAGTCACGCTCGTCGCTGCTGTTGTTTTCGGCTGCACCGCCGCCGTCGCAGTTGCCCAGAAACCGTCTTCCGAGTTCGATCGCGGCCACGGCCAGCAGGCTTGGCAAAACTCGGGATTCGCGGCAGTAGCCGCCAAGTGCAAAACACCGCCGAAGCCGTTCCGTATCGGCGGCGACAGCGCTGCCGCGGCCAATACGGCGCCGCCGCCCGCTCCCGCGCTTCCGACTCCGGCCGCGATCCCCGGCGTGATCGCCGCGGGACAAAGCTGGAAGGTCGTGTGGGCCTGGGAAGGCAACAATGCCGACGGCCCGATTGCCGCCGACAACGGCTCGATCCTGATCGCGAACAACGACGCCGGCAACGTCATGCGCGTGGACCCGGCGACGGGCCTCGCGACCGTGATCTTCGACAAAACAAATACCGGCGGCGCCGTGTCGCGCAGCAAGAACGGCGCGTTGTTCCTCGCCGTGCGCGGCCTCGGCGCCGGCATCGAGCAGCTCGAGCCACAACGCAAGATGTTCGCGAGCACGTACCAAGGCGAGCCGCTCGAGTGCACCGGCGGCGTCGTGAACGACCTCATGGCCGACGCACGCGGCGGCGTCTATCTCGCCGTGTGCGGCTCGGGCGTGTTCTATGCGAACCCACAGGGCGTGTTCACGAAGTACGGCGACGTGCCCGGCGCCAACGGCATCATCCTGAGCCCCGACGAAAAAGTGCTGTACGTCACCAACGGCGGCGTGCTGGTCGCGTTCGACGTGCAAGCCGACGGCTCACTCAAGAACCAGCGCGACTTCGGCAAGCTGCAAGGCGGCCAGGGTGGCGACGGCTCGGCTGTCGATGCGGAAGGACGTATCTACGTGGCGACCGGTAAGTCGGCCGACGTGTTCTCGCCGAAAGGCGAATTCCTGGGCTCGATCCCGGGGCCGGAAGGCATGCACGGCGTTGCCATCGGCGGCAAAGACAAGAAGACGCTGTTCGGCATCGTCTTCTACGGCGACTGGGGCACACCGAGCGCACGCAACCAGGTCGTCGCGATTCCGCTGCTGGCGCAGGGATATACCGGCCGCGCGAAGTAATGCCGTGAAGTGAAGCGCAGGCGGCGTCGGGCGGCACGTACACTCGTTGCACTGGCCATTTGACCACCGCGCTGCGCGAATTCATCGGTCGCCACGAACGGCTGTTCGTGCTTACCGGGGCGGGCTGTAGCACCGGTTCGGGCATCCCGGATTACCGCGACGCCGACGGCGAATGGAAACGCGCGCAGCCGGTGACATTCCAGGACTTCGTCGCGAATGAGCACACGCGTAAGCGCTACTGGGCGCGCGGCCTCATCGGCTGGCAGCGACTGCGCGGCGCGCAACCGAACGCGGCCCACCATGCGCTCGCGGCGCTCGAGCAGCGCGGCCGAATAGAACAGATCGTGACTCAGAACGTCGACGGCCTGCACCAGTCAGCAGGCAGCACTCACGTGATCGACTTGCACGGCCGCGCCGATGTCGTGCGTTGCATGCAGTGCGAGCGCCGCTCTCCGCGCGCGGAGCTGCAGGCCGAAATGGTCCGCCGGAATCCACGTTTCGCCGAGCTCGACGCGTTCGCCGCGCCCGACGGCGATGCCGATCTCGACGGCGTCGACTTCGCCGCCTTCGACGTGCCCACGTGCGAAACGTGCGGCGGACTCTTGAAACCGGACGTCGTGTTCTTCGGCGAGAACGTGCCGCGCGAGCGTGTGCAACTCGCGTTCAATGCACTCGAGTGCGCGGACGCAATGCTGATCGTAGGTTCGTCGTTGATGGTGCTGTCTGGCTACCGCTTCGCGCGAGCAATGGCGGAAGCCGGCAAGCCAATCGCGGCCGTGAACCTGGGCAAGACGCGCGCCGACGACCTGCTGTCGCTGAAGGTCACGCAGCCATGCGCGGACGCGCTCGCCTTTCTGCTGGACGACCCGCGACGGGGGTCGGCCACGCCGTCGCGTTGAGCGGCGGATTCGCTGGACTTTAAGGACGGGTTCATCGGCCGCTGGTGCGCTCCGCCGCCACGATCATCGCCGCAACGCTACGCTCGACGTCGGCGTCGGTGGTCGCGGCGCTGCACACGCTGATGCGCATGGCTGTGGACCCCTGCCACAGGGTGTTGCCGGCCCAGCAGGTGCCGTCTTCCTGGATCGCATCGATGACTTTCAGTGTCGTCTCGGCCGAGCCGAACGACACCAGCACCTGATTCAGCACCACGTCGTTGAGAATGCGATGGCCGGCATCTGACAGCACTTCTGCGAAGCGCCGCGCCTGCCGGCAGTTGCGCTCGATCAGCTCCGTGACCCCCTTTTGTCCCAGCGACAGCAGCGCCGCCCACACCTCGACGCCACGCGCACGCCGCGAGAGTTCGGGTGTGAAGTCCGACGGGTTGCGCTGCGGCGAATCCGTGGGCAGATACTCGGCGCTGATCGCCATCGCACCGCGCAGTGCATCGGCATCGCGCACGAATGCGAGCCCGGAGTCGTAAGGAACGTTGAGCCACTTGTGTGCGTCGGTGGCCCACGAATCGGCGCGTGCGATGCCTGCCGTCAGGTGAGCACGGCTTGGCGCGACGGCCGCCCACAGTCCGAACGCACCGTCGACGTGGACCCACGCGTCGGCGTCTCTCGCCGCAGCAATCAGCGGTTCGAACGGATCGAATGCGCCGGTGTTCACGTTGCCGGCCTGCAAACAGAGGATCGCCGGCCCTTTGATCGTCGGCAGCGCATCGGCGCGCATGCGGCCTTGCGCGTCGACCGGCACGCGCACCACGCGGTTACGGCCCATGCCAAGCAGCCCCAGCGACTTCAGTAAGGTTGGATGCGCCTCCGCCCCTACTAGCACGGTGATGGGCGGAGCGCCGAATAACCCGTCCGCGTCGACTGCCCAGCCCACGCGCTGGAGCACTGCGCGACGCGCCGCCGCGAGGGCGGTGAAATTCGCCATCGTCCCGCCGGTCACGAACGCGCCGGCGGTGCTCGCCGGAAAGCCGAACAGCTGCTTCAGCCACGCGAGCGCGACCTGCTCGAGATGGCTCGTGCCGGGCGTCGAGCGGTACAAGCCGGTGTTCTGGTCCCAGGCCGTCGCGAGCCAATTCGCGGCGAGGGTCGCAGGTAGCGCGCCACCGATCACGAATCCGAAAAAGCGTGGGCCCGCCATCGCCATCGTCGCAGGACCAACGTGCTCGTCGAGCAACTTCAGCACTTCCGCACCCTGCATGCCCTCTGCGGGCAGCGCGACGTCTAGCTCCGCGAGCCGCTGCACGGCCGCAGGTTCCGGTCGCACCGCGCGATCGGCAAGCGATTCGAGATAACGGCTCGCGCGTTGCGCGGCATCTTCCAGCAGTTGTCGCATACCGTGGTCCTCCAACGAACCCGTATGCTGCGCGCAGACGCGCTCCGAAAGGTAGTACCCGCACTCTCGACGCAAACGCGGGAGCTTGCGCGCGGAGTGCTAGAGTTCGCGTATGGCGCAATCAGAGCCGAATGTGCGGTCGCTCGATGCGGAGGCGGTGCTGGCCGCGCTCCGCGGCGTGCGTGATCGCCAGCCGGTGAAATTCGCCGCGTTCTATTCGAGTCAGCTCGCCGGCATCGTCACGGATCCAGCGCTCATGGTCATTCCATTCGATGACCACATGGTGCACCGCGGCCACGGCATCTTCGACACGGCTGCGCTCGTGGGCGGCAAGATCTACGACCTCGAGGCGCATCTCGACCGGTTCTTCGGCTCGGCGGAGCGCTCGCGTCTGAAAGTGCCGAGCCCGCGCGCCGAGCTGCGCGACATCATCGTGCGAACCGCGGCCGTCAGCGGGTTGCGTGACGGCGCGATTCGCTACTGGCTCTCATCCGGGCCTGGCAGCTTCGAGTTCGTCCCGGCCGCCAGCGCAGAACCAGGCTTCTTCGTGATGGTGTTCGATGGTCTTGCGTATCCGGAGCGGTGGTACACCGACGGGCTTCGGGTCATGACCACCACGTATCCAATCAAGCCGCCGCTGTACGCGATCACGAAGGCGACGAACTATTTACCGAACGTCCTGATGCAGATGGAAGCGAAAGCAGCTGGTCTCGACAACGGCGTGTTCATCGACGCGGCCGGCAACGTCGGCGAAAGCTCGAACATGAACGTGGCATTCGTCACGCGGGACGGCGTGCTGCGCCACCCGAAGTTCGAGCAGGTGTTGCGCGGTTGCACATCGTTGCGGTTGCTCGATCTTGCACGCTCGCTCGTCGGCCGCGGCCTGCTGACCGGCGTCGAGGTCTGCGACGTTCCGCTCGCGGACGGTCGCGCCGCGCGGGAGATGCTGCTGATCGGCAGCTCGATCAAAGTGGCGCCGATCGTCGAGTGGGACGGTAAGCCGATCGGCGACGGGAAACCGGGTCCGGCTGCTCGCGCGCTACTCGAGCTGCTCGAGAACGACATGCGGAGCGGCGAGCGGCTGCTCGCCGTTCCGTACGCCTGACGCCGAACGCTACTTGCGCGGCTTCTCGAACTTCAGCACGAAGCGGTCCGTCTTGCCGCTAATGCTGGGGTCGAAGATCTTCGCGGAGTGATCGTCGGCCGGATTGGCCAGGAAACTAGCCTCGCCGGCCAGCTTGAATCCCGCCGCCTGAACCTCGTCCACGACGACCTTCTTCTCGATGCGGTGCATGGCCTGAATCTTGGTCGCGCCAGCACCGGCGCCGGCTTCATGGTCGATGATGCCGTATACGCCGCCGGGCTTAAGTGCCGCGAATACCTTCTTGTTGAGCGCACCACGATCCTCGTCCGTCAGGAAGATGTCGTGGTACGCCATGACCATCAGCACAGCGTCGAGCGACCCGTCGCTTGGCAGCGCGAGCTTATCGACGGGGCCGTCGATGCGCACGACGCCTTTGAACGCCGGCTCGGCCAGCAGTGCATTGAACGCATCCGTGTAGAAACGGGCGAAGAACGGATTGTTGCCTGCGTACACCTTGCCGCTCGGGCCCACGAGCGGCACGAGAATGCGCGTCCAGTAGCCGCCGCCGGTTAGCAGGTCTGCCACGTGGTCGCCGGATTTGATGCCCAGGAACTCGATGAACTCAGCCGGGTGCCGCCGCGGGTCCTGGTCGCGATCTGCCTGCGGGCGAGCTTGGCTCGCAAGGATCGCAGGAAGCTCCGTCTGCGCCATTCCCGCTATCGGCGATAACGCTGTGAGCAGTACGGCTGCAAACGCTACGAACAATCTCATGGAAGTCTCCTCTTTGAGTTCAACCGGATGCTACGGCGTGGAGGGGCCAAGCCGCCACCGCGTGCCAGGCCCAATCGCCGCATATTGCCGGCCGTTCGCGATTAGTCATCGTGCGTGTTTTGATCTGACGCCACTGCCATCCCCAGTGCCTCGGGTTGCATTAGCATGCTTTCTTTGCTAATATAATCATGAGGTTGCAAATTACCTCATAAAACGTGCAACTAGTGCTCGAGCAGGTGGCCCACCGTGGCCACCCCCGCCAGACATCGCCGTCTGCACGTCTTGACGCAAAGCCGCTCGCTATGGCGGGTTCTGTAACCCGCTGCGCTGAAAAGCTCCGGCTGTCGCAATCGCTCGACTCCTTGGAAACAAGCGGAGGTATGAAATGAATGATGGAAATGAATATCAAGTAGAAACCGAGGTTCGATGCGCGGCGGACCAGTTCGTCAAGGCGCTGAACGCCCGAAAACAAAATGGGATATCGCCGTGGGCACCGCGGCGCGTTCAGGCCAAGCGATAAGAACACCAACGTCCGGGCGTGACGCGAGGGTCATAGGCCGTACCACATCGGCAGAATCAGCGCGTATGCCACGATCATGAGCAGGGTGAGCGGAAGACCAACGCGAATGAAATCCGCGAATCGATAACCCGCTGCGCTCATGACGATCAGGTTGGTTTGATAGCCGAAGGGTGTCGCGAAGCAAAGATTGCACCCTAACAGCACCGCAAGAGCGAACGGCTCCGGGGGAGCGCCGAGTTCGTGCGCAACGGCAACGGCGATCGGCGTACCGATCACAGCCGCAGCGTTGTTCGAGATGAAGTTCGTCATGATCGACATCAAAGCGATAACGGCGGCAAGCACGAACCGAATGGGTAATCCCCCCGCGACATCGAGGAACAGGTTGGCCATCCAGTCGGCACCGCCCGTCACGGTGAGTGCCTTGCCCATCGCCAAGCTCGCAGGAATCAGCAGGATAACCTCCGCGCTCATGGCTCTACCGAGGTTGCGCGGCAGCACGCAGCGGGTCAGCAACATCAACACCGCGCCGACGAGCGCCGCAACGGCGATGGGGGCGAGACCTGTGGCGGCGACGCCCACCACCGCCAACATGATGCCGATTGCGACTGGCGCTTTGCGAGTACGCGGTAGGCTGACTACGCCATCGAGGGCAAGCAAGTCGGTGTCTGCTTTCGCCGCCTCGATGTCGTGCGTGGAGCCCTGAACGAGCAGCACGTCACCAGCATGCACGAGCCAGTCGCGCACGTCGGAGCTGGCGGCAGCCTCCGAACCGCGATTCGCAGCCAGCAGCAGGAGCCCGTACTCCGTCGATAGGCGCAAGTCGCCTAGCCGGCGGCCGACGTAGACGGAATCCGCTGAGACGATCAACTGCACGAGATGCAGGTCATCGTGCTGCGTTGCGGCCACGGGCGGACCCATTTCGAGATGCTCGTCCGGGCACAAGGAACCGCCCAGCAGGCGCTCACACTCCTTCAAATCGTCATGCGAACCGGTGATGTGCAGGTGGTAGCCCGCCAACACATCGGTTGTCGGCAGTCTCGCGAGCGTTCGTCTCGCGACGTTTTGGATCTCGCGAAACACCACCGCCGGACACCTTTTGCGAAGCTCGCTGACCGTATGCCCATCGGCATAGCCCCCCGGCATCACTCGCAATACCGAGGCGAACCGGCGCTTCGTTGGCTCGGCGACGCGATCTCCGCGCTGCAGTAGACGTGGCGCAACGATCAGCAGATACAGCAACGCCGGCAAGGCCGCCATCGCGACCAACGGGGTGAAGTCGAACATACTGAAGCGAGCAGCGCCGAGATCCGCGGCCAGCGAAACGACCAGTAAATTCGTGGAAGTTCCGATAGCTGTTGCCGTGCCACCGATCAGGACCGCGAAATTCATCGGCATTAAAAGCGGAGCCGGCGAGGAACCCGTGCGCGCCGCGAGGCTCATCAACACCGGAGTCATCAGCACGACGATTGGCGTGTCGTTCAAGATACCGCTGAGCAAAATACAGCTAATGAGCACGGCGAACATCGCAAGGGTGGAACTGCGCTTCCACAGCAAAGCCAGTAACCGCGACAGCGGCTCGAGGGCGCCCGTTACCGCGAGCCCGCGCCCCAAAATCATCAGAGAGCAAATCGCGATCAAGGCCTCGTGCCCGAAACCCGTAAAGAAATCGCTGGGTTTGAGCGCGCCCCGTGGGCTCTGGTACGGAAAAATCTGAAGACCGAGCGCCAGTAGGGCAATGATGCTGAGACTTACGACGGTGATCGGCACGCGATCACGCGCCATCACGACGAACACCGCGACCATTCCGGCAAGCACGGCCACGCCGTGCCAGTCCAATCCGGTGAACCCGCTCACGAGGTCCGCGCCAGTGCGAGGCGCCGTCGCGACTGCTGCACCGCGCCGGCCGCACGGCGCATCGGCCGGCGGAGTGACTGGCTCGGCGGTTCGTGCCGGAAAATCACTACGACGCGGCGGCGCATGCGGTCCGCATGGGTGGAGCCGATCAACACTGAATGCAGGCGCACAGATGCAATCGGAACCAGTTGTGACGACCGGCCTCCGAGCAACGTCAGCAGCCGCGTCACCGCTTTGACCCGCGCACCTGCGAGTGCGCCTGCGGACTCGCCGTCATCACGCTTGTTAGCGTGTCCGACCAGCGTGACACGGTCGGCTCGATGCTGCGCCAACCACTGGCCGCACTCGTACAATCTCACGAGACTTGCAGGCCGCGGCGTTACGGTCCCGCGCAGAAACTCAACTACAACGGGAAAAAGAGCACGCTCCCGGGTTCGCGCCACACGTTGGCGTCGCGCAGTACGTGTCGATCCATCAGCACGTACCACCTTCAGTGACGCCGGGTTGCGGGAGGATTTCTTGCGTGGCATAGCGTCTCGATCCGGGCAAACCCGCTACTTCAGGACCACGGTCTTGTTCCCGTTGCGGAACACACGTCGTTCAGCGTGCCACTGCAACGCCCGGTTCAACACGATGCTCTCGATCTCGCCGCCGATGACTGTGATGCTCTCCGGCGAGAGAGTGTGATCCACCCGCTCCACACCCTGTTCGATAATAGGCCCCTCGTCGAGATCGGTGGATGTTTCAGCAGATCGTCACCCAACCCCAGGCCTTTCCGATTGGCCGGTGAGCGCGCAGAAGACTACCGTATCATTGACGCGGGCCGCGTGGAGCAATCGTTGCTATCGCGATGGAGCATCTACCCTCATTGACCACGGAGATGGCGATCGTCCTGGCGATCGTCGTGCTTGCCGTGTTTCTGTTCGCGACCGAATGGCTGCGAGTCGATGTGACCGCCATGTTGATCATGACGTTACTCGGGTTGCTCAGCTTTCTCCCCGGCTTACGAACGTTGCTGAGCCCCGATGTGCTCTTCTCGGGTTTGTCGAGCAACTCAGTCGTCGCGCTGATCGCTGTCATGATCATCGGCGGCGGGCTCGACAGAACCGGAGTGATGGAACAGGTCGCCCGCGCTCTGCTGCGCCTTGGCGGTCGCGCCGAGAAGCGAATCATGGCACTCATATGCGCCACGGCGGCCCTGGTGTCGGCTTTCATGGTGAATGTCGCCGCCGCTGCGCTCCTAATTCCTGTGACGGCCCGGATCTCCGCGAGCACGCGCGTGCCGATGGCACGTCTCGTCATGCCGATGGGGTTTTGCGCAATTCTTGGCGGCACGGTGACGATGGTCGGATCGAGCCCACTCATAATGCTCAACGACCTCCTCGACCACGCCAACCAATCCTTGCCGCACGATTTGGTGCTCCCGCATTTCGGCTTGTTTGCCGTCGCGCCCATTGGGCTGGCACTGGTCGCCACTGGCATCGGGTATTTTCTCCTCGCAGGTCGCTACGTGCTGCCCAAGGGCAGCGTTCGCTCAACCACTCGCGGCGCAGGCACGGCGCTCTACATGCGCCGAGTGCACGGCATCGACGCCGCGATACGCGAGCTCGAGATTCCGGTCGGAAGCCCGCTAGTGGGGCGTGATGTCCGCAGCATTCAACGGGAATTCGACGCAAAGATCGTTGCCTCGCAGTACCTCGGACGAACCATCGTATCGCTCCCGATGGAAGCAGTACTTGCCGCGCCCGCCACCATCGCGGTCATCGCGCAGACCGCAGATCTAAAGCGGTTCATCGCGGCCGGCAACTTAGTGTTGCGCCCCAAACTCCAGGCCTTCCGTCCTCTACTGTCGCGAGCGATTGCGGGCGTCGCGCAACTCGTGGTCCCGCCGGACTCGGACATCATCGGCAAAACGGTCCGGGAGTTGCGCCTGCGAAAGACGCATGGACTCGGACTGCTCAGCATCATTCGCGCCGGAGTGCCCCTCACCAGCGGCCTACAAACCGTACCTTTCCAGGCCGGCGATACGCTCGTCTGCCACACCCGCTGGGAGGATCTGGCGCGCCTCGAAAAGAATCGGGACTTCGTCATCGTCACCGTGAACTATGCGCGTACGCCGCGCAGCCCCTACAAAGCGTCGCTAGCACTCGCGTTTCTGGTGCTGTCGTTGGGACTCGTCCTTTTCACGCCGATCGTACTGCCCCTCGCGTTGATGACTGGCGCCGTGGGAATGGTGTTGGCGGGAGTTCTAACGATCGACGAGGCATATGGCGCCGTGAGTTGGCGGTCCGTGTTCCTGCTCGTTGGGTTGCTGCCGCTGGGCCACGCGGTGGAGACTTCCGGCGCCGCCAACTACGTCGCGCTGCACGTACTGGCCGTAAGCGGCGGCGTCCCCGCGATCGCCCTTCAATCTCTGCTCGCCATCATGGCCACGGCGCTCACCCTCGTCGTATCGAACGTGGGCGCTACGGTGCTGCTCGTACCGATTGCCATCAACCTCGCTGTAGCCACCGGCGCTAACCCGGCCATGTTCGCATTGACGGTGGCGATCTCGACCTCGAACTCGTTCCTCATTCCCACGCATCAGGTGAACGCGCTCATCGTCGGACCGGGAGGCTATCGCGTAGTCGATTTCATGCGAGCCGGCGCTCCTATGACCGTGCTGTACCTGATCGTTTCCATCTCAGTTCTGAATCTCGTGTTCTGATTGCGGCGCAGTCCGCGATCGCGCTCCCAATCGCCCTGGGCATCGCCATACTTGCCCCCTGGGTGAAGGCAGCGGCACAGCAAGGCGGCGACGTTACGTGGGTGAGTTTCGCGCAGCTGACCGCGGAGCACTTCGACGGCACGAGCGGAGTAGGCTTCGGTCGCGACCGCGTACACTTCAAGGTCGAAGCAACTCACGACCGCTTGACCGGCGGAGCCGTCCTCGACTTCGGTCCTGCCGATCTTGGTGACGCGCCGCCAGGCACGCTCGCGAACGTAGTCGCGGATCTCTGCTGGATTTCGCCAAACGCGGCATGGAGGCGGCCTTGGTGTTCAATCCGCCCGGCCGTTCCGCCGCGACGAGCTATGTCGACGCACGGACGGGTGATGACCACGCCGCAATCGGCCGTGCGCGCTACGACACGACGACACATTCCTATCGGCAGGCGTGAACGACCCGACGTTCGGCCGCTGGGCGATCAATTCCGCCATGCACCTGACACTTTCTGCGCAGAGATTTCGACGCAGCGGTCTCCACGCGGGGCCCGACGACCCGCGGCAATCGGCCCTCGTCGGCGTTCGTTTTCACTACGGCTTTTGAGCCGCAGCATCTGGATTGACCAAGACAAGCGCGTCGCTCGGCATCTAAACTTCACGCCAATGCGCGATCGAAGGACATGCCCATGAAAATACTCTCTTGGCTGACCCTCGTTGCCCTCGTGCTGCTCTGCTTTTTTGCGGTGGCCAACTGGAGCCTGCTCACGACGTCGGCGTCGCTCAACCTGCTGGCGTTCCGTGTGGACGGCCCCCTCGGGCTGATACTGCTCGGCGCCACGTTGGTGCTGGTCGCACTCTTCGCCATCTATGCGCTGGCCGTGCGTACATCCGCCCTGGTGGAGAGCCGCCGATCAGCGCGCGACCTCGAAGCCCAGCGGGAATTGGCAGACAGAGCTGAAGCCTCGCGCTTCACTGAACTGGGGAGCCGTTTGCAGGAAGAGACGGCGGGACTGCGAGCGGCGGTCGAGGCGGTCCGCGTGGACCTTCTCATGCGCGTCGATACGACGGAGAAGACGGTACTCGCCAAACTCGAAGAGAACGCCAATTCGGTGGCCGCTCACGTAGGTCAAGTCGACGACAAGCTGAACCGACTGACGCCACGCTAGAGCCTCTGCGCCAGTATGGGCTCGTGCTACGAATCCAGATCAAGATCCTGTGACGCATGGACGAGCATGACGTCGGACAGGCCGTTCGTCAGCACCTCCATCTCTTGAAAGAATCGAATGTGGTCACCGCCCTCTGGCGGCTGAAAGCCGAACAAGACGAGCGCCGCCGTGCGCGACGTATTCACGACGGCTTCGTGCAAGCTGTCGGATACGACCGTCACCGGCTCGGCGTCGACACGTGCCCGTTTCGTGATGTCGCTCAAATGCTCGTGAGCAGACTCACGCGCAGCCTCTTCCGGAACGACTTGAATCAAGCAAAAGCGGCGATCGCGAAACTCCGGGTTCTGCGCCAGAAGATGAGCCAGAATCAGCATCAGGGGGCCGTTGCGACGACCATGCCACCAGATGTGGATGTCGCCGGCCGCGACGCTCCACGGCTCGCGTTGCTGCTCGCGCTTGATGACGACAATGTTGCGGCGCAGGTGGGCGGCAAGTCGCAGTACATCGGTGAAGCTTCCGAGATCGTCGATGTCATCGCTCCAGCCAAGCACCACGGTGTTCGGCCGGATGCCGCCGACGCCGTGACACTGCAGCAGAGCCTTCACGCCTTCGAGCACATCGTCGTCGATGACGACGGCCGGGAAGGCCTCGAGGCCCTCCTTGCTAATCGCTTGCCGGAGCATGCGTTCCGCCTGGTAGCCGCGGTCCAGGCGATCGTCGACTTCACCGGTAATGACCTGGCCGATGGACAGCACGCCCTTACCCGCCGTGAGCCAGTAACCGTACTCGGCTATTTGGTGGCGACCGGACGCACCGCGTAACGCCAGGACAATCGGCCGCCAGTTCTTCGGATGTATCGGCTGCCGTTCCAGGCGCAGTAGCGCTTTTCGTGCGCGCTCGAACGCGACTCCACTGCGCACGTCGCCCCAACGTGCGCGCACGCCGATTCCCTGGATGGCCGCGTAGAGCGCGCCTACCGCAACCAGCGCCGCGATAGCCCACAACGCGTCCATGAGGAACATCGCGACCGCGCAACCCAAAGCCGCTGCAAGCGCGAGCGTCCAATGGCTGTAGCGAAACCGCGGCCTGAAGCTCGGATTGTGTGAGTAGCCTTCATAGAAGCAGGCGATGTTCAACGTGCCATAGGTGACCATGAAGAACATCGTGATGATGGGCGCGATCGCGTTGAGATCTCCGAGCGAGATCGCCGCCTGACTCACGAGTGCCGTAAGCACGACGGCGCGCCGCGGCTCATCGGAGGTGCCACTGCCTTTGCCGAGGAACTTGAGCTTCTGAAAAACGCCGTCGCGGGCGAAGGCCTGCAGAATTCGCGGCGCACCCAGCATGCTGCCAAGCGCAGACGACAGAGTCGCCGCGAATACACCAGCCACGATCAAGCTCGGCCACACGGCGATGTCGTGCATGACGAAGCTGTTGGTCAGGAGCGTCGAGCGGTCCGCGCTACCGCCGAGTGCCACGATCAGGAGCAGGTAGACGAGCCCGGTAACCCCGATGGCCGCGAACGTGCCGAGCGGTAACGACTTTGCAGGGTCACGCAAGTCTCCCGACATGTTGGCGCCGGCCATGATGCCCGTAGCTGCGGGAAAGAACAGGGCGAACATCGTGACGATGTCTTGACCTGGCGCGTAGTCTGAGCGCCAGTTCGCCGCGAGGAGCTCCGGCGAAAAATCGTGGACCGCGCCCATCGCAAACGACACCAACGCGATCACTAGCACCGCGAGAATTCCGTACTGCACCTTGATCGTCCAGCCGGCGCCGACGATCACGACGGCAAAAACGGCGATGTTCGCTACGGATGCGACCTCGCGCCCCGTGAAACCGAGACTTGGAAAGGTTGCCGTGACCGCTTCGGCAAAGCCGATTACATACATAGCGACCGAGATGGCCTGGGCGAGGTAGAACACCAACGCGATTCCGCCGCCAAACTCCACTCCGAGACTGCGGCTGATGAGGTAGTAGGCACCGCCCGCCTTCACGCGCGTGTTGGTCGCGATGGCCGCAAGCGAGACGGCGGTAAGAGACGTAATCAGCTTGGCGGCGAGCAGGATCAGCAGACCCTGGACAATGCCCGCCTGGCCTGTGATCTGGCCGAAACGCAAGAACATGATGACGCCGAGAATCGTGAGCACGTTCGGCGTGAACACCCCGCCGAACGTACCGAACTTCTGATGTCCAGAATTGGCGTCGCGACCGTTCGCCATGCTCAACGTTCCGGAGCCGTGCGTGCGTCGTCTCGAAGCGGTTCGGTGCTATCGGGAGTGAAGGGCTGGCCGTTGCGCAGCGCAAGCTCTGCGCGAGCCAGGTCCCGGCCGAGGTAAGCGGCGTGATCGAGCCGGCTCACCCAGCCGTTGCGGATCAGGGTCAAGCAGATGTCCCGTGCGGTCTTACCCTCGATAACTCGCACCAGGCGCTCTTTGGTGTCGATGTGATCGACCACGATCGAATGCTCTTCGAGGCGAATGCGAAAGCGCCCGGTCTTGTCTGGCAGCGTGTCGTTCGGCAGGTCCCTGGGCACGATTAGCCGTTCAGCGCCCCCGGCGGTAGCACGCGTCACGAAACCGGCGTTCGCTTGATGTACCGCGCTTCGCGCAGTCGCAACTTTCGCCCCAATTTTTGCTGTGTCGCTACACGCAAGCATGTCGACGAAGTCGACGCGCTCGCGCAGAGCATCGAGCTCCGCCCGCTCGAGCTGAGACGCGATGGTGTTCATCAGAGAACCGAGGGGCCCACCCGGCACTTCGTCGCCGCGGCCGAGCTTCAGCAAAGCGGCTGCCAACGGCTGTTGGCCCGGATTCTCAGCGGCGCAGATCAAGGTCTGGATCGACAGATTCGCGGCCACCGCGCGCAACAGTTTGGCGGCATCGCCGGCCGAATGTAGTCGCGCCAACATACAGAGACCTGGGGGCGGCTTGGCGATGAACTCGTTGCCGGAGGCTCGATCGTTACTTAGAACCACGACGACCGGCGCCGCTGCGTCGATAACGTCGTAGTCACCCCGAATGAAGGGCCACTGATCGGGTTTCGGGACGAACGTGCGTCGAACGAACGCCGTGATGCCGTTCAGCAGCTTCGCCATGGGCTTCTTCGTTTGAGAGAGTCGCCATCATAGCGGCTCGATGACTAGCGCGCCGTGCCTGGCCCGCCCGAGGACAAGGCAAACGCGAACAACGCACTGCCCGCGGCAATCGCAACGTACTGCCTGCCGTTCACGGCGAAAGTCATCGGCGCGCTGTTGATCTGTCCGCCGAGCGACGAACGCCACAAGAGCTCGCCGCTGCGCGCGTCGAGCGCCAGCAGATAGCCTTCGCGACCGCCGCCGAACACGAGATCGCCCGCGGTCGACAGCACGCCGCCCCAGGTGATGTCCGCCATGCGGTACTCCCACTTCGGATCGAGCGTGTTCGGATCGTACGCACGGATCACGCCGTAGGCTTCGTCGTCATTGTTGAAGAACGGGTCGAGGTTCGTCTGCCCCATCGCCGTCTGGCGACGATTGATGCCGACGGGCTGCGGGAACACGCCTTCCTGCGCGACTATTCCTGAGTTCTCCCAGTGCGCCACGTAGTACAGGCCGGTGCGCGGCGAGAACGACGTCGGCGCCCAGTTGATAGCGCCATGCACGTGCGGGCGGAACAGCTTTGGTTCCTTCGTGACGTCCATGCCGGGCACGCGTTGCGGCCGGCCCTTGGCGTCGAAGCCCGCCAACCAGTTGTTTTTCACGTACGCCTTGCCCGTGAGGAATTCGCCCGTCACGCGATCGAGCACGTACATGACGCCGTTGCGGTTCGCCCAGAGCATGACTTTACGCGGCTTGCCGCGCCAATCGATGTCGGCGAGCACGGGCACTTGCGTTGCGTCGTAGTCGAGTTCGTCGTGCGGCGTGAACTGGTAGTGCCACTTCAGCTCGCCGGTATCGACGTCGAGTGCGACTACGCTGTCGCTGTACAGATTGTCACCCTCGCGTGTCCTGCCGTCCCAGTCCGGACCGGGATTGCCCGTACCCCAGAACGCGAGGTTCGTCTGCGGGTCGTAGGCGCCGGCGTTCCACACGGCGACGCCGCCCTGCTTCCAGGAGTCACCAGCCCACGTTTCGCTGCCGGCCTCGCCGGGCGCCGGGATCGTGTAAAACCGCCAGACTTCCTTGCCCGTTTTCGCGTTGTACGCGGCGATATAGCCGCGAATGCCCATGTCTCCGCCGGCCGTGCCGACAATGACTTTGTCCTTGATGATGTTCGGCGCCATCGTGATGGCGTACATCTTCGATGAATCGCCGACCTTCGTGTCCCAGATGACCTGCCCGCTCTTTGCATCGATCGCGAGCAGGTGCGCATCGATCGTGCCCATGTACAACGTGTCACCCAAGATCGCGAGACCGCGGTTCACGCGGCCGCAGCAGGGGCGCGCATCCGGCGCAGGCTCGTGGTGATACGTCCAGAACATGCGGCCGGTGGCAGCGTCGAGTGCGACCACGTCGTTCGGCGCCTGCACCGTGTACAAAACGCCGTCCACGACGAGCGCGGTGGCCTCGAACTTCTCGAGCGAGCGCGCTTGCCACACCCATTGCAGCTCGAGCGAGCGCACGTTTTTCGTGTCGATCTGATCGAGTCGACTGAAGCGCTGATTCGACATCGTCGCCGAGTAGCTCAACCAGTTTTGCGGCTCGCGCTCGGCGTTCAATAGTCGGTCGAACGTGACCTGTGCCTGCAGCGGCCCGCCGGCGGCCAGGACTGCAAGAACGAGCGTGCGGACGAGCGTTTTCATGGTGTGGCCTCACCGCGCAGCGAAGAAAGATACGTTACGACGTCCGCGATTTGTTGCGGCGAGAGTTTCTTGCTTGCAGCGGGCATCGGAGTCTCGTCGAAGCCGTGCTGGTTCAAGTCCGCGATGCGGAACGAACGCAAGTGCTCGTCGGTATCGAACAACTGCACCGTGAACGTGTCGCGGTTCAGCAATCGCCCCGTGACCGGCTTGCCATTCTTCGGCGTGACTTTGTAGAACCGATTCTCGGGCTGCACCTCGGCTTTGGGATCAAGCAGCGAACGCTCGATCTCGGCCGCTCGGCGCAGCGCGCCGATGCGCGTGAGATCCGGGCCCACTCTCGAGCCGGTGCCATTCACAGCGTGGCAATCTCTGCACTCGCCTTTACCCTCGAAAACCATGCGACCGCGGCGGGCATCGCCGTTCGCGGGCGTCGCCCGTCCCTCGGACATCGAACGCAGGTAGTCGACGATGCGTAGCACCTGCTCCTTACTCATGCCGGGATTCGGCGGCATCGGCTTGTTCGGGATGCCACCGATGATCGTGTCGGCGAGCTCATCGTTCGTGAACGGCCGCCGAAACACGCCCCTGCCGAAATCGATGCCGGCGATCAGATTGCCGTCTGGCCCGTGGCAGTTCGCGCACGAAGTCTCGAATACGCGTTTGCCGTCCTGGATGTCGAACGCGGTTGCGTGCTGCGCGTTCGCGCGGGTGCCGAGCCCCGCCGCGACGACGGCCGTCACACACAGCAGTGCCGTGCGTCTCATTGGTGTGCCCCCCGGCTACGGAAAACGTGGCGGTTCCGATCTTACCGTGCCGGCAGCCGCGGCGCAGGGGGTGTCGAAGTCGCCACGCGGCGCGTGGAACGCCGGGCGATGTTCGCCCTCGCACAGGCGGTCAACGCATATACGTGGCGAAGAAGTACGCGAACCCGAGCATCACCGCCATCTGGCCAAGAATCGCGAGGGACATCTGGCGGGTGACAGCGCCCACCGTCGCATGAATCTCGGCCTTGAGCTCACCGCGCATGGCGGCCATTTCGCCGCGTAGCGTGGCCGCAAGCGCGGTCATCTCGCCGCGCAGCGCCTGAACATCTTGCTTCAGCGCCAAAACGTCGTGTTTCGTTGCAAGCGTGTCCTTCGCGCCGGCGATCTCGATCTCGATCGCGCGCACGATGGCCCGCGCCTGGGCCGGCGCTACGTCCGCTTTCTCCAACACCTCGAGCGATTCCACCTGCATTGGCATCGATCATACGTCCCACGCAAAGCGCGCTGTCAACCAGGCCACGAGCCGCAACATCGCTCCATTCGCGGCGGTACCGCGACACGCGAAATACGCGGAAACGGCGAGTTTGCGGCCCGCCATGCGCCGGCCGGCGTCGATGTGCTAGCGTTTTCCGCATGAGTGCATTGCGGACTACCTTGCGTTGGTTGATGTGGGCGACGACCGCAATCGTCGCCGTGCCTGTCTTGCTGTACGCCTTCGCGTTCGCGGTGAACTGGCGCGACCAGCCGCCGAATGCCGAAGCGCTCGATCTCGCCGCCGCCCCGCTACCGGAGCTTATTCCCGACTCCGCCAACGCTTACGTCTACTTGCTGGGATTCGCGGCGCCGCGCGTCGGCGATCCCGTGATCGTCGGCACACAGCGCGCCGACTGGATCCGTGCGCTGGCCGCAAACTCTACGGTCGATCGCGCTTCCGACCCCTATCCCGGCAGCGCTCGCGATTTTCAGGAGATCCCCGAGCCGCTCATGACCATTCTCGCCGCGTGCGGTGCGCCCGACGCTGGTTGCGTGGCGGCCCTCGAAGCGGCGGGCGATCTGCGCGCGCAACTCGAGGAGCAACGTCCGCTCATCGAACGGTACCGAACGCTGCTCGGCTATCGCGCGTGGCGGGACATCACGACCGGAGACTTACGCGGGCCCTTGATGTCGTACCTCGAACCCCACTACGCGCATCGGCTGTTTCTGCTCGATACGTGGCTACTCGCGGCCACCGGTGACGCGAAGCAGGTCGAGTCACGACTCGAAGCCGATGTCGCATTCTGGCGCATGGCCCTCGTCGAATCCGATTCGCTGTGGAGCAAAGTGATCGCCGCGGGCTCCGTCAGCAGCCACTTCGATTGGGGCAATCTAATTCTTCGCCATCTGCCGCCGGAGCGACGCGCGGACGGCGTCCCGGCAACATGGCGCAAGACCATCTCTGGCACCGAACGCTCGATGCGACGCGCGTTCGCGTACGAGTGGCGCTTCTCGCGCTCTGCGCTGCTGTCGACGAAGGCATACGGAACCGGCCTCCCGTTACGGCCCGGCGCGCAAGATTCGCGCTCGTGGGGCGAGCGCATCGAAACGAGCCTGGCCTGGCCGTTCTTGAAGGTCCAAGACACAGTGAACCGCGACGCAGCGGCGCTTTCAAAACTCGACACTCTTTTGGCCTTACCCTACACGGACTTCGCCACCGCCTTCGCGAAAGTCCCCGAGATCGGGCAACGCGAGACCGGAATCGTCGCGGTCACCTACAATTTCTTCGGAACCTCGCTGTTCCTGATACCCGAGCGGACGACGGCCTTCGCCGACTACGGCGCACGCGTAGCAGATCTCGAGGGCGTTCGTCGTGCAGCGCTAATGACGGTCGATCTGCGCAATCTCGCGGTGCCGGCAACACTTGCGGGCGCGATGATCCCGCTAGCCGCCGTGCGCGATCCCTACACGGGCGGCCCGTTCGGCTGGACGGCCGAGCCGCCGGCCGTCACCTTCACCGGACTCGAGCATCGGCCAGCCCACAGCTTTCTGTACTGATCCCCGCGCGGAGGCAGAGTGGAGCGTGTCGCCCTACTCCGCGGCGGCCGGCCGCCGTTGCTGCGGCTTCGGTTGCGGCAGGCTGTACGCGATGAACTCGCCGGGATAGTTGTTGCCACTCACGGCAATCACGAGGAACTGCCGGCCGTTTTGCATATACGTCATCGGCGAGCCGCTTTGCGGCGCCGGCAGCTGCAACGCTGCGAGCTCGCGCCCGCTGCTCTTGTCGTACGCACGCAGCATGGACCCCGGTTTGCCGTCGGGCGTCGGCCCGTAGCCGGGCTCGGCCACGATCAACAGTGACTTCGTCGCGAGCGCGCCCGGCGGCTGCCCCGCGCGGCCCGTGCGGCCGATGTCTACGCCTTTCAACGCCGCGTTGTTTTTGATGGCCGTCGGCGTCTCGCCGTTCGGAACCTCCCAGCTCAATGCGCCCTTCGAGAGGTCGAACGCGGCGATGGTGCCGTACGGCGGCTTCAGCAGCGGCAACCCTTGCACGCTCACGTCGCGCAAACCGCCGAACGCGCCCGCGTCGGGACCCAAGCAAATGCCATGCGGCATGACGGAGCCTTCGGCGTAACGGCAGATCGTCATGCTGTTCACGCCGACGCTCGCCGTCACGTAGACCATGTGCGTGTCGGGATCGTAGGCGCCGCCTGGCCAATTGCTGCCGCCCATGACCATCAACGTGCTGATGGGGCCGTTCGGGTTGTACGGCACGGCCGGCGTGTAGATCGGTCCGATCTTGTGCTTCGCGACGATAGCCTCGGCTTCGGCGCGCAATTGCGGCGTGTAGTTGATGAGGTCGTCGTTCGTGATGCCTTGGTGGCCGTAGCGCAGCGACGGGATCGGCTGCGTCGGCGAATACCACTCGCCCGGCACGTTGCCCTGCGGCACCGCTGTCTCGGGGATCGGCCAGATCGGCTCGCCGGTCTCGCGATTCAGCACGAACAACAGGCCCTGCTTCGTCGCCTGCGCAAGCGCCTTGATCGTTTTGCCGTCTTTCACGGCGTCCACGAGGATCGGCGCTGTCGGGATGTCGTAGTCCCACAGCGGATGGTGCGAGGTCTGGAAGTGCCAGCGGCGCGTGCCCGTTCGAGTATCAACGGCGACGATGCTCTCGCCGTACAGGTTCGCGCCCGGACGCAAGCCCCCGTACATGTCGCCATACGGCGATTCGACCGGCAAATAGGTCAGCCCGAGCTGCTCGTCGGCCGAGATCGCACCCCACACGCCCGTGTTGCCGCCGCCTTTTTCGGCCGAGGCATTGAGCCACGTTTCGTAGCCGGGTTCGCCCTTGCGCGGCACTGTGTGGAACGTCCACAGCAACTTGCCGCTCACGACGTCGAAGCCACGGATGTAGCCGACGACATTCTTGGCCTGGTTCGCGGGCGCCAACGGCGTGTGCGCCGCGCCTACGATGACGACTCCGTTCGCGATCGTCGGCGGCGAATGCAGGCCGATCTCACGCTTGTCCCAATCGCCCCCCTGATCGAGAGTCTCATACAGATCGACGACACCGCGCTTGCCGAAGCTCTCGACCGGGCGGCCGGTTTCGGCGTTCAGCGCGACGAGCTCGTAGCCCGGCGTCACGTACAACACCCGCTTGTCGCGGCCCTTGCTCCAAAACGCGAGCCCGCGACCCGACAACCGCCGCGGCGCACTGGCCCCGCGCTCGGCCTCGTTCAGGCTGTAGACCCAAAGTTGCTCGCCGGTGGCGGCATCCAGCGCCGTGACAGCGCGGCGCGAGCCGCCCGTCGTGTACAGCACGCCATCGACCATCACGGGCGTGCTCTGGAACCGGTACTCAGGCGTAGGCCCCAGGTTCACCGTGGTGAACCGCCACGCAACCTCGAGGGAGCCGAAGTTGCTCGCGTTGATCTGATCGAACGGCGCGTACCGCGTGTGCGCGAGGTCGCCCCCGTAGCTCGGCCACTGGCCGTTGCCCGCCGTCTGCGCGCGGCCGTGCGGCGGAAACATTAGGCAGGTGCCCGCCAGTAGCGAAGCGGTCACCGCCGCGCGTCGAATGCGTGTAGTCATCGTGAGATCACCCCCCGGTGGATCGTCTCGATGCTAGGGTTCGAACCTCACAGCGTCAACGCGCAGCCGCGAATGATTCGGCGCACGGCCGCAACCTCCGCGAAACAGCCCGGCGATCGTATCGAGGATGAGCGGATTTTCTGCGCTCGGGTGGTACACTGCGCGCCTTTTCCCGCATAACAAAAGCGTTTCGCTGTAGGAGGATGCTAGTAGCCATGGCTCACAAGAACTTAGAGGACGTGCTCAAAGCCGCCCGTAATCCCGTAGACCTGCTACGCAACTCCCGAATCGGAGCCTACGTTTACCCCGTCGTCCCTGGCGAGTTTTCGAACTGGCGCGACGAGCAGGCCGCGTGGCGTAAGTCGTGCGTGCTGTTCGATCAGTCGCACCACATGGTCGATCTTTACATAAAGGGCCCGCACGCCCTCAAGCTGCTCTCGGATCTCGCGATCAACAGCTTCGAGAATTTTCCGATCAACCGCGCCAAGCAGTTCATTCCGTGCAGCCCCAGCGGCCACGTGATCGGCGACGGCATCCTGTTTCACCTGGACAAGAACGAGCTTGTGTTCGTCGGGCGCGCGCCGTCCGCCAATTGGATCCAGTTCAATGCCGAGACGGGCGACTACAAGGTCAAGATCAAGAAAGACGACCGCTCGCCGGGCAACCCGAAGGGTCAGGCCGTCAAGCGTATTTCTTACCGCTTCCAGATCCAGGGCCCGAATGCCTGGAAGCTGATCGAGAAGCTGAACGGCAAGAAAGTGCCGGACATCAAGTTCTTCTGGATGGACAAGATCCGCATCAAGGGTCAGAAGATTCGAGCGCTTCGCCACGGCATGGCTGGCGCACCGGGTCTCGAAATCTGGGGTCCTTACAAGGACCGCGAGAAAATTCGCGACGAGATCGTGCGAGTTGGCGAAGAGTTCGGCTTAACGCAGGTCGGCTCCCGCGCGTATGCGACGAACACGCTCGAGTCCGGGTGGATCCCTTCGCCATTGCCGGCCGTGTACACGGACGAGCGCATGAAGAAGTACCGCAAGTGGCTGCCGGCCAACAGCTACGAGGCCACGGGCAGCCTGGCGGGCAGCTTCGTTTCGAACAACATCGAGGACTATTACGTCACGCCGTACGAGATCGGCTACGGTCCGTTCGTGAAGTTCGACCACGACTTCATCGGCCGCGAGGCGCTCGAGAAAATCGCGAACAAGCCGCACCGCAAGAAAGTCACTTTCGCGTGGAACGGCGACGACGTCGCGAAAGTGTTCGCATCGATGGTGGCCGGCACGGAAGATCACTACAAGTACATCGACCTGCCGCTGTCGAATTACGCGTCGTCGTCGTTTGACAAAATCATCGACAAGAACGGCAAGGTGGTCGGCGCTTCGATGTTCGCGGGCTATAGCTACAACGAGAAGTCGATGCTGTCGCTTGGCATTGTCGACCCCGAAGTACCGCTCGGTAGCGAGGTCAATCTGGTCTGGGGCGAACCGGACGGCGGCTCGCGCAAGACGACGGTCGAGCGCCACAAGCAGCTGAACATCCGCGCCACCGTGAGCGCGGTTCCGTACTCGAAGTTCGTCCGCGATACGTACGCCGAAGGCTGGCGCACCGGTAAAGCCGGCTGATAGGACGTCGTTTTCGTTCTGCTGCAAACGGGCGGGCAATCGGCAACGATGCTCGCCCGTTTTCTTTGAGGCATGACGAGCATTGCGAACGAGACGGTTCGGATCGGCAAGCCTGCCAAGTGGCGCAAAGACGATTGTTGCTTTAGGGTGATTCAGGGGTGGGCGCCTGCACCGAAGTTCCTTCGGTGATTGGGCGTTCGCGGACTCGCACAGCGAGTCATCTTCGAAGGGGAGTTTCAAAGGACTTATGAGCTACCAGAATCTGCAACAGGCATTGGACTCTGCGCGCAGCCCGGTCGACATGCTGCGCAATTCGCAAATCGGGCCCTACGCGTTTCCGGTGGTGCCAAGCGAATTCACGAACTGGCGCGACGAACAACGTTCGTGGCGCGAGACGTGCGCACTGTTCGACCAGTCGCATCACATGACGGATCTTTATCTCGAAGGTCCGGACGCGCTGAAACTGATCTCGTCGCTCGGCGTAAACACGTTCACCAATTTCCGCGTGGACACAGCCAAGCAATTCGTCGCCTGCAACCACGACGGCTATTTGATCGGCGACGCGATCCTGTTTCACCTTGCGCCGAACAGCTTCGTGTTCGTTGGCCGGCCGCCGGCATTGAATTGGGTCGAGTACAACCTGATCGCAGGCAAGTACAACGCCAAGGCCGAACGCGACGAGCGCTCGTTCGTGAACAAGACTGGCGGGCGGCGTGTGTACCGCTATCAGGTGCAGGGGCCGAACGCGAAGAAGGTCATGGAAAAGGTGACGGGCAAGACAATGCCCGACATCAAGTTCTTCCACATGAGCACCATCGACATCGCCGGCTGCAAGGTCCGCGCGCTGCGCCATGGGATGGTCGGCCAACCCGGCTGGGAACTTTTCGGCCCATGGGCTGACGGCGAAAAAGTACGCGACGCGATCGTCGCGGCCGGAGCGGAGTTCGGTATTCGACGCGTTGGCGCTCGAACGTATCCGACCAGCACGCTCGAGTCAGGCTGGATTCCCTCGCCATTGCCCGCCGTGTATAGCGGCGAGCCAATGAAGCCGTACCGGCAGTGGCTCGCAGGCACCGGATACGAGACCACGGCGTCGCTCGGCGGCAGCTACTACGCGAAGAAGATCGACGACTACTACCTCACGCCATACGACATGGGCTACGGCGGTTTCGTGAAGTTCGACCACGAGTTCGTCGGCCGTCAAGCGCTCCAGAAGATCGCGAAGAAGCCGAAGAAGCAAAAGGTCACGCTCGTGTGGGACGGCGACGACGTCGACAAGGTTTTCACGACGCTGTTTCACGCCGGCAAGTTCCGCAAGTACATCGACCTACCGTTGGCGAACTATTCGACGCTGCCGTTCGATCGCATCGAGAAAGGCGGCAAGCTCGTGGGTGTTTCGACCTACACGGGCTACAGCTTCAACGAGCGAGCAATGCTGTCCCTCGCGTGCGTGGACATCAAACACGCGAAGCCCGGCACCAAGGTCCACGTGATCTGGGGCGAAGAAGAAGGCGGCTCGACGAAGCCGACCGTCGAGCGCCACAAGCAAGTAAAAATTCGCGCCACCGTGCAACCGGCGCCGTATGGCCAGACCGCACGTACCGCATATCGGCCGAAGTAACTAGGCGGCGGATCGAAGACGAGGGCGCGCCCCGCAAGGGGTGCGCCTTTTCTTTTTTGCTCACGCGAACCCTGAACGCGGCACGCCAATCCCGCGCGGATGTGAGATGATTTAGGAGGAAAAATTGAGAGGAACTAATGGCTGCAAATAACCTGAGCGCCGTGCTCAAGGCGCACGGCAACGCCGTCGAGCTGCTGCGCAATTCCAAAATCGGCATGTACGTGTATCCCGTGGTGGCGCCGGAGTTTTCGAACTGGCGCAGCGAGCAGATGGCCTGGCGCCATTCGGCCGTTCTGTTCGACCAGACCCACCACATGGACGAGCTGATTGTCGAAGGCCCGGACGCCGCGGCCTTCCTCGAGCATGTCGGCATCAATAGCTTCGCGAACTTCGACTTGAACCGCGCGAAGCACTTCGTGCCGGTGACTCCCGCCGGCCATGTGATCGGCGACATGATCATCTTCCGCGAGCGCGCGGATAAGTTCGTGCTCGTGGGCCGCGCGCCGACGGCGAACTGGGTCAAGTTCCAGGCCGCCATCAACAAGTACCGCGTGCGCCTCACCCACGATCCGCGTTCCGATAGCCGCCCGGACGGCAAAGCCATTTATCGCACGCACTATCGCTTCCAGATCCAAGGGCCCGAAGCGAACAAGATCTTCGACAAGATCAACGGTGGCCCCGTCCCCGACATCAAGTTCTTCCACGTGGACTGGATAAAGATCGGCTCGCGGCGTGTGCAGGCGCTGCGCCATGGCATGGCCGGCGCGCCCGGCCTCGAAGTCTTCGGGCCCTACGCGGACAAGCACTACATCCAGTCGACGATCATGGAAGCCGCGCGCGACGCCGGCGTCGATCTGCGGCTGGTGGGCAGCCGCGCATACTCGACGAACACGCTCGAGTCCGGCTGGATACCCTCGCCGCTGCCTGGCATCTACTCCGGCGACGGCATGCTGCAGGACTATCGCGACTGGCTCGGCGCCGACAGCTATGAGGCCGTGGGTTCGATCGGCGGCAGCTTCGTCAGCGACAAGATCGAAGACTACTACGTCAATCCGTTCGAGCTCGGTTACGGCTTCTACATCGGCTGGAAGAAAGACTTCATCGGCAAACCGGCTTTGACGAAGATGAAGGACCAGAAGAACCGCCAGAAGGTCACGCTCGAGTGGAATCGCGATGACCTGCTGAAGGTCGTCGCGTCGCAGTTCGAGGAGGGCCTCGCGTACAAGTGGATCGATTTCCCGCAGCCGAACTACGCTTCGACGAACGCGGACACGCTGACGCGCGACGGCAAGATGGTGGGCATGTCGATGTTCAACGGCTACTCGTACAACGAGCGCTGCATGCTGTCGCTCGGCGTCGTGAACGATGACGTGAAGATCGGCGATCAGCTGACGCTGACCTGGGGCGAGCCGGAGACCACGGGCAAGACGTCGACCGAACCGCACAAGCAGGCCGAGATCCGCGTTCGCGTTGCGCCCACGCCGTACTCTCGTGAAGCGCGCGAGAGCTACGCAGACAGCTGGCGAACGAAGAACGCTTAGACCTGAAGGAGTAGCGACATGGCAGCCATAGAACGCACATCCTCTGGAACCTGGCGCGGCGATCTCAAGACCGGCGCCGGAACGATCAGCGCCACCAGCGGTGTGCTGCGCGATACGCCGTTCACCTACGCCACTCGGTTCGAGAACGCCAAAGGCACGAACCCCGAGGAGCTGATCGCAGCCGCGCATGCCGCCTGCTTCAGCATGGCGTTCGCGAACTATCTGAGCACGCAGGGCCACCGCCCGCTTTCGATCAGCACGAAGGCCACGATCTCGCTCGAGAACGGCGTTATCGGCAAGATGCACCTCGTGACCGAAGGCCAGGTGCCGGGCATGAAAGCGGAATCGTTCAAGCAATTCGCGGCCGAGGCGGAGAAGAAGTGCCCCGTCTCGAACCTGCTGCGCAACGGGCTCAAGATCACGCTGGACGCTACACTCAAAGAATAGCGGCGCGGCGCAGTGCCGAACCGCCGAGTTGGGGGGACGTCGACGGCGTCGCTACGTCGGACCCAGTGAACCCGCCACGAGCGCGCGATAGCTCGAAGTGGGAGACCCAGCATCGAAAAGAGCTCGACGACGCTACGCTGAAGCGCGGCCTGTCGCTCGTGTGGTTCTCCACGGGCCGCGACGACTTTCTCGTAGACACGACAGTGGCGACTGTCGACTTGCTGAAGAAACACGGCTTCGCCGTCACCTACGAGCCGTCCACCGACGCGCATACATGGATCAACTGGCGCGAGTACTTGAAGAAGTTCACGCCGCAGCTGTTCCAGAAATAGAGCACCCTCCGTAGGACGCGTCCTAGGCGCGTGCCTCACTCCGTGAGGCAGACCCATGCTTTCCTCTGCGGCAATATCTCAGCTGAGGCTTAGCCTTTAGCTGTAAGAAGCACACCAAATTCTTTGGAGGTTCGAATGAAGAACGAAACCACATTCTCGCCGACGGCCATTGGCGCAGAGATTGCCGGCCGTGCTGCGGAACGTTTGGCCACGACCGCTCGCGACGCGCGCGAGCAGCTGGACACAAGTGTCGCACGACTCAAGGTTCAAGCCCGCAAACAGAAGAAGCAGGCGCGCGCGCTGATGCGCTCACAGGTGAAGAAGACCACCGGCTACGTGCGCCGTAACCCGCTGACGGGTGTCGGTGTTGCTTTCGCGGCGGGCGCCATCGTGTTCGGTCTGCTGTTCCGCCGCTAGCGGGAGAGCCGCAACGGCTGCTGAGCCGAAGGAAATAGAGATGAAGTCACAAAGAATCTTCGCAATCTGCGTGCTATCACTGGGTCTATGGGCCTGCCAAACGCAAGGCCCCGCCGAACGGTTCGGAAAGCGCGTCGACACGGCGACGGGCAACGACCACCGTACCGCCCAACAGGCTGGACGTAACGTCGACGACGCCGTGGACGATGTCCGCGAAGCGCGCAAAGACCTGAAGAAATAGCTGCGTCCGCCACGGGAAGAAAAGACGCGCCGTCGGGCTAGAACTTCTCGACCCAGGGCCGCAACTCGATCTCCCAGGTCCAGGCGCTGCGCGCCTGGCGCGCCACATGAAAATAGGTGTCGGCGATGGCGTCCGGATCGAGTAGCGAGTCCGGGTTTTCCGCGGACACTGGCCGGCTCGCAGATCGAATGCCGCCGTCGATCACGAAATGCGCGACGTGGATGTTTTGCGGATGTAGCTCGCGCGCCATGCTCTGCGCGAGACCGCGCAGCGCAAACTTGCCCATCGCGAACGCCGCGGACTGCGCAAACCCCTTCACGCTTGCCGACGCGCCGGTGAAGAGAATTGCGCCGCGGCCTTTGCGTAGCATGCGTTTCGCGGCCGCCTGCGCGACGAGGAAGCCACCGTACGCCGAGACCTCGAGCGCTTGCTTCACGGCGGCCGGGTCGAGATCGGCGATCGGCCCACGCAGCCGTCCGCTCGGGTTGTAGACGACGACGTCGGGTGCGCCGGGGCCCGCGTCGCATTCCGCGAATAGCGCCTCAACGTCTTCGCGTACCGTCGCGTCGCAGCGCACAACCTGAGCGTGCACGGCTGCTACGATATCGCCAAGCTTCGCCGGCGTGCGCGCAGCGAGCACGATGCGCGAGCCCTCCCGCGCGAAGCGCCGCGCGATCGACGCGCTAAGCCCCTCGCCCGCACCCACGATCAGCACGACTTCACTCATCGTTCGTCCTCCGCTATCACCGGCGCCCATAGTGTCACCGAACGCATCGCTCGGGGCGCACGCTCGTGACAGATACGCCGTGCCAGCGTAACGTTGGGCCGCCCGGCCCATCCATTCGAAGCAACCAATTTAGGTGTCGCATGCTGAACCGCCGTCAGTTCGTCCGGAGTTCCTTGGCCGCCGCGGTTGCAGCGTCGTTGCCTCTGGCCCCCGGCTTCGCCGGCGTGCTGGGCCCCGCGGCGAAAGTCGACCGCGACATCGATGCAGTGACGGGCGACGGGAAGAGCGTCACGCTGACACGCGCCATGGTGCAGGAGCTCGCCGACAGCCTGCGCGGCAACGTACTGCTCGCCGGGCACCCCGCATACGAAGAAGCGCGGCTCGTAATCAACGCGCAGATCAACAAGCACCCCGCGCTGATCGTGCAACCGCGTACCGCGGCCGACGTGAAGCAAGCGGTGGATTTCGCGCGGGGCTCGAATCTGCTGCTGGCCGTGAAGTGTGGCGGCCACAGCCCGTCCGGCAAATCCACGTGCGACCGCGGCATGCTGATCGATCTCTCGCTGCTGCGAAACGTGAGCGTTGACTCCAAGGCGCGCATCGCACGCGTCGCCGGTGGCAGCTTGCTCGGCGATCTCGACAGCGAAGCCATGGCGCATGGCCTCGTCACGACGGCCGGCACGGTATCGCACACGGGCGTGGCCGGCCTCACGCTCGGCGGCGGCTTCGGCCGTCTCGCGCGCCGCTTTGGTCTCGCGCTCGACAACGTGCGCAGCGTCGACATGGTGACGGCCAGCGGCGAATTCGTGAGAGCGAGCGCCAACGAGAATCCGGAACTGTTCTGGGGCGTGCGCGGCGGCGGCGGCAACTTTGGGCTAGTGACGTCGTTCGATTTCGAGGTGCATCCCATGCAACGCGAAATCATCGGCGGCCCAATGCTGTTCCCGATGAGCGAAGCGAAGAGCGTCATGACGGCGTATGCAGACTACGAAGGTATCGCGCCGAACGAGCTGTACCTGAGCGGTGTGCTGATCAGCAACCCAAAAGGCCAGAGCGGCGTCGGCTTCACCACCTGCTACAGCGGCCCGAAAGCAAACGCGGAGAAGATATTCCGCACAGTCCGCAGCTTCGGCAAGGTGGCCTTCGACGGCGTGAAGCCGATGGACTACGTGGCGCTGCAGCGCTCGGGCGATATCGAAGATCCGCGCGCCATCGGCTCGTACACGAAGACCGGTTACGTGAAGAAGATATCGCCGGGGCTCATCGACGCCATGATCAGCGGTCTCGAGCCGCACGCAGATCGCGCGACCACCGTCGGGTTCCAGCACTGCGGCGGAGCGATCTCGCGCGTCGCCAACGCGGCGACGGCGTTCCCGCACCGCGACATTCACGCGACTTCGCTACTGCTCGTCGACTGGCCGGCGCAAGTCGACCCCACCGTGCACATCGCATGGCTCAAGAAATACTGGGCGACGATCGAGCCGCACACCGACGGCTTCTACACGAACGACGTAGTCGACGAGACGCAGAAGCAGGTCGACGAGAACTATCTCGGTAACTACGCGCGCTTGCTGAAGCTCAAGAACAAGTACGATCCGAAGAACCTGTTCCGGCTGAACGCGAACGTGGTGCCCACTGCCTAGACTGAGGGCTTTCAGCGCCCCGTCATACGCTGCAAGGCCTCCGGATAGCGGGCGCCCTGCACCGTTACTGTCGATACGGCGGCGTCGATGTCGCGCAGCTCCGCAGCGGAAAGCGCGACCGCCGCCGCGCCGAGATTCTCGTCCAAGCGGTGTAGCTTCGTCGTGCCGGGGATCGGCACGATCCAGGGTTTCTGTGCCAACAGCCACGCAATCGCGATCTGCGCCGGTGTGACCTTCTTGCGCTCGGCGATCGAGCCGAGCAACTCGACGAACGCGAGGTTCGCCTTGCGCGCCTCGGGCGTGAAGCGCGGCACCACGTTGCGGAAGTCAGTGCTGTCGAACTTGGTGCTCTCGTCGATCGCGCCGGTGAGAAACCCTTTGCCGAGCGGGCTGAACGGCACGAAGCCGATGCCGAGCTCCTCGAGCACGGGCAGCACATCGCGCTCCGGCTCGCGCCACCATAACGAGTACTCGCTTTGCACGGCCGCGACGGGCTGCACGGCGTGCGCGCGGCGAATCGTCTGCGCGCCCGGCTCTGAAAGCCCGAAGTGCCGCACCTTGCCTTCGCTAATCAGGTCCTTCACCGCGCCCGCGACATCCTCGATCGGCACCTCGGGATCCACGCGGTGCTGATACAAGAGATCGATGACGTCTACTTTGAGCCGGCGCAACGAGGCTTCGGCGACTTCGCGGATGTGCGCGGGCCGACTGTCGAGGCCGCGCGCGGGTCCGCCCTGCGCATCGAACTTGAAACCGAATTTCGTCGCGATCACGACGCGGTCGCGCACCGGAGCCAGCGCTTCGCCCACCAGCTCTTCGTTCGTGAACGGGCCGTAGATCTCGGCCGTGTCGAAGAACGTGACGCCGCGATCGACCGCCGCCCTTATCAACGCGATGCCGTGCTGTTTGTCGACCGCCGGACCGTAACCGAAGCTCAAGCCCATGCAGCCGAAGCCGATGGCCGAGACCTCGAGTCCGCCGTTACCGAGTTGGCGTTTCTGCATCCGTAGAAGGTCTCAACGCCGGCGGGACTTGCCCGGGTTGTCGTAGGGATTGACGCCGCCGCCCACGTCACGCCGCTTCATGGACGGCTTCGCCGCTTCCGGTCCTGGCTTCGCGGTGGCCGCAGCCCGAGCCGGTGGCGTCGGCCGCGGATGGATGTTCGTTTGCTCGATCGCGAGCTCGTCGTTGTTCAGCTTCTTCAGCTGTATGGCGGTCTCGTCGTTCGAATCCCACTGCCAGCGGTTGCCTCCCGCGTCGGCAACGACTTTGCCGGCGGGGTTGTCCTTGACCGAGCGAATCTTGTTGTCCGAGCCAGAGGGCATGCGCGTTCACCGTGTGGTCTTGCTTCAAGAGTCTACGCCGGAATTCGGCCCCTTCGACACCCCCCGACACTTCGCATCCGTCCAAGTTCGTGGGCCGACCGGCATGCTGTAATGCCAAGACACCGCGCGTAAGGAGAACAACAATGCCGAAATCGACGAAAGCCGCCGTACTGTCTACGCCTCGCGGCTCGTTCGAGGTTCAGGACGTGGAGCTCGCCGACCTGCGCGCCAACGAAGTGCTCGTGCGCATGGTCGCGACCGGCCTGTGCCACACGGACTTGAGCGTCTGGGCCGGCGGCGTGCCGTTCCCGCTGCCCGGCGTACTGGGGCACGAGGGCGCCGGCGTCGTCGAGCAGATCGGCAAAGGCACCGGCATCAAGGCGGGTGACAAAGTGGTGCTGAGCTTTGCCTCGTGCGGCGACTGTGGCGCGTGCCGCGGCGGGCACCCGGCGTACTGCTCTACCTGGCTGCCGCGCAATCTTTTCGCGGGCGCACGCGAGGACGGCTCACCCACGATCACGTCGGGCGGCAAGCCGATCGGTGGGCACTTCTTCGCGCAGTCGTCGTTCGCGAATCATGGCATCGCGGAGCAGAGCAACGTCGTGGTCGTGAGCCCCGACTCCGATCTCGTGCAGCTCGCGCCGCTCGGTTGCGGAGTGATGACGGGATTCGGCTCCGTGTGGTACTCGCTCGATCTACAACCGGGCGCGCGCATGGCCGTGTTCGGCACGGGCGCCGTGGGAATGGCCGCGCTGATCGCGGCGAAACTGCGCAAGCCCGAAGTGCTCGTCGCCGTCGACGTCGTGCCCGAACGTTTGCAAGTCGCGCTCGATCTCGGCGCGACACACGCCGTGAATGCCAAGACGGACAATGTCGTGGAACGCATTCGCGAGATCACGCGCGGCGCGGGGTTGACGGCCGCGCTCGACACTACGGGTGTCGCAGCCGTCGCCCGCAGCGCAATCGACGCGCTCGGCGCCCGCGGGCATCTCGTGACCTGCGCCGCACCGCCGCCGGGCACGGAAATCCCCGTGGATTTCCAGGGAATCCTCACCGGCAAGATGGTGAGCGGCGTGACGATGGGCGACGCGACTCCGCAGGTGCTGATCCCGCAACTCGCGGAGCTCGTCATGCAGGGGCAGCTACCGCTGAACCGGCTGACCAAGCATTACCGGCTGGACCAGCTCGATCAGGCGGCGCACGACATGCACACCGGCGTCACGGTGAAACCCGTCATCGTGCATTAGGTCTGCCCCGATTGAGTTTGCGACGCGGAGTTGGGATGCTGGATGGTCATGAACCCGAACCGACCCGCGGCCGACCGCGAGCGCGATGCCACGAGCCGTCCCGCCGAGCTAATGAGCTTTCTCGGCGTGCGGCGCGGAATACGGGTCTTCGATCTAAACGCCGCCACGGGCTACTTCACCGAGCTACTGGCGAACGTGGTGGGGCCGCGTGGTCACGTCATTGCGCACAATCACCCCGGCGCGCTAACGATGCTCGGGGAGCGGATCAAGCAACGCTACGATCACGGCAGGCTGCCGAACGTGGAGCAGCTGCTCGCTCGTCACGACGATTTGCGGCTCGCGCCCGCGAGTCTGGACCTCGTGCTGATGTCGATGACCTATCACGACACGTATTGGTACGACGCGAAGGTCGACTGGGGCCCGGTCGAGCAATGCGCGTTTCTGCAGCAGTTCTACACGGCGATTAAGCCCGGCGGGGTCGTCGGAGTCATCGATCACGTGGCACCTACCGACATGGAGCCGCGCACCTCCGCCATGAAGCTGCACCGCATCGACCCGGCGATCGTGAAGCGTGACTTCGAACGCGCGGGCTTCGTGCTCGAGAGCGAAAGCAACGTGGTGCGCAACCCGAACGACGACCACTCGCTCGGGGTTTTCGATCCCGCGATTCACAACCACACGGATCGGTTCATCATGCGTTTCCGCCGCCCGCCCGGCTAAATAGAGAGGCCATCCGCATGCGCCCGTGGCACACGCTGTTCGTTGTCTTGGCTTGCGTTGCGGCGTGTAGTCGCACACCACCTCCGGCAACGGCTGCGCGCGCTTCGGCGACCGTGGATCGAACCCAGGTCGAGACTGCGCGCTTGAATGAGTGGCTCGACGCGCGCTACGAAGAAGACCTCGCGTTTAGCCCCATCGAGAAGACGCGGCTCGGCCGTAAGGACGACCTCGACAAGATCGACGATCTTTCCGAGGCCGGCGCGGAAGCTCATCTTCAATGGCGGCGCGCCACCGTAGCCAATCTCGAGCACAGATTCGAACGCAGCACGCTCACGCGCGAAGGGCAAACCTCGTACGACCTGTGGCGCTACGCGCTGGAGCAGGCGGAGGCGACGGCGCCGTTTCGGCGGCGTTTCTACGTCTTTCACCAGATGTCGGGTCCGCACACGGACCTGCCTCAAGCGCTGATCAGCTTCCATCGCGTGAACGACGAACGCGACATGACCGCCTACGTGGCGCGCATCGGCGAAGTCGCGCGCGCGCTCGGTCAGGCGCTCGAGCGCGCGGAACTCGCGGCCGGCGAAGGCGTGCACGCACCGCGGTTCGCCTACGACGCCGTGATTTCACAATCGCGCGCGTTGATCACCGGGGTGCCGTTCGCCGGGGCGGGCGAATCACCGCTCTATGCCGACGCTAACGCGAAGATCGCGATACTGGTCAAGAACGGCACCATCGACGCTAAACGCGGCGACGAACTGCGCGCAGCCACGTCCGCCGCGCTCACGGAGCGCCTCAAGCCCGCATACGAGGCCGTGATCGCGTGGGCGGAGAAGGATCGCGCGAACAGCGACGAGATCGCAACCGGTGTAGGCAAGCTGCCCGACGGCGTCGCGTTCTACACCGAGCGCCTCGCCGCAAGCACGACGACGGCAATGACGGCGGATGAGATCCACGCGCTTGGTCTCGCCGAAGTGGAGCGCATCCACGCGGAGATGGAAGCGATCAAGCGCCAGGTCGGGTTCGACGGCACGCTGCAGCAGTTCTTCGCTTCCATGCGCAAGGACCCGAAGTTCCTGTTCCCGAACACCGACGACGGCCGCGAAGCGTATCTGCAGGCGTCGCGCGACTTCTATGCGGACATCGAAGCGAAGCTGCCTCAGTACTTCGGTTTGCTGCCGAAGGCCAAGCTAGTCGTCAAAAGGGTCGAGGCATTTCGCGAGCAACCCGGCGCGGCGCAGCACTACCAGCAGGGCACGCCGGACGGCACGCGGCCCGGCACGTACTACGTGCACCTGATCGACATGACTTCCATGCCCAAGCCCGAAATGGAAAGCGTGGCGTATCACGAAGGTATCCCGGGCCATCACCTGCAGATAGCGATCGCGCAGGAGCTCACGGGGCTACCGAAGTTCCGGACGCAAGACTTCCACACCGCGTACGTCGAGGGTTGGGGTTTGTACGCGGAGCAGCTCGCAAAAGAGATGGGCGCGTACAAGGATCCTTACTCCGATTTCGGGAGGCTCGGCGCCGAGATCTGGCGCGCGATACGGCTCGTCGTCGACACCGGCTTGCACTCGAAGGGCTGGACCGAGCAGCAGGCCGTCGATTACTTCCTCGCGAACGGCCCCACGTCCGAAGGCCAGGTCCGTGCCGAGATCCGCCGCTACCTCGTGATGCCGGGCCAGGCCACGGCGTACAAGATCGGCATGCTGAAGTTCCTCGAGCTGCGCGGGCGCGCGCAAACAGCGCTTGGAAGTAACTTCGATATCCGCGCGTTCCACGACACCGTGCTCGGCGGCGGCTCGCTGCCGCTATCGATTCTCGAGCGTCGTGTCGACGATTGGATCGCGGCGCAACTCGCAAAGTAACGGGCCTACCCGCTATTTCGCGAGCGAGTCGAACGGCCCGCGTGCATGCACCACGCGGCCGCCGACCATTGTCAGCATCGGCTGCATCTGCTTGAGCTCTTCATCACCGATCGTGAGATACGGCTTGTCGAGCACCACGAGATCGGCCAGCTTGCCGGCCTCGATCGAGCCCATCTCGTTCTCTTCGAAGTTGAACCAGGCATTCGCCGCCGTGTAGAGACGCAACGCGTCTTTGCGCCCGATCTGCTGGCCGGGAATGAGCACTTCGCCGCCAGCGTCCTTGCCCGTCACCATGTAGTAGATGCACAGCCACGGATTCAAGGGGCCTACGACACCGCCGTCGGTGCCCGCGCCCATCCTGATGCCGCTCTCGAGCAAGGTGCGAAACGGTGGGCCGGCCTTCCAGCCAGAGTACTGGTTGCGGATGTAGTCGTGATCCTGCACGCGCACTCCGACGCCGATCTTCTTCAGCCGCTCGATCTGCGCGGGCGTGATCTCGAAGGCGTGCTCCAAAGTCCAGCGCAGCGAACTCACCGGAGTCTTGGCTGCGACCTGTTCCATGATCTTCAGGTACCGCTCGATCTCGTCTTCTCGAATCGTGTGCTGCGATAGCGCCCAGCCCGCATCCGCGATGCGTTGGTAGACGTCGAGCACTTCCTGATCCGTGGCGCCGGCAGCAATGACCTGTTCGCCGAAGCGCACGACCTTGTACATGTCGTCGCCCAGGCCCTGCGTGGAGTTCGCGATGCGTGCGGTGGCCGAGCGAATGTTGCTCTGATCGCGCGTGTCGCGATGGTCGTATTGAAAGCGCAGGCGCAGCGGCCATTTGCCCGCGCGCCAGAAGTAGTCCGCGATCGCCATATTCGGCCGATCGGCCACGGTCAGGTGCGCGCCGAGCCAGTCGCAGCATGCGTGATCGACGACGGTCGTGAGACCGAGCGACACGGCGTAGTTCATGTAGTCCGGGAAGCGCCGCTTCATGCGCTCTTCGTTCGTCGATCGCAGAACGAACGTGAGCCCGTCGCCGTCGGGCTTCACGTCGCCCGCGTCGGACGTGGGGATGCCGGCGGCTTGAAGCGCGAGTCGGCCGGCGTCGTTCACGACGCCGCGCGTCGAGTACCCGATCTGGATGTACACGGGATGGTCGGGCACCGCGGCGCTCAGCTCCTCGCGCGTCGGCAACCGACGCTCCGCGAACTGGATCGGCGTGAACCCTCCGATGGCGGTGACCCACTCGCCGGGCTCGGCCTTCTTGGCCGCCGTGGCCAGTGCGGCCTGAAGCTCCTTGATGGAGCGGGCCGATTCCAGACCTGCGACGAAAGGCCCCGGCGCTTGCGCGGTGCGCACGAAGTGCGTGTGGTTATCGATCAGGCCCGGGATCACGGTGCGGCCACCGAGATCGACGATCTGGACGCACGGTTCCTTGTGGCCCACCGCCTCGCCCACCGTGAGGATACGCTTACCGCGGATGCGCACGGTGCTCACGGTACGGTCGGCTGCGTCGACCGTCAGGATCGTGCCGTTGGTCAGGACAAGGTCCCGACCGCCGGGGCACGAATCCGCCGCGCGCACCGCGGTAGACGCTGCGGCGGCGACGAGCGCGAGGCACGCGGCGAGCTTCCAGCGCGGGGCTCGGCCTCGCGAAATATCAGGCGATTTGCCGCGTGTTTTCACTGTTGTCCCCTGGTTGATTGACCGTCGCCGAAGGCGGGAGCACTCTAGCCGCAGGCCTACCAGGGTGTCACGACCATGCGACGCATATTCGGTCTTGCCAGCGCCTTGATCCTACTCGCTACGTTGGGTGCCGCGAGCGCTAGCTCGGCCATTGCGGCGAGCTCTTCGCCCACCTCACCCGCGAACCCTCCTGCCGATGAAATAATCGTCAAAGCCCGAGTGATTTCGCAATTCAGATTGCGCATTCGACTCGCCGAAGACGTGGTGTTCGCACGTTTCAACGAAATCAACAGCGACGATCGTTTCGACATTCACTGCTATGTGCGGCCGTTGCTAGGAAGCCACGTTGAACAACGCGCATGCATGTCCAACTCATGGCGTGAGGAAGACGCGCACTTTGCCCGGGCCTCGGCAGGAGCCATGCAACTGCAGTTCGGCGCGAATTCTCAACAATTTCTGGCGCAGCAGTCGCTCATGCAGCAACGCCTCTTGGACGAGATGCGCAGGCTCACAGTGGAAGACCCGGAACTGCACGCAGACATGGTGCGCTTGGGGCAGACCTACGCAGCCTTGGAGACAATGACCGGCCAACGCGCGGTCCACACGCTCTACCGAGAGGTGCCTCCTGGAGAGAACGGCCTACCCTACGACGCACGCAGACTCGTGCAGGTGCGCGTGGGAATCTATCCGTGGATACAGCGGCTGACCGCGCGCACGTTCACTTTCGGGCCCGTCTCCGGTCACATACGTAAGATGCAAGTCGAGTGCGAAAACGGCGGTGCGAAATTGGATGTTCAGGACGAAGTCGAGTGGACTGTTCCGGAGTCCTGGGGCGCCTGTACGCTGACCGTCGCAGCCAAACGCGAAACGACGTTCGCGTTCGTCGAATTCGACTGAGTGCCGCGCGGGCGCCGAGATCGTCTAGCGGCGCACCGCGATTCCGTAGACTTCAACCTGCGCCACGTCCGACCAGCCGCCCGGGCCATGGCCGCTGCCCGGCATCAGGTCCACGAAACCCACCGCGTCCACGCGACTCAAGTCGGGCCGCTCGCGCCACGAAACACGAGCGTGCGCATCACCGTGAAGTTGAACGCGAAGCCCGCGGCCGCGCCTAAGAGCAGCGGCACGAGCGGAGCCTCCCGCAACGTCGGCGACAGCCGGAGGCAGAGCGCAAACACGCCGATGTTCACGACGAGGCCGCTCGCCTGCACAGCGGCGTAGCGCACGAACTCCGCTCCTCGCCGCGGCGAGCGGTGCTCCGCAAACGTGATGACGCGGTTCAATAGCCACGTGACGAACACCATGCAGCACACGGACACCGTGCGCGCCGGCGCGATGAGCCAGTGGGCGTTGCGCGTGAGCAGAGTGAAGAGTCCCGCGTCGATCGCGAGCCCGACCAAACCGACGAGCGTGAACGCCACGAATTGTATTGCAGACCTACCCACTGCGCGCAGGGTAACGCACGCGACGTGCTCACGCCGCGAGTGCTATTGTCGGGCCCATCGCGCGGGAGTGAACGTATGCGAGCCCAAGCCCCGATCTTCGCTCTGGCCCTCACCGCCGCCGTGTGCCTGACGCCCGCAACGCTGCAGGCACAGACGACGCCCGCAGCTAACTCAACCCCTTGGAAGGTGCCGCGCACGGCCGACGGCCAACCGGATTTCGCCGGCGTATGGGCCAACAACAACGCCACTCCACTCGAGCGCCCGAAAGAACTCGAAGGCCGCGATCACCTCACGGATGCGGAAGTCGAGACGATGAAGCGCCGCGCGGCCGAGCTCTTCGACGGCACCGGCGACGCTGCATTCGGCGACGAGGTGTTCCGAACGGTGTTCGAGAGCCTGAACGGTTCGAGCACCGGCCCGCACGAAAAAGGCGCGAAGGATTTCGACGCGGACACCGGTGACTACAGCTCGGTGTGGACCGTAGCCCGAGACTGGGACAACAGGACTTCGCTCGTCACGGATCCCGCGAACGGCAAGATTCCACCATTGACCGCAGCAGCGCGGGCGCGAGCGGCCGCGGCCGGGGCCGTGTTCACGCGCCCGCCCAATGGCCCCCAGGACCGGACGTTGTCCGAGCGTTGCATCACCTACGGCGTACCGCAGCTGTTGGCCGGCTACCAGAGCTACTATCGGGTCACACAATCGCGCGACACCGTCGTCATCTCGACGGAAATGATTCACGAGGCGCGCGTCGTGCCGCTCGACGGCAGCCCGCACCTGCCGCCGGCGATCCGGCAGTGGCTCGGCGATTCACGCGGCCACTGGGACGGCGACACGCTCGTGATCGACACGACGAACTTCAAGCCGAGAAGCTTCCAGAACGCGGGCGAGCGGCTGCACTTGATCGAGCGACTCACCCGCGTCGGACCGGAAACGCTGCACTATGAAGTCACCATCGACGACCCGGACACGTGGGAGAAACCCTGGACGCTGATGATCCCGCTGCGGCATTCGCCCGATGAGGTCTTCGAATACGCGTGCCACGAGGGCAACAGCGGCATGATCGGCATCCTCGCCGGCGCGCGAGCAGAGGAGCGCGCGAGCGCGCGCAAAGCGAAATAGCGAGCCGACGCCCGGGAAACTCCCTAGGGTTGTAGGCCCAAACTTACTCCCCCTTCGATACAGAACCGAGCCAGCTCTTCGTGCTCTTCGGATGACCATCCTCGATCCACTCGAACACCAGGCTGTGCCACAGCACACGGCGAACGTAGGCGCGCGTCTCGTTGTACGGAATGTTTTCCGTCCAGATGTCGCCGTCCATCGCGCGTTCGGGTAACCAGCGCTCGGCCGCACTCTCGCCCGCATTGTAGGCCGCGAGCACCACCGGCACCTGACCCGAATACTTTTCGATCAATGTCGCGAGCCGCGCGGCGCCCAAGCGGATGCTCGTCTCGGGGTCGTAGAGATCGGCGCGGCTCGGTCGCGGCAGCTGCCAGCGGCTCGCGGTGATCTCCGCGGTCGAATAGCCGAGCTGGGCGAGGCCCACGGCGCCGGCCAGCGAAGTGGCGTCGGGCCGGAACAGGCTCTCCTGGCGCAACACGCCATAGAGCAAGGGTTCCTCGACTCGCGTGAGACCCGCGGCCGCCGTCACTTCCTTGCGGAACGGGCGCGGATACAGCAATGCGTAGTCTTTGAACACGCCCTGACTCGTCGCCGTTGCGACGGCAATGTCGTGCAGACCCCAGCGCGCGGCGAGGGGAACGGCCTGTGGCTTCAGCGCGTTCTCGAGCGCAGCGTAACCCGCGTTCCATTCGAGCGTCGCGAGCGGACGCAGCCCGCACAGCAACAACTCGTGCGCGCGCACGAACGGCGCTCCCTGCACGATTCGCCCGATGGCTTGCTCGTCGACCGGCAGCTTCTCGATGTGCGGCTCGACGCGCTTGCCGACCCGGGCGGCGGCCATCGCCGAGTAGTAGTTATCGTCGGGCGCGAGCGAGGCGTAGCGCTCGTGCGCGAGCGCTTCGTCGCCGGTTGCTTCGGCCGCACGGCCCGTCCAATAACGCCAGGCCGGGTCCTTCTGCCTCGACGCCGACATCAAGGCGACGCCGCTCCGCGCAGCGCTCCAGTCTTGTTTCCAGAGCGCCGCACGCACGAGCCATTCGAGCGCATCGTCATCGAGATCGGCGGAGGCCACGTCCGCGAACTGCGTGAGCGCCTCGGGGTCGCGATTCCAGGCGAGGCCGAGCGCGAGCGCGCGCGACGCCTTGCTCGCCGCCTCCACACTCGTGAGACGTGTGCGGCGCAGCACGTCGAATCGAGCCAATGCGTCGCGCGGCGCGTTGCGAGCCAGGCGCGCGAACGCGTCGAGCAACTGCTTCGTCTCGACGCCGGCCGTTGGATCCGCAATCAACGCGTCGATCGACTCGCGCGGTTTCTCGATGAGATCGGCCCAGCGAAGCAGCGGCGCGGCCTGCGCACGCGGTAAGCGCTGCGCGACGACCCGCGCGAACCCTGCTTGGCCGTTCCCGAGCAAACGACGCGCACGCTCGGCAACGAGCGCATCGTCGATTCCGCCGTTCTCGCGCAGCCACTGGAAGACGGGCTCGCACTCCGCCGGCAACTTGTATGGCGCGAGCCAGCGCTCCGTGATCGCCGTTTCCAGCCCGGCTGTCTGCTGCAGCGCGATCCTCGCGTTCAGTTGCGCGCACGCGAGCGTGTCGCTCGTGCTTGCAGCATCGTAGTGATCGAGCAACTGCGCCCACTCGCCGCGGCGCGCGAGACTTTCGAGCCAGGCGCGGCGCAGCGGCGCGGTAACCGGCTCGCGGCCGTGCGCGCTCAGAAAATCCTCGGTGAAACGGTCGGCTTCGCTGGCACCGGCCGGTGCGTGCTGCAGCACGTAGGCGAGCCGCGCGGCCTGCACGTAAGCGTAGAGCGCATAAGCCTCGAGCGCGGGCGTGTCGGTCTCTTTACTCGTCAGCCCGAGCTGCGCGGCCGTGTACGCTTCGCGGAACTCGGCCCTGACGCCTTGCGGCTCGTCGGTGGCTGCAGGCTGCGCGAGCGCCCGCGAGGCGAGCACCACTGCGAGCCACACGGCTCGTCGCTGCAGCGTGGCGTTCCATGCCTTGGACCATGTCATGCGATCGATCTTATCAGGGGCGGCCGAGCGGCCATGTAGGCCGTTCAACGAGCGGCCGTCTACGGCATACTTCCGTGGTGAATCATCGTTGGCTGATCGCTTGACCGCTCGCGCACACAAACGCCGCCCGTCCTACCGCTGGGAACGCTTCGACGACGACGCGCTGCTGCGCCTGCGATTCCGCGACTTGGGCCTTCAAGTCGCACGGAGCCCCGTCGCCGCCGACGTGCAACGGCTGGCCGGCGAGCTCGAGCAGCGCGGCATTCGCTTTAAGCCGCACTTCTGGTTTTCGACCGAATGGTTTTCGCCGGACGGCGTGCCCGGCGTCGCCGTGCCGTTCTTCCTCGCGCATCCGCGGCTCGCGCGTCTGGAGCGCCGCATGATGGGCGAAGTCGAAGGCGGAAATCGACGGTGGCGATTGCGGCTGCTGCGCCACGAGCTCGGCCATGCCGTCGACACCGCGTTCGGGCTGCGTCGGCGCAACGACTGGCGACAGGTCTTCGGCACCCCGTCGGCGCGTTACGCACGCGACTATACGGCTCGGCCACGCAGCAAGAATCACGTGCTGCATCTCGAACACTGGTACGCGCAGAGCCACCCGACGGAGGACTTCGCCGAGACGTTTGCGGTTTGGCTGCGGCCGAAGGCCCGCTGGCGCGCCGAATACGCCGGCTGGCCGGCGCTCGCCAAGCTCGAGTTCGTCGACCAACTCATGACCGAGCTCGCCGGGCGTGCGCCGGCGAAACGCGACCGCTCGCGGATCGAGCCGCTGACCGACAACACGCGGACGCTGGGCGAATACTATCGACGGCGCGTGTACTTGAGCGAAAGCGGCGAGCAACGGTACGACTCGTGGCTCACGCGCGTTTTTCCGGAGGCGGCGGGCTCGGGCGACCCACCGGCAGAGCGCTTGCTCACCGACTTGAAGCCGGTGCTGATACGGACCTTGCTGCGCCGTTCGCGCATTCATCCCTATCTGGTATTTCAGGTGCTGCGCGGCATACGACGTCGCGCGCGTGAGCTCGATCTCACGTTCGTCAGCCCAAAGCGCGAAGCCGTTCAAAGGGCAACGCGCCTGCACGAACGCATACTCGCGGACTTCTTACGGCGCAACGAAGAAACGTATTTCTTATGAAGCGGAAGTACCGAATCCTGCTGATGGTCCACAAGACGCTCGTGCCGCCGGATGACATCAGCGGCTTGAGCGAGTCGGAGATCGACGAGTTCCGGACCGAATACGATGTGTTGCACACGCTGCGTCGCCCGGGGCACGAAGTGCGTGTCGTCGGGATCGGCGATCACCTCACCGAGCTGCGCGAGACAATCGACGAGTGGAAGCCGCACGTCGTCTTCAATCTGCTCGACGAGTTCTCGGGCATCATTTCCTACGACCATTACGTCGTCGCCTACCTCGAGCTCGTGCGGCAACGCTACACGGGCTGCAACCCGCGCGGCATGATGTTGTCGCGGGACAAGGTGTTGACGAAGCGCATACTCGCCTCGCACCGCGTTGCGACGCCCGCATTCAGAGTCTTCCCTTTCGGCCGCCGCTTTCGCGATCCCAGCCGGCTGACGTTTCCCCTCTTCGTGAAGTCGGCCACGGAAGACGCCTCGCTCGGCATCGCGCAGGCGTCGCTGGTGGAGGATATGAAGGGGCTGCGTGAGCGCGTGGAGTACATCCATGAGCACGTGCAGAGTGACGCGCTGGTCGAGGAATACGTCGACGGCCGCGAAATCTACGTCGGCGTGCTCGGCAATGCGCGGCTCACTACACTGCCGCCGTGGGAAATGGATTTCGGCACGCTTTCGCATGCTCAGACTCGCTTCGCCACGCGCAAGGTAAAGTGGGACCGCAACTATCAGACGAAGCACGGCATCAAGACCGGCAAAGCCCAGGACCTGACCGACGTGCAGCGTGAGCTGCTGAGCCGTCTCGCGAAGCGCACCTACCGGGCTCTCTACATGAGCGGCTTCGCGCGCATGGACTTCCGCATGCGCAGCGACGGCAGCTTCTTCCTGCTCGAGGCCAATGCGAACCCGAACTTGAGCAAGGGCGAAGATCTCGCCGACTCGGCGAAAGCCGCCGGCATAAGCTATACCGCGCTCGTCAATCGAGTCGTGCAGCTCGGGCTCGCCTACATGCCGGAATGGAGAATGTTCGAGCCTTAGCAGATGCGCCTTCTCCCGTGCCGGAGTATCGTCATGGCGACGACGGGAGGGGGGAACATGGGCATTCGACCTAGCGCGCATTTTCGCGGGCTCGCGGCTGTCGCGGCACTCGTTGTAGCTGCCGGCATTGCTTCCGCTCAGCCGCCGCAAACGGCTCCAGCCGCGGCGCCACCGAGCCTCCCGCCGCTGTTCTTCAAGGAAGCGTGGCAGCAGAAAACGTTTCCGCCGAATGCAGCAGCGGATCTCGTGCTCGAAGGCGGCGTCACGCCAGCGGCCGTCACGAACGCCACGCTCGAGCTCAAGATCTACGATCCGAACGCGGCGAGTGTCGCGTCGTACCGCGACAAGCCGCCGGCGCGCACGCGGGTCGGCGACTGGGGTGGCCCGTCGTGCATTCAGCTCGCGGGCTACAACCAAAACCCGCCGCCGCCGCAAAAGGTAGCCGCCGGCCAACCGACTGACGGGCCGAACCTATGGACCGGCGTGTGCCAGACGCCGGTCGCAGCGACGCTGCGCCATCGCACGAGCTACGCCGACCTCACGGGGCTTGCACGCATTCGCTGGGTCACGCGCGTATCGGGGTTTCACGTCGTGCGGCCAATCGTGAAGCTCGGGGACGGGAACTGGTTCGTCGGCGACTACGGCGAGGGTGCGCCGTCGGCGAATTCCACGCTGTTCCTCGAATCGGAGTTCGCGGTGTCATCGGTGCGCTGGCTGCCGCTCGACATGGCGCGCGTCGTCACCGTCGGGCAAACCTTCGCGCATCCGGATCTCTCGAAGGTCGACGAGATCGGCTTCGCGGATCTCACGCCCGGTAGCGGCCACGGCTGGGGCGGTTTCGTGAACGTCGGCAAGATTGAGGTCTACGGCCGCTCCGTCGCACGCTGAAGGCAACCCATGTTCATCGTCGAGCTCATCTACAAGGCCGATCTCGCGAAGATCGACGGCGCGATGCGCTCGCACATGGCGTACCTCAAGAAGCACTACGCGGCCGGAACATTCGTCGTCTCCGGCCGCAAGATTCCGCGCGACGGCGGCATCATTCTCGCCGTCGGCAAGACGCGCGAGGAAATCGAAGCCATCGCGAAGGAAGATCCGTTCTGCAAGCTCGGTCTCGCGGAATTTAGAATCATCGAGTTTCGCGTGAGCCAGCGTGCGGACGATCTCGGCACTCGCATCTCGAAGGAATAACGGCGTGGAGAAAGACATGACGCGACGGCTCACGATCGGCGGTGCCCTGCTTGCGTGGTGCTTGGCCTCGAGCGTGCTTGCGCAGATCAGCGCACCGCCGCCCGCCGCCGCACCCACGCGCCCGCCGGTGTTCTTCAGCGAAGGCTGGAAGGCGCTATCGACGCCGGCGGACGATCACGGCGCTTGGCCCGCGTCGCAAGGCGGAGTCGCAAGCGCGAACCTCGCGCTGTCGCTGCACGGCGCTTCGGGCAAGGACATACAGCTCGTCGCCGTGCGCGCATCGGCCGACGTCTATCCGCTGAATCTTTGGACGGGCACGACGACGTCGCCGAGCGCCGCGACGCTGCGCGACCGTAACCGTTTCGTCGATCTCTCGAGCCCGTTCGCGAAGATCCGCTGGGTCGTGCGGACCTCGGGGTTCCACCAGATTCGGCCCGTGCTGAAGCTCGCCGACGGCACTTGGCTCGTCGGCGACCACACCACAGGCCCCGCCGCGGACTTCAACGAAAGCGACGTCTCGCTTGCAGACGTGCGCTGGATGAAGCTCGACATCGATCGCGTGGTCTCGGTCGGCGCGTGGATCGAGCACCCGAATCTCACGAAGGTCGACGAGGTGGGTTTCGCCGACTTGATGCCCGGCAGCGGTCACGGGCCCGGCGGCTACGTGAACGTCGGCCGCATCGAGGTGTACGGGAGCGCCGTCAAGCGCTAGGAGCAAGTGGAAGTCCTGGGCGCTTCGTTGCCGGCGCTGCGCGCTGTGCGAGTGCCGGTCGCTACCGCGCTTCGCGCGTAACCGGGCGGCCGGCGTTCGGGTTCAAGAACTCGAGCAAGGGTTTGCCGCCCTCGGAGTGCTCCGCGAGCACTTTGAGCGTGACGAGAATGGGGGTCGCCAAAAGAATTCCTGGAATCCCCCAGAACAGCCCGCCAAACCACAACGCCAGAAACACGATCAGCGGATTGACGTCGAGGCGACGGCCCACGCACAACGGCTGCACCACCTGACCTTCGACAGTCGCAAGAGCGAGGTAACTGCCGGCGACTCCCAAGATATGCGTGAGGTCGGTGAATGACACCATCGCCACCACCGTGACGATCGCCAGCGTGGTGGCAGAACCGAGATACGGAATGTAGTTGAACGCCGCGGCGAGCGCGCCCCAGAGGTAAGGCGTCGGCATGCCCCACGCCAGCATCACAATCGTCGTGGCGCAGCCGAGGCCGAGGTTGATGAACGTGGTGGTGAGGTAGAAGCGACCGACTTCGGCCCTCACCCGCTCGATCAGAAATAGAACGCGACCGGCGCGCAGATTGTCGCCGAATGCCGCCGTCATCCTCGCCATCATGGGCGGACCGCCCGCGAGCAAGAAGAGTGTGACGACGACGACGGTCACAAAGGCAACGAGCACCTCGCGCGTGCCGTCCAGGAAACCCACCGCATCCTCCGCGGGAGGCGCCACCACGACAGGCGGTGAGGCGCTTGCAGGCTTGCCGTCACTGACGGCACTCGCGTCACCGCGAAGATCGTCGACATGCTGCTTGAAACGCACGATCGGCATGACGCGTCTCTTGATCGTCTGCAAAGTCTTGGGTGCGCCGTCAAACCACTCTTGAGCGGGCATCCAGAGCAGCTCCACGGCGCCGACCAACAGCCCGACGGTGATCACCAGCATCAACAACGCGCTCGCGGCGCGCGGCACGCGCAACCGATGCAGCGCTTCCACAGGACCGGACAGGATCAGAGCGAGCAGCAGCGCAAGCGCAATGGGGATGAAGGCGACATGCGCGGTGTAGAGCAGGAGGCCGACGGCGCCCCAGATGAGCACCTTGGCGGCAGTGGCCATACTTCGCCCCACCCGCGGGGCGGGCGCGCGATCTGCATTCGATACCTTGGTCGCCATGAATGGACTGCGAGACGCGGTCTGCGCGTCTGTTCAAGAACTCACTTCAACCCTGGAGCATTGGCTTGCCTTGGTGTGCCACGAGCAAATCGTGCATGTCGTTCGCGTGCTCTTCTTCCACAGCGAGAATTCCCTCGAGCATGTGTCGCGTGGTGGGATCTTCGTTGCCGAAGTAGCGAATGAGTTCACGATAGTGATCTACCGCGATACGCTCCGCGATCAAGTTCTCTTTGATCATGTCGATCAACGTGTCCGCGGATCCGTACTCGGAAGCGGAGCGCGTCTCGAGCCCCTTCGGATTGAGATCGGGCTTGCCGCCGAGTTGATTGATGCGTTCCGCGACGCTGTGCGCGTGCTCGCGCTCCTCGTCGGCGTGCGTCTGAAATTCCTTCTTGACCGAGTCGCTCGAAATACCCGCCGCCGCGACCGCATGCATGGTGTAGCGAAGAACGCACACGATCTCGGTGGCCAACACCGTCTGCAATATCTCGATCGTCTTCTTCGGATCGCACGTATACGTGGCGGTGATATTGCCGTCGCCGATGTTCTTGCGGGCCCGATCCCGCAGCGTCTGCACGTCGGTGAGGAAAGGCTTATTCGTTATTTCTGTATTCTTCGCCATGACGCGAAACTCCTTCGAGATTTAGACGCAAAAAAACGGCAGCCGGTGGTGAAGACCGCTGCCGTTTAGAGGACAAAACATAGCCGCGTAAATAAATTAGTTAAGGCGCTACGCGACGGCCGCTGGGGGGGGATTGCCGGCCGCCGCGTACGCTATTCAATTCAATAGGGTCCTGTTTCAGCGGTCCCAATGACCTTGCTCGAAGTGCCACCGGTCGCCACGCTCTTCCCAGTGCGCCGGGATCCAACGCGAGCCACCGTGCTGACGCATCCAACGACCGTCGACCCACACGTGCTCGCGGCCGCTCCAGCGCCAGTAGCCCGGCGCCCACACGTAACCCGAGCGCGCCGAGGGCACAACCACCACTCGCGGCGCCGGCGGGCGAACGACAATGTCCACACCTGAACCGCGCGTAACGCGCGCGTTGCGATAGTGCGAGGGGCCGCTCGTGGCGCAAGCACACATGCCGCAAGCAAGGAACGCGGACAGCACGACTGTGTTGAGCTTCATGAGGATCTCCAACTCGAGGACGGCGTTCACGCCATCGTTGGTTCACTTTGGACTTCTGCGGCCGTTGCTCGCCACGGAAAGAGCGCCCCACTTGGTGTCGGCAATGTCCTACGCGATACTCTTGGTCCAAGTCTTCGAGCGAGTAACCCCCCATGAAAATGCTGCGCGCCGGGCTTCTGGCCCTGTCTGCTCTACTCTCCGCCGGTTCGTTGGCGCCCACTCACGCGGCCGAGCCGGTGAAGATCGGCATCATCGGCGCCGGCAAGATGGGGGGTGCGCTTGCCGAGCTATGGGCGAAGGCCGGCCACGAAGTGATGATCTCGTCGCGTCATCCCGATGAGCTCAAAGCACAAGCCAAAGAGATTGGGCCGAACGTTCACGTCGGCACAACACGCGAAGCTGCGGCATTCGGTCCCGTCGTGCTGATCGCAATGCCCTACGGCAAATGGCCTGAGATCAGCGAGGAGATCAAGTCGTTGACCGTCGGCAAGACCGTGATGGATCTCACCAATCCATACCCGGACCGCGACGGCCCGATGGCGGCGCAAGCGCGCAAGGAAACTACCGGCATCGCAAATCCGAAGTACCTGCCGGGCGCGCATTTGGTGCGCGCGTTCAACTCCATCATTTTTACGGACCTGCGGAGCCAGGCGCATCGCACCGGCGAGCCCGTCGCCATCGCGGTCGCCGGCGACGACGAGAAGGCCGTCGCCGTGACGAGCCAACTCGTGCGCGACGCCGGGTTCGAGCCGGTGGTGGTGGGGCCGTTGTCGACGGCGCGAACTTTCGACGTCGATACGCCGGTGTACGTGAAGGTGATGACGGCGGCGCAGCTACGCCAGGCGCTGGGATTGCCGGCGCACTAGCGTTCCCCGCTGGCGGACGAGAGACGCACGCCCATGCTTAGAACAGCGCTGGTTCTTTTGCTCACGCCCGCGATGTTGTTGGCGTGCACGACTCGAACGTCGCCGCTTACCGAAACTCAGGTGGTTCACGCAACTTTGAACCAACTCATGCAGGGCGTCGTGTATCCCGCCGCCAACGTGCTGTTCTCCGCACAAACCGAAGATCCCGCAGCATTGGAACGGCCACCGGTCAAAGACCCCGCGATGGCCACCGACCCGCTCGTGAGCGTTTTTGGCGGCTGGCAGGCAATCGAGAATTCGGCGTTGGCTCTCGCAGAGTCCGCCAACTTGTTGTCGCTGCCGGGCCGCCTGTGCTCGAACGGCATGGCGGTTCCAGTCTCCGACCCCACCTGGTCGAAGTTCGTCGCGGAGCTCCGCGATGCGGGGCTACAAGCCTATGCGGCGGCCCAAGCGAAAGATCGGGACACGATGATCGAGCTCTCGGAGCCGATCAACGATTCCTGCGTGCATTGCCATCGGAAGTGGCGACCGAGAACGGCTGAGAACCGCTGCAAATAAGCCGGGCTTTTCCGAGACGCGTGGTCCAGGTCGAACGGTAAAGCACCGACATCGCTCGCGGCAGAGTTCGGCTACACTCGGTGCCCCAACCGTCACGAGTCCGTGCATGGACATTCTCAAGCGCCACAATGTCCGCGTTCTCGGGCGGGGGCGGCACGTGCTGATCTTCGCGCATGGCTTCGGCTGCGACCAGAATATGTGGCGCTTCCTCGTTCCGGCCTTCGACGCCGATTATCGCGTGGTGCTGTTCGACTACGTGGGGCACGGCGGCTCCGACGCGTCGTACTTCGACCCGGAGCGCTACGCTACGCTCGACGGCTATGCGGCAGATGTCCTCGAGATCTGCGCTGCGCTCGAAGTGGAGCGCGTGACGTTCGTCGGCCACTCCGTTAGCTCGATGATCGGTCTGCTCGCTGCACTGAAGGAGCCGCAGCGCTTTGAGCGTCTTGTGCTCATTGGGCCATCACCGTGCTACGTCAACGACGACTCGTATGTCGGTGGCTTCAGCCGTGCCGACATCGACGGACTATTGGATTTTCTAGACAGCAATCATCTCGGCTGGTCGAGCACCATGGCCCCTGTGATCATGGGAAACGCGGAACGGCCGGAGCTTGCCGAAGAGCTCACTGAAAGTTTCTGCCGCACGAATCCCGAGGTCGCGAAGCATTTCGCCCGGGTGACGTTCCTCTCGGACAACCGCGAAGATCTACCGCGGGTCGCACTCCCCTGCTTGATCGTGCAATGCGCCAACGATGCGATAGCACCGCTTGCGGTGGGCGAATATGTACACCGTCGGATCGCCGGCAGCCGGCTCACGGTGTTGGACGTCGCGGGCCATTGCCCACACCTGAGCGCGCCGGCGGAAACGGCGAACGCCATACGGTCGTTTCTCGAAGACACGGCATAGCGGCTTGTTCGACGAGAGCCCAGAGGAGCTATTCGAGCAGGCCCCGGTCGGGTATCTGTCGACGCGGATCGACGGCACGATCGTCCGCGTCAACGAGACGTTCATCGCCTGGACTCGGTATTCCCGCGACAAGCTGCTGGCGGGCACCCGCTTCCCCGAGCTGCTCAGCGTTCCCGGGCGCATCTACTACGAGACGCACATCGCTCCGCTGTTGCAAATGCAGCGGTTCGTCCGCGAGATCGCGCTCGACCTAGTTCGTGCGGATGGCAGCACGCTTCACGTTCTGATGAACGCCGCGCGCAAACAACTCCCAGGCCAGGCCGGCGAGATCGTCAGAGTGACGATCTTCGATGCCACGGAACGCTGGCGCTTCGAACAGGAGTTGCTCAAGGCCAAGAGACTCGCCGAGCAATCCACACGGACGGAGCGATCCGCACGCAAACTCGTGGAGCAAGCCAGTCGCATCAAGGACGACTTCCTCGCAATGGTGTCGCACGACCTGCGTACGCCATTGAGTGCGATCCTCGGCTGGACACACGTGCTACGGCAGCAAACGGCGGGCAACGCAGACGCGGCTCACGGCCTGAACGTCATCGAGCGAAACACTCAGGTGCAGGTGCAGTTGGTCGACGATCTGCTCGACATGGCTCGCATAATCTCCGGCAAGCTGCGGCTCGACGTGCAGCGCGTCGATCTGGCCACCACGATCGAACACGCCATCGAAACTACTCGGCTCGCGGCAGAGGCGCGGCACATTCGAATTCAGAGCATTCTCGACCCTTCGGTCAGCGTGGTCGGGGACCCCGGGCGGCTCCAGCAGGTGTTCTGGAATCTGCTCACCAATGCCGTCAAGTTCACGCCGAAAAACGGGTTCATCCGCATCGTGATGGCACTGATCAATTCGCATATCGAAGTAAGTGTCACTGACAGCGGCCAAGGCATGACGCCGGAGTTTCTCGCGCAAGCGTTCGAGCGGTTTCGCCAATCGGATTCGGTCGAGGCGGGAACACAGATGGGCCTCGGCCTGGGACTCTCGATCGTCAAGCATCTCGTCGAGATGCACGGTGGCTCCATTGAAGCGCACAGCGAAGGATTAGGCCGAGGCTCCACGTTTACGCTGCACCTCCCTTTGGCGGCGGTGCAGAACCCGGCCGACGAAGCGAACACCTACCCGCGAATGGCGATGTCGGTTATAGCCAAGGAGGCTGTGTCGATTCGGCTCGACGGCGTGAAAGTCGTAGTGGCGGACGATGAGCCCGACGCACGCGAGCTCGTCCGCCGACTGCTATGGCAAATCGGCGCCGACGTCGTCACCGCGGAATCTACCGCCGCGGCTCTCGAAGCCATTCAGCGAACTCAGCCGCACGTGCTCGTCAGCGACATCGGCATGCCCGGCGGCGACGGCTACGAGCTCATCCGTCAAGTGCGTCTACTCGGGGGCGACGTGGGGCGTGTGGCCGCGATCGCGCTGACGGCGTTTTCGCGGCTCGAGGACCGCACACGCACACGGCTCGCGGGCTACCAGGTTCATCTATCGAAGCCGGTGGACCCGCACGAACTCATCATCGCCGTCGCGAGTCTTGCGGGCCGAGCGCCGCTCGTAAAGTAGCGCCCTCAGGCTAAGATATTCGCACGACGTTGAGACCTAGAATGTCAGCTCATCCAGTCAAGAACGTTCTACGCGGCCTGATGGGCGGAATGTCCCTCGAGGACTTCAACGACCAAATCCGCGAGCGACGAGTAGCTCACTTCAAATCGGCCATGGACCCGACGCTGCTCGAGAGCGTCTTCAACATGCCGCGAGTCGAGCATCTGCTGCGTCAGGACAATCTACTCACACCTTACATCGACATCTTCGACGGCACGGACTTACGACAATTCGTCGATCGTCAGCGCAAACCAGGACAAACCAATTTCGATGTCGTTGCGGACAATCTCCGACGCGGGGCAACGATACGTATTCGAGATGTCGAGAAATTCGATCTTGAGCTCAATGAATTGACCAAAGACATCGAGCGACACTTCGTTGGACGGTGCAACGGCAACATTTATCTTACGCCGCCTGGAAAAGTCGGCTTCCCCCCGCATTTCGATCTGACCGACGTGTTCGTTGTCCAGTGCAACGGCAAGAAGCACTGGCAAATCCACGACCAGTACAAGAACATGTCCGAGCTGCCATTGGCGGATGTCAATTGGGATGCCGAGCGATTCGGACCCACGTCACCACCGCGCGATTTCGAACTGAGCCGCGGCGACGTCCTCTATCTGCCCCGCGGAGTGATGCATTCGGCGTTCTGTACCGATCGCGAGTCAATGCATCTGACGATCAGTCTCGCGTCCGTCACTTTCGCCGACCTGTTGCGGAAAGCAATCGCATCAGCGGCTGGAGCCGACATCGAGCTGCGACGGCGTGTCCCGTGGCTCAACGCGGCTGACGACGAGGAGGTGGAGCGGTTAGCGCGACAGGCGAAGGACCGATTGACTCAGCTGGCTGCCAATTCGGATCTGTCGGCGTTGCTGCAGCAGGAACGCTCGGCCTTTCAGCAAGCTCCGGACGTGTCCACGGGAAAGCGCGGCTAGGACCTCGCATCTGTCGCGAGTCTTGCTGGCCAAGCCCCGCTCGTAAAGTAACGCCCTCCCTGACGATCGCGTGCGCAAAGTTGCGAGCGTCAGGTCCGACTGTTTCACGCGGACGTCGGGGTGGCCCGCCGCAGGCTCGCGAGCAACGGCAAGTGGTCGGAGACCAGGTTTGCGTCGCGCAGCGTCGCCATCGTGGCGAGCTCGAGGGGGGCGCTGAACCAGATTCGGTCGAGCGGCAGCAAGGGGAACCGCGACGGATAGGTGCGCAGCTCCGGCGTCGGCTCGAGAGGGGGGCACAACGTGCGCTCGGCGAGCCCGCGGCCCGGAAAGTCGTTGAAGTCGCCGAGCACGAGCAGCGGCCGCTCGGCGATGGCGTCGATGCGCTCACGCAGCCGCGCGAATTGGCTGCGACGTTCGCGAGGCCACAGGCCGAGATGCGCCGCGATGACGATGATCGGCCCGCCCGGTGCCGCGATCCGGCCGACGATCGCCTTGCGCGGCTCCCGCCGTGGGACAGACAGGTCGATCTCGCCGAGCGACTCGATCGGCCAGCGGCTGAGCACGATGTGCCCGTAGTTGCCGTCCTTCGCCGTCAGCGTTCGCGCCGAAACCGTCGTCCAGCCAAACAGCTCGCCGAAGTACGAAAACGAATCGCGCGCCGCCGCGCGCGTGCGGTTGTCGATTTCCTGCAGCGCGGAGATGTCCGGCTGCGCAGCGTCGAGAACCTGCGCGACGCGGTCGGGATCGCAGACGCCGTCGCGGCCGACGCAGCCGTGCACGTTCCAGGTCAGAACACGGATCGTCCCGGCGCTTTCGGTCATTTCTTCGTCCGGAAGCGATTCGCAAGACGCTGGGTGCCGAGCACGACGCCGATCCAGGCGACGATGGCCGCGCAGATCAGTGCGATGTTGAGCGGGGTCGGATCACGCCACACTTGCGCCGCTCGGTCGCCGATCAGCGCGAACGTCGCAATGCCCGGCAGCATGCCGATGGCGGTGCCCAGGATGAACTCGCGGTACCGCACACCGCCGGAGGCCCCTATCAGTAGATTCACAATTGTGAACGGCGCAATGGGCACTTTGCGGATCAGCGCCACCGCGATGATGCCGCGCCCTTCGAGCTTGCGCTCGAGCAGGTCCGCCTTCTTGCCGAGCCAACGGCGCAGAAATCGCTTGCCGATCAGGTGACCGATGCCGAACGTCGCCGTCGCGGCGAGCAACGCACCGGTGGCAGCAACGATGAAGCCTTGCACGGGCCCGAGAGCGATCACGGTCGCACCGATCATCACCAGAATGGGGAACGACACGACGCTGCCGGCGACGAAGGCAAGCAGCGCCAGCGGCACGCGATACGGGCTGCCGCGCAGGGACTCGATCGCGCTACGCAGCGGCTCGGCGGCGCGCGACCAGTCGATCGGCAGCAGCCTCGCCAGAAAGAATAACGCCGCCGTCGCGAGCAAGACCGTCGCTCCGCACAGCACCCACTTGATGTATGGGCGTGCGTGTTTGAGCGCGATGTCGTTCACGAACCCGTCCGCTGTGACCACGGTCTCCGGGTCGCCGAGCACCATCACGATGCCCGGCGCAACCTCACGGCGCTCCACCGGTGCAACGCCGCGCGCGTCGCTGCGCAGGGCGTCGAGCGCCTGAACGACGGAGCCATCGCGCCCCAGCGCGCCTTCGATCGACTGCTCGTCGACGCCCCAATGCTCCGCGATAAGTCGATTGCGGATGGACGCGATCGCGTCCCGGTGCGCGGGCGTTGCCGCCTCCACCGCCACGTCGCACTCCGTGTCGAGCCCCATCGAGCGGTTCGCGAGGTTCGACGAGCCGATGCGCAGGAAGCGCTCGTCGATGACGAGCACTTTCGCGTGCACGTGCACCGGAAACCTGCCGCCTGCCGCCACGACGTCCTCGATCCGCTCGTCGCTGGCGCAGCGCACGTACGGATACACGAAGCCGATGCGTTCGCGGATGCCGGGCTCGTCGAACTGCGCCATGAACAGTTGCCGACCGGTGCCCATCGCCTCGGCCTCGAGCCAGCCGCGCGCCTCGGACGACGTCACGACCATGGCCTCGAGACTCGGCCGCTCCCGCATCCGCGCGAGCAGCGCCTCGGCCGCGCTCTTCGCCGTCACGTACTGGTTTTCGATGTAGACCAGGCGCTCCGCACTGCCGATCGCGCGCACCGTCGCACGCTCGATTTCGCGTATCTCGGGCACTTGGTCGATTGCGCCGAGCGTGCGCATGATGCCGACCGGAACGCGCTCGAAGTCAGGCGTAACACCGGCCGGCCAGCGATCGCCGACGGGCGCGTCGACGACTTTCGCGGGTTTGCCGCCAGCGTGCGCCCAGCGCTCGCGCGCGCGCTGCGCGAGCGCTTCCGCAGCTTCGCCATCGACCACCATCTGCACGTCGTGAACGGGAACGTAGGGGCGATCGCTCGGATCCACACGGCGCGAATCCGCGGCGCAGTGCTCCTGGGTGTCCCAGCGCCGCAGCGTCAAATCCATGCCGCCGCAGAATGCGACTTGATCGTCGACGACGACCGCCTTCTCGTGGTGAGAGGCGCCGAGCGGCAGATGACTATCGAGCAGGACCTCGACGCGCCGCGGTTTACGCCAACCGAACATCCATCTCGGAAAGAGCTCTCGCTGCGCGGCGTAGAACACGGAGTAATCCCACAGCAGGATGTGAATCCGAAGTTTGCGGCGCCGGCGCAGCAGCCAGCGCAACAGCTTACCGAGTTCGACCGGCGCGCGATCGGTGCGCGGACCCGCGCCGATGATCTTCGTGCGGCTGTTGATCTCCCAGCCGAGGATGTAGATCGAATGCTCGGCTTTCAGCAGTGCCGAGCGCAGCGCGCCGAAATAGTCGGCGGCATCGACGAGTGCCGCAGCACGGAACGCATGCGCTCGCTTCCAGCAAGTGTCGCCTTCGATCAGCAACGGCGCCTCGTCGCGTTGCCGCGCCGCGGCCTCGCGGGCCGGCGACTCAACGTCGCGGCGCGACGACCGGTGCGTTGTGGGTGCTTTGGTGCTCGTATAGGTCCTTCGCGTGCGACGCGCTGAGTCAGCACCCTATTGTCCAGGGCGTCCTCGACCGTCTGATCGTCGAAGGGAGTAGAAGCGGATAGGTATTTCGAACCTACGGCTGATATAAGGTGGCTAGGCCGTTAGCGTCGGCATAGTGACGCCAGCTCCATAACCCCATGTACCGGATCCGCATCAACCGGGCTACGTCCTGAGGGGCGCACGTGCGACGGAACGCCAACGTGAACGCGACCGCGACCGCGACCGCACGATCGCCGCGCTAACAGCCCTATCTCAGTTTACAACACGGGTTCGCGGGCTGCAGCGCGGCTAGGATCTCGCACTGGCGTTTTCCGGGAGTGCACTGTTGGCACGCAGGCGATCTTCGTCGTTTGAAGGCGACCGAAATAGGGTCGCGGGATTCCACCTACCGAAGTTTGGCGACCGCGCGCAACGTGGCGCCAAGGTAGGCATCGGCTTCGATTTCGGCACAAGCAACAGTGCCGTTGCAGTATTCGACGGCCAGCGCGTCACGGTCGTGTCGCTGGAAAACTTTGGCCTCGTCATGCCCTCCGCCACTTACATCGATAGAGCGTTCCGCGCCGAGGTAGGCCAACGCGCCATCCTCGAGTACATCGAGCGCAATCGAGGCCGACGCGTCGAGTTTCGCGCGGAGGTGCTCGGCGAGGCACGCCTCTCGACGGGCCAGAACGACGAGCAGTCGGGTCTGCCCACCACGGCTGACACGTTCACGCTCTACGGCAAGGAGGTCGACGACTTCGGTTTGCCGGGCCGGCTCTTCTACGGCATCAAGCGGCTCCTCGCGGACGAGGACAACGAGCGGATTGACGTGTTCGGAAAGCGCATGCGTCTCGTCGCGCTCATGACGCCGATTCTCGAGAAGATGCGCAGCGGGCTTAGGAGCACGCTTCGAAGCGAAAAGCTGTCGCTCGAAGATATCGATCACGGGTGCCTCGGCCATCCGGTGCAGTTCGAGGGCGGCGGCACGCGCAGAGATGCGCTCGCACTCGCCAGAGTCAGTGAAGCCTATCGCCACGCAGGCATCGTTCGACAGAGCTTCTGCCCGGAGCCCATCGCCGCCGCCATCGGGTACTTGAACGAGATCGGCGCCGACCGGCCGCGCAGAATTCTCATGGTCGACTTCGGCGGCGGCACGCTCGATCTGTGCATCGTCCGCTGCGAGGAGTCCGGCGCCGAGGTGGAGGCGGTGCACGGCCTCGGACTCGGCGGAAATCTCATCGACCAAACCGTGGTTCGCGAGCTCATCTTGCCGCTGCTGGGCAAGGGAGAGCGCTGGCAACGCAGGGTCGACGGACGCGACGTGGATACTCCGTTCCCGTTCATGAAGTACGAGCAGCTGCTCCTGAACTGGCCGGTGACCTATCTTCTCAACCAGAACGAATACACGACGCCGATCATCGAACGAAAGAACATGGGCGACGAGGGGGCTCGGAAGTTCGAGCGCCTGTATCAGCTCATCACGCAGAATCTCTCGTTCGAGCTGTTCCAGGCAGTGAAGAAGGCGAAGGAACGCCTATCGGTCGATCCGGTCGTGCGGATCGACATTCCGGAGATCGACATCGACGTTAGGCTCGAGCGAGGCGAGTTCGAGGCCATGATCTCCGGCCCGCTCGAAACGTTCGACCGAGCGGTTCAGAAAGTGCTCGACGACGCCAGACTCGCCCCGTCGAACGTGGACGTGGTGCTTCGGACCGGAGGCTCGGCGCTCATTCCCGCCTTCACAGAGATTCTCGAGCGCCGTTTTCCGGCGAAGGTCGTGCAATACGATCCGTTCACGGGAGTGGCGTCGGGTCTCGCCGTGGCCGACTACTACGGGATCGGCAATCGGCCGTAAGAAGTTCGGACTCCCGCATCGCGCTCAATGCAGCGCTTCCGGAGCGCATCGCAGCCGGCTCGCCTCACACGCTCTTGGGCAGGCCGATCACGATCAGCACTTGGTAGTCCTGCTTGGCGCAGTCGGCCACCGGAGGCATCGCCGCACCGGGAGCCACCGGGAAGTCATTCGGGCGCGCGGCCGTCGGTGAGCACGATCCGCCCGCCTTCGCGGGCGTGTAGAGCGCCGCACGGCAACGCAGATGCGTCACGTCGTACAGCGTGGCGCCGTCGGCCAGCTCCCAGCGTTGGTGGCCATCCGCGCTCGCCGACCGCACCGTGAGCACGCTCGTGACCTCGCGGTCGCCAGTCACAAGGTACTGGCCTGCAGGTATTGGGAAATCCGGTGTTTCCATGAGCAAGCCGTGCTCTTCGAGCCACCAGGCGTTCTTGTCTTGATGCCAACCGGCCGGTGCAACGCCGCCCGCGAGGCTATCTAAATTCTTGAGCCGCACGCCGCGCGGCCCGGGATCTTGCCGCCACAAGCCCCAGGTCTCGGCGTTGTCGCCCGAGGTTGCGTTCGGCGGGGCGAGTGCCGCGATGTACTGCGTCGGCACACGTTTGAATAGGCTGCGATCGACGGCAGCCCATGCTGCGGCCGGGAGCGCGGCGACAACGGCGGCGGCCGTAGCGTGGGTAATGAACGAGCGCCGGCTCAGGCCGTTGCCAAGCCAGAGCTCCGGTCGGCGAAAGGCGTCGAATTTCTCGCGCTGCGTCATATGGCCTCCCCATGCTCGCGGGTGGATCAACCTCGATCATACGCTCGCCGTCCCAGAACGCAGCAGGGGCCGCAAGCGGCGCGGTCCTCGCGTGTACCATAGCGCGATGAAAACGCCGCCTACGCGGGGGGGCAACACCGCCGCCTGCTGCGTGGTGCTGATGATGAAATCCGCCGCGCGCTCGAAACGACGCTTGGCGGAGCTCATCGGTGCTGAACGTGCCACGCAGGCCGCGCAGCGACTGCTCGACTGCGCTCGCGAGGACATCGAGGCCTGGCCAGGCCCTACGTGCGTCGCGCCGTCGGCAACCGACGAGCGCGCCGACGCGCCGCCGGCCGACGCCGTTGTCGTGCAGCGCGGCGGCAATCTCGGCGAGCGCCTCAATCACGTCAACGAGGAGCTGATCCGCCGCGGGTTCGAGCGGCAGCTTTTCATAGGCATCGACTGCCCGAGCCTCGATGTCGCCTACCTCGAGCGCGCGGCGACCGCGCTCGAGGACAACGACACGGTGCTCGGCCCGGCCGCCGACGGCGGCGTGGTGCTAATGGGCGTACGGGGCCGCTGGCCCCCGCTCGCAGATCTGCCTTGGAGCACGAATGCGTTGTTCGAGTCGCTGCGCGCGGCCTGCGTTGCAGCCGGCTCGAGCACCTCGACACTGCCGGGGCTGCACGATGTCGACACGCTGGGCGATCTGGTCGCACTTCGCACGGAGCTCGAGAGCGATCCGCGGCCGGGGCGCCGTTCGCTCGTGAGCTGGCTCGTGGCGCAGGCGGATCTCAGCCAATGACCGCGCTACCGCCGGACTACGCGAAGTGAGTGAAGCGAACGGCATCGCCGTCGTCATCCCCGTGCTCGGCGATGCAGCCGCCCTCTCCGTGTTGCTCGCCCAGCTGAAAGCGCAGAAGCCCGAACAGGTCATCGTGGTTTCAGGAAGCGCAAACGTGGCCGTTGCGGCCGTGTGTCACGCACACGCCTGCGAGTACATGGAAGCGGCCGCCAATCGCGGTGCCCAACTCGATGCGGGCGCGCGGCGAGCGAGCGCGAGCGTGCTGTGGTTCGTCCACGCGGACGCAGAGGTGCCGGACGACGCACTCGAGGTCATCGCCGCTGCCGTTCGCGACGGGGCCGAGAGCGGCTGTTTTCGGTTTGCGTTCCAGGGCCCGACGACGTGGTACAAGCGCGTGCTCGCGCAACTCGTCGCTCTGCGAATTCGCAGCGGCGGCATGGTGTACGGCGACCAGGGCATCTTCGTGCGCCGCGACGTCTACTCCGCACTCGGCGGATTTGCCGAGTGGCCATTGTTCGAGGAAGTACGGCTCGTCCGGCAACTGCGCGCGCGCGGCACGTTCCGCGTGTTGCCGAGCGCGCTCGCGGTGTCCACGCGGCGCTGGGAAAGGGACGGCTGGTTGCGGCGAACGCTGCACAATCGCTGGCTCGCGCTGCGTTTTGCCCTCGGCACCCGGCCGGAGACACTGGCCGCGAGCTATCGGGCGCTGCTACCCTCGGATGGGGAGCAAGAACCATGAACGCAGAGGCACAGGGATATATCGAGCCGCACGCGTTGCGCGAACTCTGGTTTCACACGGGCACCGCTTGCAACCTGGCGTGCCCGTTCTGCCTCGAAGGCTCGAAGCCCGGCGACGGACGTCTAGCCCGTATCACGCTCGCCGACGCGAAGCCTTTCATCGACGAGGCCGTCGCACTCGGCGTCGAGCAATTCTCGTTCACTGGCGGTGAGCCGTTCATCGTCAAAGATTTCGTCAACATCCTGCGCTACGCGTCGCAGTTTCGGCCGTGCCTGGTGCTGACGAACGGCACGACACCCGTGTTGAGACGCCTGCAGCAAATCGCTGCACTGCGCGCGCAGCCGCAACCGATCGCGTTTCGCGTCAGCATCGATTACCCGGACCGCGAGCGGCACGACGCGGGCCGCGGTGTCGGCACGTTCGAGCAGTCGTGGACGGCACTTGAACGACTGCACGCGTTCGGCTTCAGAGTGTCGATCGCAAGACAGATGGAAAAAGGCGAGAACGCCGCCGCCGTTACCAACGCCTACGCTCGCTTGCTTGCAGAGCACGGCCTGCCTGGGACCACCACGATCGTGGGATTCCCCGACTTCCTGCTTCCGGGGGAACACGCCACCGTGCCCAGGATCACCGAGCACTGCATGACGACGTATCAGTCTGCGGACACGCGCCGCGCGTTCATGTGCTCGTTCTCGAAGATGCTCGTGAAGAAAGACGGCCGGATGCGCGTTTACGCCTGCACACTCGTCGACGACGATCCCGCCTACGACCTGGGCGGCACGTTGGCGGAAAGCCTGGGCAAGCGCATCACGTTGCAGCACCACCGCTGCTACAGCTGCTTCGCCTACGGCTCCTCGTGCAGCGAAATCGCCCGCTGACGTGAGCGGGCTTCAGGGCTGACGGTTCAATGTCCAATCGTACGGAATGAACTTGACCGCCGCTTCGAGCTGCGCTTCGAGCTCGTCCGCGTTGAACGCCGCGCCCGTAGCGATCAAGGTTTGTCGACCGGCGGCGTCGCTGCGAGCGCAGCCAGCGCGTCGATCTGGTCCTGTGGCAGCTCGATTTTCGGGCATCGCGGGTCGGTGTTCTGGAGCGCGCGTAGCGTGATAGGCGTAAGCGGGATCGGGATGCAGTCGTGACTTCGATCGCAAATCAGGTCCCAAGCCGCCTTAGCCGGCTTGTGGCAACCGAGGCAGTTGGGGCCAGAGCGCATGTTCAGCTCGGCGAAACCGCGGCCGAGTATCGTCACGCCGTCCGCTTTGACGTCGAGCTCGATAAACTCCCAATCATTCGTCGCCGGGCTGTAGCCGGGGGGGTGCTTCACCATGGCCGTGGTGGGGATCACTTGCACCAGCGAACCTAGCGGATAGGTCCCGCCGGTCGGTGACTCTGCCACCGCCACGGTGGCGTCGAGATCGCCCAGCAGATTGTCGACGAAGAAGTCACGCACTGGCGTCATGTCGCGGAGGCAGCGGAAGCTCGCTTCGGTGACGGCAACAGAGAGCGCCGGCGTTGCGGTTGCCGCCGATGCGTTTTTCGTCGGCGCGCCTTCAGCGCTCCCCGTGTTTGGAACGGGCTTGGAGCACGCCACGAGCATCGCGATCGCTGCTACACCGCCCATCCATCTCCGATCGATCTGCCACGCCATGCCCGCCTCCCGCTGCAGCGGAGCTCAGCATAACGCCTACGCAGCTATCAATTATTCGAAAGGAAGGTCAGTGAGCACATCGGCGCGGCGCGGGAAGAGCTCCGGCGACGTGGCCGGGCTCACGCGTTCAACGAACGCCACGAACTCGTCCAGGGAGCGGTTGGTCCGCTGCCAAGGCGGTGAAGTTCGTGCGGCCTTGGTCGTCGACGAAAGGGGTCGACACGCTTCCGGATGCCTCGAGGCTACCAACAGATCCCGTCATAGGACTGACCTTGGGGAACGTTCTTGAGCACCCGAACGAGATCGACGATGTGCTGTCGCTTGCTGAGAAGCTCCGGTGCGCGCTTGAACTCTGGATCGCGATTCCCGATTACGAGCACCTCAGCATGGTCGATGACCTTTTCTATGCTGTCGACCATCAGAGCGGATAAATGAGGTATACGCGTAAGGATGTATTCGCGATTGGCGCCCACCAAGCGCGCAATGTTGACGCTGCGATCGTAAATTCGCAAATCGTAGCCTTTGCCAATCAGGCGCTCGATGAGCTCGACGACGGGGCTTTCGCGCAGATCGTCGGTACCCGATTTGAAGCTAAAGCCGAGCACTCCGATTTTCCGCTGCTCTCGAGTGGTAACCATCTCCAGTGCTCGGCGAATCTGTAGCTCGTTGCTCGGCAGAATCGATTCGAGAATGGGCAACTTCAGGTCGAGGGCGCGGGCCTTGTACGTAAACGCCCGCAAGTCTTTAGGCAGGCAGGAGCCGCCGAATGCGAATCCAGGACGCAAGTAGTATGGGGAGAGATTCAGCTTTGTATCCTTGCAAAAGATGTCCATGACCGTTTGACCGTCGAGGCCAACCGCCTTGGCCATGTTGCCAATCTCATTAGCGAAACCGACTTTCAAGGCGTGCCAGACATTGTCGACATACTTGACCATCTCCGCGGTTCGCAGGTCCGTCATGACAACGGGAGCGGCTAAATCGGTGTAGAGGCGGGCGACGATCTCCCCCGCTTTGTCATCGGTATGTCCGATCACCGTCCTGGGCGGGTTCTTGTAGTCGAAGACGGCGGTGCCTTCGCGCAGGAATTCTGGGTTGACCACTATGCCGAAAGAACTTCCCGCGCGCTTTCCGGACGCCGATTCGAGCGTTGGGATGATGACGTCGATCATGGAGCCGGGAAGCATCGTGCTGCGAATGACCACCACGTGATAGTCGGCTTTGCTCGCCAGTGCCGCGCCGATTTCGGCGCATGCAGCGCGGACAGAATCCAGATTCAGGTTTCCGTTGCTTTGGCTTGGCGTGCCAACGCACACGAGTGAAATATCGGTGGCAAGCACGGCATCGGCCGCGCTGACAGTTGCCGACAGACGTCGCTCAGCGACAGCGTTCGCAATCAGACCTTCGAGCTCCGCCTCGACGATAGGGGTGCGGCCAGCGTTGATCAGGTCAACTTTCGTCGAATTTGGATCCACACCTACGACGGTGTGCCCGTCCTGCGACAAGCAGGCGGCGGTGACTGTGCCGACGTAGCCGAGACCGAAGACGCTGATTCTCATGCCCTGGCTCCAAGACTGACGCAACATGATGGCACGCCGTCTCCAAGTTTATCTTCGGCACCGTTGCAAAGCCTAAAGGCTAGACCGCAACGGCATGTTCAAGGGCAGAAGGGTCACGCTTCGGCGGGCGGCGAATTGGTGCCGCGAGCGTGTGGTGGTAAGCGGGCGCCCAATATGCGGGCATTCGTCGGAATCGCCGCCTTCACGCGTATGCGTGCCGACGAGACCCGGCGCCCACGTTGGCGGGATACGCGAATCTCGCGCTCCTCGTAACACTCGTCGTCCAAACGCACGATCTCGTTGATCGAAATCGCATGACCGTAACATCGCGCGCTGTCCTGCGCCGGCCTGAAGAGCGTGCCTCCCCGTGAGAAAATGCGACCGGCCGGTCGGCTGCTCCTGACATCGGATTTCACCGGGTTCGCTCGGTGCGGCGTCCACGGACCGAATGGCGACGGGCCATGGAACAGGTGTAACTCGTCGGACGAAGTCGTGCCGTATGGATTCATGCCGACGAAAAGCCCCCAGCGTCAGCCATGCTGAAGCATTGCGCGGTCGAGCATCGCCTGTCCTTCGAGGCCAGTCGAGTGCAGCCGCGCCGCGTCGCTGAAGAAGTCCGCGAACGTCGTCATCCGCGGCAACACGCCGACACGGTAAGCCGCCAAGAAGGTCGGACACATCTATCATGCGCAGCGCGTCCGAAGTTTACTCTGACGACCTATCGCGATAACGGGGAGGGTTGTCCAAGTCTGTCGTCCCCGACGAACTCGCGGAGTTGGACGAATCGTTCAGCGCTCGCGAGCGCCGCATCTCTACTTGCGAATGATCCGAAAATCGGACCAACGTCAACTGTGCCAAAATAGCCGAGACCTAATACGCTTACCCTTGCGTCCGCTGCTGCAGACAGCGTCGCGCGACGCTAGATCTAGCGCGCGTCCAGATCGATCGGTGTCCCCGGCTTTGGGCCCAGGCGGGGAATTAGATCCATATCCGCCCCAAGGTCTTTTCCGTCTAAACCGGCGTTTCTGTAGGGACTCGAGGGCGCTAGCCGGAAGTCACGGCCTTTATAGTCAGTGAAGTGGGCTGCGGCTGCGCTTTCCGGCAGGAAGTTGTCTGGCGGATATGCTCCCGCCGCGGCGCCGATGATGGCGTTCCTTGAGAAGACGAAATCGACGAAGAAAACGTTGAGGGTTGGCAATCCTTCAGCGACTCCCGATCCCTTGAACCCATATTGGCCGTGGTCAACGATGTTGTTGGTAAAGGCGAAGCCGTCTGTTTTCGGTAGTAGGTCCACCGAAGCGAATACCGAATCCGTTCCACCGAGAATAAGCCCGGTATTGTGGTTTATCGTGACGTCGGCCGGACCTTGTTGAATTCCAAACAGTCGCCCAGAAGCGCCATTCAACCCGGTAATCGAAACCAGGTTGTTTTCTATGAGTACTCGATGTGTTCGCTCGGACTGCTGATCCCCGTCTTCCCCGCCTACACGGATACCTTGGGCGACATTCAGAAATCTGTTGCCCCGTATGGAAACGTCCTCGGTAACGGACCAAGGAGCTCCGCCGTCCTGATTGCGCGGCGAAACGAGAATTGACCAGCCGGCTTGCCCGTCTGGGGCAGGCCACACATTCTCGAAGATGTTTTCGGCAACTACGACGCGCTTAGCCGATTTGAGCTCCAAATGATTTTTTACTTGTCTTGTCTGACCTATCCAGGACAAGGGCTTGAAAAAGTGATTGCGTCGAATCTCGATATCAGAGGGCACCAAGGTGGGAGCGAGAGAATCCGCGCCTCCGAATAGCACGTTTTCGGACGCGCCCTCCAAATAGTTATTCACGATTCTCAGCGGTCCCGTCGTGTTATGCGCCCAGATAGCTTGAGAATCCGCGCCCGGCATAAAAAAGGTTGATAGGTACGAATCGACGACAGCGACGTATGCGCCATTCATTGCGATGCCGCGCCGCGATCCCGCCGTGAGATCTCCATGGACGTAGCATCTGTCGATTACGATATGGTTCGGTAGGGTTGCGGGCGCCAGATTGTTGAGCCCGATTCGGATCAGACCATTTACAGCGTGACCATCGGCAGGTTTCACCTCAATGCCGATGAAGCGATAGTGATGCGCATTGTTTGCGAAATTTAGTACACCCGTGCCTGGCTCTCCGCGAAGGACAAGCTTGGGCATATTGACCGCGTCCTCGGGTGAAACGCGGTTTCCCGGCGCGGGAAGATTGGAGTACGCGCTGCTACGGAGGTGAATCCATCCGTTGCCAGCCTTGTCTGGGAAGTTAAATGGGCCGGTGAAGGTGGCGCCGGCTTGCAGTACCAGAGTGTCCCCGGCCCTCGCGGAATCGATTGCGGCCTGTAGATTGTCACCCGTATTGACGTTGATGACGACGCCGGTCAGTGATGTCGGGTAAGTGGTGTCGAACTCAAGCGGCGGCGTCGGAAGCGTCGCGCCCCAAAGGGCGGTTGCTCCGACCGCCTGCAGCGTCAGCGCGAACATGAGAGCAGGTCGAGAAAAAGACCGCATGCGTTCCGCTCCTGGGAAGGAAGCCCATGGATCACGAGCTCTGCGGTCGAGTCTACGGGAGAACTTGGAGCTCTTAAACTCGCTATCGACCCGCGAGAGAATCGGTTGCGCGTGGTGGGGCGATTCTTCTGCTACGTGGGTGTCAATGGTTCGTTCGATGACCGCGCGGGGAAGACAAGATGAGTCGGGCCATATCCTCGAATCGCGGCACACGCATTGCCACAAGGGTTACGAGTTGTTGGCGATGCTCTGAGGATAAACAAATACGGGCAGCCAGCGCGCCGAACGTCATCACGGTCGCAATCCCAGCGATGACAAGCTGCAAGATAGTAGTTCCTGGCAAGAGCGTTTTCTGAAGTACGACCATCCCGACCAATATGGGGATTCCCACACCCATAGGCCGGGCGTAGATAGCGTAGAGAAATCGAAAGAAGGGGAACCGCGTTGCGCGGCAGAGTAGCCATGGAGTGGCGATCCCACGATTGAGGATCATCAGAACGCTGCACGTAGCGGTAGCTCCTACGAGATTGGAGCGAGATGCAAAGTAGTAGATGCCGGCTATCGCTAGAAGAGCCTCCGTCAGTAGTAGAAGCGAATAGAGCCGATGCTTTGCGATGCCGAACAGTATCGAGCTGGAGTTGAATTGGCCGGCATCAGAGAAGAAAACACCGGCAAGAAAATATGGCAACAGTGGCGCACTTACGAGCGCATATTGCGGCGATAGCAACAGTCGAAACAGCGGCTGACCATAGGCGAGCAGGAATATCGCCGCAGGCGAAAAAATGAGCAAACCGTACCCATTGGTTTGAATCGCCAATTGCATTATGCGAACCCAGTCTTTGTGAGCGGCTAACTCGGCAGCGCGGGCCGTCGTGACGCCGCCCAAGCGGTAGACCAGATCCTGCACAGCCTGAGTTAATCGTCCCGGGAACGAATAGTAGCCGGCGAAGGTGGCTGACAAAACGTGGCCAATAATCAAGGTCGGCCCCTGGAGAAGGAAAACCCACGCGAGATTCGAAGGGACGGTCGCCGAGCTGAAACTGAAGAGTTTTCGGAAGACTCCCCAATCTGCGTCGCGCCAAGCGTAGCGCCATTGGACGAAAACCTTACGGAACGAGAGGAAGACCAGAACGAATTGCACGATTCGCGCAGCCACCGCAGCAGTGACTACCGCGCGCAGGCCGAATCCCGTCAGCAGAAGGCCAAGAATCGCGAGTACCCTCGAAACGTTCGCGACGAGCAGTGCTCGACTGGATAAATCGAAGCGCTGCACAGCTTCGAGGCAGGAGGAAAAGCATATGAAAAAAAGTCCGACTGCCCATGCGCAGCCAGTGATGAGCGCCATATATACAAAGTCGGTCTGATAGTTCGCCGAGACAGCGAAGACGCGGTTGGCAAAGGGGGCGAAAGTGATCGTAGCCACACAAAGTAGAACCGCGACGATGGCGAAATAGACGAGTCCAGTGTTGATAACACGGTTGACTTCGCGGGGCTGGCCAAGAGACCAATAGTGTGCGACGTGCTTGACGATCGCCGAACGAAAGCCGAGGTCCAAGAGAACGTAGTATTCGACTAGGCTGAAGAGCAGAGCCCAAATGCCGTAAGCCTCGTCCCCCAATTTCTGAATCATCAACGGGGCGAGAAAGATCGCGAGCGCTATGTTGGCGCCCGCGGTGGCCCAGCTCCACAGAACATTGGTCCTGAATCGCCGCGGCGCGTTTGGCACGCTCATGGGCAAAGGCGGAGATCCGCTAGACCAGCCATTGCGCATTCACTCGCCGTAACACGGAAAATGCGATTCGTTCAAGCGCTCTCGAGTCGGCGCCCGCGGGTCGCGGGATAGCGGCGTCATAGGTTGCGACCGACCATGTGTGTATCCTGAGTTCTCGTAGGGAATGGGGGGAACATGATCCCGCCGGTCGAAATATCGTTCTGGTTTTGTGCTGGCCTCGTAGTCTACACCTACGCTCTTTATCCCCTGGCGCTGGCATTACTCGCTTCGACGCGCAACGACTCGATTGATCGGAACACGACGTTCAATGGTTCGATCAGCTTCGTACTGGTCGCACACAATGAGGAAACGAGGATAGGACAGCGCATCGTCGAACTGAGTAATTTGCTCAGGGCGTGCGGCGGGCGCGGCGAGATTGTCGTCGTTTCGGACGGGTCTACGGACACGACCGCGGAGGTGGCACGGTCACATGCGTCGAGCGGTGTGCGGGTTATGGAGCTTCCGCATAACATCGGCAAAGCTGCCGCGCTGACCCACGGATGCTCAACCGCAACCGGCGACATTTTGATTTTCGCCGACGCTCGTCAGCGCTGGGCGGCGGATGCTGTCGAGAAGCTGATACGAAATTTTTCCAATGCTGCGGTGGGCGCGGTTGGCGGCGAGCTCGTTATCGAGCGCGTTGGCGGGCTCATGGCCGGTGTTGGATTGTACTGGCGTTACGAAAAATGGCTACGGCGAACTGAGTCGCGGGTCCATTCGACCGTCGGACTATCGGGCGCCATCGCAGCGGTGCGGCGCGCTTTATTCTGTTCGATACCGCCGAACACTGTCTTGGACGATGTGTACTGGCCTCTGCGGGTCACAATGAAAGGGTATCGCGTGATTCACGAGGATGCGGCGAAAGCATTCGACCGGCCGTCCGATGCGCGGGGAGAGTTTCGCCGGAAGGTGCGCACTCTCGCGGGCAACTTTCAATTGATCGCCCGTTTACCATCCGCCCTCTTGCCATATCGAAATCCAATTTGGATTTGCTTCATTTCGCACAAGGTTTTGCGGCTGCTGGTGCCTTGGGCATTGATTGTAACGCTGCTCACTAGCTTCATCCTGCCGGGACCTTTTTACTTCGCCTCGTTGATTGCTCAGGTGGCTTTCTACGTCTTCGGAATGGTCGGTCTGGCGACCGGACGGTCAAGTTCGCGTTGGGCCGCTGCCGCGGGATCGTTCCTCCTGCTCAATGTGGCGGCATGGGTGGGCTTTTGGGTCTGGCTGAGCGGCGGCGCGGAAAAGTCCTGGCGCAAGACACATTATAAGAACGACGGTGACGAGCTAGGACCCGCGTAGATGCTCGCTGCGCGACGCGTGAAACTGGCCTACTGCATTGACTCCTTCGCGATCGGAGGGACTGAGTTGAACGCCGTGCGAACGGCGGAAGCGCTAGATCCCAAGCATTTCGATCTCCGGGTCATACATCTTCAGGCTGACGGTCCACTACTGCAGCGCTATCGGGCACTCGGTGTCGAAATGCTGCATCTGCCGATCTCGAGTTTCTATACGTTTCAAACGGCGAGGCAAGGTTTTCAACTCACCCGCATTTTGCGCCGCTGGAATATTGAGGTCTTGCATACACATGATGTCTACACCAATATTTTCGCGGTCCCTTGGGCTCGAGCGCTATCCGATTGTCGCATCCTCGCCAGTCGTCGGTGGTGGAAAGCAACGCCACGAGCAGGTCTCGGCCGCTTAAATCGTTATGCGTGTCGCTTCGCCGATCGTATTCTTGCCAATAGCTCAAGTGTTGCGGCCATGCTGATAGCGGAGGACGGCGTGCCGCACGAGAAGGTTGTCGAGATACCGAATTTTGTCGAGGAACATCTGTTCGACGACGTCAGCGAGCTAGCGCGAGCCGCACAACGTGAAGCTTGGGGCGTGCCAAAGGGTGCTTTCGTCGTCGGTAGCGTCGCGCGCCTCGCTCCGATTAAGAACCACGCTTTGTTGATTGGCGCCGTCGCGACTCTTGCGACGCACTGTCACCTCGTGCTGGTCGGAGATGGCCCGTCGCGAGGGGAGCTTCAGCGCCTTGTGGACATGTTCGGCATCAATGCACGGGTCCACTTCGTAGGAGCAGTCCTCGGGCGGACAAATTGGAATCAGTTTTTCGACGTTAGCGTTCTTTGCTCTACGAGCGAGGCCTTTCCAAATTCGATTCTTGAAGCGTTGGCTGCAGCGCGGCCGGTCGTGGCGACGCGAGTGGGTGGCATCGTCGATGTTGTGAGTGACGAACAGACCGGATTGCTCCTGCAGAGGACGGACGATCGGGAGGAACTGGCACGCTTGCTGAACCGCCTTGAGTCTGACACCTACCTTCGAAGGAAATTGGGCGAGGCGGGGCGCCACATGGTGCGCACACGGTTTCATCGCGACGCTGTGATCGAGAGACTCTCGTCGCTATATCGCAGCATGGCCGAGGATCCGCCGCTGGCAATAGAGCGATCGCGATGATCGTGAGATTGAGCCACCTGCTAAGAGGAGCTAGGAACGGCGTGCTCGGCTCGCTGCGAAGTATGGGCGCGTTCGATTTGCTCGCTGCCACTAAGTGGCGCCGCCAACGCGTTTTGATTCTGTGCTACCACGGCGTGGCGCTACTTGACGAACACGAGTGGCATCCCGACCTTTTCGTTACGCGCGACTTCTTACGACGACGTTTCGAACTGCTGCGTGACCACAGCTACACTGTCCTCGGTCTCGGAGACGCAGTGCAGCGCCTTGCCAAGGGCACACTACCTCCGCGGAGTGTCGTCCTAACGTTCGATGACGGGTTCCATAACTTTGCGGTTGCAGCTGCACCTTTGCTCGAAGAATTTGAGTATCCCGCGACGGTCTATTTGCCGAGCTACTATTGTATTCACCAGCGCCCAATTCTGGCTTTGACCGTGCGTTATTGGCTCTGGCGCATGAGGAAATCGGCCAACCTTGATGAACCCGAAAAGCGAGAGGCGTTCGCACAGGAGTTACTCAAACGCGCACGGAGTCTTGCTATGGACCGCGAGAAACAAATCGCATGGCTTGCGGATTTGGCGAAAACATTGGGAATTGATTGGCGTGAATTTACGCAACGGCGTCTCATGCATCTAATGACTCCCAATGAAGTCGCGGAGATGGCGCGGCGAGGGTTCGATGTTCAGCTTCACACTCATCGCCATCGCATGCCCCGCGACGCGGCAGATTTTAGGCGAGAAATAGTCGATAACCGCGACGTTATCGCAGCTCACACTGGGCGTGTCGCGCACCACTTCTGCTATCCCAGCGGTCACTACGGAGAGATCTTCCTACCGTGGCTGCGCGAGCTGCAGGTGTATTCGGCTACGACGTGCGTGCCAGCGTTGGCGGCGCCAACAGACAATCCACTCATGCTACCTCGATTTGTGGACACATCAGCGCAATCCGAACTGGTGTTCGAGGCATGGTTATGTGGCGCCGGGAGCTTGCTCCGGACGCATCGCGCTCGCCGCTCTGCGCAAGAGCAGGCTGCGCATTACGTGTCGACTTGAATTCGGACGTATTGTTGTTCTTTCGGAGGCGGAAGCAAGACCACGCGGCATGGACCGCGCAGTGCACTAGTACCGCAATCATTGAATCTCGGAACTAGAGGAGCGGGGGGATGGAAAAGCGTCTTGTCGAGTTGGATGCGCTCCGCGGACTTGCCGCGCTTTCCGTGGTGCTCTTCCACTTCACTACCCAATTCGAACGACTAAACGGGCATCGAGGCAGTCTGCCGTTCTATGTTCCCTGGGGCTCCTACGGCGTGCATCTATTCTTCGGAATTTCCGGTTTCGTTATTTTCATGACGCTACGGCGGATCGAAAGGCCGCTTGACTTCTTGGTCTCGCGATTCTCGAGGCTTTTCCCAGCATACTGGGCTGCCATCCTACTGACCTCCGTGATCGTTGTGCTCGGAGGCGAGTTGACACTTCAGCAGCCCCTTTTGGTGATTCTGGCGAACTTCACCATGCTGCAAGAGCTGGTTCACATTCCCAGCGTGGACGGCGTCTATTGGACTCTACAGGTTGAACTCGCTTTCTACGCGATAATGTTCTCAGCGTTTCTACTGCGCATCTTGGATCGGATCGAGTTTCTGTTGGGATGGGTCTTCCTAAAATGGCTGTGGTGGCTCTTTCCAAATTTCTCCTATACGTTGGGAGCCATTCTAGTGCAGCAGTATTGCGCGCTATTCGTGATTGGCATTTGTTGTTACCGCATCTTCTCCAAAGAAACGCAGGCGAGAAAGGATCTCTGTGTCATTGTGTTTGCATTGCTGACCGTTGCGGTTGTCGATGGCCCAAAAGAGGTTCTGGTGGCGAGCGCAGTCGCCGCAGTTCTTCTCTTGTTTAGCGTCGGAAGGCTTGGGCTTCTCCGCTGGCCACCGTTGGTTTGGATCGGCTTCATCTCATACACTCTATATCTTCTTCACCAGAACATCGGCTGGACTGTTATCCGCAATCTCGAGCTGCTAGGGGTTTCCGCGTCGATTGCCGTGTCCTCCGCTTTGATCGTTTCTCTTGTGCTCGCGAGCTGTGTCACCTTATTGGTCGAGCGGCCCGCGATGCGCATTATCCGCAATAGTTATCGACAGTGGCGTGCGGTTCGCGCAGTCCGCGCAAATGCTGGCGTGTAGACTCTCATGCATCCTCCCTTTATTTAGGATCGAAAAAAAGAGAATGGCGCTTGGTACATCTTGCGCTATGCGAACAGAATCTTAGCGCTCAGTCGTAAGAAGGACGTCAGGAACACGATTTTCTCGCCCTTTTTATGCGGAGGGAACTCGATTTCGTTCGGTCATTCGGAGTCTGCAGATACCGTGAACGAATTGCGTCGGGCTCTTCGCAATAATGAATGTCCACGACCCTACGCATCGAATTCGCGTCCTCTTGATCGCGCCGTCTCTCGATATTCTCGGCGGTCAATCGATACAAGCGCGGCGGCTTCTTGACGAATTCGCTAAAAGCACGCGGGTGGAGGTTGCTTTTCTGCCAGTAAACCCCCGTTTGTGGCGTCGATTGGGCAGTCTGCAGCGTGTCAAGTACGTGCGCACGATTGTGACATCCGTTTCCTATGTCGCATCCCTGTTGTGGCGTGTGCCTCGCTGTGATCTCGTGCACGCGTTTTCAGCATCCTACTACTCCTATCTCCTCGCGCCTTTGCCCGCTCTCGTGATTGCCAAACTCATGGGCCGAAAAACTCTGCTCAACTATCGAAGTGGCGAGGCGCCCGATCATTTGGCGAGTTGGCCGCTGAGCCGTCGCTCGATCGCCCTCTTGGCGGACCGCGTTGTGGTGCCGTCGCCGTATCTAGTCGACGTGTTCCGGCATTACAACATCGAAGCGGAGGCCATCTCTAACTTTGTGCCTCTGCAGAGTTTGCGATATTCCGCGCGTCCTAAATGCGCTCCACGTTTACTGAGTAACCGCAACCTTGAGCCGCTCTATAATGTCGCTTGCATCTTGCGGGCGTTCGCGTTGGTTCAACGGAGCTACAGCGGCGCGGAGCTTGTCGTTGTGGGCGACGGCTCGTTACGCGGCGAACTCGAGGCGATGACGTCGCGGCTAGGCCTACGGAACGTACATTTTCGCGGGAGAGTATCGAGCGAGCGCATGGCGCAGCTTTACACCGATAGTGATATTTTCGTGAACGCACCAAACATCGACAACATGCCGTCGTCGATCATTGAAGCCTTCGCTTGTGGGTTGCCCGTGGTGACGACGAACGCCGGCGGGATACCGTACATCGTAGAGCATGAGCGAACCGGCCTCATGGTCGAACGAAACGACGCGCCCGCACTCGCGGCCGCCGTCACTCGGCTATTGGCGGATCCTGCGCTTGCGCTGAGACTTGCTACTGCCGCTCGAGCCGAATGTGAAAGCCGGTACGCTTGGCAGCATGTGCGTGACCTTTGGGAAAGTCTCTACGAGCGGTTGGCGGGGAAAACGGGGAAGTAGCCTGAGACGTTTGTGGGGACGTTCCCTGGACGAATTGCGGGTTCGCGGCGGGCAGGCGCTCTCCGCGCGTCTCGAACGCGTCCAGCTTGCAGTGCGCGGTCCATCCAGTGGAAGCGCGAATCCGATCGCCTCGACCGATTTGCCGATGTTCGCAACGCAACGCGGCGCCGTTGATCCTTCCCAAAGGCTCGTGCATGAGATCTTGCAACGTGATCCACAGGTGCTCGATGCGTTTCAAGGCCAAACGGATGGTCTGCACCAAGGTACCGCGAGACTGCTCGGTCTAGGGCCGCTTCGCGTTGGCGACCCGCCGGACTGGCATCGCGACGCCAGCAGCGGCCGTGTTGCGCCCCGCATACATTGGAGTCGCATCGCCACGCTCGATCCCTCAGTGGTGGGCGACCACAAGGTGCTCTGGGAGATCAATCGCCATCAATATCTGATAGCGCCGGCATTTTGCTGGCTGGCAGACGGCGATGTGCGACATTTCGAGCTGATTCAACGTCACGTTGCGTCGTGGCTCGAGGAAAATCCCGCGAATCTGGGTGTGAATTGGGCCAGCAGTCTGGAAGTCGCGTATCGAGCAATTGCCTGGTGCTGGCTTCTCTCGATGTTGCGAAGAGGGCCATGGCAGACCGGCATTTGGAACAGCTGGCTCGCATGCCTGGAACTGCACGCGCTGCATATCGAGCGTTACTTGTCCACGTACTTCAGTCCGAACACCCATCTCACCGGCGAGGCGCTGGGCCTCTTCTACGTTGGAACGACTCTTCACGGATCGAAGCACGCCTCTCGCTGGCGCGCCCTCGGCGCCAAGATTCTGGAGTCTTGCCTCGACCGACAAGTTTTGAACGATGGTGTCTACTTCGAGCAATCCACCCAATACCAACGCTATACCGCCGAGATCTACCTTCACTACCTATCGTTGGCGAATCTCACCGGTTGGCCAATCGATCCGAAGGTGAAAGGGGCACTGTCGCGTGTCTTCGACGTGCTGCGCAGCATCGTGTCCGCCAGAGCGGAAATGCCGCTGGTCGGAGACGACGATGGAGGGTTGTTGCTGACGTTGGATCATCGGCCCCCCGAGCAGCTGGGAGGCCTGTTGCTCGCGGGCGCGACTGCATTGGGTCGGCCGGATCTCATGGTGCCTGGCCATCAGCACGCCGCGCTTTCCTGTTGGCTGCATGGAGCGGCGCCCACCGACAAAATGTCGTCGACCGTTCCTGCGCACCCCGCGTGGCGAAGTATGTACTTCGCTTCGGGCGGGCTTGGAGTACTTCGTGACGGTTGGGACGAAGACTCGGGCGTTGCGACTGTCGACGCAGGTCCCCATGGCGTTATGAACTGTGGTCATGCGCACGCGGATGCGCTCGCCTGCACTCTGGCTCTGGGTAGTAGCCCTTTATTCGTCGAACGCGGCACATACACCTATGTGGGGCCGGAGCGAAACGAGTATCGCTCTACCGGGTCTCACAACACCGTTGAATTCGACGACGAGTCGTCTGTCGAGCCTCGCGGCCCATTTCAGTGGGGAGAAATTCCGGCGCGACCTACAGCCGTAGTGCGATCGTGCGATTTGGTAACGGTATTCGATGGTTCTGCCACCGGTCATGCGGGAACCACGAGGCCTTCGTCACATCGGCGGCTGGTTCTTCACATGGCGCGGGGCGCGTGGGTGTTTCATGATCGAGCCGAGCGCCCGCAAGCTCGAAGTGTGCGGTCGCGCTGGCAGCTCGCGCCCGGCTGTAGCGTACGGGAGGTGCGACCAAGCGTATTGGATATCCAAGACGAGTCAGGGCGTCACGTCGCCACCATCGCATTGCCGCTAACCGCAAGCTGCACGTGGGCCTTGCGCGATGTGTCCCCGCGTTTTGGGCAGCGCCAGCGCGGACCGATGATTGAGGTAACGGGCGAGGCACCCTTCCGCTCTTCAACCATCGTATTGCCAACGGTTTCCGGATCGAGGCCAGAATTCGATCTCGCGCCGTTAGGGAGTCCGCTCGGTTGGACCTGGCGCGATCACATGGGCAATCATGCGATTCTCGTGGGCGATGGTTACAACATGATCGAATGGCAGGGATGGAAGGTCGCGGCAGACCTGTTGTGGTGCGTGGACAGCACGCGGGGAGCGACATTCGTCAACTTCGAGCCCACATCCGTGGTGGCTGCGGGCGCTCGACAACTCTGCGATCCCGACGGCCGGGAGCATGCGCACGGCATCGAGTCGCCCGGATCGTTCATCGCGATGCGGCGCGGCCCACACGGGTGGGCGAAACTCGCCTGGCACGAACCGCGACGCGGCAAGGAATAGGCCGCCGTGTGCGGAATCTGCGGCATCGTTACAACGCATCGCAATGGGTCGCCGGAGAGGGAAGTCATCGAGAAGATGCGGGACACGATGCTCCATCGTGGACCGGACGGATCGGGTATCTACGTCGCGCCCGGCGTGGGCCTCGGGCATCGTCGCCTGAGCATCATCGACATTGCTCACGGGCAACAGCCGATGCACAGCGACAATCGTCGTTTCGTGATCACATACAACGGCGAAGTCTTCAATCATGCGAGCCTGACGCGGCAGCTCGAGGCAGCCGGCGCCAAGTACAAGACCCACTGCGATACGGAAACGGTCTTGCACTTGTTCGAACGCTACCGGGCGGCTGCGGTCGAGCAAATGCGAGGGATGTTCGCATTCGCGGTGTGGGACACGCAGGAGAGAACGCTATTCCTCGCGCGCGATCGCTTCGGCGTAAAGCCGCTGTACTACGTGCATCGATCGGACGGCACTTTGCTCTTCGCATCGGAGATCAAGGCGTTGCTCGCGGCATCCTCGGAGCGGCCAAGGTTGAATCTCAATGCTCTACCGGATTTTCTCGCCAATCACGCACCCTCGGGTGAAGACACGCTGTTCGTCGGAGTCCATCGTCTCCCGCCAGGGCACAGCCTCATCTGGCAGAACGGCAAAATTACGATCCGGCGTTATTGGGATCTGAGTTTCGACGCGACTATGCGGACACCCGCTCGGGGATCGCGCGCGGAAACGGCCTTGGTGGAGGAGTTCCGAGAACGTTTCACCGAAGCCGTGCGCATTCGGTTGATGAGTGACGTTCCGCTCGGCGTATTCCTCTCGGGCGGCATCGATTCCGCTGCAATCACGGCGACAATGGCCAAGCTCGTGGACGCGCCGATTCGCACGTTCTCCGTCGCATTTGCCGAGCGCGACGCGAACGAGCTGGCATATGCGCGAGTGGTGGCTGCCCAATACCGCACGGAGCATCGGGAGGTCGTGGTCGACCCGAGCCAGTTCTTCGGGGAGCTTCCGAACGCCATATGGCACGAAGATGAGCCGCTTGCACACCCTTCGAGCGTAGCGCTGTACTTCGTTTCGCGTCTGGCCGCCGAACACGTGAAGGTTGTGCTAACAGGCGAGGGGAGCGATGAGATGCTCGCCGGCTACAACCGCTATCGCGTCACGCAGTACAACCTCCGTCTGGGCGTCGCGTACCAAAAGCTGCTGCCGAAATTCGCACGCGAAGGGGTACGCAGCGCAGTGGCGGCCTTGCCGCTTCGATCGCGCATACGTCAGCGTGCCCAACGGACGTTCCTGACGCGCGGTTCGAATCTGGATGACCTGTACTTCGACAACTTCGCTGTTTTCGACCGAGACGCACAGCGTGCGATCCTGCGCGAAGATATACGCGCGCACGTCGAAATGGTCGATCCTTACGCCGCGCATCATGCTGCCATGGCACGGCTCCAGCACAAATCCGTTCTTTCCCAATTGCTATACACGGATAGCAAAACCTATCTTGCCGAGCTCCTGATGAAGCAGGATCAAATGAGCATGGCCGCTTCCATAGAGAGCCGCGTGCCGTTCCTGGATCACCCGCTTGCTGAATGGACAGCCTCTCTCCCGGACTCCATGAAGCTGCGGGGGACGACGACGAAATGGATACTGCGCAGAGCAATGAACGGCATTCTGCCGGCAAGCATTCTGAAACGCCGGAAAATGGGCTTTCCGGTGCCGATCAATGCATGGCTGCGTGGAGCTTGGCGCCCCCTCCTCGACGAATACGCGAGTGGACCTCGAGCACGGCAACGCGGGATCTTCGATGGAGCGGCCGTCGAAACTTTGCGGCGAGAGCACGAGTCGGGTGTCAATCACGGGGAGCGGCTCTGGGCGCTGATCACTTTCGAGCTATGGGCGCGAATGTTTCTCGACGGTGAGGCGCCAGATACGCTTCGGCTGACAGTGTAGGTAAATTGTGCGAATTCTCTGGATCAAAACGGAGTTGCTCCACCCGGTCGACAAAGGCGGCCGAATTCGCAGCTACCAGATGCTGCGTGCGCTCGCGCGAGAGCATCGAGTGACATATCTGGCGCTGGATGACGGTAGCTTCCCCGATGCCGTCGAATTAGCTCGCGAGTACGCTCACCGCGTTGTGACCGTGCCGTTCCGGTCCGCCGCAAAGATGTCGCCCACCTTTTTTTTGGAGCTGCTGTCCAACCTGTTTTCGCCGCTACCGTACGCCGTGGGTCGGTATCGCTCTCCCCAGCTGTGCCAAAAGATCCGTGAGCTTGCAGCCGACGCGGACCTTCTCGTGTGTGACTTCCTTGCACCGTCGAGCAATGTGCCCGACTCGCTGCCGTGCCGCACAGTTCTGTTCCAGCACAACGTGGAGTCCGCCATCTGGGAGCGCCACGCAGCGGTGCCACAGCTGAGCCTTCGCGGCGCGTATATGAGGCTGCAATGGCGTCGGATGTTGCGCGTGGAGGCTGCCCAGTGCCGCAGATTCGATCATGTGGTCGCGGTCTCCGAGCAAGACGTGCGGTTGATGAGAGACCAATATCTCGTGCGCTCGATATCTTGCATACCAACAGGAGTCGATATCGAGTATTTCGCGCCCGCCCCCACTCAGCAGCGCTCTGATTCCGAGATTGTCTTTGTCGGCTCGATGGATTGGCTACCCAACGACGACGGGATCCGCTGGTTCGTGGAGCACATATTCGATCTCGTGCGCAGCGCAGTTCCAAACGTTCGGTTGACGATCGTCGGTCGTTCGCCCACTGCGGCGCTCATGAAGTTGGCGCGTCGGCCCGGAGTAGAGGTTACCGGCACCGTTCCGGACGTGCGTCCCTACCTCTCCCGGGCAACCGTGTCGATCGTGCCGTTACGAATCGGCAGCGGAACACGGCTGAAGATATACGAGGCAATGGCCATGGGCGTCCCTGTGGTGTCGAGCACCATCGGCGCCGAGGGCCTGCCATTGACGAGCGGAAAGCATTTGCTGATAGCCGATGCTCCTTCAGATCAAGCGGCCGCCGTGATCTCGATACTGCGTGACCGCGCACTCGCGGAACGCCTCGCGGCCAATGCTCAGCATTTCGTACGCGAGCGCGGAAGCTGGGCCGCGGTGGCTCAACGATTCTTGGAGGAGTGCCTCGGACAGAAGCCTTTGGAGGGGGGGGAGTCTACGGCCGCTTCCGAGCTATCAAGTTTACGCCGCGAGTACTGAGGTCCTCCGGCGTAACGTCCTTGAACCGATGAGCTAGTTCATCTCGCGACCGCCCGCCTTCGTCGACGACGCGCGTTACGCTGACAACGTCCAAACCATTCGACTCGAGTAACTCGACATATGTCGACAGCGGCGCACGATTGAAATAGTACGGCCGGCGACCACGGACCAAACGCCAGGACCACGTGCTCATGGTCCAATGATCGTTCCACCGCTGCCCGATGGGCGCAGAAAGATCGACCTGATGCGACATGATCCCGCCGGGCCTCAGCCATAGCGCCATTGAACGCACCGTCTCCGCTAAGGTGTCGCGGTCATGCTCATGACTCAGGTCCTGCAAAACGGCTTGCGAAAGAATCAGGTCCGCCGTTTGCGGCGGCACGCTGCTGCGAGACCAGGGGCAAATGTATCTCAGGAGATCGCTTCCTCTGTCGCGGTTTGCGATTGCGTCTCGTATCCGCAACACTCGTTGTGGGTCCACCGAGTTTCGGTGTCTTTGCGCAAAAACATCGCCTTCCGTGGTCTCGGTTGGCGCGCGCGGGAATAGCAACGGGTATTCGTCGTCCTTCGGGATTGGCTCGTTTCGGCCATAGAGATCAACCAGCTCTGCGAGCACTGCCAGGTCTCGGCTCGTCTCATTATGTTCAATGACATCGAGCGCGAAGCACTGGCTCATTCCGAATAGCAGGCCGGCGATCCAACTCCCAGAGAGTCGCCTGGGCCCAACTCCACTAGCGTGCCCAGAGGTAACCGTATTCCGGCCTCAGCGATATTCGCGCAGTGTCTGAGCCATACGGCATAGCAATAGCGAGCGCTGATGGACCCACCCGTCCCGCGTTTGTACGGGATCCATGGGAGAAAGCTGCGAAGCCCGGCTGCAATGGCGATCGGCTTTCCGACTCGTGGCGATGTCATCCGGGAAATCCCCGCGGTTGAAACCATGCAGTTGCTTGTCTATCCTACGAGCCGCATCCGCCGAAGAAGAAATAAAACTTCACGTCGCCGGAGGGTGCGCGCCCCAGGCAGGTTCGGCTGCGGTGTGAGAAGAGTTGTCCGACGCGACATGATGGACTTCTCGACCATTCCGGTCGAGCCAAGAAAGTACTGCTAGCAGTTTCCGGAGGAAGCCTCCGGGAAAAATTCGGTAGTCCCCGCGCTATTCATTGCGCTGTGAGAAAAAGGCCTGGCATGAGCTTCGGGGTCGATTAACGATGCACCTTCGCCTACGCGGCTGTTGCGTGCACGTATCGATTGCCGCGCTGGCAATCACCGAGAGTGTGTTTTTTCTTCTCGCAATGTTTGTCGCGGTGGCCCTACGTTTCGCCGCAGACGCGGACGCAATGGAAAGCATTGGCCCCGTGTGGCCTCGTGCTGTCGTATTCGATGCCGCGTGCCTCCTGAGCTTCACTTCGTTCGGGCTCTATTCCGCCCGACAACGCGCTCGAATGGTAGGGCTCAGTCTTCGTGTCGTCACGGCCGTGATGCTGGGAACGGCGGCCGTTATCGTTGGCTGTTATCTCTTTCCGAATTTGTGGGCAGGTCGTGGTGTGTTTGCTATTGCGGCGGCCTTCGCAATTTTCAGCGCGTATGCAACGCGAATCGTGCTGACACGTGTGGTCGATTCGACTCTCCTCAAGCGCAGGGTTCTCGTCTATGGCGCGGGCAAGCGCGCAACCGCCGTGGCCAATCTGCGTCGCCGCACGGATCGTCGGGGGCACGTGCTCATCGGGTTCGTTCGGCCCGACGGTGAAGAGGTAGCGGTGCCGCCGGAAGCGGTTCACGCTTGCGACGGCGGCCTCCCCGATCTCTGCCGCCGATTGAAAATCGATGAACTGGTCATCGCAATGGACGATCGGCGCCGTCAATTTCCGTTGGGCCCGCTCCTCGAATGCCGCCTGGCGGGCCTCGAAATTACCGATGTAGTGTCTTTCCTCGAAAGGGAAACCGGCGTGGTGCGCGTAGACCTGCTCAATCCGGCGTGGATGATCTTCGGCGGGGGCTTCAAACGCGACCTGATGCGACGGTTGAGCTCGAGAGTGCTCGACGTGGCCGCGAGCCTGCTCATTCTTGTGGTTTCGTCGCCGTTGATTCTTTTGACGATGGCGGCGATCAAGATCGAGGGCGGTCCGAATTGCGCATTGTTCTACCGCCAACGGCGGATAGGCTACGGCGGCCAGATGTTCAATTTGCTGAAGTTCCGGAGCATGCGGGCCGACGCGGAGGCTCAGGGTCTGGCGATCTGGGCGCAGCCGAATGATCCTCGCACGACACGCGTGGGTGCCATGATTCGCAAATTACGAATCGACGAGTTGCCGCAGATTTTCAATGTGCTCTGCGGCCACATGAGCTTGGTGGGGCCGCGTCCCGAGCGGCCGCAATTCGTCGATGACCTCGCTCGCAAGATCCCCTATTACGCGCAGCGTCATAGCGTAAAACCGGGTATTACCGGCTGGGCGCAGGTGTGCTATCCGTATGGATCTTCCGAGCACGACGCTCTTCAGAAGCTTCAATACGATCTCTACTACATCAAGAACAGCAGCTTGTTGTTCGACATTGCCATTATTCTTCAGACAGCGGAAGTAGTGTTTTGGGGGAAGGGCGCACGGTGATTAATTGAAATACGAACCCTCCCGGTCTTTTGAAGGCACTACCCGTCTCATACAACATTGCGCGAGCCCCAATGCCAAATAGAGCCTTGGTCTGTGAATTTCTCTTTTGTCTGGGATTGGTCTTTCCTATTACCTCCTTGGCGCAGGCATCCGCGCCGGCCGGTGCACCGCCGGCGTCACCGACTGGCGAGGGCTACCTGATTGGCCCGGGCGATAGCTTGCAGATCTTTGTCTGGCGACAGCCGGAGCTCTCCGTCACCGTGCCCGTGAGGCCCGATGGACGAATCACCACGCCGCTGATTGAAGACGTGGTCGCCGTGGGCAAGAGTCCGACCGAGCTCGCGCGCGAGCTCGAAAAGGCTTTGTCCGAATATGTTCGGTCGCCCGAGGTGAATGTGATCGTGCAAACTTTTGTCGGCACGTTCAACGACCAGATTCGCGTGCTGGGACAAGCAGCGCAACCGCGTGTCGTCCAATATCGTCAGAATATGACGGTGATGGACGTAGTGATCGAAGTGGGCGGTTTGACCCGGTTTGCCGCCGGGAATCGTAGCCGTGTCGTGCGCAAGATAGACGGAACAAAAAATAGGGAGATCCGTGTGCGCCTCGACGACTTGATCAACCGAGGCCGCATCGAAGAGAACCTGGTGATGAAGCCTGGCGATATTCTAATAATTCCAGAGGCCAGATTCTGATTACGATGGAGGGGCGGGTGCGTGATTTGCTGGCGCAGGCGCGAAGTGCCTGGCGCTTCCGTTGGCATGGGCTGGCCGTGGCTTGGGCGATCGCCCTCATCGGTTTGGGCGTGACCACATTGCTGCCGAATCTCTATGAGGCCAGCACCCGTGTATATGTCGATACTTCGTCCGTATTGCGGCCACTGCTAGAAAGACAGATCGTCGAGTCGGATGTGACCACGCGTTTGCGCTATGTGCGGGAAGCGCTGCTGGGCAGGGAATACATCGAGCGTATCGCGCGCGAAAATCACCTCGATCAGGAAGCCCGCGGCCCGGGAGAGCGCGAAGCCGTTCTGAACGATCTAAGGCAAAGAATTTCGATCGCCGCCGAGCCCGCCCCTCTCGATCAATCGAGTCGGAACGACTCCAGCATGATTCTTCGCATCAGCTACCGGCACGCCCAGCCCGAAACCGCGGTAGGCGTGGTGCAAATGCTCCTGAAGATTCTCGTCAACGATACGCTCGGAGCCAACGAGAAAGGCTCGACCGCTGCCGAAGGCTTTCTCGACCAGCGTATTCTCGAATACGAAAATCGTCTTCAAGGCGCGGAACGCGCGTTGGCCGAGTTTCAGAAAGCGAATGCGGGGCGCCTTCCGGGAACCGAGGGCAGCTACTTTCAAGCGATTCAGCGGGATCGGGAAAGCCTCGAAGATACGCGACGTAAATTGCGGCTCGCGGAATCGCGGCGTGATCGCATCCGCGAGCAGATACGGGGCGAACAGCCGGTATCTTCGACTGAGTTGGCGGGCAACGCGCAGCCGTCGCCATTTAGTCTCGACGCGCGCATTCGAGAGCATCGGGCGACCCTGGATCGGCTGCTGCTCGAGTTCACGGACCGCCACCCCGACGTGATCGCGGAGCGCGAGGTGCTTGCTCGGCTGGAGGAACAGCGCACCGCACAGCTCAAACAGCTCCGGGTCGTTGATCCCAATCAGGAGCTTTTCGCCCTTGGGGCGAATCCGGTGTTTCAGGCATTGCAAATAGACTTGAACAAGGCCGAAGTCGAAATAGCTACGCTGGTCGCCGAAGCCAAAGATCGCCAGTCGCGTTTGACCGAGCTGCAATCCGTGGTCGACGAGGTGCCCGAAGTAGAAGCCGAGCTGGCGCGGCTGAATCGGGACTACAACGTGGTGCGCGAGCAGTATCAGAAATTGATCCAGACCCGGGAAGTTCAAAGCCTGTCGCGAAAAGCGTCTGATGCCGATCAGGTCGAGTTTCGTGTGCTCAACCCGCCACGGGCGGGAATCAAACCGGTGGCGCCGCCCAGGTTGCTCCTCTTGGCCACGGTACTCGCAGCGGCGCTTGCGGGCGCCGCCGCACTATGCGTAATACTCGGACGGATGAATCCCGTCTTCAGCTCGCCCCACGAGCTCCGGGAAGGGTTGGGCATCCCCCTGTTCGGCGTTGTCGAACGCATGCTCCTGACGGCGCAGCAGCGCGCGCGGGAGCGCGCGTCGCTGATATGTTTCGTCAGTGCGGCCGCCGGTCTGGTTGTTCTGTTTGGCGCCGTCGTGCTTCTCGAAGTTTGGGGGCCTGGAATTCGTCTTGTCTGACGCCGGTGCAACGATGAGAAAAATAGACACGTTGCAAAACAAGGCGAATGCATTGCAGCCGCCGGCTCCGCGGGAGGCAATGCCCGCCCCGGCAAAGCAGGAATACCGCGGGAAGCGCGTCGAAGGCGTATTCAAGATATTGGGCTCCAATGGGTTCCTGTCTGCGGACACCAATGATCAACGAGCGCTTGCCGAGCAGTATCGGGGCGTCAAGCGGCCGATTTTGCGTAATGCGGATCCGCGGCGTGACCCCCCGCTGCCGAATGGCAATTTGCTGATGGTTGCATCGGCGTTAGCGGGAGAAGGCAAGACTTTCGCCTGCATTCATCTCGCTCTCAGCATGATCCGCGAGCGGGACTGGAGCGTCGTGCTCATCGACTGCGATTGCAGCAAGAGGCATTTGACACGCGTCTTTGGCGCGGAAAACGAGCCAGGCGTAATCGACCTCTTGCGGGACAGCACGGTCGCGTTCGATTCCTTGGTGATGCCGACTAACCTGCCTGGGTTCTCGGTACTCCCGGTAGGGGCGCGCGACGAGAACGCCGTGGAACTGCTCGCGAGCAGACGGATGAGCGAACTGTGTAACCAGGTGGCGAGCCAGGTGCCCGACCGGATCATCATTTTCGACTCGTCGCCCCTGTTGCTTGCTTCGGAGGCGGCAGGTCTCGCATCGCACGTGGGACAAATCGCACTCGTGGTGCGTGCTGATTCGACGCCCCAAACCGCTGTGCACGCCGCGCTCGAGAAACTCGATCCGGATAAGGCCATCGGCTGCGTGCTCAATCAGTCGTCTCATGGTGCGGCCAGCGGGTACGGATACGGGTACGGCTATGGGTACGGATCCGAGGGTGCCTAGCTTGTCGCAGTTCTCGATCGTCTGCCGCGTCGCAATATCAGTACTTGCTTTGGCGATAGTCGCGCCAATCGAAGCCCAGGACGCAACGAATCCCCCCGCGCAATTTGCGCTGAAATTCGGTGTCGGCCACACCGACAACGTCGCGTTCGACTCCACGGAGATCGCCGCTCCCATCGTCACGGTCGGCACGATTTTCGATGTGGTCAGGAATTCGCCCCGAATCGCCGCATACCTGGTCGGTGATGTGGACTATCGTCATTACGACACGAATGCGGTGATCGATGCCGATGAAATAGTCGGCTCGGTCGACGGCAACGTGACATTTCAGTTGGTGCCCAGACTTTTCGAATGGATGGTTCAAGAGAATTTCGGGCAGACGAGGACGAATCCATTGAGGACGGCGAGCGTCGGGAATCGGGAAAGGACAGCGATCTTTTCCACGGGTCCGCGCCTGAATGTGCCCATTGGCTCGCGGAATATCCTGAAAATTGGGCTCAGTCGTGCCGAACGCCGTTTCGAAGACTCCACCCAGTACAACGGCGAAGTGGACTCAACGAACGTTGCGTGGGTTCATGCCGTGAGCGCGATGGCCGCAGTGCAAGTCGTGGTAGACGACAGCGAGATGGACTTTCGGAGCAACAGTCCCGGTTATGAATTTCGGACGGTCTCGGCTGGCTACATCGCCAGGTTGCCATCGGGAAGCATCGAGTTGCGAGGCGGTAGAGGCGAGATAGTCATTGCATCGAAATCGGATCCCACTACCGTTGGCCGCCTGGTCTGGAACCGAACCCTCGGTGCTCGCTCGAGCATGAGCCTGTGGGCCGCTCGAGAGTTGACGGATACGGGTGAAACATTTCGTCTCGACAGCCAGCCTGCCGCGACCGTGGGGTCGCCAGAGACTATCTTCGGAGACGCTGTTTCAACGCGAGAACGACTCGCGGATGTTTTTGGAGCGAATGGAAGACGACTGCGGGATGCGCGGCCTAGCCGCGACCCTTTCAAGCGGTCGAGCGTGGGAGTTCGTTTCGAGCTGGTGGGGCTTCACTCGACACTCGCATTTACAGGCGAATCGGCAAGGGATCGTTACGAGTCGAGCGACGTGTTGAACAACGATACGACGAGCACCGGGATCACCTTTGATCGCGAATTTGGAACCAGATGGCGTGGAGATCTCGGACTAACCTTCGTGAAGGAAGACTATTTGGCGGGAAATAACGATGGCGACGACATCTTCAGTCGACTCATTTTTAGCCGGGGCATAGGGCGTCTTTCGACCTTGTCGTTCGGGCTCGAGAAGAATCAACAGCGTCGTCAGCTCGATTTCGACGAGACTGTCTATACGGTGTCCCTGCGCCATTCGATATTGCAATAGCGCAATGAACGTCAAAGCACGACACACGCGGAGAGGACCTCACGTCGCGGTTGGGACGTCGTCGGTCACAGCCGACATGTCCGAGTCGTTCGATGCCGGATGGTTCGGCTTGCCGCGATTCGTCCCTTCTCTCTCCTTCGTTGGCGTCTGTATATTCACTCTTTCGATTGTCACGTATTGGGTGCCGTGGGGGGACTTCGGCATCGGGCTGGCGTTGCTCGGGCTGGCCTTTCAACGCCAGCGACTGCGTGTGTCCCCGCCGGTTTGGCTGTTCGCCGCGTTCCTGCTTTGGGCTTTTGTGGCGTCATTGGCTGCACCCTATCCCGAGATCGCGCACGCGACGATTCTGGAGTTTCTGAAGCTCCTGTTGATTTTTTTTGCGCTTATCAACGCGCTGCGTAGCGAGGGTCAGATTCGTGCCTACCTGCTGTTTTTTGTCATTTGTTTTGCGCTGTTTCCGGTGCGGGGAACGCTGGTGGGAGATGACCAGGTTTTCGGGCGAGCGGTCTGGAATTACATCTATAGCAATCCGAACGATCTCGCAGCTTTGTCGATCATTGCCCTCGGGATGTGCCTGGGATTCTGTTTTTCTCGTCCGTTGCACTTCCTGCTGCGTGTATTTTCGCTATCGACGGCGGTTGCGCTGACCCTTGTAATCGTGCTCACTCAATCGCGCGGCGCGACGATCGGAGTCGTCTGCGGCCTGGGTGTGCCGTTTGTGCGAGTCGCGTTCCGCCGAACGCGTGTACTCGGCATTGCGGCCATTGCGGGATTGGCCCTTGCTTCGAGCCTGCCGTCAACCGTGTGGCATCGGCTGCCGGGTCTGGCCAATCTGACGAGCGAGGAAACCGTGCGCCAGGCGGATCCGGAAGGCTCGGCGGAGCAGCGTCTCGAGGTGCTCCGCGCGGGCTGGCAGATGTTCAAGGATCACCCGGCGTTCGGCGTGGGCCTCGGCGCGTTCGGCGAAGCCATGTCGCAATACGACGCCGCGCTCACGGGATATAGCGCCCACAACACGTATTTGAATCTGGCGGCAGAAACGGGTGTGGTCGGGCTTCTTTTGTGGCTGGCTTGCGTCGCATCCGTTCTGCGATACGCGTATCGCAGCCGAAAGCATGCGCCAGACAGCGCGCTTTCGACACAGCAGGCGTGGCTGGAGTACGCAGCCTACGCGTACCTCGTCGCGAGCATATTCGGGGCGTATGCCCATTTGAGTTTTATCTACCTGCTCCTGGCATCGGTGTGGTGTTGCGCAGCGGTACTCGACACGAAGCTGCCGCCCACGAGCGGCCCCGCGGTTCCCGCGAGGCGATAGCAGTGTGTGGTATCGCGGGTTTCGTAGGGGCACCGCCTGCGGAGGGCGAGTCGGCATCGCGGCTGCGAGCAATGTGCGATGCGATAGCCCATCGCGGGCCGGACGATGCCGGTTACTTCGTCGACCGGGATGTCGCGCTTGGCATGCGGCGCTTGCGCGTCATCGACGTGCACGGCGGCCGGCAGCCGGTGAGCAATGAGGACGGAACGGTCACCGTGGTCTTCAACGGCGAGATCTACAATCATCGTGGCTTGCGCCGACAGCTGGAAGCCGGCGGTCATCGATTTCGCACGCACAGCGACACCGAGGTGCTCGTGCATCTCTTCGAGGACTTCGGCGCGGCTATGGTCGGCAAACTCCACGGAATGTTTGCGTTCGCACTGTGGGACTCGCGAGACCGAAGCCTGCTCCTCGCGCGCGATCGCACGGGAATGAAGCCGCTGAGCTACCTCGAAACGGCTGGCGGACTGGTGTTCTGCTCCGAGATTCGGTCGTTGCTGGCTCTCGGCGTTGGGCCTTCCATCTCGCCGGGCGCCGTGATGCAGTATCTCGCGTTCGGCTACGTGCCGGAACCCGCGAGCATTCTCGAAGGCGTTCAGAAGCTGCCGCCGGGGTCGCTGCTCACCTGGTCTCATGAGCGCGGTATACGCATCGAGAAATACTGGCACCCTCCGATTCCCGAGCCGATTGCGATGACCGAGAGCGATCTCGTGGCTACGTTGCGCTCGAAGCTCGACGCCGCAGTGGCATCCCATTTGGAATCCGAGGTTCCGCTCGGAGCCTTCTTGTCGGGTGGGTTGGACTCGTCAACGGTCGTTGCGCTGATGACGCGACACGCCGATACGCGTGTTCGGACGTTCTCGATTGGCTTCGCGGAGGACAAATACGACGAATCGGCCGCGGCTCGCTCCGTGGCAGCCGAGCTCGACACCGAACACACGGCTCTGGTTCTGCGCCCAGACCTGGATGCCACGCTCGATTCGATCGCAACGATATTCGACGAGCCGTTCGGAGATTCTTCGGCGATCCCCATGTTCTTCGTGGCGCAATTGGCTCGCCAATCCGTCACCGTAGCCCTTTCGGGCGACGGCGGCGACGAGCTTTTCGGCGGCTATTCGAGGTACGTTCGTGCACTGCGCCAGGGAGAGACGGCCCGCCCGCTCCGGCGCGTACTGTCCGCCTTGGGCATGATGCTGCCGCACTTCGCGCCCGGACGAAATCGGATCATGGATATGGGTCGGTCTCGATGGGGGCGCTACATCGCGCAGATGGCAGCACCGTTGCGTTTGGACGAAGGCGGCGTTGCGCGCCCCGACGTCGCCGGCGGCCGGGTGAGACTCGAAGATCAGTTGCTCCACCTCGTCAGCAACGATCTCCATGGCGACGTGGCCGCGAGCATGATGAAGCTCGATCTCGAAACCTATCTGCCGGGTGACATCCTCACGAAGGTCGATCGCACCTCGATGGCCGTTTCGCTCGAAGCGCGAGTTCCCTTCCTGGATGCGGACCTCGTAGATTTCGCGCTGCGCATCCCCGGAGAAATGCGGGTGACTGGAGCTCAGACCAAACGCTTATTTCGGCGCGCAATCGAAGGCATCGTTCCGGCGTCAGTGCTCTCCCGACCGAAACAGGGTTTCGCAATTCCATTGGCAGAGTGGTTTCGAGGACCCCTCCGACATCGGATCGATGCGCTGCGCCGACCGTCGAGTGGATTGCTCGAGTTTGTCGACGGCGATGCCGTGCGTCGATTGGTGCGCGAACACTCGGTTGGCCGTCGGGACCACGGTGGCATGCTCTGGCGGTTGATAGTGTTGGACGGTTGGCTGGCCGCGCTCAGATCGGGTCGGCTCGGTTCTCCACCTGCGCTCCCGAAATTGCGAGTGGCGTAACGACTTCTTACGGCACCGGACCTCAGCTCGAAGCGCGGGAGTTTCGCCGCCGCGCGATCGAACGTTACGGTGTTCTCGCCGCCGCGCGCGACCACTTGCCGGCCGGTCAACGCATCGCTGAAATCTGCGCTCGAGGCACGCCAATCGCGCAGCGCGTCTGCACCGTAACACTCGGCGAGCACCCAGATGATCTCGCACAACGTGACCCCTGTGATGAGCCCCGGACGCTCGGCGGAGAGGACGGCTCCATCAGGCGCGTGGGCGCAGCTCGGGCGGAGCGACGACTGGCTACCGCGATTGCAGGGAAGCGCGTTCGGCCGACAGGGGGTGACCGCGAGCTGCAAGTCGGAAGACCGCCGAGCTTGCCGAGTTCACTCATCGAGCCCTAGGTGACCCGGAGGAGAGGGGTGCCCTGTACTGTCTGACTAATGGATGGAATTGGATGGACACATGGATGCCGACGCGTCATCCTCTAAATGGATGGCAATGGATGAAGAAATGGATGGCATCCGCACAAACACGCTCACGATCACGGCCGAGCTCCTTGGGCTGATCTCCCAGATTGACGAGTTCAAGGGCGCCTGGACGGGGATCGGGCGCGTCTCGCCCGATCGCCTGACGTCGCTGCGGCGCGTCGCGACCATTGAAAGCATCGGTTCCTCGACGCGTATCGAGGGGGCCAAGCTCTCCGACAAAGAGGTCGAGACCCTGCTCTCCAGCATCGAGATCAAGGGATTCGCCTCCCGGGACGAGGAGGAAGTTGCGGGCTATGCCGCCGTCATGGAAACGATCTTCGCGAGTTGGAAAGACATCCCTCTCACGGAGAACCACATCCGGCAGCTTCACCGCGACCTGCTGCAACACTCGGGCAAGGATGAGCGCCATCGCGGCGCGTACAAGACGCACATCAACCACGTCGAGGCGTTCGGGCCGGACGCCCAGAGCCTTGAGGTCGTGCTCGAAACGGCAACGCCGTTCGATACGCCGCGCCTGATGCAAGAGCTCATCGCGTGGACGCAGGAGCGCCTCGAAGCGAACGACCTGCACCCGCTGATCGTCATCGCGGTCGTCGTTGTCGTGTTTCTCGCAATCCATCCGTTTCAGGATGGGAACGGGCGGCTCTCGCGCGTGCTGACGACGCTGCTACTGCTGCGCGCGGGTTACGCCTATGTGCCCTACAGTTCTCTCGAGAGCGTCATCGAGCAGAGCAAGGACGCCTACTACGCCGCGCTGCGCAAAACGCAGGGCACGATCCGGACGAAAACGCCCGACTGGCAGCCGTGGCTGCTGTTCTTTCTGAGATCGCTGCAACAGCAAAAGGCGCGGCTCGAGAAAAAGATCGAGCGCGAGCGTCTGATCCTCGGCGATCTGCCGGTACTCTCGGTGCAGATTCTTGAGCTCTGCCGCGAGCGCGGGCGGATTACCGTTGCCGAGGCCGAGAAGGCAACGGGCGCGAACCGCAGCACGATCAAGGATCACTTGAAGGCATTGACTCGCGCGGGCCACATCGTGCAGCACGGCGCGGGGCGCGGCGCGTGGTACGGCCACGCGTGAAGGAAGCACAACTCGGCGAAGCCCTTCCTGATCGCTCAAGCCCGCTTCGACGAGTCGCGATACCGCCTCGTGGCGGAAATCGTGAAAGCGGAACCGAATGTAAATGGTGGCCGGGGCCGGAATCGAAGAAGGCGCGCAAGCCGCTGATCTTCATATCGAATCCTAGTTCTGAAAATCGCCGTTACCCAGAAAGTTACCCAGGCGATTTGCGGGCTTTTTCGGAGCCAAACCCCCGACCCGCGGAATCGATTTCAGCAGCGTCCGCGCCAGATTGCGCAACGCACTCTGGACTAACCGATTGGTCTTTAGTCGGCCCGACATGCTCACGTGGCGGCTTTTTTCGGACCATCGTTTCCCCGGGGATGACCATCGCAAAAAGCGATTACCGAAGAAGGCGAACCGTGAATCGCTCGCCATCTTCGATCAGTACGGGTTCAGTGTTGTTGTGTTCCTTCATGCACTTGACGATCTTGCGCGGGACGCCCATCCCGGAATGCTCAAGGTAGCGATAGTCACGCATGACATCCTTAATAAGCTGGTTCCGTGCGGCACGACAACCCGTCAACATTCGCGGTGGCGTTATGCCGTTGGGCAGACGGCCGGGCGACACGATCTCCATACGATCTTCGTAGATTGAAAGCTCGATGTCCGTGCCAGACAGCAGATAGTCCCGATGAACAAGTGCATTCACGACCGCCTCGCGAACGGCCTCCATCGGGTAGGCTGAAACTTCTTCACGCCGCGCGCCGCCCTCTTCGAGCTGGCCGGTGACTGGGATGTTTCTGTTTGTGAAGGCGAGGGCCTGTTCTACCAGACCCGCCTCGACAATTTCATTGGCATCGCTCAAGAGAGGCGTCATCGGTCCACGCAAGGCACTGCGTTCGCGCGCCGCATAGTCTTTGTTCAACCCAGGAAAGGCAGAGGCGTCAATACCCGCTTGTGGCAGAAATCGGTTCGGAGTGCGGCCGAACAGAAGAATGCCGGCCACGGTAATACCGTCCTCAGCCATGAGGTCTGCGTTAAACAGAAGGGTCGTCCAGGCCGCTTCATCCTCGTCGGCCGGAACATCCTGCTCTCTGACGTGCGCGAAATAGTTCTTGAGCCGGCGGAGATCCAAGTCGGCGAGCGTCGCCCCAGAGATGTTCGCGTTATGGGTGGAGAACACGAATTGCCGCTTACGCTTTTCATTCTTCATCGTCGGAACGACCCATTCCTTAGGCCGTTTGGCGCACGCGCTTACGCCTATTTCAAAACCTTCGGTCTTGGCACCGTCGGCGGCTTGCACCTCCCTAACGACTAAGCGTTTGAGCCACGTAGATTCACTCAGAAGTTGGCTCTCCGAGAGCGCCTTGACGCGCTGTTTCAGTTCCAGCGGTAGACGTGCCTTCACAAACTCTGATGCGACCATAGGCCACATCGTGGCCGCTTAGCCGCCGCGAGGCTATCCTGCAT
>JBDTOT010000007.1:0-119866 GCA_039933105.1 Gammaproteobacteria bacterium | reverse complement strand
CGATCAGGCGCGCACGATCCGTATCCCGGTGCACATGATCGAGACGATCAACAAGCTGAACCGCATCTCGCGGCAGATGCTTCAGGAAATGGGCCGCGAACCCACGCCGGACGAACTTGCCAAGCGCATGGAGATGCCCGAGGACAAGGTCCGCAAGGTGTTGAAGATTGCGAAAGAGCCGATCTCCATGGAGACGCCGATCGGCGACGACGAAGATTCACATCTTGGCGACTTCATCGAGGACACCGCAGTGGCTTCCCCGATCGATTCCGCCACGGACGAGAGTCTCAAGGAAACGACCCATGCCGTGTTAGCGGGGCTCACGCCGCGCGAAGCCAAGGTGCTGCGCATGCGTTTCGGCATCGACATGAACACGGACCACACGCTCGAGGAAGTCGGTAAACAATTCGACGTCACGCGCGAGCGCATTCGACAGATCGAAGCGAAGGCGTTGCGCAAGCTGCGCCACCCCTCGCGATCGGATCAGCTGCGTAGCTTCCTGATCGACGACTGAGTCGGTGCCGGCCCGCGGTTCTCCTGAACCGCGAGGCCCGCTCCGCGCAGGCCGGAAAGATTTCCCGTTGGGCGAGCCGACCGGCCTCCACCCGTACGAGCGGATCCGTTTGCGCGTCAAAATCGGCAGGCCGCTCGAATACCTGCACTGCGATGGAGTAACCCTTCAGCCGGTTGCCACGACGGCCAGCGTTTCCTGAACAATGAACGTCAGGAATTCGCGAGCCCGCCCGGCCGCCTCGAACACTTCGCTGCCAAGCACGTAATTGAGCGCTGCGGATAATTAGTGTGGCAACCTAAACAGAACTATGCCGGACTTAGCCAATGACTGAATCAGGGAGAAACCCAGCGCAGGCCAGGGCGGATACGTCCGCGCTCGCTGCGCGGCTCGAACAAGGACCGCTCGAGGCACTCGAGGCGCTAAAGAGCAAGATCGCAATCGTCGCGAACCGCGGTGTTGCGGAGCTTGGTGAGTTGCACGAGATCGACCGGCTCGCGGGCACGGCGCTCAAAGAGCTGGACGCGATCATTCTCGCGCTACCCGCCGACGAATCGCAGCCCGGCCAGTCTGCAGACTTCTGGGGACGCCTCGGGGAACTCTGCGGCGGCTTCCATTCGAGTAGCGGGCTCGAGTGCCGGCTAGCGATCCCGCAAGGCCACACCCGCCTTCCGTCCGCCGCCAGCGAAATCCTTCTACGGGTGCTCGGGGAGTTGCTCACGAACGTCCGCAAGCACGCATGCGCTAACAGCGTCGAAGTGTCGAGCACAGTGCGTTCGGATGGCGCCATCGTCTTCACGGTCAAGGACGACGGCATTGGTCTCGCCGCCCCGCAGCGCATCAGGCCCCTTGAGGACGGCACGTTCGGCCTCTGGAGCATCAAGCAACGGCTGCAGGAGATTGGGGCGTTCATGGAGCTGACCAATGAGGCCGGGCTCTGCGCGCGGGTGATCGTGCCGCCACACCTCCACCCGGTGCCTTAGCCGGCCGTCCGCGCGCCGCCGGTGTACCATAGCGACGTGGGCCTGTAGCTCAGTTGGTTAGAGCAGGGGACTCATCGAAGAGGTGCCTCCACGGCGATGAGTCGCGGAGTGGACGGGATGAATTCAGGGAAACCGCAGCGCGTTGCAGAGTCGCGACGCACCGGCAATCCTGAGCCAAGCCGGCGGTACACCGCCGGACGGTGCAGAGACTACCTGAGAGCTTCAGTGCTCTTAATGACAGGCACGAGCGTCCCGCACCCCACCAAGGCAACTTGCGGGTGAAGAGATAGTCCACTGCCGCCGGAAACGGCGGGTAAAGTGAATCCCTTGGTCGTAGGTTCAAGTCCTACCGGGCCCACCATTTAGAACCGGATTTCGCCCGCCACGCTGGCCGTCGCAGCGCCGTAGTCGAACCGCGGGCTGGTCGAGTCCCGCGTTTCGTGTCGCACGGCGAGCTCGAACGCGGCGCGAGCGCGCGGCGTGTACGCAACCACCAAGCTGCCGATGAATGGGGCATCGCGCCGATTCGGCGTGCCCAACACGTCCGCCCCGATGTAGCTCTGATCCTCTCGCGACCCGCGTAGCGAAAGGCCGAGCTTCGCGATCGGAGTCCAGGTAGCCGAGAGAGTCGAGCCCGTGGCGACGAAATGATCCGACTCGGCGTCGAGGTACGCCTTGAGGTCGCGAGAGCGTTCGAACGAAACACGCACGGTTTGTGTCGGCAGCCATTGCAGCGTTGCGCTCCACACACCTCCTGCAAAGTCGCCCCGCTCTGCGAACGCATACGTGCGCCATGCGTAACCCGCGTTCGCGTTCAGCGACACCTTACTCGTGAAAATGTAGGCGAACGTCATGACGGCGCGGTGCTCCGAGTAGTCGCTGGTCGCGCCTGCACCGGCCGTAAGCGCCTGCTGCGGATAGGTCGCGCGCGCCTCGCGAAACTCCCAACCGAGCCTGCTCTCACGCGGCGTGTGGTATTCGAGTCCCGCCACGGCCGTGCGCACGTCCACGTCGTCGTTGCGTCGCGATTCGCTGTCGTGGGTGGTCGTGGCCGAACGTGCCCGTAACAGGGCGCGCCAACGAGGTCCAACGTCGAGGTGGGCCTCGCCGAAATACGCACGAGTATCGAGCAGATCCTTCGCGAGTGAATCTGTGTTGGAAAACCCGGCGAGCGAGCGCTCGCGGCGGGCACCAAGCTCGCCCGACCAACGGCCGCCGAGCCGCCAACTCCAATCGAGCGAGCCGTCTCCCGCGACGTTGTCGAGGTAAACGTTCTGGGTGAAGCGATTCGACGCAACGTCCGCGTCGAACGCCACACGTTGCTCTCCTCGTTGCCAGCGGCCCGCCAATGCGACCGAGGTGGTGTCCACGCGATCCTCGCGCTCCGCACCGCCGCCGAGAAACAGGGACGGGTCGAGCCCTCCGGGCAACCGGAACAGGTTGTCTTCCTGCGCGATCTTCTGCCCCAACCGCGCGCTGAGATGCCGGTCCTCGTCCTCCGCGGCGACACAACGCGGCGCGGCGGCGACGAGCGCGAACCCCAACGCGATTGCCAGCAGCCACGGACTATTGTGACCTTCATCCATACGCGCGCCTCCTCTGAACCTCATAACTCGGGCGCGGCGCTTCACGCTGCGCGCGGAACTGCTCCCAACACGCCCCCACTACGGCTGCGTAGCGTTCGCGGAATTCGGCGACGCTGAAACGCAGCGCGTTGTCACGACAGGCTCGCGGAGCTATCCGGTGCAGCTCGCGTTCGAACTCCTCTACAGCCGCGACGATCGCCGCCGGCGTCTGCGAGCGAAAAAACACGCCGGTCGGCGTCGCATCGTCGAGGCCGCGAACGGTCTCGACCACTCCACCCTTGCCGTATGCAATAACCGGCGTGCCGCAGGCCTGTGCCTCTACCGGCGCGATACCAAAATCCTCTTCCGCGGCGAACACGAACGCCTTCGCGCGCTGCATGAGATCGCGTAGCGTCGCTGTCGGTTGATGGCCGAGCACCTCGACGTTCGGCCCGGCCAGCGCATGTACGCGTTGCAGATCGGTACCGTCGCCGACCACCACGAGCCGGCGGCTCGGCATGGCGCGAAACGCCTCGACGATCACGGGGACCTTCTTGTACGGCACGAGCCGTGACACCGTGAGATAAAAGTCGTCCTTGCTCTCGCGGAGCGCGAACGAATCGACATCGACGGGCGGATACACGACCGTCGCCTCGCGCCGGTAGGTCTTGTAGATGCGGCGCGCGATGAACGCGGAGTTTGCGATGAAATGGTCCACGCCGTTCGCGGTGCGTATGTCCCATATCCGGGCTTTGTGCAACAGCCACCGAGCAACCAGACTGCGCGCGCCGCGCGTGAGATTCGCCTCGCGCAAGTATTGATGCTGCAGGTCCCACGCGTAGCGCATGGGTGAATGCACATACGCGATGTGCAGCTGATCCGGGCCCGTGAGCACGCCCTTCGCAATCGACGAGCTGCTCGAGAGCACGAGCTCGGCGTCGCTGACATCGAGCTGCTCGATCGCAAGCATCAGCAACGGCAGCAACTTCCGGTAGTGGCGACGCACGAGCGGCCAACTTTGAGCGAACGTCGTGATGGGCCGCTTGCCCTGCAGAAACGCGCGCTCGTGCTCCGCGAGCACGTCGATCGAGCTGTACACGCCCGCCTGCGGATACAGCGCGATCATCTGCTCGAGCACGCGCTCACCGCCGACATAGGTGGTGAGCCAGTCGTGCACGAGCGCAACGGCGCGTGGCGGCGCACCGGCGCTGAGAATCGACTCTGCGTCCCTCATTGCGTCTCCACGAGCTGCATCATTCGCGTCGTCCTGCGCTCGTACGTGTGCTCGCGCGCAACGGCCAGCCGCTCCGCGAGCGGCGGACCCTCGCCACATGCGGCGCGCTGCACGGCCGCCACGAACTCGGCAGGCGTGCCCGCGAACTCCGCCACATGGTGAAACTCGCGTAGCGCCGGTAACCGCGTGCCGACAACCGGACAGCCGGCGGCCAGGTACTCGAAGAACTTCATTGGGAACATGCCCCGCGTGTAACGGTTCATGACGCTGGGTAGCAGCGCGACATCGAAGCCCTTCAGATACGCCGGTAACTGTTCGTAAGGCTTCGGCCCCAGCAAATGCACGTTCGGGAGACCCCGCAGCGGCTCCACATCCGTCCACGGATCTCCTTCCCCCACCTTGCCGATCAGCACGATGGAATACTCGGGGTGCGCCTCCGCGAGCGCCTTTAGCAGCGGAAGATCGAGCTTCTGATCGCTGATGGCGCCGACGAACCCGATACGGGGCTGCGGCAGCGCTTCGAGATCGGCGGGCACGGCGGTCTCACCCGCGAGTGCGCGCGAGAAGTGCTCGAAGTCGGCCACGTTGGGAAAATAGTGAATGCTCGCGCACTGGCTGCGTCTCGTCTCGAGCAGGTCCTCGGCCGTCACGAAGCAATGATCCGCGCGCGCCAGCAACGCTGCCTCAGCGGCCTCGATTTCGCGCGTGGGCATGCCGCGCTGCGCGCCGATGTCGTCGACACAGTGATAGACGATGGTGGCGAACCCCGCGGTCGGGAACAGCTCCGTCGTCATCGGGTTGTACGTCCACAGCAAGTCGTGACGGAGACCGAGCCAGCGGCTCCAGAGTGCAACACCGAGGCGCAGCAGCCAGCGATTCAGCCGGCGCACGCCGGCGAAACTCTGCAATGGGATCACGAGAGGCGACCATACCCACAGCCGTTCCCGCACCTGACGAGGCCGCGACAGTCCGCGTGCGAGCCGGCGCAGGATTCGGCCGAAATCCTGGTGCGAGACCGACGGCCGGCGAAGCCCGAGCGAATCTACGTAAAGCACGCGATGGCCGCGGCGCGCGAGCTCGACCGCGACGTGCTGCTTGTTGGTCCAAAAGGGATTCGACCAATCGGCAGTCGCCAGCAGCACGATGTCGGCTTTCGCGTCAGGCAGATCGGAACGACGACCAAGTTTCATGCATCACCTGCCGACAACTCGGCACGAAGGAAGCCGCGGACAACCAATACGCAGCGAAAACGAGCGGCGGCAGCCAATCGCTTGCCCCGGACAACGTCGTCACCAGCGCTGCGATGCCGACGTACACGGAGCACAGCGCACCCAGCGTGAGGAAATCGCGCGCGAGGTGGCCGAACAGCCCCAAGGAGCGAATGATCAGTAAACCAAACACGATGCCGTTGGCGGCGCTGGCGATTCCGAGCGCGACGGTGCCGAAGCGCCGGAACAGAAGCAGGTTGAGCACGACGTTCGCGCCAAACGCCGCCGCATACACCGCTATCGCGCGCACGTTGCTGCCGCGCGCGCTCATGAACTTGGCGCCGGCGTAGCCGATCAGCGCGCCCCAGAGCCCTGGCGCACTCCAGCGCAGGATCCCGGTCGTGGTAGCCACCGACTCCGCATCGAACGCACCGCGCGCGTAGATCACGCGCACGATGGCCTCTGCGTGCAGCGCAACGGCGAGCGACAGCGGCGCACCGACGTACAAGAGGATGCGCAACGACTGCGCGGCGACATCGCGAAACCGCGCTTCGCTGAGCGACACCATCGCTCCGAGCCCCGCCAATCCGAACGGCATCGCGACCAGCAGCACCGCGGTGTCGGTCAGAAATCTCGCATAGTCGAGCGCGGCGACCGCATCGCTGCTTACGAGCGACGCGACGCGCCGTTCTACGACGAGATGAATTTGCACGAGCACCGGCACGAGCAGAAGCACGCGAATGCTGCGCCACACGGTCGCGAGCATGTCGCGCGCCTGCTCCCATTCGCCCCGACGCGGCCACAACGGCAGGCTTCGCGCCCGCACGTCGAGCACGCCGCGCAGCGCAAGCAGGACGTACGCGCCGACGAAGCCCGCAGCGATGCAGACGGGCTCTCCGGTCCACCACGCGAGCAGCGAGCCGACGAGCACGCCCACGTTCTGCCATGCCGCGCGCGCGGCCGCGAGAACCGCGTCGCCGCCCGCCACGCCCACGGACGCATACAAGCTCGCAACCGCGTAAAACGGCACCGCGAGCGCGAGCGCGACGACCATGCGCGTGGTCGTACGCGCCGTCGCGGCATCGAATCCCGGCGCCAACAGCGCAACCCATTGGCTCGCGAGCAAAGCGAGCAGCGTGGCAAGCACGAGCGCCGAGGCGAGCACGGCCACGTGCGTGCCCGCAAACAGCGCCCTGCCCGCAGCCGACCGCTCCATGCCGCTGCGCGCATAGGCCGGAGTAAAGCCCGCGCTGAACGCATCCGACAGCAGCCCGTTCAGCGGAATCAAGAACGCCGCTTGCGCGAGCCGGTACGCAACGGCAACCGGCCCCGTGCCGAACAGACCCGCGGTGACGACCTCGCGCGCCACACCGAGCACCTTGCCGGCGACGCCCCCGAATAGCAGTGTTCTGGTTGCGCGGAACACGGCTCAGCTCCCCGCACCGCAGCCGATCGCCGCTTCGTACGCGCTGATGCAACGCTCGAGCGAATAGTCGGCGGGCAACAACGAGACGCCGGGCGACGTGGGCCGTACCGTCGCGTCGATCGCGGCCGCGAACGCCGGAGCATCCCGCGGCGGCGCGTAGGAGACGCCCGCGAGCGCCCCGAACGTGGCGCGCAAGCTCTCGGCGCACACGCACGGCAACCCAACGCTCAGCGCCTCCAGCACGTTCAGCGGCAACCCTTCGCGGCCGAGCACGGGGAACACGAACGCGTCGCCCGCAGAGAGCAACTCCGGCATCGCGGTGCGCGGCATAGGGCCCGCGAACTTCACGGCGGCTGTGCACGCGAGCTCCGCGGCGAGCCGGCGCAGGGCCTGCGCTTCGCCACCATCGCCGACGATCAGCAGTCGATACGCGCGGTTGCGGGCTCGCAAGATGGCGAGCGCGCGCACTGCCTGGGCGGCACCTTTATGCGCGTGCAGCCGCGCGGCAAATACGAGCACGCGATCGTTCGAAGTAAAGCCGTAGCGGGCGCGGACGGCGTCGCGCAAGCGCGCGTCGTAACGGAACAGCGCCGTGTCGACGCCGTTCACGATGGTGGCGCGCGGAATCCCCCGCGTCATCCAGGCGAGCGGCGGCGCCGCAAACTGCTCGGCCAGCGTGTCGCCCACGAACACGAGCCTGTCGAAGCCTCGATAGATACGCGCGTCCTTGGCGAGCCAATAGACGTTGCGCGCCGACTTCACCCAGTCGAGAGGCCGCGACGATTGCCACTTCGTGCGCGCCTCGGCCCAGGACGAACCGTGCGCCTGGAACACGAACGGCACGGCAAGCTTCGAGCGCTTCAGCGGCAACAATCCCGCCGCTGCGGAGCTCACGCTGAGCACGGCGTCCGCGGGTGTCGCGAGATGGCGCTCCGCATAGCGACGCGACGCGCGCCACCAGCCGCCCGAATACTGCCCGGGTACCGTTCCCGCGAGCGGCACGACGGTCACGTCGTCCGCCGCGAACGTTTTGGCTGGCCGCCCCGGAATCGCCGTGGTCAGCACGGTGACACGGTGGCCGCGGCGCGCGAGGCCACGCAATACGTCCCAGGCGATGGCCTGCATGCCGCCGATGCCGTGGAACGGCAGGCTGCGGGCAGCCGCGAGCACGTGCAGCGCGCGTTGCCCGCTCGTCGCCGGCAGAGTGGGGACAGCGCTCACAGTACCGCCGCGTACAAGTGCTCGAGACGGTCCGTCTGCCGATGCAGATCGAACCGCTCGCGCACGAGCCGCCGCGCCTCGCCGCCCATGCGGGCTCGCAACGAATCGCCGGCCAACAACGCGTCGAGCGCGGCGCCGAGCGCCGACGCATCGCGCTCGGCCACCAGATAGCCGGTGCTGCCATCCTCGACTGCTTCAGGAATGCCGCCATGGCGCGTCGCGACGACGGGAACGCCGCTCGCAGCCGCCTCGAGCAGCACGAGACCGAGGCCCTCCGAATCCCCATTGGCCGCCGTGCAACTCGGCAGACACAGAACGGCCGCGCGCCGTAACCACTCGCGCACCGTCGCGTGCGGCTGAGCACCGAGCCAGCGAACGCGCGCACCGATGCCGAGCTTCGCGGCGCGCTGCTCAAGGCTGCCGGCGAGCGGGCCGGTGCCGATCACCACGAGCTCCGCGCGCGGATGTTGCGCGGCGATCTTCGCGAACGCTTCGAGCAGATAGGCAGTACCCTTCTTCTCGACGAGACGCGCGACGTGCAAGATCACGAGCCCCTGCGGCTCCGAGTGCGCGTCCGCCGCCTTCGCCTCGAACGCGCTCGTGTCGACGCCGATGTAGTGCAGCTGGGTGCGGTCGGCGGGGACGCCGAGCTCTTCGAGCCGCGCGACGACAAACTTGGACACACCTATGAACAAGGCCCCGCGCCGACATAGATCCGCGCGCTTGCGCAGGTATTGGATCCACGTCGGCTTGCGTGACTTCAGCAGGTCTGTTCGCGTCAGCGTTGCGTCGAACCCATGGAACGTGGTCACGAGCGGCACGTCGAGACGCGCCGCGAGCTCCATGCCGTACACGGCCTCGACGCCGAAGTGCGCGTGCACGAGCACCGGCCGCCGGCGCGTGAGCTCGGGCATGAACATCCGTGGATCGCGGCGCAGCACGTAGCGCAATTGCGCGAAGGCGCCTGCCGCTGGGACGTAGTAGTCGATGTCCGCGCGCGGCTGTCCCGCCAGCGTGCGGCCGACGAGCAGCGGCGCGAACCGCTTGAGCGCCAGCGCCTGCTCGGCGATGAACACTTCAGACGGCAGGAATAGCTGATGGCGTAGCACTGCTACGCACGGTTTCGCTGACATCATGGGTTTCCAACGCGGCGTCGTAACGCGCGCAAACATAGCCGAGCAACGCGCCGAGCAGCGGCGTCATGTGCACCTCACCGATCAAACCGAAGTTCTCGCCCAAGCCCTGCGCGAAATACCAGGTGAACGCGCCGGCTACGCCGAGCGCGAGTGCGGACGTCGTCGCATCCAACGAGCGCGCCGCTTGGATCAGCGCGGCGTAGACGCAGGCAACGAGGCCGAGACCGCAGAGCACGCCTGGCAGCCCGCTCTGGAGCCATAGGATGAACAGCGAGTTGTGCGCGGGGATCGGCGCGCCGCCCGTGAGCGAGGCATGCAACTCGAACCGCTGTTCCCAGCCGCCGAAGCCCAAGCCCGCGAACGGGTGCTGGCTGATCATCATCAGCGCGTAATTCCAGATCTGCTCGCGTGAGCCGATCGTCGCAAGGGTGTTGTAGCCGAAGTCGTCGAACAGATCGTCGCGCAGCGCCAAGAGCGCACACAGCGCGGCAATGGCGAGCGGCGCCGCGACCACGCTCACGGGCCTGATCCGGCCCGCACGCAGCGCACCCAACGCGGCGAGCGCGAGCGGCACGGCGAGCGCGCATAGCAGGCCGGCTTTCGAACCGGTGAACAGCACGGCGCCCCAGTCGAGCACCGCGACGACGCGCAACGCGGTCGAGCGCGTCGACTCCGCCAAGTACCACGCGGCGATCGCCGCCATGCCGAGGTAGGCCGAGGCGATGTTTGCGTTGACGAACAGCCCGCCCGCCTTGGCGACGTCGAGCACGTTGTTGCGGCTCGTATAGAACAACGCTTCGAGCGTGTTCGGCGGCACGAACAGCCGCGCGAGCGGGTGCGCGAGAAAAACGATCTCGACCGACGGCAGCAGCCGGAATGCGATCACGAGCACGGCTTCGAGCGCGGAGCCGAGCAACAACGCGCGCAGGCACGTTTCGGCCACTGCTGGACGTTCGCGCCCGAGCCGGTAAAGCGCGAGCGCCGCGAGCGGCAGCGGCAACAGATATACGAGCGCGCGCACGCCGAGTAAGGGCTGGGGCGACCAGCGCAGACTCACGAGCTCGGCCGCCGCGAGCAACAGCACGGCATGCGTCCATGGCCAGCGCCACAGCGCGCTGCCGAACGCGGACCGCCACGGCGCGAGCCAGCACAGCAGCGCGAACGAAGGGTAGATGCCTAGAATCGGGATCGTGTGCAACTGCAGCACGTTACTGATGCAGCCGAGCCACGTGGTCACGCGCTCCGGCACCAGACCCGAGACGAGCAGCGCGGCCACGAGGAGTGTCGCGAGCAGCAATGTGAGTGTCAGCACCATTGCCGCTACCTCGCCTGCCCGCTCTGCGCGGCGCGCGCCGCGGCTACCGAGAGCTCCGCGACCGTGGGCGTGCTCGTGTCCGTCTCGCGCCATGCGAGCGCAATCTCGGCGCCGTTCGCGACGGCCGAGACGCGCTTGTCGCTCCCGGCGCCCGCGCTGAAGCGCCCGACGCTGGCGAGCAACGCACTCACGGAGCGAAGCGCGTCCGCCGCCGGCTTCGCGCGCAGCGCGGAATCGAGCACGCCGAAATTGTGCTCCTTGTTCGCGGGGTCATCGCCTTGATCGCGCAGGCAATACCACCACACACCGGCGACATACGGCCGCGTCGATGCGAGCAGCATGAAGCGCGCGAGATAGGCGCCCGCGGTGTCGCGACTCACCCCGCCGCGGCCGGTATACGTGGGGTAGCCGAGCTCCGTCACGTAGATCGGCAACATTCGGCCGGCGCTGGCCATAAGCACGTTCATGCGGTCGAGCTCAGCTATCGCGACTTCCGGCGTGTTGGCCGTGCGCTGCTCGAAGTTGTACGGGTGCAGCGACAGACCGTCGACGAACGCCGCGCCGCCGAGCGCAAAGAACCGCTCCATCCACCCCTGCGAGAGCCCGAAGGTCGTGATGCCCCCGGACAGCACGACAGCGTCGGGGCTTGCCGCCTTGAGTGCGGGGTACACGCGGCGCGCGAGCGCGACGTAGTCGTCGGCGCTGCCCGGCGTCGTCCGTCCCGTGTGCGCGTCCCACTCGTTCCACAGGTCGAACAGCCGGACGCGCCCCGCGAAATGCTTCACCACGAACGCCGCGTACGCCGTGAACGCGGCGATCGCCGCGTCCGTGCGCGGCTTGTCGGTGCCGTACAGCGGGTGCCCGTACTCGAGAATCAGCAGTGGCTGAACGCCGTGTTCGCGCGCAGTGTCGACGGCGGTCTCGAGCCACGCGGGGATCTCGTAGCGGCCGCGCGCGATCTCAATGCTGGCCCACGGCGCGTCCACGCGCACGGAGCGCACACCGAGCCCGAACATCGCGTTCGTCGCCGCCTCGGAATCGTGAATCGAACGGCCGATGCCGACGATGAACGCCGCGTTCTCCGCTTCAGCCGCCGCGCTGGCGCTCCATGCGCAGAGCATCGTGCACACGATCGCTGTCGCGTAGCGCCGCGGCGGCCGGGTGCGGGTCACAACACCACCTCGTGCCCGGCCAGGAACCGCTGCGTGACGACCGGCAACGCGCCGTACAAATCCGCCAGAAACTCGTGCTGCAAGACGAGCTCGTGCTCTGCTCCCGCGGCCGTTTCCGTGAGCGACGACGCGCGCACCAGCAAGCCGTCGGGAACCCGGCCATCGAGCCCATCGCGGAAGATCGTCCAGCGGATGTCCCACGCATCGTTCGCCACGCGCTCGCCGACGCGGATCCAGTACGTCACGATCTCCGTGCGCGACCGGTTCTCCGTCAGCAGCGCACGCGACTCGACTGTGCGCCCCGAATCGAGCTGCACGCTCCGCGCCCCGAGCGCGCTCACCGCAAATCCTTGCGCGTAATAGCAAAGCTCGGGCCGATGAATCTTGAGCTCCTGGGTTTGGCGGCGCCCATAAGCGAGCGCCACCATCACGCGCGCACCGTCGGTCCGGCGATAGGTGCGCATCAGCACGTCGTCGTAGCTCTCGGTCTGTGAAGCTTCCGCATCGGCCAGCACGTCCGGCACTAGGAGCACGGGCAGCACGGTCGTGGGCTCGGCGGCCCAGCTGCCGAACCGCTCCGGAATCAGTGCGACGAGGCGCGGCGTGTCGAGACCAAGCTCACGCCGCGGCGTCAGCAGCGCCGCCGAGTAGGAGGCGGTCGCGAGCAGCGCGAGCACTGCGAGCCCTCTCACGAGCCCGGCCGTCACGCGGCGCTCCGTCGGAGTCGGAGCCGGCGCCACGCGGTCAGCGCGTGGTCGAGCACGAAGAATGTGCCGAACGCGACGGCGATCTCCGCGTACGAGACGTAGTCGTGCAGCTGCCTGCCGAGTGCGTCGCCGCCGAAGTACGTGGCGAGCACGAGCGTCGTGACTCGAAGCACATTCGCAATCGTCGCCACAGGAACGATGGACGCGAGCAGCAGCACGCTGTGCATGCGAGCTTTGTGCGCCGCCACGTGCACGTACAGCACGCCGATCGCCGCGAGCGCCACGAGTTGATTCAGACCGGAACACGCATCCGCAATGAAGAGCTGATACGGCCCCACATAGATCACGACGCCGTCCCGCGCGATCGGCAAACCCGCGAAGAACAGCACGTCCGTGACGGCCGCCGCGACAAACTCCTTCAGCGGTACCAGCAACGAATCGATCAGCGATCCCGGCAGCGGCACGGTAAACGCCAGAAACGCCCACACGAACCAGAGCCGACGTGTCGCCGCCGGTCCCAACAGCACGAGCACGATGCCGGGCACGATCAGCAGCTGCGAGCCGACTTCGAGCTGGAACAGCTGCTGCGAACGCCCGAGCGCATACAGCGCGGCGCCCGTGACGATCGCCAACCAACCGGCGACGGAGCCGGCACGCGTACGCCGCTGCGTCTGCAGAGCAGCGCGTGCGCGCCACACCAGCCACAGCCAGATCGCGACCACGACGATGCCCGGCGCGCCGTTTTCGCGCGCCCAATACACCGCGTCGAGATCGAGATAGGTGGGCAGGTACAGCACGAGCAGGCCCGCAACGACAGGCCACCACATCGCGCCGCTCCCGCGTGCCGTCGCGAGCCCACCCGGCAGCACTATTGTCGAGCCCACCGTCATTCCCTAATGACTCCGCCGACGAGCGTGGCCCGCCCCGATTGCAGCCTCCCCTTGATCTCTTCGATCTCCGCAACGCGCGTCTGGTGCCGGCGCGTGATCAGAATGCAGCCCTGCGTGCGCGCCGCGATGATCTGCGCATCTGCGCAAGCGAGTGCGGGCGGCGTCGCGACGATGATCGCCCTGAACCGTTCCGGCAGCGTCTTCATCAAATACATGAACGGCGTGCGGCTCACGAGTTCCTGCGGGTTCGCAGGCACCGCGCCGGCGCACAGCACGTGCAGATTATCGATGGCCTGGACCGGCAGGATCGCCTCGTCAGAAACGTCGCGATTGCGCAGCAGGTCGGACAACCCGAAAGCAGGTTTGAGCCCAAACAGCTCGTGCTGGCGAGGCGCGCGCAAATTCGCGTCGATGACGAGTGTCGGCTCGCCGAGCTGCGCCATGGCGATGGCGAGGTTCGCGGCCACAGTGTCCGCGTCGTCCTCCGCTCGCGCGCCGAGCACTGCCAACGTACGTTTGTCGCCGAACCAACGCAGGATCAGTTGCGACCGCAGCTCTCGCAACGCCTCGGCGCTGGCGCCGGCAGGGTCGAGCGCGGCCACCAGCGTGCGGCTCAACACCGCGGCGCTCGACGTGACATGGCCCATGGGGCGCGGCGCGGGCCGCGGGGCTCGCGGCAGGGGTTCCGTCGTTTGGACAATGGCGTTCATCGCTCTTCCTCTTTATGCGGCACGGAGTACGGCGAGCAGGGGCACACCGGCGAGATCCGTGAGATCGGAGCGCATCCGCAGGCGCCGGTCGGCGATCTCGGCGAGTAACGCCGTGCCGACACCGAGCAGGCTGCCGAGCACGCAGGCCAGCGCCAGATTCAGCTTCAACAGCGGAAACGCGGGTAGGAGCGGCGGCACCGCCGGGTTGAGCACGGCGATGTCTGTCAGGTTCACCTCGCTTTCGAGCCGCACGTGTGCCTTGCGTTGCATGGCCGCGTCGTAGGCGGCGCGCGCGCTGTCGACGTCGCGCGTGAGCACCGCCAGCGTGTCGCGCTGCTGGTTCAGCTCGAGCACGCGCGACTTCTGCCGCTCCACTGCATCCTGCAGCGCGGCAACCTGGCGGTTCGCGATCTGCGCCACTTGATCGACGCCGCCACGCGCTGTCACGAGCTCGGCCGCGAGCGTCTCACGCAGTGAATCGCGTTCCGCCACCGCGCTGACGTACAGCGGATGGTTGGTGCCGTAGCGGCTGCTGAAATCGGCCAGCTTGCCTTCGGCGCGCACGAGCTCGGCTTTCAAGCTCTGCACGAGCGCATTGCCGAGAATGTCGGGCTGCTCGTCCATGCGATCACGGTGCACGGCGTCACCCATTTGCTTCTGCCGAGTGCCAGCCGCGTACATCGCCGTCTGTGCCCCGATCAGCTGGCTCGACAACTCGGCAAGCCGCGCATTCTCGAGATCGATTCGGTCGACCTCGCTGACGACGATCTCGTGCTCGGTCTGGTAGTTCGACAGACGTTGCTGCGTCTGCTCGAACCCCTTGCGAACTTCCCCGACCTGCTCTTCGAACCAACCCGCCTGGCGGCGCGCCGGATCGACCTTGAGCTCGAGGGTCATCTGCACGTAGGCATCGCCGAAGGCGTTCGCCATCTCCGCGGCTACCTGCGGGTCGCTGCTGCTGTACGCAATGCCGATCACGCTGCTCTCTCGCGACGGACGGACATCGAGCTGCAGCACCAGCTTGTCGGCCAGCCAGTCGCGGATGGCTCCGGCGCCGCCCGTGTCGGCGCGAAACTCCTCGCCGATCGACGGCAGTTCCGCAAGCTTCAGCCGGTCGACGACCTTGAGCGCGACGGCATGACTTTCGATGATGTCCAGCTGCGTAGCGAGATAGCCCGGCAGCATCTGCAAAGGCAGCAGCGCGCCGGTCAACGGGTCCGCGGCCTTGCTATCGACGACGAGCGAAACCGTCGCCACATAGCGCTTGGGCAACACGAAGCTGAGCGTGCCGGCAACCGCCACGACCGCGAACAACACGCCAAGCACGAGCCACAGCCTCGCGCGCAGGATCATCAGGATTTGTCTCGGTGTCATATCAGAACAAGCTCTCTTTGATCTGCAACACGTCGTCCGCTTGAAGCGTGTCGGAGCCGCGCACGCCCAGCACGGCTTCTTCGCCATCAGTGTCGCGGCGCTTCACGGTCGCGCGGCGCTCCGTGCCGCGCGGCGTCAGGCCGCCGCCGGCCGATATCGCCTGTGACACGGTCATGCGTCGCTCGAGGCGATAGGTGCCGGGCCGCTGGACTTCGCCATACACGTAGAACTGCGGGGCGCGCGCCACGTACAACGTATCGCCTGGCTCGATCACGACGTTTTCCACCGCGTCGCCCTTGAACAACCGAAACAGATCGATGTCCATCTTGCTGCCGTCGGCACGCAGCAACGTCGCGGAGTCGGACGCCATTCCGGTGACGACGCCGCCGGCCTCCGCGAGCAGATCGAGCACCTTGCTGCGCTGCGTCAGCGCGTATTGCCCGGGCTTCGACACCTCGCCCATGACCGCGACCTTGCGGCTCAGGTACTCCGTGATGAGGACCGACACCTGCGGATTGCGAATGAACCCGCCGTCCGCGAGACGCTGGGCCAGCGTGGCTTCGACCTCGCGTGTCGAGTGCCCGGTCACCGCCAAAGAACCGACCAGGGCGTAGCGGATGGTGCCGATCTCGTCGACGCGCACATCCGCCGTCATGTCGGGGTAGCCGAATACGCTGACGCGTACACGATCGCCGATGCCGAGCACGTAGTCGGGCGCCTCTGCGCGAGCGCCGAGCCCGGCCAAGAGCGCGAGTGTCACGAGCCACTGCGACACGCCACACGACAAGCGACTCACTCTGCGTTTCATGGTTGCGGCCTCAATTCAGGACCGCCGCGCCGTGATCGAGCGCGCTCTGCTGCACGCGCGCCTCGGGCGCGGGTGCGGGCACACTCGCGGCGGCGACGAGGCCTGGATCGGACTGACTGATGGTGGCTGACGCGCGCACCTGCTTCAGATGCGAATCGAGCGCCTTGGCGTTGCGCAGGTTCTCGAGGTACTGCTGGATGATCGGCTGCGCGCTTTCGAAGCCGAGCGGCGCATCTTGCACGCCCGTGATCAGCGTCAACGTGCTGCGCCCGCGCTGCTGCGTGATGACCACATCGCCAGTGCCCGCCGCCGCAAACTGCGGAAGTTGCTCGAGCGGCAACTGCTCTGCGGCGCGAGTCAGGTTTTGCGTCTCGAAGGCAATCTGATGCGCGCCCAACACCTCGGCAATAGCGTCAGGTGTGGTTGCTTTCGCGAGATCCGCCACCACCGCCGCAGGCACTTGCGGCATCGGCGTCGTGAACGCCGCGAGCTGGTACACGCGCCGGTGTGCGAACAACGCCGAATTGCCCTTGTAGTAGGCCGCCTGCTCTACAGCCGAAATTTCCTGCTTCGGAAACACTGTGCGTTCCATGTAGGCCCGCGCTAACAGCTGGCGCCGGGCGGCTTCGAGCGCCTGCACCACTGTTGGATCGCGATCGAGCTTGTTCGCGAGCGCCGCGTCGACCAGTAGCTGCTCGTTAACGAGCCCGTCGAGCGACTGCTGTGTCGTCTGCGGCGTCGGTTGACCTTCGCCCTTGGCGAGCAACGCCGTGCGCAGCTGCGACACGGTGATCTCGGCGCCGTTCACGCGCGCCACGACCTGGGATTTGTCGCCGCCGCCTTTGCCGGAGCACGCGGAAGCCGCCACTACAATCGTCAGCGACGTAACTCGAATCGTATTCTTGAATCTTCGCATCGAAAAATCTCCTTCGATCAGTAAGCGCGCCGATCACCGAACATGAGCATTGCCGTGCGCAACAGAATCGCGACGTCTAGTCCGAGCGACCAGCTACGCAGATATTCGAGGTCGAGATCGACGCGGCGCTGCATGCTCGGCAGATCGTCGCCGCCGCGCGCGCCATTGACCTGTGCCCAGCCCGTGATGCCCGGCTTCACTTTGTGCCGCACCATGTAGCCGGAGATCAGGCGTCGATACTGCTCGTTGACGGCGATCGCATGAGGCCGCGGGCCGACGAGACTCATGCTGCCTTCGAGCACGTTGAATAGCTGCGGCAGCTCGTCGATCGACGTCTTGCGGATCAGGGCGCCGAAACGCGTGACGCGAGTGTCGCCCTGGATCACCTGCGTGTACGTGTGATCACCGTCCTCGGAGACGGTCATCGAGCGAAACTTGTAGACCAGAATCTCGCGGCCATCGAGGCCGTAACGTCGCTGCACGAAGATTACGCCGCCAGGCGTCGTGAGCAGCACGCCCAACGCGGCGAGCAACATGAGCGGTGATGCGAGCACGAGCGCCACGCTCGCGATCACGATGTCGCACAGCCGTTTGGTCAGTCCACGAATGCCGAAGAACGGCGACTCGCACACACCGACGACCGGAATGCCGTTGACGAGATCGACGCGGCCCTGGATCAGGCTCGCCACGGATACGTCGGGAACGAAGTAGATCGATACGGTGGAATCACGCAGCGACTCCAGCAGATCGACGATGCGGGACTCGCGCGTCATTGGCCATGTGATGTAGACGATCCGCACCTCGTTCTTGACGATGAACTGCGGTAGATGGGCTGGCTCGCCGAGCACGGTTCCGTGCTCCGCGCTGGATCCGGGTGTCGGCGCGTCGTCGAAGAAGCCCAGCGGTTCGATGCGTAGCGACGGGTCGTCGCGAAGCTTCTGCTCGAGCAGCGAACCCAGCTCGTTGCGGCCGATGATCACGGCCTTGCTCCGCAGCAGGCGTGGCGCGCCGATAGACTGGAACACGAGCTGCGTACCGAGCCGGCTCAGCCACAACGCAAACGGCGTCGCGCCCGCCCAGGCGAGCAGCACTCGCTCGTCGAAATGGTCGGCGAGGTCGGACAGGACGATTAAGGCCCAGATGAAGCCGACGACGGTCAGCCACTGCACCGTGATCGTCACGAGCCCACCGTGCAACGCCGACCGCGACGCGCGATACAGCAGCGGCGCCGTGTCGAGCACCTCCGACGTCGCGAGGAACGCGAGCACCGCGAGCAGGAAGTACCCGTGGCGAAACGGCACGCGGCACACCCACAGCGCGAGCGCCAGGGAAGCCGTGGCCACCGTCGGATACAGCAGTGACTTCAGCAGGAAGACCGATGACGGGTCCCACCGAGTCACGCCGCGACGGACGCCCTCCGGCTCGCGCAGTCTCGCGATCGTTACGCTGTTCATAGGCAATTTGATTCCGAAAGGGATCCGCGCCGCCCCCGCTGAGGCGGGCGCGGATCGAGTCTCGGAGGACTACCGGAAAAACGAAGTTAAGCCGCGAGGGGCTGTTCTTCGAGCACGCGCTGTTTGCGGCGCACCTGGTGGACCACGGCGAGGAAGCCGACGAGCAGCATCACCCACACGTCCGCTTCGGGAACGGCAGCCACCTGCAGCGAACCCCTGAACAAGCCGCCGAAGAGTCCGCTGCCGACACCGTTGAGCGCGATCCGATACTGACCGGCGCCCAGCAGATCGTCGAACGAGATCGGGCTACCCGTGAACGACTCCACGCTCTGGAATCCACCCGTCCCGAGGCGCTGCAAGCTCGCCGAGAAGTTGTCGACGCCGAGCAGATCGAACGAAAAGAGCGACATGTCGAATGACTTGATGAACGACGTCACCTGCGACGCGCTATCGAGGTTGAAGCCCACGTAGTCGGTGAAGGACTCACCGAACGTCACCACATCGGTGAAGCTGTAGCTTCCGCCGGCGTGCAGATCGCCGAGCTCGATGGTCTTCGCATTCGCCAAGCTCGCAGCGCAGCAAAGCGCCACGGCCGCACACCAGATCTTCAAAGATTTCGCGACATTTCCCTGTGCCATTTGCAGCTCCCCTAAAGAACGCACGCCGTGCGTATGGTTTCCTAAACAAGTAGCTCGCACAGGACGACGCACAGCGAAACGGGGAGTGACGGCGACAGGTCTCTGATGACAGCGTGACCTTACGCCGGCAGCCCCGCTATCCGACTATTCGGACCGGAGGCTTTGCGTCCCCACCTCGCGGTAGGTTTGCCAATGCGACGGGCGCCACGGTAACGCCGCGTCGTCGCCGTAAGCAAACGTCGCCAGAGTGCGACACAAAAACGTAGCGCACACAGTTTTTTCGAACGCTTTCACGCACCGCGCGTGAGCATTCGAAATTTTCACCGCCGCTTGCTTGTGGCGATAACGCGCGAAGTTTTTTTCGTCGCTTCAATCAGATATCGCAGTAACGCGCGGCGACGGAGCGCGTGCTCGCGGATGCGCGAAAATGCAGCGCGCTGCACACGACATCGCGTCGCGCCTCGCGTTCTTGCATAACGCACACAGCATTCGTTCGCCGCGTCCGCGACGAGGGCACGAAGCACAGCAAGCAATGAAGCGCTGAGGTGATCCAAATGGCCTACTGGAGCAATCGATCGGCTATGCTTCGACACTGACGCCATCGCACGCACGCTCATGCAAACGCCCGCCACCGTCTCGTCGCTCGAAACCAAACTGCTGCTCTGTTATGCCGGCGTGAGCCTCTTCGTCGCCACGGTCGGCGGCGCGGTCGGCAGCCACGTGCTGACATCGCTCGATGAACGCTCGTTGCACAGCTTCGAGACGGCCGTGCAATTCCAGTTTCTCCACGGCCTGGCCCTCATCGCACTCGTGCTCGCGGGCTTGCGCGGCATCGGCGGCCGTTGGCTCATGGCTGCAGCGTGGCTAATCGCGGTGGGCATGCTGCTCTTCTCCGGCAGCATCTACGCGAAGACCTTCGGCGCGCCTCCGGGAATCGTCAGCGTCGCGCCATACGGCGGCGTCGCCATCATGCTGGGTTGGCTGATCTTCGCCGCCAGCGCCTGGCGCCGCACTTAAAAGAACCCGTCAGTGTTCGTCTGTGCCGAGGGCCCCTCGCGGGACCGTCTGCGCACAGGGATGTGCGCAGCCGAGCCGCAGGGATGCGATTTCCGGCGTGTCCCGCGAGGGGCCCTCGGCGCGGACGAACACTGACGCGCTTCGCGCGAGCGTCGAGGCTATTCGGGTTTGCGGCGGGAGAGCGCGGCGCGACAGATACGTTCGCAGAGCTCGGGGAAGCCGATGCCGACCGCTGCGGCGGCGCGCGGCAGTAGGCTCGCCGCGGTGAGTCCCGGCAGCGTGTTGACCTCGAGGCACCAGAGGCCGCCATCGGCGTCCATACGGAAGTCCACTCGGCTGTAGGCAGTGAGCTTCAGCGCACGGTGCACGCGCAGCGCCAGATCCTGCGCACGCGCGGTTTGCTCGGCAGTGAGCTTTGCCGGGAAGATCTCCTCGGCGCCGCCGGCCTGGTACTTCGCTGCGTAGTCGAAGATCGGGCCCGTCGCGGGAATGATCTCGCCGACGGCCAACGGCTCGTCGTCGAGGATGCCGACCGTGAGTTCGCGCCCCGCGATGTAGCGCTCGAGCATGACTTCGCGATCGAATTTGCAAGCCAGTGCGACCGCCGCGTCCAGCTCGCCGGACTTCTTAACGAGCGTGAGGCCCACGGTGGAGCCTTGGCCGTTCGGTTTTACGATCAACGGAAAGCCGAGTCGCGATGCGACGACGTCGCTCGGCACGGGCGCCATGACCCAATCCGGGGTCGGCACGCCGGCTGCCAGGAACAAGCGCTTCGCAATGTCCTTGTCCCAGCCGATCGCGCTGCCGAGCTTGCCGCTGCCGGTGTACGGAATGCCTGCGAGATCGAGCAATGCCTGCACGGTGCCGTCTTCGCCGGTGCCGCCGTGCATCGCAAGGAACACGGCGTCGACATCGGCTAGATCGGGTGCCGAGACCACGGTCGGCAGGCTCGTGACGGAGCTTTGATCGGGCGGCGCGCGACCGATTTGGGCGGCGAAGACACGCTGCTCGTCGGCGGCCGTGAGCCGCCCGCGACCGGAATCGTACGCGACGACCTCGTGACCGCGGCTGCGCAATGCACCGACGACCTGCGAGGCACTCGCGATCGACACGTCGCGCTCCATGCTGTCCCCACCGAACAGTACCGCGATCTTCACGCAGCTCCTCCCGCCGCCGAAATCCGGCGCAATTGTACTCGAACGTTCTCCGGATATTCGGACCCGTTAAGATGCTCGATGATGACCCGCCGCGCGGTGGGGCGGTACTACGCCAAAGCCGACTTCCGTTTTCGAGGAGCCCAACATGAACACTGTCTATGACTTCAGCGCCAAGACCATCGACGGCACCGAGCAGTCGCTCGCTGCCTACCGCGGCAAGGCGTTGCTCGTGGTGAACGTGGCTTCGAAGTGCGGCTTCACACCCCAGTACACCGGGCTCGAAGCCTTGCACCGCAAGTTGGGTGAGCGCGGCTTCGCGGTGCTCGGGTTCCCATGCGACCAGTTCGGCCACCAAGAGCCCGGCAATGAGGCGGAGATCAAGAATTTTTGCTCGCTGAATTACGACGTGACGTTCCCGCTGTTCGCGAAGATCGACGTCAACGGCGCCCACACGCATCCGTTGTACCAGTGGCTGAAGAGCCAGAAGCCCGGCGTGCTCGGCACGGAAGCCATCAAATGGAACTTCACGAAATTCCTGATCGACGGTAACGGGGCGGTCGTTCACCGCTACGGATCGGCGGATAAACCCGAGAGCATCGAGGCCGACGTCGCCGCTCTGTTGCCGGCGCACACGTAACCAGGCCCCCGCCAAGCGGCCGAAGTGAGAACTGCTTCACATGTGACGTGCATCGCACGCACGTCTAATGGCACCCCGTAACTGAAGGCTTGCGGGAGCCACGGATGGCGACGATCGATAGTCCGGAGAATCCACTCGATCGGTGGCCGTTCGCGGAACTGACACTCGACGCGAACGGCGACGGTGAATTCGCTCTCGCGGATGTCGTCGAGCGCCTGTGGGCGCTGTTCTTCCTACCGGGCGACCTGTTTCTATACGCGCTTGCGACCTACGCGGCCCCGGTCGCCCGCTGGCTGGAGATCGGTCCGGCCGACTATCGCGGCTTCGTGTCCGGCGTTCTATCGGCGTGCGCGTGGTTCGTCGCGCTCACGGCGACTTCGATCACGTATCACTACATTCGCGACCTCGATCGTCGTCTCTCGAACGCGACGTGGCGACTCATCGGAACGGCTCGACTGCGCGCCCGAATCAGGTACGCGCTGTTGCGCCAGCGGTGGCGCGCGTGGTCCGCGGCGCGGCAACCGGCCAAGCCGGTCGCCGAAGTGCGGGAAGTCGAGCTATCGGCGTTAGAGCTTCGCGTGCTGCAGGTACACGCCGGGCTCGCCGCCGGCTACACGCTGTCCGTCAGCGAGGTCGCGCACGCCCTGCGCGCCCGCGTCTACTCGACCCACGAGTTGCTGAGCGGGCTCAAAAACCTTGGGCTCCTGAACCGCGCACTGGGCGGTACCGACGACGAAATGTCGTACACGCTGAGCGCCGCCGGCAAGGCGCTGCTCGCGGCCCGCGCAACGCGGCGCCGAGCGCCGAGCGCGAGCCGCGGCTAGGTATCCCGACCGCGACCCGTGACCGCGCCGCGATGACGCGTGCGGGTTCGTCGCCAACGGAATCCGCCCTGATGCTACGATCCTGCGGATTCCGAAAACGCGAGCACTGGGGAACGGCCATGACTCACTTCACGCTGCTGCGCTTCACCGCCGCCGCACTGCTTCTCGTGGTGACTCAAGTGGCGCTGAGTGCCGACCCGCCGCGCACGGTGCTGCGCTTCGAGAAAGCCATGATCATGGACGCCACCGGCTTCGAAGCCCCCATGGCCGTCAGCACTCTGTTCTTGCCTGCCGGTTGGAAGTCGCAGGGGGGCGTGCAGTGGGGCAACCAGTTCGCGTGCACGAATGGCTACAACTACGACTGGAAGGCGCAGTCGCCGGATGGCACCGAGACGATCTCCGTGCTGCCGCAGATGCGTTGGGAAGCCAACACCTACGGCGCAGGTGCGTCGACGCCCGGTTGCCAGACCGCGCCGTTCACGACGTCACGTCAGTATCTCGAAGCGTTCGTGCAGAAATGGCATCCCGGTGCGCGGCCGCTCGACTTCCGGCAGCGCGACGACTTGATGCAGAAGGCTGCGGCATATAACAAAAACACGCCGACGCCGATGGGGTTTATGAAAAGCTGGGCCGACGCCGGCGAGTTACTGTTTGCGTTCAACGAAGGCGGTCGCGACATGCGCGGCTCGGCGACGGCGACCGTCGTGTTTACGTTGACGCGCACACAGACACCGGGTCTGCCGCAAATGGATGCGCTGACCGGCTTCGCATTTCCGGGCTACGGCGTTACAACCCCGAACGGCAAGTTGAACCTGACTTTCTTCGAGGCGATTCGCAAGACGATCCAGCCGAACCCGCAGTGGAATCAGCGCATCGCGAATCACAACGGCGCGATCGCGCGAGTCGCGCAGGAGGAAGGCCGCAAACGGGCCGCGATCATCGCCAACTCGAACGCCGAGATCGCGAAGATTCGTGACGACGCTTGGCAAGCGTCGCAAGAGAGTGCGGATCGGCGGGCACGAGAATTCGGCGAGCTGATTCGCGGTGTCGAAACCTATAACGACACGAATGCGGCGGGCGGCACGGTGCAGCTTTCGAACCTGTACAACAACGCGTGGCGTCTCAACGACGGCAGCTACGTGTTGACGAACGACGCGAGTTTTCAGCCGTACCGCGACCTCGGCGTCGAAGGCCAGCAGCTGGAGATCACGAAATGAAGGCATCGTTAGCTTCGGCCGCCATCGTGATGGTGCTGATGTGCTCGGTCGCGAGCGAACGCGAAACGGCCGCGCAGAACTCGTTCGGCGAAGCAACTCGACAGGCGCCGCCGCAGCAACAGCCGCAGTCCGCGCCGCCCGCGAGGACGCAACAGCCGCCGACTACGCCTCAGGTGCCGGTCGGGGGTTTTCGCCCGAGCGCCCCCGCTGCGCCGCCGGCACAGCAAGGCGCAAACAACGGCGGGATTCTCGACACGCTAATGGCCGCGGAGCGCCAGGACTTCGGCGTTGCGCCGGTTTCCACGCTGCATGCCGGCCAGATGCATGGCCCCACGCCATCGTCGATTCCCGGCGGCCAGCTGATTACGACGAAGGGTCTCGTCGAGCTCCTGCGCGGAGGCCAGGCGCCGGTGCTCACGCTCGACATTCTCGGCGGCGCGGAGATGATTCAAGGCGCGGTATACGCCGTGCCGGCAGCTCAGTCAGGCAGTTTCACGGATGAAACGCAGCAACAGTTCGGTAAGTTCTTGCAGCAAGCGACGGCCGGTAACAAGCGGCATCCGATCGTCATGTATTGCCTCTCGCCCGAATGCTGGATGTCGTACAACGCATCGCTGCGTGCAATCAATCTCGGCTACACGAATGTGCTGTGGTATCGCGGCGGCATCGACTCGTGGAAGAAGGCCGGCTTGCCCGTGCAGAGCGCCGGCTCTCCCCAGGGTGCCGGCCGCTGAACGGGCGCGACCCACCGCACGCGCCACGTGCATCCACGCCGCTGCTCTTTGCGTTCGCTGTAGCGGCGAGCGCAGCGACGGCCGGCTGCCAGCAACGCGCGCACGACATCGAGTGGAACGACACGGTGGTCAAAGGTATCGAGGCCTGGCGCGCAAAGCACGAGGCCGACTACCGACGCGACTGGGCGACGATCGAGGGCCTGCATTTTCTTTCGGCCGGGCTCCACAGCGCAGGCAGTGGGCCGGACAACGACATCGTTCTTTCGGCCGCGTTTCCGCTGCGCATCGGTCGGTTCACGGTTGCCGACAACAAGGTTGAGTTCGACCCCGAGCCCGGCGCCGCTATCACGATCAACGGCAAGGCGCCGAGGTCGGCGACGCTGCGCGACGACAGCGAGGACGAGAGCGACGAGATCCAAGCGAACGGCGCGAGCGTAGTCGTGCATCGCAGCGGCGAGCGCATCGCCCTCCGCGTGCGGGATGCGAATGGCGAACGCGCGCGCGAGTTTCGCGGGTTCACTTGGTTTCCGATCAACCGTGATTACCGGGTTACCGGGCGTTTCGTTCGCGACGCCTCGCCGCACCAGGACCACGTGGTGAACACCTTCGGCGACATCGACACTTACCAGAGCGAAGGTGTCCTGCAGTTCACGTTGAACGGCCAGACCTTGAGTCTGCGCCCGTTCACGACTCGTCCGAAGCACTTCTACATCGTCTTCAACGACGCGACGAGTGGCAACGAGACCTACGAGGCCGCGCGATTTCTTACGGCAGCACTCCGCGACGACGGCACGACGATCCTCGACTTCAACGAGGCGTACAACCCACCGTGCGCGTTCAATCCGTTTACGACGTGCCCCATTCCCCTGCCGGAGAACCAGCTGCGCGCGAGCGTGCTCGCCGGCGAGAGGAAGTACGCAGGGCATGTCGAGCTGCCGCTCGCTGACAAGCACTAGGGCCCCGCTCGCGCGCTAATGCGCGATAGCGAACGGACGAGCCCACGGTCCCGGGGCACGCTGGCCCCCACGTTAGGTCCCCCTTTCAAAGGATTGAACTCTATGCACACACAACTTCGTTACGCTCCGCTGCTCGCGGCGTTGGTCGCCGGCGGCACCAGTTTCGCAGCCAGCGCCCAGCCGGCATCCGACGGCTCGCGTGTTCCGCCCAATCACGCCATCGAGGCCTACATCAGCGAAAATGCGCTGCAGGCCCTCTACACCCGCCGAATGAACATCGGCGAGCTTGGAACGGCCGATATCCACGCCGGCGTGTTCTTCAACGAAGATCGCGACTTGGTCGGAATCGGCGACGTACTAACGGACGTGGCGGACTCGGGGCGATTCCCGCGCTGGTCCTTTCAAGTGGGTCCCAGAACGTACGCCGTTCTGCTTGGCACGGAGAATCAAGACATCTTCGGCGTCGGCATCGGCGGGCGGGCGCGCTATACCGTGGGCCTCAAGCAGTCCCTGTCGGTTGAGCTTGGCGGTTTCTATGCGCCGGACATACTCACGTTTGGGGAAGCGAACAATGTGCGCGAAGTGAGCACTCGCGTAGGGCTCGCGTTCAATTCCAACTTGAGCGGCTTCGTCGGCTATCGCATTTTCACCGTAGGGCTGCTGAACGGTGACAAACGTCTCGAGGACGGCGCACAGCTCGGGTTTCGGCGGAACTTCTAACCGCGAGACTAGCGACGCGACCAGCCGCTCGCACGCAGCGGCGGCGGCGAGTCGCCGCCCGGCGCGAACAGTTGCGCCGCTTGCCGCTGCTCGACGGGACCGAGCTCGACGAGCCATTCGATGCCGGCGCCCGTGTGCGCGGCCACCGCAGCGCCGTTGCGAAACGCGATGCGCCGGTGCGGCACGGCCGCGCGCGACGTCTCCTCGAGAATGCCAATGAGGTTCACCGGGTCCGCGGCCGCGAGCACGAGCCACTCGTCCACGTCTTTGGTGCGGCGCAGGCGTCGTAGCTCTTCTATGGCTTCCATCAACGCGAACTGCTCGCCGCCGAAAGGCTCGACGAATCGCCCGCCGCGAATTTCGCCGCGCGCTTCGGCGGTGCGATAGAAAGGCAGCAACTCACGCCACGGCGGCGCCATCGGCTCGCGCGCCGCAACGCGACGCGAGATGATTCCGTAGCGCCGCAGCAAGCTCTTCGCAGCATGCTCGAGCGCTTCTGGCCCCGCGGCCGAGCGGGGCGCCGTTTGCGCCGGCAGCAGCGCCCAACGGCCGGCCGCGTCGAAGCCGCTCGTGCCGCGCAAGCGGCTGCGGCCGCGGAACCCGCGCCGTTGGCTCTGCGGCGTGAGCACTGCGCGCAATCCTGCAAACGAATCGGCCGTCACGAGGCCGCGCGCGACGAGCTCGCCCAGCGCCTCCTCCACTTGCACGCGCAGTAACCCGCTCGCCTGCACGAGCTCCACGAAGAACAGCGCGCCGCGCTCGCGCAACGACGCAACGATTCGCTCCGCCGCACCCGACATGCCGCTCGCTGGCTCGAACGAGCCGAGCGTGCGCCACAGCGGCAACGTACCGCGCGGGACGAGCGCGATCGGCGACGTGGCCACGGTGCTCGCGCGCGAACCGGGTGCAGCGCCGCTCGGCCGCGGCCGCCACCACACCACCTCGCCTGCCGTGCACAGCTGGTCGAGCAGCAACGGACTGTAATCTTTGATGCGCGCGGGTAGCACCTGGCGCTCCCACAGCGCGGCGGGCAACGCGAGCCCCTGCAACTCGCCGAGCACGGCGCGCAGCGCTTCGGCGCCCTGCCGACGTTCGCCGCCGAGCCCCTGCCAATGGAACAGGAAGCGCTGGTAATCGGCGAGCGTGGCGGGCTCGATCTCGTTGCGCAGCCGCTTCAGCGTGTAGCGATGAATGCGCGCGAGCAGTCGACGTTCGCACCACTCCTCCTCGGCCACGCCGCCGGCGCGAGCCGTGAACTGCCCGCGCATGGCGCTGCCCTGCTGCTCGAGCGCCGCGAGCGCGGGCGAAATTTCACCCACCGGCAAACCGAAGGGTTTAGCCAGAGCGTCAGCCGTAATGGGCCCCATGGCTTCGAATCGGCTGCGTACGAGCTCGCGCAGCGCGGTGTCGCGATCCGCCGCGTCGCTCGCGAGAGCGGCGAGATCCTGCGCCACGACAACGCCCGGCAGCGCGAGCTTAAGCTCCGCGAGCCGCTCCGCCGCGACCCACACGGGGTCAGCGTCCGGGAGGCTGGCCGTCGTTGCACGGCCATCGGCGCGCAGCCGTTCGAATTCGGCGACCCACGGCGCGCCCTCCGCCGCCGTCACGAAGCCGAGCAGCACCAGCGCGTCGTGCAGCTCGTCGGCGCTGCGGACCTGCGGCCACGCTTCCTCGCGGACGCGCGCGATGGCTTCGGCGTCGAGCGAACCGAGCTCGGCTGCCTGCTCGGGTGTCATGTACCGGCGCGACTGCACGGCCAGCGTGCGCCGCTCCTCGGCCGGCGCGTCGTCGAGGAACGCGTACGGCTTCGCTCCCAAGATCTCCTGCGCGAGCGGCGACGGGCTCGTGAGCTCGCGGCACACGACCTCGACCTCGCCCGCTTCGATGCGCTCGAGTAGCCGCACGAGGCCTTCGACGTCCATGTTCACCGTGAGGCAGTCCTCGAGCGTCTGCTTCACGAGCGGATGATCGGGAATGTCGCGGTGGCCGCCCGTGAGGTTCTCGGCGCACGCGAGCTGATCCGGAAATACCGTGGAGAGCAGGTCTTCCGCGTCCATGCGCTGGAACTGCGCCGGTTGCTTCCTGCCGTTGCGAAATCGGCGCACCGCGAGCGCCGTGCTAGCGTTCCAGCGCCAGTACACGCCGAACACCGGCGCATCGAGCACGGCCTGGGTAAGCACGTCGCGTACGCTCTTGCTCGAGAGATACCGCACCACTTCCTCGAGCGCGAAGCTGTGCACGGCGCCGAGCGAAATCACGATCGAATCCTCGAGCGCCGCGGCCTGCAGTTCGAAGTTGAAGCGCCGGCAGAAACGCTTGCGCAACGAGAGGCCCCACGCGCGGTTCACGCGCGAGCCGAACGATGAGTGCACGACGAGGTGCGCATCGCCCGTCTCGTCGAAAAAGCGCTCGAAGATCACGCGCTTCGTGCTCGGCAGCACGCCGAGCGCAGCCTTGGCCGCGGCGAGGTAGTCGACGAGCTGTTTGGCCGTGCTCTCGCTCAAGCCGAGCTCGCTCACGAGCCACTGCATGGCGGCAGCGGGGCCACCGTCATCGAGCAGCGCGGCAAGCGTGTCGTTCAGCTGCCCAACCGAGGACGAGAGCTCGTCGCTCCTGCCCGGCGCCTCGCCAAGCCAGAACGGAATCGTCGGCGCCTGGCCGTGCGCGTCCGTGACGAACATTTTGCCGCCCGCGAGCTTCTCGATGCGGTACGACGTGTTGCCGAGCTGGAAGATGTCGCCCTGCATGCTTTCGAAGGCGAAATCCTCGTTCAGCGTGCCGACCGGCAGCTCGTTCGGGAGCAGCACCACGTCGTAGTCGAACTGATCAGGGATGGCGCCGCCATTCGTCACGGCCGTGAGCGACGCGCCGCGTCGGCCTCGCAGCAGGTTGTTCACGCGGTCGAAATGCAGATGCGCGCTGCGCCGGCCGCGCTGCGTCGTGAAGCCGTCAGCCAGCATGCGGGCGACGCCGACGAACTCGTCGCGCGATAGGTTCTTGTACGTGGCCGCATGCGTGAAGCGCTGGTGCAGCGCGTCCACCGTCCATTCCTGCGCACCGACCTCGGCCACGATCTGCTGCGCGAGCACGTCGAGCGGCGCGGGCCGCGGCTTGATCGCGTCGAGCTCGCTGCGGCGGATGCTCGCGAGCAGCGCCGTGCATTCGACCAGGTCGTCGCGCGACAGCGGAAAGAGGCGGCCTTTCGGCACGCGGCCGATGCCGTGACCCGAACGGCCGACGCGTTGCAGGAACGCTGCGATGGCGTGCGGCGAACCGAGCTGGCACACGAGATCCACGTCGCCGATGTCGATGCCGAGCTCGAGCGATGACGTCGCAACCAGGGCCTTGAGCTCACCGGCCTTCAGCCGCTGCTCCGCTTTCAGCCGGTGCTCCTTCGCTAGGCTGCCGTGATGCGAAGTCACGACGTCGTCGCCGAGGCGCTCGGCCAGATGGCGCGCGGCGCGCTCGGCCAGGCGGCGCGTGTTCACGAACACGAGCGTCGTGCGGTGCGCGCGCGTGAGCTCGGCGAGCCGGTCGTACAGCTCGGTCCACACCTCGTTCGACATGATGGCTTCGAGCGGCGTGCCCGTAAGCTCGAGCGTGAGGTCGCGTTCGCGCGCATGGCCTTCGTCGATGACGATGCACGGCGCATCGGTAACGCCGGTGAGGAACCCGGTGAGCAGGTCGATCGGCTTCGTCGTGGCGGAAATGCCGACGCGCGTCGGCGGGCTTTCACACAGCGCTTCGAGCCGTTCGAGCGAGAGCGCCAGATGCGCGCCGCGCTTGTTGCCCGCGAGCGCGTGGATTTCGTCGACGATGACCGTACGCACCGTGCGCAGCATCTTCCTGCCCGACTCGGTGCTGAGCAGGATGTAGAGCGACTCCGGCGTCGTGACGAGAATGTGCGGCGGCGTGCGGCGCATGCGCGCGCGCTCGCTCTGCGGCGTGTCGCCCGTGCGCACGGCGGCGCGGATCGGCGCTTCGCCCAGCATCTGCGCCGCGAATTCGCGGCCGATGCCTTCGAGCGGCGCACGCAGGTTCTTCTCGATGTCGTTCGACAGCGCCTTCAGCGGCGAGACGTAAAGAATCTGCGTCTCGTCGCGCAGCGTGCCGTCGGCCGCCTGCTTCGCGAGCAGATCGATGACGCCGAGAAACGCCGCGAGTGTTTTGCCCGAGCCCGTGGGCGCGCTGATGAGCGTGTGCGTACCGGACCCGATCGCGTCCCACGCTTTGAGCTGCACTGCGGTGGGCGCAGGGAAAGCGCTGCGAAACCAGCCAGCGACGGCGGGGTGGAAGGACTCGGGGAGCATGAAGCTAGGATGCTCCGGGGACTGGATGGATGTCCAGTGCCTCTTTCGGCCCCGCTCGAGCCGGCGACGTGAGTCTTTGCGCGCGCCGCCACTCGGCCGCCCGGCCGTTCACGCGCCGGGCGGCCGTGCAGAATTCAGTGACTCAGTACTTCACCTCGCCGTGCACGACGCGCGGCGCGTCGGTCACCATCGGGCGCACTCCGATGTAGATGTCGGCCGCCGGATCCGAAGGATTCTTCAAATCCTGAGCAGTCGGCAGCGTGACGCTCGTCGGTACGGTCAGGCCCGCGCTATCGCACACCGCGAGCAACTTACGCGCGAAACGGATTTCGCGATCGAGCCACTTCACGAGATACGTATGCCCGTCGGCCTGCGCGGTGCCGGTCACAGCGTCGTACGGAATCACGAACGACGGCACGTAGCGCGCGTTCTGATCGCTGCAGGTGACTTCCTGGTTCGTGACGTGCGAAACGCACACGCCCGGAATGCCCCACAGGTCACCGAAGCCGCCGTACTGAAGCACGATGTCCTGGCCCGTGTACTGGCCGTACGCCACACCCGTGGGCACGTGGTAGTTCAGCTGCAGTGGCGCCTCGAACGTGACGAACGCGCCGTTGCTGTCCTTCACGGCCGCGAACTGGTTGTAGCTGTTCGGACCCGTCTCCCACTGGTAGTAGACGTCGACGTCGTTGACCTTCCATTCGCAGTACGTGCCGGAGCCCGTGCTGCACTCGGCGTCGACGAGGTTCACGAACAGCTTGCCGCTGCGCACGCCGTTCATGAACTGCGGGAACGAGCCGAGCGCTTCCGCGCTCGCCTGCACGACCACGGGTTGCGCGGCGCCGTCGAGCAGCAGGGCGTTGGCGGCATCGCTGCCGTAGAGCACCACGCTACCGGCCGCTGTCGGCTGGAAGTTGTTGGCGGTGCCCGCAGCGAATGGCGACTGCGCAACGGAGCCCTGCGTGAAGTACGCGGCCATCGACGCCGCCGTCGGGCAATCACGCAGGCAGTGCAACGTGCCCGGCAGATCAGTCGGATACACGAGGTCCTGGCTGCGATACGCAACTCCGACCGCGGTCGAGTCGACCGGCGTGGTCACGCTGTGCAAGTCGACGAACACCTCGCCGCCGAGTGACTGCGACCAGCCCTGGATGCCGCCGCGCGGCTGCCAGAACGTTGCGGCCACTGTCTGAACGGCGCCAAGTGCCTCGGTCGTGCAACCGTTGTTGCCGCACATCATGACCGCGGTGACTTTGAACGCGCCCGCGGCGTCGTCCCAATAGAGCTCGTACTGCGCGTTCGCCTGCGCGCCGCCGAAAAAGCTGCTCGCTTCGTTGCCAACGAACGTCGTGAACTTGATCTTGTCGATCTCGGCCAGAGTGCGCGTGTGGCGCGTGTACTTGGTCAGCTTGCCGCCGGCCTTCACGACCGAGTAGGCCGTACGCGTCGGCTCGTTACCGCTGGAGTAGTCGACCTTGTCCACTGTCGACCCGGTCACCAGGGTCTCGAGCGCGGTGGACGGAAGCGACATGCCCCAGTAGCCGAGGAAGCCCTGATACGTCACGTCGTCGTGCGTGTATTCGATCGGGAATCCCGAGCTGCGATCGACGCGTGCGCCGGTGGCGGAGTCGTAGAGGCCGTAGCGCCACACGGACATGCCCGTGCCGGGATCTTGAGCGTCACGGGTAAAGCACTGCTCGCCGCCGTCGTCGGAACGGCGATACAAGTCGGCGCTGTAGGCGAACGAGAACGTGGAGTCCGGATTACCGCCGCCGCCCTCGCTGATGAACAGGCTGCCGGCGCCGCTCGTCGTGCTCGACGCGGTCATGCGCAGCGCCTTCGTTCCGCCGCCGCCGTCGCCCTGCTCGAGCTCGAAGTAGCTGATGCCGGACGGCGCGCCTTCGAGGTAACCGTTGGACAGGCACGACGGATCGCTGGCGCTGCCCTCGCGGCCACAATAGTCGACGCGGAACTGACCGTAGGGGTTGCTGGCGGAAGGTGGAGCGGTCGCGCTTACGTTCACGAAGATCGTGGCATCGGCGGACTCGGGATCGTCGATCCACACCTTCGCGCGCATCGGCTCGTCGTTCGACGTTCGCGTCGAATTGACCGTCGCGGTCACGAACGAGGAGGTCTGCCCCGTGCTATCGGCGTTGCTCGTGGACGAGCGCGCCTCCGGATCGCACTTCGTCTTGTCGACGAGCGCTGTGTAGGGCCCGTCGTTGACGAGCGCGTCACCGCGCAGTGCGGCCATGATGCAGGTGATCATGTTGACCTGGCCGATGCCGCGTGAAGTCGCGTCCTCGACGTAGCTGTGCTGCGGATCGGTTGTGTACGCCGAGCTCGAGGGCGGGTCGGCGTACGCGGCGGAGCAATTCAGAAGGGCAAGCGCGAGCGTCGCGCGCCCGATGTGGGCAACGTTCATATCGGTCTCCCTAAGTGCGGTTATTCGGCGTTCGTTGCGGTGACGACGGCCACCGAACTCGGCGTTGCGATGCCTTGAATCACCGCGGGCGGCGTGACCGGATTGGCGGCCGCTGCTGGCGTGCTGGAACCACCGCCGCAGCCCACCAAGGCGCCCATTCCAAATAAAAGCCCGCTCAACAAAGCATTGCGGGCGCTGACTAACGTGGAGAGCTTTTTCATATGTGCATTACCTCGGTCGCGGCAGATATCGCGTCGGTGGGCGAAACAAGATGGTTGTACGATGCACGCACTTAACCTCGCATTGTCGGATAGCGTTCACAGTTTTTCCGGGCACAGCGAACGCGAAGTCGCGAAATCGTTAGCACTGCGAATTACGTTCAGGCGTTATGTCGGCTGCCCCGAGAGCTGCGCATGCCCGGCAGCCGTGTCGCACCATCGATGTCGCCGGGGTAGTAATACCGCGACGCGGTTCATCGGGCCTATCGCCTGTTCGGGGGATTCCAAATGCGACACCTAATTCGCCATCGCTGTCGTGGAAGTGGGGAGCGTCGAGGACTCACCAGAACGCCGACGGAAGGATCGGTCAGAGCGTAAGCTCGGGGCCGCGGCCGAAAGCGCTACGTAGATGGCCGTCGATCGGACGCGGGGCTATGCTCCGCCACATGACGCCGATCAAAACTTACGCCACGCGTCTTGAAGCCGACCTCGCGCGCATCACGCTCAGCGCGGCGGAAATACCCGCCACGATCATCGGCATAGGAGTCGGAATGGAGGGCGGCGCAGAAGGCGTGCGGCTACTGGTGCCCGACGACAAAGTCGAAGAGGCGTTGAAACTGCTTCGCGATTCCTGAACGTGCCGCAACTACCGAGCCGCGCTCCACGCAAACACGAAACGCCCGGCCAAAGCCGCCACAGCCACCAGTGCGAGAACCACGCCGCCATGCCAGGCGAACGTAATCGCGCTGTTCGCATGCGGCAGCGATAGACATGCGCCGACGTTTGCCAGGGCGCCGACCGCGAGCGCCGCGAACGCCGCCGTCGCGGCCGGATGCAGTGGCGCACCACGACGCAGCATCACGGCCAACATCCACATGAGCGGGGCGCCGCCGATGATGATGAAGCCGACGCAAACCCACTCGTGGCGCGTGGTCAGAACCGCAGCCCATTCGAAGTCCCGCGGTGACGCGGCGACCAGTGTCGCTAGCCACACGAGAGCCGCTACCGCAACCGCGGCCCACAGCCGCGAGCGCTTCGACAAACCGGGAACCACCGAGACGAACGCCGCTCGGCTGGCGAGCAGCCCCATCACAACGGCGGCAATCTGCGACGCCCAGAAAGCCACGCCGGCGCCACCGGCGCGCGCGTTGGCGGTGCTCATGACAGCCACGAGCAGGCCGAGATACACCGCCGCGCCAATGCACCACGCAGCTGCGCGCCTGCCCGGCGGCCACAGCGGCGCGACGGGCCGAAGCTCCTGACCTAAGTTTTCGATGAGATCTTCCGTGTTCATTCGCGTGTCTTACCGAGCGTGCGCCGTAACGTTGCCATGGCGCGATGTGTGGCCACCTTGAGCGCACCCACACTGGTGCCCGATACCTCGGCCGCTTCTTTGAGCGACAACTCCTTTAGTTTTAACAGCTCGATCGCCTGGCGCTGACCCTCCGGGAGCGCGCGCACCGCCGCATGCAGGGCGGCCGCGTCTTCCGATTCACCCGAATCGTCATTCGTTGCGGGCTCGGAAAAGGTTACATCCTCTTCGTTCACGTGAATCTCCCGCCGCGAGATTCGCGCGTACCGCCGCGCGCCGTCGACGAGCCGATTGCGCACGATCGCGAGCAACCACGGCACGAAGGGCCGCGCCGGGTCGTAGGTGGCGCGCACCGTGTGTACGGAAGGCAATACGTCCTGCACAAGATCCTCCACCTCGGCGACGCCGGCGAAACCGCGCTGCCGCCTGATGATTTGCCTGACGCGCGGGGTGATCGTCCGCAGCAGTTCCCGATAAGACGCGCCGTCGCCCCGCTGCGCAGCGCGCATGAGCTCACCTAAGGAATCGATTGGCGAAGGTTCGTCTGTCATGGCGGGCCCACCGAGTTTACGGCACACGTAACCTTTTTGCGGGCTGCACCGAACCAACCATCACTGGTCAAGAAAACCAGCAACCACATCGTCCAGATCGAAAGGAGCTCTCATGAACAAACGTATCCTTATTGCTTCGGCGCTCGCAGCCGCTATCGTCGGCCCGTCGCTTGTCTCGGCCCAGCCCGCCCCCGAGCCGAGCTTCAAAGCAGAGAAATGTTACGGGATCTCAAAGGCCGGCAAAAACGATTGCGCCTCCACGGGCAACAACTCGTGTGCCGGCACCACCAAGGCGACTGCCGACCCGCGCGCGTGGGTCTATGTGCCGGCGGGGTACTGCGAGCGCATCGTCAACGGCAGCCTGAAACCGAAGGCCTAGCGGTGAGGGTCGCGGTCGCCACTCGCGCCGAGCGCAGTGCAACGAGCTCCCGCTTGGCGGGCGTCGGCTTGCGCTTACCGCACTTGGCCGAAGTGGCGGCTGGCGTCCCCACGACTGCGTGGCTCGAGGTTCATCCGGAGAACTTCCTCGCGAACCCCCACGCGAGGGAGTTGCTCCTCGACATCGCACGGCGGCACTCCGTCTCCCTCCACAGCGTTGGGCTATCGGTCGGCAGCATCGGCGGAGTGGACCGCAAGCACTTGAAGAGGATTCGCGGGCTCGCCGACGAGATCAAACCGATCCTCGTATCCGGCCATTTGGCGTGGTCCACGCATCGCGGCATGTACCTCAACGACCTGCTGCCCCTTCCATATACCGAAGAGACGCTGCGTGTCGTCGCAGCGCACGTTCACGAAGTGCAGGACGCCCTCGGGCGACCCTACGTCGTGGAGAATCCGGCGAGCTATGTTGGTTTTGCGACGTCGACGCTCACGGAAACGGAATTTCTCGCGGAGCTCGTAGCGCGTACGGGCTGCCAGTTGCTCTGCGACGTGAGCAACGCGTTCTTGAGCGCTGCCAACATGGGCTACGACGTGTATGCGTACATCGACGCATTCCCCGCGCACGCAGTGGCCGAGATTCATCTCGGCGGCTTCACCCGCGAGGACGACGAGGCAACGCCCGGCGGACACATCCTGATCGATACGCACGCAGGCGCCATCGCTGAGCAGGCGTGGGACCTCTATGCGTATGCGCTACGTCGCTTCGGCCCGCGTCCGACGTTGATCGAATGGGATAACGATCTGCCTTCTTTCTCGACGTTGTTGGCCGAAGCCGATCGTGCCGACAACGTTGCGGCCAACGCGCTCCGCCAGGGACACGAACATGCTCTCGCTGGCTGATCTGCAATGTAGCGTCGCTCGCGCCATGATCACGGGCGAAACTGAACCGGCCGCAGCTTGGCTCGTGGGCGGCGCCCGCCCCGAAAAACGACTCGATATTCACCTCCGCCACTACGAAGCGAGCTTAACGGCGGCGCTGCGCGAAAAGTTTCCGGCCTGCGCATGGCTCGCGGGTGCGAACGTCGTGAGCGCTGTCGCATGCGAGTATGTGCGGGCCCGCCCGCCACGGCTGCTTTGCATCGCGGACTACGGCGAGGACTTTCCGCGGTTCCTCGCGAACGATGGCCGCGCACGGACCATGCCGTATCTCGAATCGTTCGCCGCGCTCGAGTGGGCCGTGGGCCGCGTCTCGATCGCCATCGACCACCCACCGATCTCCTGGTCGGACATCGGGCGCATGGGATCGGAGCGCCTCCTCGATTCCACGCTCTCACTGCAACCGGGCGTGCGCTACCTGAGCTCCACGTGGGGCGTGGACGAGCTCATGGCTACCTACCTCTCCGGCATCGAACCCGAGCGCTTCGTGCTGCCCGAGTCGGATACGTTCATCGAGGTTCGCGGCGCGCGTGGCGCCGTGCATCTGACGCGACTGGACGGCGCCACATTTACGTTCCGTCGTGAGCTCGCGGCGGGCTGCTCGATTGGCTACGCCGCGGGTGCCGCGCTCGATCGTGATTCCACGTTCGATCCGGGCGAAGCACTGCGGCTACTCGCCCATGCCAATCTCATCGTCACAACATCCGCACAGGCGAACGCACCATGACCCCATTGTCGACACTGAAGGAACGACTCGAGCGCTTCCCGCTGTCTCTTCTTCAACTCGCGATGCGACTCGGTGTGGGCGCCGTGTTCCTTCGCTCCGGACTTCTGAAGATCGACTCCTGGCAGTTTACGATCCAGCTGTTTCGCGACGAGTACAAACTGCCGTTGCTCGATCCAGTGCTGGCCGCTCAGGCCGCCGCCGTCGTGGAGCTCGGTATCCCTCCCCTGCTCATCGCCGGACTCGCCACGCGCCTTGCGACGCTGCCGTTGCTTGGCATGATCGCCGTGATTCAGACGTTGGTGTACCCGAACGCGTGGAGCGATCACCTGATGTGGGCATCGGCACTGCTGCTGATTCTGACTCGCGGGCCGGGCGTGTTCTCACTCGATCACGTCATCGCGAGAACGCTAACGGCTCGACACCACCAGTAGTTCGGCAAAGTCACCCGAACAAATCGTTGACGTCGATCTTCCACGCCACACGGGTCGCGTCTTGGAACCGCACGTGCACACGCACGACGTTCGCGTCGACGAACCTCACGTTGTACCCCGGATACTCGCGCGGCCGCGGGGGGTTCTCCCACGTCCACGGACGCCCGCCGGGAACGTGCACGAAAACGTCATGCGCACTCTGCGGCGGACCGAGAGAGACACCGCTCAACGTGCGCTCGGCTTCGCTCCATTCCACGCGCTCGATCTCGATCGCGCCCTGCGCGACGTGCCGGCTCGTCGAGAGCACCTGCGGAGTGCCGGTCGCCTGATGCAGCGCGAGCAGCGTGACGCTGCCCGGCTCCACCCTCCCGCCGATCTCGTGCGTCACCTCACCGATGAAGCGCTGCTTCCAGAAGTCGAATGCGAGATAGATCTTCGCCGGGTTAAGTCCGAGCCGCCGAAGCGCAAAGCGCCGATCGACCGCGCTTTTGAGATCCGCATTGAACAACGCGACCACCGACCACGCCGCGAACGGCCGTTCGACGTGCCACACGAACGTCGTCGGAATGTCGGCATCGAAAAGATCGACAGGCGCAGCGGCCTCGCCATAGGACGGCATGACCCTCTTCAGGATCTCGAGCTTCGCCGGATCGAGATCCACGAGCCGATCGCCCGAGATCATGTTGCCGCCGGAGAGCGCGATGCTGGTTGCGGCGGCTTCCGCCTGCTGCGTTGTGAGCAGGTCCAGGCACACGTGGTCCGCGTCGTTGACCCATGTGCGTCGGTGAAGGTAATAGCGCTTTGCGGTCGCGGCAGTGCTGCACGCGGAGTCCTGGAAGTACTGCTTCCACGCTGCGTCGGCGTAGCCGTAGTTGATGTCCGCCTCAATGCGCATGCTGTCGATGAGGCCCACCGTGGTGTTGCCGGGGCCGCACTCGAGAATGTGACACTTCTCCCCTACCGCGGCCCGCATGATCGTAAGCCCATGCCGATACACCTCGGCCGACGAGAGTGTCGGATCCCGGTAGCTCTCGGCCGCCAGAATTGACCACGCCACGAAGTCGATCTTGATCATCTCGTAGCCCCAGCGGCGCGCGATTCTTTCGAAGAGGTTGCGCAGCCACTCGGCCGCTTCCGGGTGCGTGATGTCGAGGCAGTAGTGCTTCGTGGCCTCGCGCAGCGCCTCGGGTGAATGCTCGTTCTCCCAGTTGCCGATGCGCTGCAGCGAACCGTCGCGGCGCCGAACCAGCCACTCCGGGTGCAGCCGGAACAGGTCGCTGCGCTCCGAGACGACGTAGGGCGCAATCCAGAGTCCCGGCTTGAATCCGTGCGCCTTGATCCGTTCCGCGAGCCATTGCATGCCGTGCGGGAATCGTTCGTTCCCTTCCCAGTCGCCAAGGGAACGCTGGTAACCGTCGTCGATCTGGATGTACTCGAGCCCGAACTCGCGCAGGTGCCGCGCCGCGAACTCGGTGTTCTTCAACACCTCGTCTTCCGAAACCTGGGCCAGCGTATAGAACCAGCTGCACCAGCCGTTGACGATCGAACGCGTGCGAGCGTTCTGAGCCGAGCCCACCGCTTCGGCGTACTGCTCGAGGGCCGCGTAGGCGCTCGCAGCCGCGTTCAGCACGAAGCGGTCGGAGCTGATCGATCGCCCGGGTTTCAGCGTGGTCGGCGGCGCGTACACGGATTCGGCCAGGAAGCTGATCTCATTGTCCGAGGTTCGCGCTGCCAGCACGACACCCAGCGCCTGCATGTTCTCGAGGTACCCGAGCACCACGCCCTCGCGTTCGTAGCCGCTGAACAGGCCGAGGTTCCACCAGCTCGCGACGGTCGGGTGGCGCGGCGCGATGGATTCGTTCGCCAACTGCACGCCCTTGATGGGCGGACGCAACGCCAGCGGCGGCTCGGCCGTGAACGAGTGGACGTGACCCGCGTCGAAGAACATCTCGCCGTTCGTGAGGCAGGCCGCGACGCCCGGCACTCGCAGCGCGCCCCCTTCCGTTGCAATCGCGCGGATCGGCTCCAGACTCGTGACGACCACGTCTCGTGACGACACATTGGTGCAACCCGTCTCGATCGTGACCATCCGCCGATCGTCGTACACCGCGACTTCCACGCGCAGGTCGAGCAGCTTATGCGGGTCTCGCGAGACGATAACCATTCGCCGCCCCGAGCCGAGCCGGTCGCGGAATGGAGATGCCTCGACGGAATGCTCCCGGCCGGGGGACGCCGTTGATTGTTTTCCGACGTCAGCGTTCGCGCACGCTACACCGCCGGTCAAGAACGGCGTGCCATCGCTACGGTGCACGGAGATCGTTCCGGTCCGCGCGTCGAACGAAGCCGCGAAGTGATCGCTCTGGATCATCCCGCCGGAACTTCGATAAAGCTGCCTTCGTGCCAACGGATGCGGATCGGAGCACCGGCGTCGTCGATCCATTCCTCGCTCACGTCGCCTCCTGCACCGTAATTGATCTGCTGATCCGCGCGCTTGTTGATCGCAATCGTCAGCGCCAACCGGCTGCCGGTCTCCAACCTGTGGCCCATCATCCGCTCGCTTTGAAACGGCAGCTGCTGCCTCACGCCCGCCGTGAGCAGGCGGCGGTTCACGCGATCTCGCGCGTAGCTCGCGCGAAATGCGTAGGCGGGGTCGAACAGTTTCACGTATTCCCCGTTCGCACGCAGCTCATACAGCTGCAGAACCAGGTCCACGTCGAACTTATTGATCGTGAAGTCGAGCACGCCCCGGAGTCGGCCCACGAGGTCGATCGCCTCCGCGAAGGGCTCCGTCAGAAACAGCGCGCCGTCGCGTGGCTGCAACGCCTTGCGAACGATCTCAGGCGCGGGCCGCCATTCCGCGCCGGTGCGGTCCCGAAGATCGAGCGTCTGCGTGAGCGCCATCGACGCCGCGGGTTTCTTCGCAACGAGCGCATGAGACGCACGGCTCGGCGAGGCCGCGAGGTAGAAACGCCGGGGTTTCTGTTCGAGCGCATCGAGCGAGGGTTCGTGGCGCCATTCGTTCGCGCCCGCAAGCTCGTAGTTCACGTTAGCCCCGAGCAGTGCCGGCCGCTTCGCCCCGCGCAGCGCATAGTCGAACCACGCATAGCGCTCGGCACTCGGGTCGATGTTTGCCTCGGAGTCCAAAGGTAGATTGCGCACCAACGACGCGGCGCCGTGCTCGACACTCTTCTCGTCGAAAGGGCCGATCAGCAATGCGTGATCCGCGCGCGCATCGTGCTGATGATGCTGAGTGAAGTAATACAGCGCAGCGGTTTCCCCGGCTGAGTAGTACCCGGCAATGGTGAGCACCGGTATGTCGATCCGCGCAAACTCATCTCCGAACGGCAGCCGCTTCTGCCAAAACAGGTCGTAGCTCGGGTGATTCAACCAGCTTTGGAAAACGGCGCTGGCTCGACCCGGCAAACTCGGAAACTCGCGATAGGGTCGGCCGGACCGAAACCAGTCTTCGTCGATACCGCGCCAGCGAGCCGCGTCGTTCGACACTTTGTCGTCGGGCGCAGCCAGCATTTCGTAGGCCCATCGATACGCAGGGCTCAGAAAGATTCCGTTTGAGATCGGCAGGTCGATCCCGGGTGCCATCGGGTCGGAAGTCACCATCGCCTTCAACGCCGGAGGCATCCGCTTCGCCGCCGCCCACGCGACAAAGCCGCCATAACCCACGCCCTGCATGCCGACACGACCGTCGCTCCACGGCTGCTTGGCAACCCACTCGATGACGGCGCGCGCGTCGTCGCCTTCCGACTCGAATGGCGCGCGCGGGCGAAACTTCGGATCGCCCGCGATTCGCGCGAGAGCCAGCACGCTCGCGTAGCCGCGGGCCGCGGCCTCTAACGCATCCCGGCTCGATCGATCGCGCGTGAACTCGAGCAGCGTCGGCAGTGAGCCGCCGATGGCGCTGCGCGGGCGGACCAACGTCGCCGCGACTGTCGCGTCCTTTGCAACGGGGATCGCGACCTCGGCGATGACGTAACGCCTTTCCTTCTCTTCGGCCAGGAGCAATCGTGCGACATCGCCGAAACTGCGATACGCCTCGAACGCAAACCAATCCCGCACGAGCTCGAGCGCTTCCTCGAGCGTGATGGAGCTCTTCCCGCGTCGCTCGTCGAGCGCTTGCTGGAGAGTTTTCCGCAGCGGCGCGATCGGGGTGTTGAACGAGATCTCCAACTCACGGGCGCCGAGGTCGTCGAAGGGATCCAACGTATCCCGGAAGGCCTGGCCGTAGGCGGTCGTGAAAAGGACGTGGTCCATCGCCTCGAGCGCTCGCGCCTGGATGTAGATGTCGTAGACGATCGCGCGACCCTCCACGGCACGCTGTTCGCTCCGCAGCCGCTCCTGCAACGACAGACGCGACTCGTGCGCCGCCGCCGGATCGCCGGCCACCATCTGCAGCGCCGCAAGGTTCGCGAGGTAGCGATCCGGATGGTTCTCCCGATAGACGGGAACGATGCGCTCGGCGAGACCTCGCAACGCGGCGGGTAAAGCGGGATCGGTCGCGTCCGTGGGAGCATCGAATCCGAAGTCCTGCGCGACCGCGAGCGTCGGCCGCACCGCAAACGCGGTCACGAAGCCGACCAGGAGAAATATTTTCAGCGCAATCGGCTTCATGGTGCTGAACGCAGGGCTCGTTCGGTTCTCAACTGTTTTTCTTCGCCGGCGTCGCCGGGGAGCCTGGTCAGATGCAGCACTCGTGCGAACAGCGGCACGTGCGCCTGCGAGCTACGCCCGATGTGAATGATCGTCGTCCGCGTGACGTCGTGCGTCAACACGTCGATGACCCGCTCGAGGGTCTCGTCCTCCAACGACGAGAACGTATCGTCGAGCACGACCCACGGCGGAGCCTGCAAGACCACCCGCGCAAGCGCGAGCGCCATCTGCTCGTCCTCGCTGAGCTCGCGATCCCATCGCTGCGCTAAGTCGAGGTTCTTCGAGTAGCGCGCGAGGCCCATGCGCTGGAGCGCCTGCACGTAAGCGCTGTCTGCGAAGCGGTCGGTAACCAATGGGTAGGCGAGCGCTTCGCGGAGCGTGCCGCGTGGCAGGTACGGAGTGCCGCGCGGCACATACATCACCGCTTCTCCGCGCGGCCGGACGATGCGGCCGCTGCCCCAGGGCCACAGGCCCGACAGTGCGCGGAAAAGCGGCGTCTTGCCCTCCCCCGGCGCGCCGCAAATCAGCACATGTTGACCGGCCCGGATGACGACGTGACGCTCCTCGAACCCTTCGCGTCCCACGGGAGAATCGACTTCGAGATCTTCAAACGCCATTGTGCCGGGGGCGCCTTCCGCATACTCGATCCGGCTACTGACATCGTGCTGTGATTCGGTGGCGGTAAGCGCCGCGCGAAAATTCGCCACGCGAAGCAGCACGGCTCGCCAATCCGCGATCTCACCAAAGTTGTCGACGAACCAGCGCAGCGATCCCTGTGCCTGACTGAACGCGGCCGCAGCCATCATCATGCCGCCAAAGCTCGTTTTGCCGCTGAAATAGAGCGGCGCGGCAATCAGAGTCGGCGCGATGCCCGTAACCCACCCGAACCCCGCCGTCACCCAGGTGAGATTGGTGACGCCGCGCACGAGCCGTCGCATGGCGATGATCACATTGTCGAGATGGGTCTCGACCCGCCGACGCTCGTCCGCCTCGCCTGCCGCGAGCGCGATGCCGTCGACATGCTCGCTGATGCGCACGAGCGCGAAGCGCAGGTCCGCCTCGCGCGCGTAGCGGTCGGCGTTGCGGCGGACCAGGCTCCGGCCGACGTAGTAACTAAGAAGCGAGCCCACGACCGCATACGAAATCGCGGCCCACAACATGAAACCCGGCACGGCGTAGTCGACTCCCCGGACGCGGAACGTGAAGTCCGCCGAAATGGTCCAGAGCACTCCCGCGAAGCTCACCAGCAGCACGCTCGATCGGAAGAGCCCGATCGAAAGGTCGGTCGACATATCGCAGAGCTTGTGCGCGTCCTCGCTCATGCGTTGGTCGGGGTTCACGCCCATGGGACCGCCACTCGTGGCGAGCCAGAACGCACGACGCGGCGCCATCCAGAGTTTCAACAGATCGCGTGTCAGCCCTTCGCGGAGGCGATACTTGAGGGTCTCCGTGAGCCAGCGCTGGGCGACATCGAGAAGAAGAAGGACCGAGACGATCGCGAAGTACACGCCTAGCTGGTAGAGAAAATCGTTCAAGTCGCGGCGCGTGATCGCATCGTAGAACGGCTGGTTCCAGCGGTTCAGGATGATCTGACCGTAGCTCGTGACCAGAATTGCGCTTACCAGCAGAGCCAGCAGCACGACGAGCCACCGGCCGACGGGCGACGCGAAGATCGCGCGGTAGATCGTCCGGACCTGCCGGAGAGCCCCGGTGCGCGCGGCGGCGTCTAAGTCGGCTGCGCTGCTCGTGTCGGTGGCAGGTCGGGACGCTTTGGACTTCGGCAACTCATCTCCGGTCCGGCACCCTCGCCCGCGGCGAGCGTCTGCGGTAGTTCCACACTACATCAACGATGGTTGTTCCACGACCGGAATGGCACGCTGATAGTCCGCCCGACCCACGTGCGGAGGCTCAGCCAACGCACGACGGCAGCGGCTAGCTGTGCTTTGGTATCAGGCGTAGACAACGACGTTCGCTCGCGCCGCTTCGCTCCCGTCACGGCAGAGCCGCCGCGCGCCGCGCCGCGACGCACGAAATGAACGCGGCGTAGCTCCACGCGAGATGCTTCGCCGACGTCTGGTCGCCGGTGCGCTGGTCGAACTGCTCCGAAAGATCGCCGCTCGCAGGCGTGAACGCGCGAACGGTTTCGAGGAATGCGTCGCCGCGCATGATCCAACGATCCGGGCCACCGGGCGCGCGAGCCGCGGCGGCCCGGAAACAGAACTCCGCGGCACCGAGCGTCGAGAAGTAATACGCGCCGCCGGAACAGTAGACGTCGCCCTCGTAACGGCCCATCGCGGGGCCACGCTCGCGCGGCCGTCCGTGGTTGATGAGATAGAGCCTGTCGAATAGACGCTCGAGCGCATCCAGCGTCGCGTGCATGCGAGGATCGCGCACGGTATGCGCATCCTCGCTGTCACCGGAATGCAGGGTGCTCAGGATTACGGCCATGTCGAGCAGTTTCGTCGTCGCCACGCCGGGCGGCATGATACGGGACCGGTAGTGGTCCACATCCCCGAGCCAGAAAGTATCGAGCTTCTCGCGTATCACCTGCGTTGTAGCGCGCTGCTTAGCAGCCGCGGCGATTTCCCCTGCGGCGCCGAGCCACTCGGCGCCCTCTTCCAGAGCAGCTGCGGACACGCGCAGCGTGAAGTAGTGGAGCCCCTGCTCTTCTTCCCAGATGTCGAACGACCGCTCGCGCCAGTGAGCGGCCGTCAACGCGAGGTCGATGCGCAGCAGACGCTCGGCATCGACGCGGATATTTTCGTTCGCACGGCCGGCCTTCGCGCGCAGCGTTCGCAGCCATCGCAGCACGGCCAGGGCCCGCAACGGCGCGCCGTCATGCTGCGGACGCGCCCAGCGTGAGATGTCGAGCGTGCCATCCGGATTTACGCGCGTCTCCGCATAGACCGCATCGCCCGCGACGGTCTTTAGATCTTCGCCGCGCAGGTAGCGCTCGAAATCCGGCGCCACATTCTGCCGCCACTGCGGTGATGCAACGAGCGTTCGCCCGTCGAGCGTCCTCAGCGACAGACTGAAACGCACGAAGTCGGCGAAGTGGTTGAGCGCCTGCGCGTCGAGATGCCCTTCTTCGTACAGCACGCGCACGGCGTCGATGACGATGGCCGAATCCCGGAACCAGTGGAAAAAATAGTCCGGATCCGGGTCGTAGGCCGCAAGCACGGGACCAGCAACGATGGAGCCGGCCACCGGGCGCACGGTTTGCCCGAAGCCGGGCCGCTCTTTCACGATGTCGCAGGCGGAAATGCTTTTCAGCATGGCCGTCGCTGCGTGCCTGTGCTCGCGCGCGAGCCAGTGCTCGAGACTGCCGGGCACAGCGGAAGTCACCGGCGGGCGGCTTTCAGGTGAGGGCTTTTGAAACCGAGGCGGCGGAGCCCGGCCTGCACTTCGGGCACGGCCATGAAGAGTCTCCACAGCAGGCCCGTCCGATGGTTCTCGATCATGACCACGATCGGCCCCTGATCGATCGCGAGAAAAGTATCCGCGTACCAGCGCTTGCTCTCGCAGAACGCATCCACGAATCCGTGCTCACGCCACAGGCGCTTTCCGTAGCGTTTGAGGAAATGACGCAGCACGGTCATGACGCTGGCGGGCGCATACGGCAGGCTCGCGAGCGCCGCCGTTGGGCTGATCGTGCCATTGTCGTTGTCGGGGGCATGCGCGGAGTATCCGGCGGGATCGTCGCTGGCCGTCAGCCCCCAGCAGGCTTCGCCGTAGCCTTTGAACTTACCGGGGTTCGAGACGCAGTGCGCGCGGTTGATGCGAACGTGTCGCACGTTCTGCTCCCAGTAGTCCGCGTAGCGGTCCGTAAGCCCGCGCGGATCGAGCCCGCAGAACGAGTAGTGCGCGAAGAACAGCGGGCCGCCATAGGCCATGCCAAGGGGCAGCTCAGTGCCATACCAGCGCTTGCCGTTGAGAAATCCCGACCCGCTCGCGAAGCCGCGGCGGTACACCGCAGGCTCGATCGCATGACGCGGCGACGATGCCGCGAGCACGTACGTCATGAGGCACTCGTTCCAGCCGCGAATCTCGTGATTCATGGCCCATCCGTGTTTCGGACTCCAGTGCCAATAGAGAACCTTGCGACCGCCTTGCGTGAACCAGGTCCACTCCACTTCACTCCAGAGCGTCGAGATTCGCGATCGCGCGGCCGCTTCCTTCGGCACGGCTCGATCGAAATACTCGCGCGCGCAGAGTAGGCCCATCATCAAGAACGAGGTCTCCACGAGGTCCGCCGCGTCGTCCTCGTGTGAGAATGGAAGAGACTCGCCCGTACGACCGTTCATGAAGTGCGGGTACGCGCCGTGATACCGCCGCGCACGCACTAGCACGTCCAGCATGCGCCCGAGGCGTTCGACTGCCGCGTTGCGCGTCACCCAGCCGCGCTCCGTAGCCACGATCAGGGCCATGACTCCGAAGCCCGAGCCCCCGATCGTGACGGGGTCTGCGTTGCCCGCGCGCTTGCCCGTGGTGCGGCGGTCGAAGGCGAGGCCGCTCGCGCGATGGGCGCCTTCCCAGAAATAGCGGAACGTCTGCCGCTGCACGACGTCGAGCAGCGCCTCGTCCGGCAGGGTGGAGAGCTTCGACGGATCGGCTTTTGGTTTCGGCAAGGTGACTTCTGGCTCTTCCGGCGCACGTCTCCTGTTGTTCCAAGACCTGCGACGCTACGCGTTGATGAGTCATGATTGTCTCCATGAGCACGATTGACAAGCTGATGAGCCGCATGAGCCTCGCGGAAAAGCTCGGCCAACTCACGATGACCACGGCTAGCTATGCCGTGACGGGGCCCGTGATCGCCGGCGATTCCACCGAGTCCATCCGCAACGGCACGCTCGGCAACCTGCTGAACCTTGTCGGCGCGAAGCACGTTCACGAGATGCAGCGGATCGCGGTCGAGGAGTCGCGCCTGCGTATCCCGCTCCTGATCGGTTTCGACGTGATACATGGTCACCGGACGATCTTCCCCGTGCCGCTCGCGGAAGCCTCGACGTTCGATCCAAAGATCTGGGAGCTCACGGCACGCGAATCCGCTCGTGAGACCGCGGCCGACGGCATCGCGATGACGTTCGCGCCGATGCTGGACGTCTCGCGCGATCCCCGCTGGGGCCGCACGGTGGAAGGCCCGGGTGAAGATCCGTGGCTGGCCGCCGAGATCGCACGTGCGAAAGTCCGCGGCTTTCAGGGCGCGAATCTAGCTTCCGGCGAAGCCGTGGCCGCGACGGCCAAGCACTTTTGCGCATACGGGCCCGTCACTGGCGGGCGCGAGTACGCCTCGGTCGATATTTCCGAGCGCACGCTGCGCGAAGTCCATCTGCCCCCATTCGAGGCGGCCGTGCGCGCCGGCGCGGCAGCCATCATGCCGGCGTTCACGGATCTCGCCGGCGTCCCGCTGACGGCGCATAAGGGTCTGCTTCGGGATTACCTGCGTGGGGAACTCGGCTTCGAAGGCGTGATCGTCAGCGACTACAACGCCATCCGGGAGCTGATCCAGCACGGCGTAGCGGCGGACATCGTCGAAGCGGCCGTACTCGCTCTGAAGGCGGGCGTCGACATCGACATGATGGCCGGCGCGTACCGCGAAGGGTTGCCCGTCGCGCTCGAGCGCGGCCTTGCGACCATGGATGAAGTCGACGAGTGCGTGCTTCGCGTGCTGCGACTGAAGGAACGCCTCGGACTATTCGACGACCCGTATCGACGCGGGTCGAACGCGGAGGCGGCCGAAACTGTCGTCACTCGTCGGCGCATGGCACGCGACGTCGGCGCCAAGTCACTCGTGTTGGTGAAGAATGCGAATGACGCGTTGCCGCTCCGCACCGACATCGGCCACGTCTGCGTCATTGGACCGCTGGCCGACGCGTGGCGCGAAATGCGCGGCCCGTGGGCCGCCGCGGGATATGAAGAGCCGAGCGTCAGCGTGCTTTCCGGCCTGCGCGACGCACTCCCGAATGCCCACTTTTCGCATGCCGAGGGCGTCGCGATTGCCACTACCGATAGGTCAGGCATCGCCGCGGCCGCCGACCTCGTGGGCAACGACGTGGATGTCGTCGTGCTCTGCCTCGGCGAAGCGGCCGAGATGAGCGGCGAAGCCTCGTCGCGTGCGTTCCCTGAGCTGCCTGGCGAGCAGCGCTTGCTCGCGGAAACCGTGCTCCAGCGCGCACACGCGAACGACATCCCGGTCGTGGCCGTGTTGTTCTGCGGCCGGCCGCTGATCGTCGCGTGGCTCGCGGAACTGGCCGACGCGTTGCTCGTGGCCTGGTTCCCGGGAACGGAAGCCGGCAATTCGATTGCCGACGTCCTGACGGGCCGCGTCTCGCCCTCCGGGCGAATGCCGATCACCTGGCCCCGCGCGCTGGGGCAGATTCCGCTGTTCTACGGCCCGCGAAACAGCGGCCGACCCGACAACCCGCAGGATCGTTTCACGAGCAAGTATCTCGACTCGCCGAACTCACCGCTTTTCGCGTTCGGATCCGGACTCACCTACGGCCGTTTTGCATATACGAACCTGCGCGTGACCCCCGCGAGCGCCGCCGTCGACGACCTGATCGAAGTCACCGTCGACGTGACGAACACGGGGACTCGCGCGGCCGAGGAAACGGTGTTCCTGTTCGTACGCGATCGCGTCGCAAGCGTCGCTCGCCCGGTGCTCGAACTCAAAGGCGTGACGAAAATTGCGCTCGAGCCCGGAAAAACCGGCAGGGCGCGGCTAAACCTGCGGGCCGCGGATCTAAGGTTCCCGGGTCTGGACCTGCGGCCGGTGTTCGAACCAGGCGAGATCGAGATTCGGGTTGGGCCTTGCGCCGACACTGGGCAGCTCCTGGCCTCATCCTTGATGCTGCGAGCGTAAACAGGCGATGCCGCCTCTCGTCCCGAGCGGCTTTTGCACATAACGAACGGCCTTGGAGCCGGTTATGTGCAGCGCCGCTAAAGTTCTGCCGTGAGCGGCCGTCACGGTCGTCATGGACAAGATCGATTCCGTCCTACCAATAGCGCTCGGCGGCATCCAGACCAACCTGCGCAAGCTGCAAAGTGCGGCGAACGACATCGCGACGGCCCCCGCGCGCGGCGCCGAGCCCACCGAGCTCGACAAGTCGCTCGTCGAAGCCCTCGAAGCGCAACGCGCGATCGAAGCCTCGGCGGTGGTCATGCGCCGCGCCGACGAGTCACTGGGGACGCTGCTCGACGCGCTGCGCTGAACGGCCCACTCCGTTCACCAGCTAATAGTTGCCGCTCGGCGACAATCGGTCACGCGTGAGTATCGCGGACCGCCGCTGGCTCTCGCATCCGAGACGACCGCAGGCGTATCATCCAGACCACTACCGATCGCAGCGCAGCGATCAATAACGAGCTAACACGGCCGCTGCGCCTACAGGGAGTTTGTCCGAAAGCCAGGGACACGGCATCCACTCAAGCTCGGGGGGTGCTCTCATGACTGGTTCGCCGTTTCGATTTCCGGACGGGATTCGCTCGCGTGCTCCTAGGCTAGGTCTCGCGCTGCTCGCGGCCGTAGCCACCGCAGGGCTCGCAGTAGCCCAAGAGTCCAAAGAGGAAATCATCGTCACCGGCTCGCGCATCGGCCGCAGCGGCTTCGATTCCGCGCAGCCGCTGTCCGTCATCGATCAGACGCAGATCGAGAACCTCGGCATCGTCAACACCGGCGATGTCCTGCGCACGCTGCCGCAGAACACGCCGTTCTTCACCGACACGAACGTCGGCATCGGCAATTTCAACGTCGGCGCGCAGCTGGCGAATTTGCGGGGCTTAAACCCGTTCTACGGAACCCGCACGCTGACACTCGTCGACACCAAGCGCGTCGTGCCGAACACGGAGGGCGGCGCCGTCGATCTCGTTCTGATCCCCTCCATGCTCGTGGGCCGCACCGAAGTCGTCACGGGCGGCGCTTCGGCGGCCTACGGCTCGGACGCCATCGCCGGCGTCGTCAACGTGATGCTCAATACGAAGCTCGAAGGCATCAAGGCGCAGGTCGACTACGGCCAGACAGCTCAACGTGACGGAGGTGATCGTCACTACTCGGTTGCGTGGGGCCACGGCTTCAACGACGACAAGGTGCACTTGCTCCTCGGTATCGAGTCGCAACACCAGGCTGCGATCGGCCCCTGCTCGAGGAACCGCGACTGGTGCCAGCAATCCTATTTGGTCGGCACCAATGCCGCCTTTGCGAGTGGCAACGGCTACCCGAACTTCGTCGTGGCGCCCAATGCCAAGTACGCGACCACCGAAAACGGCCTCATCGCGCCCTGCCTGGTCGCGGGATGCGCCACGCGCGGAGCTTTCCAGACTCTGAATGGCGCCGGCACGACGCTCTCTGCTTACAATCCCGGCCGGTTCCCCGGCGGTTTCCTCGGCGTCGTCGGCGCCGACGGCACCGTGCTCTCCTACGACCTCTCGGGCATTCGTCCCGACGAGAAGCACACCTCGGCCTTAGGGCACGTCGACATCAACCTGTCGAGCTCGCTGAAACTTTCGTTCGATCTCGCGAGCGCGAACAGCGATTCGCATAACTACCCGGCGAACGGCGGCCTTGGGCCTTTCGGCGGCGGGGTTTTCATCAAGCCGGACAACGCCTATCTGACGCCGGCGCTGCAGGCAGCGCTGCCGTTTGGCGGCTACATGAACCGCGTCTTCGCGCCCGACGTTTTTTCGGCGACCAACACGACGACCGCGGACACGAGTCGCTTCGTCACGTCCTTGAGCGGGCACCTCACGGGCAGTTGGAACTGGGATGGCTACTACGAGCATGGCAAAAGCACGTATGCCCAACAGCTCATTCATAACGCCGACCTCAGTGTCTTGGGTATTCCGGCCCAATACGGCTTCTTCGGCTGGGCCACCGACGCCGTGCATTCGAACCCCGCGGATGCGACGAGCCCGATCGTCTGTCGAGCGACAATCGCTGGCGATCCAGCATTCAATCCGCTGGCGGCGGGTTGCGTGCCGCTCAACTTCTTTGGTGTGGGCAACTCGAGCCAGGCCGCGATCGACTACGCGTGGCGAACGCTGAAGGAAGATTCGACTTACAAGCAGAACGTGGTCGGCGTGAATTTCCGCGGCGACCTCGCCAAAGGCTTCGGCGCCGGCCCGATCTCGGGCGCTTTCGGCGCCGAATTCCGCAACGACAAATCCGACGTGACGCACGATACGGCGAACCAGCCGTGGTTAAGGAGTTACCTGCTGAACTGGGGTTTCGACCGCGGCGGCACGATCGACGTGGGTGAGTACTACGGTGAAGTCCAGGTGCCGTTCACGAAGAAGGTCAACACTGACTTCTCGGTGCGACAGACGCACAACGAAGCCACCAGCATAGCGGCGGGCAGCACCACGAAGTCACACGACTTCTCGAGCTGGAAGGCCGCGTTGACGTACGACGCGACCAGCGTGGTCCGCTTGCGCGCCACGTTGTCGAAAGACGTGCGGGGCGCCGGGTTCCGGGAGCTGTTCCTGCCCCAGGTCTCGACCCCGGGCACGCCCGGCGGATTCCCGGCGGGCATCAACAATCCATGGAACGGCAACGCCGCGGAAGCCTATACCACCATCACGGGCGGCAATCCGAATCTGAGGCCCGAGGTGGCGGACGAGTCGGCCTTAGGCGTCGTGTTGTCGTTCGAGCGCCTCCGCTTCTCGGCCGACTGGTACAAAATCGATCTCGGCAGCGCCATCGCGGGCGCGCCCACGCCGCAGAGCGTGGTCGACGCATGCTTCCGCGGGGGTGCGAGCGCGTGCAACTCCGTCATCCGAACCGGAAGCGGCGCATCGACCGATATCGTCTCGGTGGAGAGCGGCGCGATCAACCTTGCGTCATACTTGACGCGAGGCATCGACTTCGAGGCGAACTACACCGTACCGCTGAAAAAGGGCGACGACCTGAACCTGCGGATCATCTCGAGCTATCTCTACGACATGATCGTCGACACGGGGCTCGGTAACGCCCCCGTGAACTATCGCAACCAAACCGGCCCGACCGGCGCGTTCGGCGGCTTCAACTCGTCGCCGGAATGGCAGCTGACGGGATGGTTGACGTACTCGCACTCGGGTTTCACGACGACGCTCGAAACGAAGTACATCGGGGCCGGCATCTTGAACGCGCTGTATTTTGACAGCCCGATTGGCGCCGCGACCAACACCCAGCTCAATTCGGTCAGCGACAACAGCGTCAGCAGCCGCATTTACGTGTCTTGGTCCGGTTCGTATGACTTTCGACCGAAGACCTCCAAGAGTCAGTTGCAGGTGTTTTGGGCGGTCAACAATCTCTTCGACAAGGATCCGCCGGTTGCGCCAGGCGGCAACGCCTTCCCGACGAATCCCGTGTTTTTCGACACGATCGGACGTCGAGTCCGCGCCGGCCTGCGCATGAACTTCTAGTCGAGGCGCTTCTAGCAGAGCTTAAAGACTACCGGCCCGCGCGTTCTGCGCGGGCCGGTTTACGCGAAGGCGAGACGAGTTCCGGTGCGCAGAAACGCACCAGTGAATTCGCGGCGACGTATAATCGCCCCGCTTTAGGTCCCTGGTTCCCGCCATGCGAATGACGCGCTCAGAGTTTCTGGCCTGGCCACACAAGGCCATCACGTTGCTCGGCATGTCGGGCGTGGGTAAGACCACGCTCTCGTACAAGCTGCCGTCGGATCAGTGGTTCCATTACTCGGGCGACTACCGCATCGGCACGAAGTACTTGGCCGAGCCGATTCTCGACAACATCAAGCGTCAGGCGATGCAGGTCGATTTCTTGCGCGATCTGTTACGCAACGACTCGATCTACATTTCGAGCAACATCACGGTGCACAACCTGCAGCCCGTGGCAACTTTCCTGGGCAAGATCGGCCGCACGGACTTGGGTGGCCTCCCCGTCGACGAGTTCAAGAAACGCCAGCGGCTACATCGCGACGCCGAGATCGGTGCGATGCGCGACGTCGCTGAGTTCATCGGCAAGGCGCAGGAGATCTACGGCTACGACCACTTCATCAACGACGCTGGCGGCAGTTTGGTCGAGCTCGACGACGAGCGGACCGAGAAAACTCTCGCCGAGAACACGTTGATCATCTACATCAGGGCGGATGACGAGATGGAGCGCGAGCTCGTGCGCCGCGCCGTCGACAACCCGAAGCCGCTGTACTACAACGAGCCGTTCCTCGATCAGAAGCTCGCACAGTATCTGGAAGAGGCTGCGCTCGAGAGCCCAGACCACATCGTTCCCGATGAGTTCGTGCGCTGGATCTTCCCGTCACTCGTCGCACATCGGCGGCCGAAGTACGAAGCGCTGGCCAAACGTTATGGCTACACGCTGAACGCGCGCATGGCGGAGGCGATCACGTGCGAGGCCGATTTCCTGGAGCTCATCGCGAGCGCGCTCGGCTAAACGCCGCGGCATCAACCGGCCGCCACCAAGCCCCACGTCCACGCAGCGACGACCGCGACTAACGCAACCGTGGCGCAGGTCGCTTGTAGCCGCCGGTTCCTGAGCCAGGTGGGCATCAACCCGCGCGCGAGCACGATCCCGCCGCCGAAGCCGACACAAAATCCGAGCAGATGCGCGCCGATGTCGGTGTTCTCGCCGGCCGTGCCCGTGAACGCGAGCAGGCCGACTCCTGCCACGATAGGCGCGATCCGCGCGCGCCACGGCGTCGCGCGCCAGAACCCGCGTCGCCACGTGTACGCGACCAACATGCCTAAAGCGGCAAACACCGCCGTCGATGCGCCGAGCGACCGATGGTCGGGCCCCTGCAGCCACGCGCCGAGCACGTTTGCTCCTGCGGCGGCCATGAGCACCGTGAGCCAGCCGACGCCGACGCCTAGATAGCGGCCGACGAACCAGCCGAAGAACGCGCCGAACGCGAGATTGCCGCTGAGATGGGCGAACTCGACGTGCAACGTCAGCGCCGTGACCGTGCGCCACAGCTCGCCCGCCGACACGGCGCTGGCGCCTAACATTCCCACTCCGTACCAGTCGAGACCGAACAAGCTTTCGCGCGCCGCGACGAACACCGTGAGCAGCACGGCGACGTAGGCCGCGACGCCAGGCAAACCGAAGCCCACGAGATCGAGCGGTCGAATGCCCACACGGCGCGCGTTTTCACGGCGGTATTGGCCAAGCTCGGCCGCGGCGGCCGCAGCGCTGTCCAACGGAACCCATAGCTCGAGCCCCGTCGAGCTCGACTGGCGTTGGTGGGGAATGCCCTGCGCAATGAGCACGAGAGCGAGCTCGTTGGCTCGCGCTTCAGTGAGCCCCACCGCCACTGTCACCCATTGCTCTACGCGCTCGTCCATCTGCTAGCATCCGTCGTACGCGAGCGTTGCGGACTTGCACCGCACGCGGCACGCTAAGGTAGCAGACGCATAGGGGCGCAGACCGATGATTGCCGCGCTACGCTACGACACGCTCGACGCGCCGTACTACTGGGAGCTCGTACCCTCACCGCTCGGCGCCATCATCGTGACCGTCGACGCCGACGCGCGCCTGACGGAGATCCGGCTCGATGGCGAGCAACGAAGCGGGCCACGCGACGCGCACCGCTGCGCAGCGGTCTGCGTTCAGCTCGCCGAATACTTCGCCGGCAAGCGCCGCGAATTCGATCTGCCGCTCGCGCCGCGCGGCACGCCATTTCAGCAACGCGTGTGGCAAGCGCTGCTCGCGATCCCGTTCGGCGTCGTGCGTACCTACGGCGACGTGGCGCGCGATATCGGCCAGCCCTTGGCCATGCGCGCAGTGGGCCAGGCGAATGGCCGCAACCCGTTGCCGATCGTGATCCCGTGCCACCGCGTGATCGCGAGCGACGGCACGATCGGCGGCTACTCGTCGGGCTTGAACGTCAAACACCGGCTGCTCGCGCTCGAAGGCATCGAGCTGAAGCTCTGAGCATGGCGCACGACCTCCGTTGCTACCGCTGTGGCACGTCGCTGGCCGCGCTGACGCTGCCCCTAGCACGGCTCGACGAGTGCCCTAGCTGCCACGTGCACCTGCACGTGTGCCGCATGTGCGAGCGCTACGCACCGCGCAAGCCGAAAGGCTGCAGCGAAGAAGACGCGATTGAAGTGCGCGACAAGAAGGGCGCCAACTTCTGCGACTACTTCAAACCGAACTCGCGCGCGTACGATCCGGCCGAGCAGACCGCCGAGCAGACCGCCGAGCAGGCTGCCCGCTCGCAACTCGACACGTTGTTCAAGAAATAAGGGCTGTTCCAAAGCTCTTTGTCGACGTACACTATTTTCATAAGAAGTGTGAAGACGTTCGACCCAACCGCTATGTACGGAACGGCGAATGTACTCACCGGGCTCGTAAATCGGGGAGATCGGGAATGCTCGTTGGCGAGGCCATTGCTCGTCGCGCGCACGCTCTGGAAGAACGGCTCGGCGCCGATGGCCGCGGCTGGGTAGTGTGGGCGTGTTTCGCGCTTTTGGTGCTGATCGCAAGAATCGACAGCGCCGATTCGATCGAGAACGTCTTCAGCGTCTACCGCGACGCCGGACTACGCTGGGTGCACGGCGAAGACCTGTATCCCGCGCAGTTTCGCTTCAACTATTTCCCGCCCTCAGCTCTACTCTTCGCCGCGTTCAGCTGGCTGCCGTTCGGGCTCGAGGGCGCAATCTGGCGCATCGCAAACATCGGCGTGTTTGCGTTCGGTCTCTTTGGAATCAGTAGTTGCGGCGCGCAGCCGATCCCGCACGCGCGGTTCTTCATCGCGACGGTCGTCACGGTGATCTTGAGCGCGAGCGCCGCGCGCTACGGTCAGCTGACTCTCGCGATGTCGGGCCTGATGATGGCTGCGGTCGCGGATGTCGAGAGCGGAGCGCTGTGGCGAGCGGCGATTCTCGTGGCGCTGGCCGTGGCGTTGAAGCCCTTGGCTCTCGTGCTGGCCCTGCTGGTCGTCGCGATCTATCCGCGGGTGATGTGGCGCACCACGATCGCTGTCGCTCTGTTCGCTCTCTTGCCGTTCCTGTTTCAGCACACCGACTATGTGCTGCGGCAATACGCGGACGTGCCCGCCATGCTGGAGACGCGGTCGCATCAGCTCTACGAGTGGCAACACCTCTTCGGGCTGCTCGAGAAGCTCGGCTGGGTTACGACGAACGCCGAGCAGATGATCATCACGGGTGCCACGGCCGTGCTCGTCCTATTCCTAAGCTGGCGCGCGCGACAACGCGCTCCCGCCGTGGGCGCCGCGCTGACTCTTTATGGGCTCGCCACCTGTTACATCTTGCTGTTCGGCACGGCCACCGAGCGCAACACGTTCGCGATGCTGGCACCTATCATTGGTCTCGCGGCGGCGATGGCCTGGCACACTCGCGACCGCGATCTGCTCGGCTTTTTCAGCGCACTGGCCTGGATGATGTTGTTGAGTCACACGCTGCAACGCGCCTTCCCGCACACGGCGCTCGCGATGGCGAAACCCTTCGCGTGCCTGTTGCTGTTCGTGTGGTTGGCGTGGACGGCGATCGGCGCGTCCACCGGAGCCAGCCAACGACTGGAGCCTCGCCCTCCGGGAAACTAAAGCGGCATTCAACGCGCCGCGCAAGACAACGTCTTCGGCTGCCCTGCCGCGTCGACGGTCTCGAGGTGGACGGGACGACGCCAAACCTCGTGCAGATAATCGAGCACGCGCTCGGCACGGCCGAGATCGAGCCCGCGGCCGTCGGTCGCGTGCTCATGAGCGAGCGTCAGAGCGCCGTCCTGGCCCACGCGCGTCGCGAGCACGGCCGGCACGCCAAAATTGTACTTCGGCGCCAACACCGTTTCGCGCAGCGCGTGAATGTCATGATCGAGCACACGTAACGCGCCGTCGTTCGAGCGTTCGTAGCGGAACAGCTTCAGCTCCTCCGCGAGCTCGGCCGTCAGGTGATTGCGAACGAAGCTGAAGTCGTCGTCCTCCGCGCGAATTTGAAACGCGCGCTCGATACCGTGCTCCGCGACGATCGACTCCCAGATCGCGAAGCCCAAGTGATACGGGTTGACCGACAGCGCTGCTTGCTGCTCTGCGGCATGTGGACGAACGACATCCGAGTGCGTCTTCAAGGCATCCAAGTATTCGTTTTGCGGCAGAAAATCGGCCTCGCGCAGCAGGCGCGCGTGCCAATACGACGCCCAGCCCTCGTTCATGAGCTGGCACGCGAACACCGGGTAGAAATAGAACGACTCCTCGCGCACGGCGCGAAAGATGTCGCGTTCCCACTCCTCGAGCTCCGGGGCGTATTCCGCGATGAACCAGAGCAGGTCGCGCTCCGGCGCGGCCGGCACATTGGCGCGTTTGCGCTCGAGCGGGGCCTCGACCGTCACGGGGCCGCCGGGCAGGTTGTCGAACCGCGTGTGAAAGTTGTCCGTGCGCGGCGCGCGCGCGTGCTCGAGGTACTCGGGATAGCGCTGCCGGCGCAGCGACTGGAACGGATCGATATGCGCCTCGAGCGCGAGCGCCGCGTCGAGCACCTTCTCTACGCGCGTCTGCCCGTGCTGCTCGATCGCAGTGCCGATCTGGCGCGCGTGCGTCGCGGCTTGCTCGACGATCCTGTAGCCCACCTGCTCCTGGCTGCGCGTGAACAGCGAGTTGCACTTCGAGAAGTCCGCATGACCGAGCACGTGCGCGGTGACGAGCGTGTTCTCCTGCAGCGAATTGTTACCGGCGAGATAGGCGCGGCCGGGATTTCCCGGAAACACAACCTCGAACAGCCGCGAATGGCCCATGCGGTGCTGCACGAGCTGGTGGATATAGCGCAACCCGAAAGACCAGTGCGGCATCCGCACGGGCAGCCCATACACCGCGATCTCCATCATGAAGCTCGACGGCACTTCCTCGAACTGCACGGGGTAAAAGTCGAGGCCGTGCTCGCGGGCGAGTGCCTCGAGGCGGACCGCGTAGCCGTGCAGCGCGCCGCCCTGCATGTTAGGCAGCCGCCTCGGCGGGGCGAGCGAAGAACGCACGGATCGCGTTCCACACGGAGTCGGGAGACGTCAGTGCATATTTGCCCGCAGCGCCCGTTTCCGCTTCCAGCTGCTCGAACAGCACGGCGGTTTCGGTGCCGAGCGGCGGCTGATGCTGCTCCGCGGTCGTCTCGACGTAGCCAATGTAGTTAGCAAACTTGCCGAGCTCCGACAGCGCGGCAGCGCAAGGCTCGCGATCGTTCTGGAAGTTCGCACCGTCAGATGCGTAGAACACGTAGCTGTTGAACCGGCTGGGATCGAAACGTTCCGCCGAGATGTCGAGGATCTTGCGAAACGCCGTCGAAGCCACGGTGCCACCGCTGCCCGTGACCTCAAAGAATTCGCCTTCCGGAAACTCCCAGGCCTCGACCGTGTGCGCCACGAACACGGGCTCGATGTGCTGGTATTGGCGGCGGAGCCCCTGCACAACCCAGAAAAAAAATGTCTTTGCGAGCTGCCGCTCGCGCTCGCTCATGCTGGACGATACGTCCATCGCGAAGTACACGACGGCTTCGGTAGCGGGCCGCCGGCGGATTGCGAGCTGCCGGTAGCGCAGATCGTCATTCGTGAACGAAGGGCCATCGTCCTGCACGGCACGACGCTTGATGGCTTCCTTCAACGAGCGCCGACGGTCGAGCCGCGAGCGCACACCGCGCCGGCTCCAGCCTTCGCGAGTGTAGTCGTCGTCGCGCACGGCGCCGTGTTTGACCTTCAGGTTCGGAAGCTTCAGCTCTTCCCAGAGCCAGTCGACAATGTCGTCGATCTTCAGCTCGAGCACGAACTCGAAACTGCCGTCATCGTTACCGCCCGCGCCTTTGCTTGCGCCCGGATCCGTCGGCGCGGGCACGCGGTCGCCGGGCTTGGCGTCGCCTTGTCCCACGCCTTCGCTCTGCTGGGGATGGCGCAACTTCAGACGCGCGTGTTCGAGAAAGCGCACCGGCACTTGGACAGTGCTGTCGGCTCGCGGTAGCAGCTCGCTGCCGGCGATCAGCTCCGGCAGCTTCTCGCGGACTGCGGCGCGCACCTTGTCGTTGTGCCGCAGCCAGTCACGTGCGCCGCGTGAAAACAGGTCATACCACTGGCGGCCCGTACCCGGACGATCGACGAATCCCGACGGTCCTGCCATGTGTGCCGCCTCTCGAGCGCTTCCGTTGCGCTCGCTATTCCTGGGATAGGAGTGTGGTCACGTAGTTCAGCGCTTCCTTCGCGCTGTGCGCGTCGTAGCCGTACTCTCGAATCAGTCGCTCCTGCACGGCAGAAATCTTCTGTTCCGCCTCGTCATCGGGCCGCGAGCGCGATGTCACGAGCCGCAGCACGTCGCGCCGCTCCTCAAACAGATACTGCTCAATGGCCTCGTGCAGGCGCGAATGGTTGTCGAGCGTGAACTTCTCGCCGGCCTTGAACGCGACCATGGCCTTGCGCACGACTTCCTGGCGGAACGACACCTTGCCGGACTCGGAGATTTTTATCTTTTCTTCCACCGACCGCAGGAAGCGCTCATCGGGCGGCCGCGACTCGCCGGTGATGGGGTCCTCGACCTCGCGTTTGTCGAGCGACGCCTCGATCTCGTCCAAATACTTCTCTAGCAACTGCTGCGCTTCTTCCTGGAACGAGGCGAACAGCGCACGATGCACGTCCTCCTTGACCCAGCGGTTGTAGAAATCCTTGCGCGCGAGCACGAGGAATTCGATCCACTGTTTCTTGCGGGCGACGTCCATGCGGGCGTCAGTCTCGATGGCGTCCTTCAACGCCAGCAGCATCTCCATGCTCGTGAGGCTCGCGACGTTGTTACGCGTGATCGCATTGCTGATCGCATTGATCACGAACCGCGGGCTGACACCGGTGAGACCCTCGTCCGTCGACTCTGCATGAATTCGCGGCACGTCTGCGGCGGTGAAGCCCTCAACGTCTTCGCTGGCATAGAGCTTGAGCTTTTTCGTCAGATCCAGACCTTCGCGCTGTGCTTTCTGCAGGCGCGTGAGAATCGAGAAGGCGGCGGCGAGATCGAGCACATGCGGATCGAAGTGCACCTTGCGAAACGCGGGCGCGCTCGAAACCAGCTTGCGGTAGATCCGCGCTTCCTCGCGAAACGACAGGGTGTAGGGCACCTTGATGATCACCATTCGATCCAGCAGCGCCTCATTCTCCTTTTCCTGAAGGAACTTGTTGAACTCGGCGAGATTGGTGTGCGCGACGATCGTCTCGTCGAGGTGTATCAGTGGGAATCGCGACACCTTGACGTTCTTCTCTTGAGTCAAAGTAAGTAGTAGGTACAGAAACTCGCGCTTGACCTTGAGAATCTCGATCATCTCGAGTACACCGCGGCTCGCCGCATACACGGCGCCGGACCACGACCAAGCGCGCGGATCGCCTTCGTCGCCGATTTCCGCGACCTTCGAGAGATCCACAGAACCGACCAAGTCGGCGATGTCCGCCGTCGTCGGGTCGTGCGGCGCGTACGTGCCGACACCCACACGCGCGGCTTCGGAAAGGAACACGCGCTCGACTGGAAAGCGCATGAAGTCGCCCTCGTACTCGTCATCGAGCCGGGCGCGGGCATAGGGGGACAATTCGCCCTGGATGTCGACGCCGTAGGCCTCGCGAAAACGCGGCCGCAAGCTCGTGGGCACGAGATTCAGCGGCGATTCGTGCAGTGGCGAGCCCTGCAGTGCATACAGCGCGCCGTCGTCGGTGTGGCTGTACTCCTCGAGCCCGCGCTTCAGCAGAATCACGAGCGAGGATTTACCCCCCGACGGTGGCCCGAGCAGCAGCAATAGCCGCCGACCTACGTCGGATCCTGCAGCGGCTGCCTTGAAGTAGTCGATGACACGCTCGAGCGCGGAGTCGATGCCAAACAGCTCGCCGGCGAACAGCGCCTTCGGCGAGCTCGTAGCATCGCTCGCTCTGGAGTCATGCGGCTGCGCGTCGCGATAGGCGCACAGCATGTCGTAGATGTATTGATGCGAAGACCGCGTCAGCTTCGACGGATCGGGCGGCAGGATGTCGTGCAGGAATTCGGCGAAGGTGCCGCGCCAGTGTTGCGCTTGATGCTGACTCGCGAAAGCAGTCAGGTCGTCGATGAATGAACCGCGCTGTGCCGTGTCCCGGTCGGACATTTCGAAATGAACGGTAGACTCGGATAACGTAGTCATCACTTCCCCTACCTTGTTGTGTATCGGCACGAGACGTGCGGCGTGTTGTTATTGTTTTATCTGCCCGTCGTAGCGCCCTCCTGAATTCGTGTTCCCAGCAAATAGATTGGACGCAACATGCTGGTCTATGTTCCGTCAAATTGTCTCGAGGCCAGGCTCGATCTTTCGGTCGGCATCGTCTGTGCGACGATTCACAATAATGACGGATTCTTGGACATAATGGGTAACGCAGCGCCAGAGAACGGCGCCGCGTAGAAAACAGCCAGCGCCGCTGCGCTTTCGAAGCGGCAAGGGTAGCTGTTAGCTCAGCGAGAACGGGGGTAGAGAGTTACTTCTCGCCGCCTTGGGCGACCGTGCGGCGTGCCTCAAGCAGCGAACGACGCATGTCGATCGCGATCGTGGCGTCAGGCTGGGCCTTGGAATCCCTGTCGAGCTCCTCGACCACGCGCACATCCGTATCGCTCAACGTCGGCAAGTTGACCGAGGTCGTCGCCGTGCCGCTCTCACCACGGAGCAGCTGGTATTTGCGCTTCCACGCCTCGGCGCTACGGCGCAACTCGGCGATCGTGGCTGCGTGCTTGTTGGTCGATGCCTCGAGCTGCCCGATGATTTCCTGCTTCTGATCCAAGGTCGTTCGCAACGAGGCGACGCGCTCTTGGTCCGCGCGCAGACTCTTGATCAGCGTCTTGCGAGCTTCGAGTTCCGCGCGCAGCGATTCGAGCTCGGCGGATTCCTCCGCGTGCTGGCTCGCCGCCTCACGAAGCGCATTGGCCTCCATCATGGCGTTGGCAGACTGCTGCTCGGCGCGCTTCACCTGTGCACGCAACTCCTCGAGCTCCCGATCCTTCGCCTTAGCGTCGGTCTTCGCTCGGTCGACGCCATCCACGTCGCGCCGCAGCGCGCGCACGAGCTCCTTCTTGCTCTCGAGCTCCGACCCTATGCGCTCGATCTCGAGATCGCGGGTGCGAACCTCTTCGCGCATTTTCGAGCTTTCCTCCGCGTCGCCGCGCAGGGCCTCGATTAGCGTCAGTTGCCCGTCAAGGCGTTGCTTGACGGAATCAAACTCATGATTCCGCTCGGCAGCTCCTTCCTCGAGCTCTGCGACGCGCGCGCGTCTCGATTCGAGCTCTTCGAGCACAGCCGAAAGCTCCGAGCCCCAATCGGCCAACAAGCCCGTTAGCCGTTCACGCACGTCCTGAATCGAGTTTTGGTCCGCCATCAGCCCGCACCCCTACCGTAAGCGGACTTAACGTGCCGGTTTTACTCGTGAATTACGGTGAATTACGTCACAACTGCGACGCCGTCGGCGTGGGGCGCGCTGAAACGCGCCCACGACCGGGGCAACGCGAGGTCAGCGGAAGCGTTTCTGCAGCGCCGAAAGCGCTTCCGGCCCGGGGCAGAGCTGCTCGTAAGGCACTTGGCTCAGGGGCGTTTCAATCGTGGAATTCGCACCGTGAAGGTCGGACTGGGACTCGTCTATATACAACAAGCCCGTCACGATCTCCCCGGAACGGTGTCGCATGCGCAGGTATTCGATGGCCTCGCCGCGATTGCCGATGTCGTAGTCCTTGGCTAGCTTGCGCAGCAGGAGGCGGCTGCCGTCATGCAGCTCCACCGGCATCACGTCACCTTCGTCGTAGGCCGCGATGATCTCTTCCGCCGGCGGCACGAAGTCTGTGTGGATCGCGCGCAAATTGAACTCACGCGCGTGCGCATAACTTTTCGTCGACTCCTCGTGGTCGTTGAACGTCACGCACGGCGACACCACGTCGAGCAGTGCGAAACCGCGATGGCTGATGCCGGCCTTGATCAGCGGAACGAGTTGTTCCTTGTCGCCGGAGAAGCTGCGCGCCACGAACGTGCCGCCGAGCGCCAGCGCCATCTGCACGGGGTCGATCGGCGGCTGACGGTTTTCTTCACCGCGCTTGTTCGTCGCACCAAGATCGGCGGATGCCGAGAATTGGCCCTTCGTAAGCCCGTACACGCCGTTGTTCTCGATGATGTACAACATGTCGAGATTGCGGCGCAGGGCGTGCATGAACTGGCCCAAGCCTATCGATAGCGAATCGCCGTCTCCGGAGACGCCAAGCAGATACAAGCCGCGATTCGCCGCGCTGGCGCCGGTCGCGATCGACGGCATCCGGCCGTGCACGGAGTTGAAGCCGTGCGAGGCACTCAAGAAATATGCCGGTGTCTTCGACGAGCAGCCGATACCACTCATTTTCGCAACGCCGTGCGGCGGAACGCCGAGCTCGAAACACGCCTGAACGATCGATGCCGTGATCGAGTCGTGGCCACAACCGGCGCAAAGCGTCGACATGCCGCCTTCGTAGTCGCGCACGGTGAGTCCGAGCACATTGCGCGCGAGCCCCGCGTGGACGATCTTCGGTTTAGCAATCGACGTCATGCAGCCACTCCCGCCGCGGCAGCTTGTTCGAGCGCTTCCAGGATGCAGCGACAATCCATCGGCAACCCACCGTAGTGCAAGATCGAGGTCATACGCGCGGCCGGATAGTGCGCCTCGGCCATGAGCAGCGTCTTCAGTTGCGCGTCGCGATTCTGCTCCACGACGAACACGCGCTCGTGCTGCTCGAGGAACTGGGTGACTCGCGCGCCGAACGGAAACGCACGAATGCGGCAATAGTCCGCGTATATACCTAGCTTGGCGAGCCGGTCGAGTGCCTCGTCGATCGCGGAATCGCTGCTGCCCAAGGCCACGATGCCCCACTTCGTCGGTTGCCGCGAGCGCCGGATGTCGGGCTGAGGCACCAACGTGGCCGCCGTTTGCCACTTCTTCACGAGCCGGTCCAGCACCTGCTGATACTCGGCCGAATCCTCCGTGTAGCCCCCGTACTGGTTGTGCCCAGACCCCCGCAGGAAATACGAGCCGCGCGGATGCACGCCGGGTAGCGTGCGATACGGAATCCCGTCGCCGTCGACGTCGGCGTAGCGGTGAAACACCTTCGCCGCTTCGAGTTCTCCGGCCGACAGCACTTTGCCGCGGTCCGGTCGATAGGTGGCATCCCACGTGAGCTCTTTGCACATCCAGTCGTTCATGCCGATGTCGAGATCCGACATCACGATCACCGGCGTCTGCAGCCGTTCCGCGAGATCGAAGGCCGCCACGGCAAGTTCGAAGCATTCGCGGGGATCGCGCGGGAACAGCAGCACGTGTTTCGTGTCGCCGTGTGACGCGTACGCCGCGGCCAGCAAGTCGCCCTGCTGAGTCCGCGTGGGCATACCCGTCGAGGGCCCTACACGTTGCACATCGAACAACACCGCCGGTAACTCGGTGAAATACGCGAACCCCAAGAACTCCGTCATCAACGAGAGGCCCGGGCCGCTCGTTGGTGTGAACGAACGCGCGCCGTTCCACGAAGCGCCGAGCACGATGCCGATGGCCGCGAGCTCGTCCTCGGCCTGCACGATGCAGTAACGCCGCTCGCCGGTTTGCGGATCTTTGCGGTAGCGCTCGCAGAAGCCTTTGAACGCATCCATGATCGACGTGGACGGCGTGATGGGATACCAAGCGCCGACCGTGGCGCCTGCATAGACGCAGCCGAGAGCAGCAGCCGTGTTGCCATCGATCATGATGTGCCCGGCAGTCTTGTTCAGCGCTTTGACGCGCAGCGGCAGCGGGCAATCGAAGTTCGCGCGCGCGTAATCGTAACCGAGCTCGAGCGCCTTCGTGTTCGACTCGAGCAGCGCCGGCTTCTTCGCGAACGTCTCCTCGACCAGCTTCGCTATGACGGTGCGGTCGAGATCGAGCAACGCCGCAAGCACGCCTACGTATGCCATGTTCTTCATCAGCACGCGCGTGCGGGCGTTCACGAATTGCTCGTTGCACATGCGGGCGAGCGGAACACCGATGATCGTGACGTCGGGCCGCGCTAGCAGCCGGTCGCGTGGCCACGTCGAGTCGTAGATCAAGACGCCGCCGGGCGCCACCTCTTGCAGGTCGCGCGTGTAGGTCTGCGCGTTCATGGCGATCATGATATCGACGGAGCCGGAGCGCGCGAGATACCCGTCTTTGCTGATTCGGATCTCGTACCAGGTGGGCAAGCCCTGGATGTTCGACGGGAAAAAATTCTTGCCCGTGACGGGTACGCCCATACGGAACACGGTCTTCATGATCAGCGCGTTGGCACTCGCCGAGCCGGTGCCGTTGACGTTCGCGATCTTCAGGACGAAGTCGTTTACCCGGCTTTTCTGCTGCTTTCCCACTGTGCCTCGTCAGCCCGCGTTTCGTCGGCCGCGTAAGGAATGCGCACCGTAGACTTCTGCATGTCCCAAGCGCCCGTGGGGCATCGCTCGGCACACAACCCGCAGTGCACGCAGATGTTCTCGTCTTTCAGCATCACACGGCCTGTTTGCGGCAGCGGCCCGGAGACATATAAAGGCTGTGCGGGATTTTGTCGCGGCGTCTTGAGCCGCTCTTCGATCTCTGCCGCGTCACCGTTCGGCGCGATCGTGAGACAGTCGACGGGGCAGATGTCGATACATGCGTCGCACTCGATGCAGAGCTTGGGCGTGAATGCCGTCTGGATGTCGCAGTTGAGGCAACGCTCGACCTCGGTTGCGATTTGCTCGATGCTGAAACCGAGCTCGACCTCGATATTGAGGTTCTTGAAGCGCTTGACGAGATCGACATGCGGCATGATGCGCCGCTCCGCAGGCTCGTACCCGTTGCTGTAGCTCCACTCGTGAATGCCCATCTTGGCCGTGGTGAGATTCACGCCCCGCGGCAGCCTCTCGGTGGTGGCCATGCCCTGGCAGTGCTTGTGGATCGAGATCGCTGCTTCATGGCCGTGCTTCACGGCCCAGATGATGTTCTTCGGGCCGAACGCGGCATCGCCGCCGAAGAACACGCCCGGGCGCGTGGACTGAAACGTAACCGTGTCGATGACCGGCACCTCGTGCCGATCGAAGCCAATGCCCAAATCGCGCTCGATCCACGGAAACGCATTCTCCTGGCCGATCGCGAGCACGACGTCGTCGCACGGCAGCAGCACGTTGCGCACCACTCTTTGGCCAACAATATCGTCGCCCTGGAATTCGTACTCGAGCTCCTCGAACTGCATACCGACAAGCTTGCCACCTTCCGTGACGAACGCTTTCGGCGAGTAGTTGACGACGATTTCGACGTGCTCTTCTTCCGCGTCCTCGAGCTCCCACTCCGACGCCTTGAAGAACTGCCGCGGTTTGCGAGCGATGACTTTGACGTCCCTGGCGCCGAGCCGCAGCGAGCTGCGGCAGCAATCCATCGCCGTGTTCCCCACGCCGATGATCAGCACGCGCTCGCCGACGGAGGTGGTGTGGCCGAACGCGATCGAGCCGAGCCAGTCGATGCCGATATGGATGCGATCGCTCGCATCGCGCCCAGGCAGGCGGAGGTCTTTGCCCTTCGGCGCTCCGCTACCGACGAACACTGCGTCGAAGCCGTCGGCAAGCAACGCTTGGAGACTGTGCACCGGCGAGGAATAGCGGACGTCTACACCGAGCCGCGTGACGTAGCCGATCTCGTCGTCGAGCACCGAAGCCGGCAACCGAAACGCCGGAATGTTCGTGCGCATGAGGCCCCCGGGGCGATCGAGCGCCTCGAACACCACACACTCGTAGCCGAGCGGCGCGAGATCGTTCGCGACGGTCAGCGAAGCGCAGCCGGCACCGACGAGCGCAACGCGTTTGCCGTTGCGGACGTCGGGCGCCCGCGGCAGGCGCTCTTCGATGTCCCCGCGGTTGTCTGCGGCCACGCGCTTCAAACGGCAGATGGCAACGGGCTCGGCCTCCACGCGTCCGCGCCGACAGGCGGGCTCGCACGGGCGATCGCATACGCGACCGAGGATGCCGGGGAACACGTTCGACTCGCGATTGAGCAGGTACGCGTCGTCGAATCTGCCCTGTGCAATCAGGCGAATGTACTGGGGTACATCGGTGTGCGCGGGGCAGGCCCACTGACAGTCGACGACCTGGTGAAAATGCTCGGTACCCGCTGTGTCCGTGGGTTCCATCAGTCAGCCCGATCGCAACCGGCTCGAGTAGTTCGGCGGGTGGGGGCTAAACGCGTCTGGCGCGTTGGGAAGACAGGCGGACCGGAGACAAGCACGGACGCGTAACTCGCGAAGTCATGTCGATCACCCTTTGTTGTCCAGCCATTATAGACACAGCGTCGACACCACGACACTCGCGCCACGTGAACGTTTGGTATGAATGCCCGGACTAACCAAAGCCGCTCGCTCGGGGACTCTGCGGCATAGGTCAACTACGCTGCGGGGGCAATTTTTGGGGCTAGAATGCGGCCAATGACGTCGTTCCTGGCCAACGGTCGAAAGCGAGGCCGAGTGAGGCACTGGTTGCTGCTCGGTGGGGCGGTTTGCAGTTTCGGCGCCACTGCCGCTTGGTCTCAGGCAGAAACTGCGGCAGCCGTTGGTGATGCCGCGCCGCAAGGCACAACCCCTGCGCAGGCGGTCGATACGACCTCCTACCAACAACGCATCGACAGCACGACCGAGCAGTACGGCAAGAACAGCCTGCCGACCGCAGAGGCGTACTCCGACCTGGCCGACGCCCAACGACACGCCGGACAGCACGAGCAGGCCACGCAAAACTACGTCGCCGCCGTCGAAATCTACCGGGCAATCGACGGGCCATTCACTCCGCTCGCGATCCCGATTCTGCTGAGCCTTGGCGACAACTATCGCGAGGCGCACGACGGCGTCAACGCGATCACGGCCTATAGCGAAGCACGCACCGTGAATCGCCGCGTTTACGGGCTGCTGAACGAAGCGCAGCTGCCGATTCTCGACAAGCTGTCGACGATGCTCCTCGAGCTGAATCGGCCGGTCGAGGCGGAGGCCCAGCAAGTCGAGGCGCTGCGGCTGGCTGAGCGAACCTGGCCGCCCGAGTCGGACCAGAGCCTCGGGGCTATTTATAAGTACGCGGCCTGGCTGCGCGATCGCGGGCTATTCCAGTTCGAGCGCGATCAATACGACCGCGCGCGGCGCATCATCGAGGAGCACTACGGCAAGAAAGACTTGCGCCTGGTGACGCCGCTGCTCGGCACCGGCAACAGCTTTCGCAACCAACGGACGCCCGATAGCCAGGGCATCGGCGCACTGCAGCAGGCGCTCGAGATCCTCGTTGCGCAGCCGACCAAGGACTCGCTGGCGGTCGCCACTGCACTGCGCGACCTCGGCGACTGGCAAGTGGCGTTCGACAGAGTTGGGTATTCGGGTGCCGAGTACCGCCGCGCGTGGCAGTTGCTGAGCGACGTGCAGGACGGCAATCGACTGCGTCGCGAATGGTTCACCGGCCCGGTCTTCGTCCTTCGCGAGCCGATCGTCTTAAGAGGCTTGAGTGAGGACCCGAATGCGCCGAACGGACACGTGCTCGTTCGCTTCGACCTCGATCGCAACGGCATCACGAGCAATGTAATGATCATCGAATCGGAGCCGGCAGGCCTCATGGACGAACCCGTGTCGCGGCAGGTGAAACGCTCTCGGTTCCGTCCGCAGCTCGCCGAAGGCGAGATTGTCAGCAGTCAAGGCTTGGGCCTGCGCCTGACGTTCCAATACAAGCCGGTTGCAGAAGCGGGTAACGACGATGCAAAGAAAGAGAGCAAGCGTTCGAAACGTAAGTAACTTGGCAATCGCAGTGCTGGCCGGCGCCCTGCTCGGGGCGCACGTTCACGCCCAGCAAACCGATCCGGCACCGGCCGTGCCCGCGGCTGAAAGCGCGGCGGGAGCCGCCGACGCGTCGGCCCTGCAGGCGATGCGCCGCGCCCGCGACGCGCAAGTCGCGGGCCGGGAATACCCGGCCGCTCTGAAGGTCGCGCAAGACGTGGTCGCTGCGCAGCAGCAGTCACCGCACGACGTGCCATACGCCATCGACCTCGCCGCGCTCGGCCGGATTCATGCGGAGCTTCGGGAAGTCGACGCCGCGGAATCGCGCTATCTCGAAGCACTCGCGCTGATCGCGAAAGCCGAAGGCGAGTTCACCCCGACGCTGATCGACGTCTACCGGGGTCTCGGTCGCAGCTACATCCGCGGCGCCCGCTACGCCGAAGCCGTCACGACGCTCGAAACCGCCCAGAACATCAGTCAGCGCAACCTCGGTCTGTTCAACGTCGAACAGTCGCCGTTGCTGGACGACATCACGACTGCATACCTCGGCCTCGGCGACACGACGGAAGCCCAGCGCAGGCAGCTCGACCGGCTCGACAACGCCGTGCGCCGATTCGGCGCGGATGATCCACGCGTGATTCCGTTTCGGTACGTGCTAGGGAACTACTACGAGCGTTCGCGCCTACCCGAAAGCGCAGAGAAGCAGTACGAAGAGGTGTTGAAGTCGCAAACGGCGACGCACGGCGACACCGACGCGGCCTTGCTCGGCCCCTTACGCCGGATCGTGAAGATCGATCTATTGATCAGTCAGGTCAGCAAGACCGAGCACCGCGATCAGCTGGCCACGCTGGTCGATCACGTTCCGGACGGCGACGCAGTCGAACGCGGCCTGTCGCTGGCAGTGCTTGGCGACTGGGCCACCGTGGCCAACGATGCGACGGGCGCGCGCGAGTACTACAGCCAAGCTTGGGCCGCGCTCGCGCAAGAGCCCCAATTCGACGTGGGTACCTACTTCAGCGCGCCGACCATGATCGACTTCGTCGCTCCGCTGAACGCCGTCGACCGCAACACGCGTTCGCGTCCGTACGCATGGACGCAGGTCCAGTTCAACTTCAACGTCTCGCCGGAGGGGCTGCCGTCGAACGTGACCATCGTGGGTTTGGGTGACGACCGGGACCCCACGCCGATCCAGTCGCAGTACGACCGTCGGCTGCGCGAGACACACTTCAGGCCGAGGCTCGTCGCCGGCAATCCGGCGTTGACGACCAGCGTGAAGTCCACGCATTACTTCCGCTACTACGTCGAAAAAGAAAAGAAGACCCGCGGCAAAGGCAAAGGCCGGGACGACGATGCGGGCGCCGACGACAAGAAAGGCTGACGGCGCCGTCGCGACGCGCCATGGCGAAGACACGCGGCAGCAGCTGATGGATGGTCCGATCAAAGGTCGCGGCGCCCTCTCGAACGCAGCCGGGCGGTTCGCGCGCCACGAGCGCGAGCCGGACCTCGACGCGCTGGCGGCAGCAGCGGCCGCCGACGGCGGCGAGCCGCCGCGTCTCGCGACTACGCTGCACATCGATACGGCGCGCAGCATCATCGCGCGCAACCGATCGCCGGACCTGCCATTCGACCGCTCCATCAACCCTTACCGGGGGTGCGAGCACGGCTGCATCTACTGTTACGCGCGCGCGACGCACTCCTACCTCGACCTGTCGCCGGGGCGGGACTTCGAAACGCAGCTTTTCTACAAACCGAATGCGCGCGAGCTGTTGCGCGCCGAGCTAGCTGCTCGCAGCTACACCGTGAGCCCGATCGCGTTCGGCACAAACACGGATCCTTATCAGCCGATCGAGCGCGAGCTGCGGGTGACGCGAAGCCTTCTCGAGCTGCTTCTTGAGCTGAAGCATCCGCTGACGATAGTGACGAAAGGCTCGCTGGTATTGCGCGATCTCGATCTGCTTGCAGAGCTCGCGCGCCACGAGCTCGTAGCCGTCAACGTCAGCCTCACGACACTCGACCACGATTTGAAGCGCCGCATGGAACCGCGAACGGCCGGCCCGGAGCAGCGCCTGCACATGATCCGCGCGTTGACGGATGCCGGAGTACCCACGGGTGTCCTGGTCGCGCCGATCATTCCGGCGCTCAACGACCACGAGCTCGAACGCATGCTCGGGGCGGCGGCGAAGCACGGCGCGATCAGAGCTGGGTACGTTTTGCTGCGCCTGCCGCACGAGGTGGAACCGTTGTTCGTCGAGTGGCTGCATGCGCAGTACCCCGACCGCGCGGAACACGTGCTTTCCCTGATCCGGCAGATGCGCGAGGGGGCCCTCAACGACCCCGCCTTTGGGAGCCGCCAGCGCGGCAATGGGCCGTTCGCGCAGCTCCTCCGAGCGCGCTTCAAGCGGGCGCAGCGCGCTTACGGCCTGACCCGGGATTTCACGCTGAATACCTCGCTATTCACACCACTCCAAAAGTCTCGGCCGCAGCTCGACTTGTGGCCGTTGGAGCAGGCCTAAGAGTCTCAATAATTCTGTTCCTGCCTGCTGTACCCTTTGGCCCGCCGAGCCTTTTGTGGCAATTTTCCTCGATTAAGGAGCCTAGAACTTGGCCGACCATCGCCTACTCATCATCGACGACGACATACGTCTCTCCGAGATGCTCATCGAATACCTTGCGCCCGAGGGCATAGAGCTCACGGCCGTGGCGTCGGGAGTCGCGGGACTGCGCAGCGCCCAGCGCGAGAATTTCGATCTCATTGTCCTCGACGTGATGCTGCCCGGCCTCTCGGGATTCGATGTCCTGAAGCAGCTGCGCGAGACGGGCGCGAAAACGCCGGTCCTGATGCTGACGGCGCGGGGCGACGACGTCGATCGAATCATCGGGCTCGATCTCGGCGCCGACGACTACCTGTCGAAGCCTTTCAACCCGCGCGAATTGCTCGCTCGCATCAAGGCCATCCTGCGGCGCACGTCGGAAACGGACGGGGACGAGCCCATGGAGGTCAGCGTCGGCGATCTGCGCGTGAATCTGCCGCGCCGCGAGGCGTGGATAAATGAAAATCCGCTAAAGCTCACGAACGCCGAGTTCGTGATCCTCGTGACGCTGATGCGCTCGCCGGGTGAAGTCGTGTCGCGAGAGGCGCTTACCCGCACCGCGCTCGGCCGCCAGTTGTTGCCGGACGATCGGAGCCTCGACACGCACATCAGCAACCTGCGTCGCAAGCTCGGCGGCGACGCCGATGCCGATGTGTTGATCCGCAGCATCCGCGGCAGCGGCTATGTGCTCGTGCCCCCGCAGGGGTAGGCGCCATGGGTCTGTTTTGGAAAATCTTCGTCTTTTTCACAGTAGCGATGACCGTCACGCTGGTCGGAGTCGTCTACGTGAGCTTTCGTCTGGCGAGCACTGCGCTCGATCAGGTGAACGTCGAAGGTCGTGACAAGATCATCGAAGAAGTCGCCGGGGCGCTCGCGCACGGCGGCGAGCGGGAACTCAAGGGCTGGCTGTTCAACAATCCCCGGCCGTCGCCGGGCATAGTGCTGCTGGTGACCAACGAGCGCGGCGACGAGTTGCTCGGCCGCGCTATGCCTCGCGAGCTCGCGCGTTTGCTCGCGACGCGCCCCTTTCGGCGCCCGGTGCAGCCGGCGAACTTGCGGCCGATGCAGCTGACTCCGCACTTGATCGGCCCGAGCAACGAGGAGTACCGGCTGCTGTTCGCACGGGCGCCGGTTACGGTGCTCGGCATCCTGATGTGGCCGGGCACGCCGGTGGCCGTGATCAGCATCGCGATCTTGGCGTCCGCCATCATGTCGGTGCTACTCGCGCGCTACCTGTCGTCGCCGATCATGCGCCTCCAGAAGGCGAGCCGTGCGCTCGCGGCCGGTGCGTTGGAGACACGCGTCGGGCGGCCGTTCAATCGGCGCAGCGACGAGGTCGGCACACTGGCGCGCGACTTCGACGCAATGGCCGAACGCATTCAAGCGCTCGTCACGGCGAAGGAGACGCTGCTGCGCGATGTCTCGCACGAGTTGCGCTCGCCGCTCGCGCGGATCCGCATGGCGCTCGCCCTCGCCCAGCGCCGGGCCGGCGCGCAAGCGCAATCGGACTTGGACCGCATCGAGCGCGAGGCCGAGAAGCTCGACGCATTGATCGGCCAGGTGATGACTCTGACGCGCCTTCGTACTGCCTCGGCGCCGCGTCGCGAGTCGGTGCGCCTCGATCAACTCGTCGGCGAAGTGGTGGACGACGCGCGCTTCGAGCATCCGGCGAGCCGCGTCGAGCTCACGACGAGCGGCCCGATCGAGGTCCGCGGCGACGCCGACGGCCTCAAGAGCGCCATCGAAAACGTCGTCCGTAATGCGCTGATCTATGGCGACCCAGGGCAACCGGTCCAAGTCGAAGCGACTTCGAGCGCCGATGAAGCGCTCGTACGCGTGCTCGACCGCGGGCCGGGCGTGCCGGACTCGGAGCTGTCGCGGATCTTCGAACCGTTCTACCGCACCGATAAAAGCCGCGATCACCAGAAAGGCGGCCAAGGGATCGGCCTGGCGATCACCACGCGCGTGACCGAGCTGCACGGTGGGAGCGTCACCGCGCGCAATCGCAACGGCGGCGGGCTCGAGATCGATCTCAAGCTGCCGCTCGGAGCCACTCCCGCACAAGCTGCCTAGAGGCTGTAGCCGCGCTCTTCGTGGAGCACCAGATCGAGGCCGTCGCTCTCCTGCTCGGACGACACGCGCAGCGGCGTGACCGCATTCACGAGCCTTAAGATCACGAACGTCGCGATGCCGCACCACAGGGCCGTGGCGAGCGCACCGATCAGCTGTGTCATGAGCTGCGTGCCGATCGACACACCGTCTGGCAGCCCTACCCCATCGAGCGACTTCGAAGAGAACACTGCGGTCAGCAGCAACCCGGTGAAACCGCCGACTCCATGAACGGGGAACACGTCGAGCGAGTCGTCGATCTTCAATTTCCGCTTCACGAATTGGGTGGCAAAAAAGCACACGAAGCCGGCGACCAGCCCGATGATCACGCCGCCCATCGGACCCACGAAACCCGAGGCCGGAGTGATCGTGCCAAGCCCGGCGACCATGCCCGTGACGATGCCGAGCACGCTCGGCTTGCCGAACTTGATCCATTCGAGGGTCATCCAGGCCACGGCGCCCGCCGCAGCGCCGACGTGGGTGACGAGCATGGCCATACCGGCCGCGCCGTTGGCCGCGAGCGCACTGCCCGCGTTGAAGCCAAACCAACCGACCCACAGCAGCGACGCGCCCGTCACCGTCATCGTGAGGTTGTGCGGCGGCATCGCAGTGTGTGGGAATCCGGTGCGCTTGCCGACGACGAGCGCCGCGACGAGCGCAGCGACACCGGCATTCACGTGGACGACGGCGCCGCCGGCGAAGTCACGAAAGCCCATCGCCGCAAGCCAGCCGCCGCCCCACACCCAGTGAGTGACCGGCAGATACACCACCACGAACCATAGGATGGAGAACAGCAACATGCCGGCGAAACGCGTGCGTTCCGCGAACCCGCCGACGATCAAGGCCGGCGTGATAATCGCGAACGTCAGCTGGAACATCGTGAACACCGACTCGGGGACCAACCCGCTCACGGTGTTGATCTCGACGCCCTTGAGCCAGGCCTTCGACAGGCCGCCGATGAAGCCGTTGCCCTCGGCGAACGCAGCGGAATAGCCGAACACCACCCAGATCAGCGATACGATGCAACACAGCGCAAAACACTGCATCAGCACCGACAGCACGTTGCGACTGCGCACGAGACCGCCGTAGAACAACGCGAGGCCAGGCAGAGTCATCATCAACACCAAGGACGTGGCCGTCAGGAGCCACGCCGTCGCACCGCTGTCGACCGTTTGTGCCAACGCCATCGCCGGGCACAAAGCCGCCACCAGTGCTGCAACAGCACTTTTTGTCTTAGTCACGTTCGCCCCCCCCAGAGCTAGCGGAAAATCAGATCGCTTGATCGCCGGTTTCGCCGGTTCTGATGCGGTATACCTGCGCAAGATCGGTGACGAAAATCTTGCCGTCGCCGACTTTGCCCGTCTTGGCCGCTTCGATGATGGCCTCGATCACGCGCTCGACAAACTCGTCTGTGACGGCGACCTCGACCTTCACTTTAGGCAGAAAATCGACCACGTATTCGGCGCCGCGATACAGCTCGGTGTGGCCGCGTTGCCGACCAAAGCCCTTGACCTCGGTCACAGTCATACCCTGCACGCCGACTTCCGCCAGTGCATTACGCACATCGTCCAGGCGAAACGGTTTGACGACTGCCGTTATGAGCTTCATTAGCGTCCCCTAAGAGTTGATTGGGTGTTTTCCGGGGTCTCGCGCCCCGTGTTTGGCGGATTTGTGAATTATCGGTACGGGCGTATTCTAGCCAACTGACGGCGCGTTGCTATGCAGCCTGTGAAGCTGCTCGACGTGTCGCGCAAATCCGCGCAACTTTCAGCGGCGGGGAGCGTCCGAAATATCGAAGTTCAAAGAAACGGTGGTCACGATGCGTATCAAGCCAGACACACGAATCAAACCTTCCGAGATCACACCGGAGGGCGCATTCCTGAACAGGCGCGCCCTGCTGAAGGCCGCCGTAGCCGTGGGGCTCGTGCCACCGATTATGTCCGCATGCGAAGCGGCCACGATTCCAGCCGACGGCCAGTTCGCGGACGTGAAGAAGTGGCCCGGCTCCCTAACGGACAAGCCGAACAGCTTCGAAGACATCTCTACGTATAACAACTACTACGAGTTCGGCACCGGCAAAGGCGATCCCGCCGTCAATGCGCACACGTTGAAAACCAAACCGTGGTCGATTCAGGTCTCGGGCGAGGCCGCGAAGACCGGCACGTTCACGCTCGAGGACATCCTGGCGCCTCACGTGCTGGAGGAGCGGGTTTATCGGCTGCGGTGCGTGGAAGCGTGGTCGATGGTCATTCCCTGGGTCGGCTTCCCGCTAGCCGACCTCTTGAAGCGATTCGAGCCGACGTCGCAAGCCAAGTTCGTGCAGTTCTTGACGCTCGCCGATCGGAACCAGATGCCGGGCATTCGTTATCCCGTGCTCGAGTGGCCGTATCGCGAGGGCCTCACGATCGAGGAGGCCATGCATCCGCTGACCCTCGCGACCGTCGGCGTTTACGGCAAGGTGCTGCCGAACCAGAACGGCGCGCCGATTCGCATCGTCGTGCCGTGGAAGTATGGCTTCAAGAGCGCGAAATCGATCGTCCGCATCCACTTCACGGACAAGCGGCCGCTCACAAGCTGGAACATGGCCGCGCCGCAGGAGTACGGGTTCTATTCCAACGTGAATCCGAAAGTCGATCACCCGCGTTGGAGCCAAGCCAGCGAAAGGAAGCTCGGTGGCGGCCTATTTGCAGCGCGAGCCCCCACGCTGATGTTCAACGGCTACTCCGACCAAGTCGCAAGCCTGTACACCGGACTCGATCTCGCCAAGAACTTCTAACGCGTGCCGGTAGCGACACCGCGTTGGGTCGTCTCCGTCAAGGTAGCCATTTGGGCCGCGTGCCTGGCGCCATTCGGACTGGCCGTCCTGCGCGCCGTTGAGTTTCATGGCCTGTCGCTCGGCGCGGATCCCGTCCAGGAACTACTGAACGTCTTTGGCAAGACCGCTCTGAATTTGCTGCTACTGACCCTGTCCATTACGCCGATTCGGCGCTCGACGGGGCTCAATCGGCTGATCTCGTTCCGCCGCTTGCTCGGTTTGTTCGCGTTCTTCTACGCGGTGCTGCACTTCACGACGTATCTTTGGCTCGATCTCGCGTTCGCGTGGGACCACGTCTTCGAGGACATCACAAAACGGCCGTACATCACCGTCGGATTTACCGCACTTCTACTATTGATACCGCTTGCCGCCACTTCGACGAATCGAATGCAGCGCGCACTCGGCAAAAACTGGGTCAAGCTGCACCGCCTCGTCTACGTGATCAGTGTGCTTGGCGTGGTGCACTTCTGGTGGCAGGTGAAACGCGACATCTCTGAGCCGCTGCTGTACGCATTCCTGCTCGCGGTGCTGCTCGGCGTCCGCCTGCATCACGCGTGGATGCTACGCCGTAAGGCCGCGAGTCAGTAGATCCGGAAGCCGCCGTGGCGCCGGCGGATCAGCGAATCGAGCCACCAGAGCCCCCCGGCGAATCCGCCCACGAGGGTCAAGACCAGCGCCACCAGCACCCAACCCAAGGGCAGAGTGCTGCGATAGGTGTCGAATCGTTCTTCGTAGGCGCGGTTCTCTTGGCTCAGACGGTCGAGAGCCACCTGCAACGCCTCGGTCGGCGGCGTAGTCGATGCGGCGTGACCGAGCTTGCCGACCTGCACCTCAGCGGCGCGTTGCGCCTCGCGGGCGGCGGCGACATCGTTCTTCAGGTCGGTGATTTCGGCCTCGAGCTCCGCCAGTCGCGCTCGCGCCGGCTTGGTATTCGTGAGGAACGCCGTCTTGACCCAGCCCTCGCGGCCCCCGGCGGTACGAACGTGCGCGTAATTCGTATCGCGCGCGAGCACTTCGACGGCCGCGCCGCTCGAGAGCGTGTCGATCGGATCTCCGCTACCGTCATCCTCAGCGTAGAGGCTCAAACGCAGGCTATCGGTAACGTAGGCGGGCTCTGCGCTCGCCAAGGTCGCAGAACCGCATATCGCACCCATCAACAGTAGTTTCCGCATGATGCCCTCGGATGAGCCTTGGGTCTTGCGCCGTATTCTAGGCCAGTGCCGAAACCCGACGCGCGTTTCCCTAGCCGCGCGTGGTCGCACGGACCGCCGGCGCTGCGGTAAACGCGGCGAGGACAGTGCTTAGAGCCTGTGGCCGGCCGAAGTAAAACCCTTGCCCGTAGTCGACGTCGAGCTCGCGGAGCTTATCGACGGTCGCCGCGTTCTCGACGTGCTCGGCGATTGCGCTCACGCCTAGCGTGCGCGCAGCGCGGGTGATGCCGGACACGATCGACTCGGCGATTCGATCGTCCACAAGGCGCCGAATGAAACGACCGTCGATCTTTAGATAGTGCACAGGCAAACGCTTCAAGTGCGCCAACGAGCTCAAGCCGGAACCGAAGTCATCGAGCGCGATCCTGCAGCCCGCGTTCGTCAAGTCGCGAATCAGCGCTTCGGCGGCGGCAATGTGATTGACGGCCGCAGATTCCTTGAGCTCGAAGCAGAATGCTGCGGGCGGAAGGCCGGCTTCGGCGAGCTGCTCGAGCGCGAACGTTGCGTACTTGCGCGTCGCCAATGACTGCGCAGAGACATTCAGCGTAAAACAGAACGGCGCGTTCGCGACCTCCGCCGCATGCGGGCGTAGCGCCTCGATCGCGGAGCACAGTACCCAACGATCTAGTGCCGGTAGTAGTTCGTAGCGCTCGGCCGCATCGAAGAACTTGTCGGGAGCGATCAACGCACCCGCCGAATTGCGCATGCGAACCAGCAGCTCGTAACCAACCGTCTCGCCCGGTCGTGCGCCGAGACCGACGATCGGCTGCGCCTCCAGGCGAAAATCGTTCGCGCGGAACGCCTCCTGCAAGGTGGATGCGGCGAGGTTCTGCCGTTCCCCCGCCGTCGACGACGTCGCGCTTTCGTCGGCGACCGCAAGCCGGCCGCCGCCTTGTTGCTTCGCGCGCTTGCAAGCGAGCTCCGCGGCCGCGATCAGGTGTGAGATCTGGTCCTGCCGGCGAGCGATCTCGATGGCGCCGATGCTGACGCCCACCGGCACAGCGTCGACACCGTGCACATAGCCGAGCTGAGCCATTGCCGCCAGGAGACGCGCGCCCACTTCGTGCGCGGCGTTCATGTCTGCCTGGGGCAGCAGCGCTGCGAAACGATCACCACCCACGCGGCAAACCACCGCGGCGGCTCCGGCCGCGCGTCGGATCATGTCCGCGACGCGTTGGATGACCTCGTCGCCCGCTTGAAAGCCGAACGCCTGATTGATGGCTTCGAGATGATCGATGTCGACGTACAACAGCGCGTGCGTGCCCGGCCCGGCATCGAGCATGGACTGCATACGCCGCTCGAAGATGAGCCGGTTCACGAGGCCGGTCAGCGAATCGTGCTGACTGCCCAGGATCGCAACGGCTTTACGGCTCACGAACTCGAGAATCCGGATGTCGCGCAGCTCGAAGTCTTCGGCTGTTGCCGCGCGGAACAGCGCGACGAGACCAATTACGCGAGCGTGTATATCGCGAATTGGGCACGACAGAATTTTGTAGGGCGCCACGCCACCGGAGCCCGCGACGCGGTTCACGACCATCGGTCGGTTATTCAACTGCGCCCACGCGAGCAAGTGCTTCTGCGTGCGATCGAGGATGTTAACGCCTGGAACCGACTCGTCCACGGCACATGACACCGTCAGATTCTTGTCGGGCACGAGGAGCGCGCCGAGCACGCAGCCGAGATGCTGCATGCTGTGACGAAGGAGTTGCGTCAGCGCCCCGCTATCAGGCTGGCCGGCCTCGTCGACCGAAAGCAGCAGCTCGAGGCCTTCGCCATCGGAGCCCGGAGACATCGATTGCGTGTGCTCGAGGTCGAGCCGATGCTCGAGCGTATCCAGCACGGGCCGCAGCATGCTCAAGACCATCGTGGGCGTTTGTTTGGAATTCTGATTCAACTCGATCACGAGCGAACCGAGTGGGCGGGAGTGCGCACCGCGCAGAAGCGCGACGAACGCAGGGACACCCGCAGACGTGAGCTCAATGCTGCCTCTACTCGCGAGCGTATCGCTCGAGCGCACGCGCTCGATCAGCTGCCGAAGGTCGAGCTGTTCGTACCCGTGCGAGCACCAGATGAGCTCGGCCGCGCTATCGTAGATCGCGATACCGCCTGTACTCGGCAGTAGCATCTTGATCAGCTGCCCATAGGCCGCGTAACTGGCAGAGGCACCAGCACTATCGGAGTCGGTATTGACGACGGGCTCGGCCATCCAACGGCATCCAGGGGGACGGAAAAGGCTCCCCGCCATCGTCGGCTAAGACCTGCGCTAAATCCTTGATGAAAGTCGCAAAAGCCGTGCGCTAGAAGGGTGCTTTTCTAGTTGCGACTGGTGAGGTACTGCGGCGGCTTCTTCGGCGAGCTGACGACCTTCAGCGGCTCGGCACGTTCGAGGGTATTCAGAAGCTCGACGTAAAGCTTCACGATCGTGGCCGCGTGAATGCCCGCCTCATCCGGTGACATCTTCTGGACGCTGGCTCTCACCCGGGATTCGCTGCCCACTGGCGCCACTCGACTCAGGGCGGCCTGGAGATCCGCGTAGTCCCGGCGGAGCGCGGCTGGAAACTCGGTATCGGCTAGATCCGCCAGATTCGCGGTATAGGCCTGGGCCAAACGAACCTTTACGGGACCATCTCCGATCAGGGTTCTAACGGCTTCGGCGAAGCGTTGAGCGAGTGGCGACATGGGTGGAGCCTGGAAGTTGTTGTTGTTGTCGGCACCGACCGGGCGACTCACCGCCGCCCCCTGTACATAACGTATACCAAATATCAACAAAGGGCTACAAGCCTTTGGGCGCTAAGCCGGTTGCCGCCGTTCCGGAGGCTGCCGCTGGGCGCCGACCGGCGGTTTGCGGAGCTTCAGCTTCCGCATGCGATCGGCGAGCGTCGTCGGTTTCACGCCAAGCAGTTTCGCGGCCCCGTTCGGACCGGAGACACGCCATTGCGCCCGCTCGAGCGCCAACAGCGTGTTCTTCCTCTCGAGATCAAACAGTTCTTGCTCGGTCATCAGGCGCACGACGTTAGCCGGCTCGTTCGTCTCGGTGACGGCCGCCGAGTTCATGATGTCGCTCATCGCAAGATCAAGGCGGAGCACTTTGCCGCGCGACAAGATCACGGCTCGCTCGATCACGTTCTTCAGCTCGCGGATGTTGCCTGGCCAGTCATAGCGCTTCAGCAAAATCGCCTGTTGCTTCGACAGAGTCAGTGGTCGATGCCCGAATTCCTGGCAGGTGCGTTCGAGAAAGTGGCTGGCGATCTGCAGCACGTCATCGCCGCGTTCACGCAATGGCGGAACTTCAATCGGGAACACACTCAGCCTATAGAACAGGTCCTCGCGAAACTTGCCCTCTGCGACGGCTTGCTCGAGGTCGCGATTGGTAGCGGCGATTACGCGGACGTCGACCGAGTGCGTGCGGTCATCACCCACACGCTCGTACTCGCTCTCCTGCAACACGCGCAACAGCTTGCTTTGCAGGTCGAGCGGGATCTCGCCCACTTCGTCCAGGAAGATCGTGCCGCCGTCTGCAAGCTCGAAACGCCCAACGCGATCGCGAATCGCTCCCGTGAACGCGCCTTTCACGTGGCCGAAGAACTCGCTCTCGAAGAGCTCGTGCGGGATGGAAGCACAATTGACCTTCACGAGCGGGCCTTGGCTCCGCGGGCTTCGCGCATGAATCGCGTGTGCCACGAGTTCCTTGCCCACACCCGACTCGCCCTCGATCAGCACGCTCGCGGAGGTCTGCGCTACAGCTTCGATTCGCGCGAGCATCTTCTTCAGGGGTGGGCTTTCGCCGATGATACGGCCGTAGTTCATCGACACCTGCACCTCTTCGCGCAGGTAGTCGCGCTCGCGCTCGAGCTCGGCGCGCAGCCGCGCGTTTTCCTCGAATGCGGCGCGCAGTTGCCGTTCCGCACGGTTCCGCTCGGTCACGTTGGTGGACGCAACCAGCAACGCGACGACCGCGCCGCTCGAATCGCGATCTGCCGTGGCGGACACCACGACCTCGAAGACCTCTCCGGACTTCGCGACATACGTGCGCGGCTCGTTTTCGAGCTCGCCATGAGCGATGACGTCCTCGAGCTTGCCGCCGCCAAGCGTAAGTCGCGTTTCCGGACCCATGAAGTCCGTGATCGACCGGCCCAGCACGTCCTCGCGGCGATAACCAAGCGTCTGCAGCCAGCGATCACTCACGTGAATGATTCGGCCATGGCTATCGACCGTGTGCAGCAAGGCGGGCGTCGCGCGGTACAGCCCGCGATAATGCTGCTCGAGGCGCGCTTGCAGTCCGAGCTCCGTATACACGGCCACGGTGCGCAGGTAATCACCTTCGTCGGTACGATCAACGATCGCGGTGGCGAGGCAGTCGACGCGTTCGCCACCGCGTGTCACGAGATCCACGGGCACGCCCTGCAGGCGGCCGGTGCGACGCAGGAGCGGCAAGTATTCCTCGGTGATGATCTTCGCGACTTCCTTGGTCGCAAGATCTTGCGGACGCATATTGGTGATCTCTTCGCGTCCGTAGCCGAATCGTTTGAGCCACGAGTCGCTGGCATCGACGAAGAATCCCTCTTCGTTCAGCAGCACTATCAAGGCCGGGCTGCGGCGAAACAGCCATTGGTAGTTGGATTCGACCGTCACGCGTGCAGTTTACGGTTTTCCGTCTTTTATGACAACGGAAACCCGTTGTTTACGGGAATCCGACATTGTGAATTTATGTAACCCATTGTTTTTGCTGATGAGCCGTCTTGGCACGCTCCCTGCAATAGCCTGCGCGTAGGAGATCTCTGTGACAGAGGTCACAAGCACCGAAATATCGGTAAAGGACTGAGTATGGTTACACGAAAACTGTCGATGCCGGCCGCCTTGGCCGTCGGACTGTCCGTGGGCCTGCTCGCGCAAAACGCGACGGCCACGGAGGCCAATCCGACGTTTAAGTCACCGGTGCTAATCGATGTCACGGTCAACCAGCAGCTGTTCCGGACGGAGATTGAAAGCTACGTCCGGTCGCTGAATGAGGAGATCCGTAACACGCTTGGTCAGGAGCTGCGCCGTTCGCTGGCGCCGAAGATCGAGCTTGCCAGTAACGAGCTTCGCGCTCGAGGTTAGTTAGCGGAGAGATGCACGGCGTCACTACTACTCCCCCCAGTGGTGGCGCCGTTTGGCCGAATCGGACGGCCTTGCTAGGGGGACCGGGCTTCCGAGTCGCGAACCAGGATAGGCTTCGCAACGAAGAATATGGATGTTCGCAGCCCGGTCCCTATTTTTTTCCCGCATCTTCCGCCGTTGCCCGTTACCGCGCGGCTGTCGCTCAGGCTACTGGGCGGGCGTTTCAGCGATGACTTTCAGATTGTGCTTCAAGAATTCGAGCGTCTTGGCCCAGGCCTCGGCGGCGGATTGCGCGTTGTAGTTCCTGCCGCTCGGGTTGGCGAACCCATGGTCCGCGCCGATCATGATCAGGACTTCGGCGTTCTTACCGAGATCGTTCAAGGTAGTGCGAAAATTCTGCACGTCGTGAACGGGAATACTTTTGTCCTCGGAGCCGAAGAATCCGAGGATAGGCAGCCGTAACTTGCCGAGCTGATCGCGCTCGACGCCTACCTGACCGTAATACATGACCAGCGCGTCGAGCTTATCGGGATACAAGAGCGCCGTCTGCAGCGCCCAGCTTCCGCCCAGATCCCAGCCGATGCTACCGATGCGCGGCGCCAGCGCGTACTTCTCGAGGTAGTCATAGGCCTGTCGCAGATTCTTCCGCCCGGCCTCCGGATCGTCGAGCAGCGTCGTCATGAGCCCCTGAGCCTTGTCCGGTGTCGTGGCGGTGGCGCCGCCGTACAGATCCACGGCGAGCGCGACGTAGCCTTCGCCGGCCAATTTGCGCGCCATCGCCTTGACCTGGTCGTTCAAGCCCCACCACTCGTGAATCACGATGATCCCGGGCAACGGCTCCGCGGCGTCCTTCGGCATGGCGAGAAACCCCACGAGGTTGTTCTTCTGGCCCTCTCCGTAGGCAACGTCTTGCTCGAGCAGCGCGACTGCGGGCGCTTCATTAGAAGCGGCAGGGGCCCGCTCCGGCGCCTTCGTGGCAGGTACTGCCGCAGCGCTCGCCGTCGACGCCGGTTTCTCGCCCGACCCGCAGGCGAATAGGGACAGCGCGAGCCATGCCACGGCGAGCCCGTGCAGAGTTGAGTTGGGCCGCGTTTTCATAGGCAAAACTCCAACACGGCGGCTGTTCGAGTCACAAGGTAGTACGTCACGCACGCGAGTGGAACTGGAGCGCCTTGGCCATCCGCTGCCCGAGCGGCTGGCCATCGCGATACACCGGAGCACCATTGACGACGGTCAGGAAAACGCTGGAACGCAGCGTAGTACCCTCGAGCGGCGACCAGCCGCATTTGTAGCGCACCTGCTCTGCATCCACGCGCGTGGGCTTGTCGAGATCCACGACAGCGAAGTCGGCGTAGTACCCCTCGCGCACGAAACCACGGTCGACGATGCCGAACACCGTCGCGGGATTGTGCGCCGCTTTCTCCACGATCTTCGGCAGCGTAAATAGCCCCTGGTGGTGCTGCTCGAGCAGCATCAATAGAGAATGCTGCACGAGCGGCAGCCCCGACGGCGCTTCAAAGTAGTCGCGCGCTTTCTCGGCAAGCGTGTGCGGCGCGTGGTCCGTAGCAATCACGTCGATTCGATCGTCCACTACGGCTTGGCGCAGAGCAGCCCGGTCCGCAGCGGTTTTGATAGCCGGGTTACATTTAATCTTCGCGCCCAACGTCGCATAGCTCGATTGCTCGTACCACAGGTGGTGCACGCAGACCTCGGCGGTGATTCGCTTGTTCACGACCGGACCTGGGGCGAACAGCTCCATCTCGCGAGCAGTCGTCAGGTGCAGCACGTGCAACCGAGTACCGTGTTTTTTCGCGAGCCCGACGGCGAACGACGACGACAGATAGCACGCTTCGGCCGAGCGAATTTCCGGATGAGCCTCGATCGGCACGGCGTCGCCGTAGCGCTCGCGGTACAACTTTTCGTTGGCCCAGATCGTGGGCGAGTGTTCGCAATGAGTGGCCACCGGCAGTCGCGCCGCGGCGAAAATGCCCTCGAGGGTCGCAGGGTCATCCACGAGCATGTTGCCGGTTGAAGCACCCATGAAGACCTTGATGCCGCACGCCAGGTCGGAGCCGACGCGCTTCAATTCCTCGAGATTCGTATTCGTAGCGCCGAAGTAGAACCCGTAGTTCACGTGGCAGGTATCGGCTGCGATGCGATGCTTCTCGGCGAGAGCCGCACGATCCGTCGTAGGCGGCTGCGTGTTCGGCATATCGAGGAAGCTGGTGACGCCGCCGCAGATCGCGGCGAGGGACTCGCTGCCCAGAGTAGCTTTGTGCGTAAGCCCGGGCTCGCGGCAGTGCACCTGCCCGTCGATGATCCCCGGCAGCAGGTAACGGCCCGCGAGATCGATGACTTGCGCGTCGGCCGGAACCGGGCCCCGCCCGATACGCTCGATGCGGTCGCCGCGAACCAGGATGTCGGCGGCGATGATCCGCCCTTCGTTCACGAGCTGTCCGTTGATCAGAGACAACGCCGTCATTGCACCTTCGCTCCTCGCAGAAACCGATCCGTGGCGGTCACGAGCTCGGCCGTGATGCCGGGCTCGTAGGCCGAGTGACCCGCATCGATCACGACGCGCAGGTCCGCTTCCGGCCAACACCCATGCAGCCTGAAGGCCGTATCGATCGGACACACCATGTCGTAACGACCTTGGACGATGACGCCCGGTATGCCTCGGATCGCCTCGGCGCCCGTAAGCAAGTGATTCTCGTCGGCAAAGAAGCCGCGATTCACGAAATAGTGAGCCTCGATGCGCGCGAGCGCCAGCGCGAACTGCGCGGCTCCGAACTGCGCCGTACGCATGGGGTTCGGCCACAACGAGCTCGTCGCGCCCTCCCAGATCGACCACGCACGCGCAGCCGCCAACTGCGTCGCGGTGTCGGTGTGGGTCAATCGGCGGTGGTAAGCCGCGAGCAGATCGTGGCGCTCCGGGGGCGGGATCGGCGCCAGAAATTCCTGCCACAACTCGGGGAACACCATGCTGGCGCCATGCTGATAGAACCACTGCAGCTCCGCGTTGCGCAGCAGGAAGATGCCGCGCAGCACGAGTTCGGTAACCACTGCCGGGTGCGTTTCCGCGTACGCAAGCGCAAGCGTGCTACCCCAGGACCCGCCGAAGACGAGCCAGCGCTCGATATTCAGGTGTCGCCGCAGCAGCTCCATGTCGGCCACGAGGTGCCAAGTGGTGTTCGCGACCAATGAAGCGTGCGGCAGGCTGCGGCCGGCGCCCCGCTGATCGAAGACGACGATCCGATAACCCGCCGGATCGAAGAATCGCCGCGCGTTTGCATCGCCGCCGGCGCCGGGCCCGCCGTGCACGAATACCGCGGTTTTGCCGCGCGGGTTGCCGCATTGCTCGTAGTAAATTTCGTGGCCATCGCCGACGGCCAGATAGCCGCTGTCGAACGGTTCGATCGGGGGATAGAGTTCCTTTCTGCTCATAGATTCTTAGGTCTCGGTGGTTACTGCGCCACCGCCAGCCGCGCTTATACTCCAACACGCTCGCTATGCCGCACAACGTCGCCAAGGAACGTCGATGACCAGACTGCTCGCGTTCGCCTGTCTATTGAGTTGCTTTACGACCCTCGCGTTCGCGCAAGACCCGGACATCCCGTTTGACGAATTCCGCCTGACCAACGGGCTGCGCGTGATCGTGCACCAGGACCGCAAGGCGCCGATCGTCGCGATCCAGGTCTGGTATCACGTTGGCTCGAAGGACGAAGTGCCTGGCAAGACCGGCTTCGCGCACTTGTTCGAGCACCTGATGTTCAACGGCAGCGAGAATCATAACGACGAGTGGTTCCGGCCGCTGCAGGAAGTCGGCGCCACGAACGTCAACGGCAGCACGGACAACGATCGCACGAACTACTTCGAAACGGTGCCAACATCCGCGGTCGATCTCGCGCTCTGGATGGAGTCCGACCGCATGGGTCATCTGCTCGGTGCCATCGACCAGAAGAAGCTCGACGAGCAGCGCGGCGTGGTCCAGAACGAGAAACGCCAGGGCGACAACGCCCCGTACGGCAAGGCGTTCGGCACGATCATCACGAACCTGTTCCCGCCGGGCCACCCGTACTCATGGCCAGTCATTGGCTCGATGGACGACCTGAACGCGGCCAGCTTGGACGACGTCAAGAAATGGTTCCAGCAGTACTACGGGCCGAACAACGCGACGCTCGTGCTGGCCGGCGACATCGATCTCGCAACGGCCAAGGAAAAGGTTCAGCGCTATTTCGGCGACATCCCGCCCGGGCCGCCCCTGACGCGCCGCGAGCGCTCGATACCCGTGAGCGTTCCGCCGACACGCATCGTCATGCAGGACCGCGTCCCCGAAGCGCGCATCTACAAGGTGTGGCTCGGCCCGGAGTGGATCAGCGACGACTCGACATATCTGCAGCTCGCCGACTATGTGCTCACGAGCGGCAAGACATCGCGGCTGTATCAACGGCTTGTCTACAAGGACCAGATCGCGACCGACGCCGGCGCGTTCGCGCTAAACAACGAGATCGCGGGCGCGTACGTCGTGTACGCCACGGCCGGACCGGGCCAGGATCTTGCGAAGATCGAGAAAGCGCTCGACGAGGAGCTTGCGCGGTTCCTAGCGCAGGGACCAACGCGGGCCGAACTCGATCGCGCAAAGACCGAGATCCGTGCTTCGTTCACGCGCGGCGTCGAGCAAGTGGGCGGGCGCGGCGGCAAGTCCGGCATTCTGGCCGAGAACGCCGTCTATGGCGGTCGGCCGGACTTCTACAAACATTCGCTGGAGCTGATGCGCACGGCCACTCCGCAGCAGGTCGTCGCGACTGCACGCACCTGGATCAAGGGCGCACCACTCGTGCTCGAAGTGCAACCTTTCCCGCGTGACTTGAAGGCCAGTGCCGGTGGCGCCGACCGCAAGCAGCTGCCGATGCCAACGTCGTTCCCCGATGCGCCGTTTCCGGCGATGAGCCAGGCGACGCTGGCGAATGGGATGCGCCTGATCGTGGCCGAACGCCATGCGGTGCCGGTCGTGCAGTTCAGCCTGCAGCTGAACGCGGGGTTCGCGGCCGATCAGTTCGCCGCGCCCGGCGTCGCAAACATGGCCATGGAGATGCTCGACGAAGGCACGAAGAGCATGGACACGCTGAAGATCGACGACGCGCTCGCGCGCCTCGGGGCCGACTTGAACAGCGGCGCCAATCTTGATTTCTCCGTCGTGAGCCTGAACGCACTGAAAGAGAATCTCGACCCCTCGCTCGCGATCTATGCCGACGTGATCCTGAACCCCGTGTTTCCGCAGGCCGAGCTCGACAGGCTGAAGCGCCTGCAGCTCGCCGGCATCCAGCAGGAGAAGAACACGCCGACGTCAATGGCGCTGCGCGTTCTGCCACGTCTCTTGTACGGCGAAGGTCACGCGTACGCCTTGCCGATGACGGGTTCGGGCACCGAGCAATCGGTGGCCGCGATCAGCCGTGACGATCTCGTGAAGTATCACAGCACGTGGTTCAAGCCGAACAATGCAACGCTGATCGTCGTCGGCGACACGACGCTCGCGGAAATCAAGCCGAAGCTCGAGACGCTGTTTGCGCGCTGGCAACGCGGCGACGTTCCCGTCAAGAAACTGGCCGACGTCGGTCTGCCGGACCGACCGCGCGTTTACTTGATCGACCGCCCCGGCTCCGAGCAGACCATGATCATGGCCGGCGAGCTGATCCCAGCCAAGAACCAGGCGGACGAGATCGCAATCAATGCGATGGACGACATCCTGGGTGGCGCGTTCACGTCGCGTATCAATATGAACCTGCGTGAGGACAAGACGTGGTCGTACGGCGCCGACACCACGATCGTCGACACGCAAGCGCAACGGCTATTCCTCGGCATCGCGCCCGTGCAGGCCGACAAGACCGCGCCGTCGATGCGCGAGATGAAGAAAGAGTTCGACGAATTCCTGAGCTCGCGGATGGCCACCGCTGCCGAGGTCGCCACCAGCAAGCGGCGCAGCACTTTGACGCTGCCGGGTCGCTGGGAGACGGCGCGCGCCGTCGCTCGCGACATCGCGGCGCTCGTGCGTTTCAAACTGCCCGACAACTACTGGAACGGGTACGCGGAGCTCGTTGCGAAGCTCACTGTGGGCGAGGTCAATGCCGCGGCCAAGCGCGTGTTGCAACCCAATCGGCTGACGTGGGTCGTCGTTGGCGACCGCAAAGTCATGGAAGCGGAAGTCCGCGCCTTGAACTTCGGCGACGTCGCCATCGTCGACGCGGACGGGAACCCGTCCACCACTCCATGACAGGTCCGTAACTTGAAAGGGCTCGGGCGTCTATGGAGAATGGCCAGCCGCATCGTGGTGCCGCATCTTTTCTAGGTCGCCGCCGGGTTTCCACATGATCGACGTCCAGAGCCTCACCAAAGAATATGGTCGTCTACGTGCGGTAGACAATTTGAGCTTTCGCGTCGAACCCGGCCAAGTGCTCGGCTTCCTCGGCCCGAACGGTGCGGGTAAAACCACGACGATGCGCATCGTCGCCGGGTTCCTGCCCCCCACTTCAGGCCGCGTGCTCGTGTGCGGCCACGATATTGAAACGCAGGCCGTCGCGGCCAAGCGGCGTATCGGCTATCTGCCCGAAGGCGCACCGAGCTATCCTGAGATGACGCCGCGCTCGTTCTTGGAATTCATCGCCGAGGCGCGTGGCATGCCCGCCGCGAAACGCCGCCAACGCCTCGACGAGGTTTTCGGCCTGCTACATCTCGAGCGCGTGCTCGAGCAGAGCATCGACACGCTGTCGAAAGGGTATCGGCGCCGCGTGGGTCTCGCGCAGGCGATTCTGCACGACCCCGAAGTGCTGATCCTGGACGAGCCGACCGACGGCCTCGATCCAAACCAGAAGCACGAGGTGCGCGAGCTGATCGGCCGCATGGCGCGCGACAAGATCATCGTCATCTCGACGCACCTGCTCGAGGAAGTTGATGCCGTGTGCAACCGGGCGATCATCATCGCGCACGGGAAGATCCTCGCCGACGACACGCCTCGCGGCCTGGAGACCCGATCACGCTTCCACAACGCGGTGTCCGTGAAACTCACGAGCCCCGACCAGCTCGCCGCGGTACGCCGCGCGATCAACGCGCTTTCCGAGGTCGCGAGCACGGAGCTCGACGAGAAGAACCAGGGGCTCACTGCATTTCCGGCGCCCGGCAAGCTGCCGCTCGCCGCGATCAATGCGCTGGCCGAAAAGGAACGCTGGCCGCTGGCCGAGCTGCATCTCGAGTCCGGACGCATGGACGAAGTATTCCGGTCGATCACCGGCGGAGCCACGGCATGAACGGCGTCCTCGCAGTCTTCAAGCGCGAGCTCAAGAGCTATTTCGCGACGCCGATCGCCTACGTGTTCATCGTGATCTTCCTGATCGCGTCGGGGTTCTGCACCTTCTATTTCCTCGGCTTCTACGAAAGCGGCCAGGCGGATCTCCAAGCGTTCTTCTACATGCACCCCTGGCTGTATCTGTTCCTGGTGCCCGCGCTCTCCATGCGCCTTTGGGCCGAGGAGCGTAAGTCGGGTTCGATCGAACTCCTGATGACGTTACCGCTCGAGATGTGGCAGGTCGTTGCCGGCAAGTTCCTCGCGGTCTGGGTCTTCACGGGGATAGCGCTCGCGCTGACGTTCCCGATCTGGATAACGGTCAATTACTTGGGCAAGCCGGACAACGGCGTCATCTTCGCGGCCTACGTGGGCAGCTTCCTGATGGCGGGCGCGTTCCTTGCCGTTGGCGCCTGCATCTCCGCCGCCACGAAAAATCAGGTCATCGCGTTCATCCTGTCGTTCATTACCTGCTTCATGTTGCTCGCGGTCGGCGTGCAACTCGTGCAGCAGGTCCTGTCGTCCTGGGCACCGCAGTGGCTCGTCGACGGCCTTGCCTCGTTGAGCTTTCAGACGCACTTCGACTTCATCAGCAAGGGCGTCATCGATCTGCGCGATCTCGTGTACTTCGCGCTCCTGATAGGCGCATGTCTCTATGCGAACGCCATCGTGTTGCAACTGAAGAAAGCGGATTGAGCCGATGAGCACGCGCACCCGGCAACGGATCGGTTACTCGACTCTGGTGGTACTTTTCGTCGCGCTGGTCGTGGCCGTGATCGCCAGCAACGCCTGGCTGCGCGGAGCGCGCCTAGACCTCACGGCGAACCGCCTCTACACGCTCGGCAAAGGCACGCACGCCGTCCTGCAGGACATCAAAGAGCCGATCGATCTCTACTTCTTCTTCTCGAACGAATCGACGAAGAATCTGCAGCAGATACGCACGTACGCGACGCGCGTACGCGAGACGCTCGAGGAGTTCGCCGCCAACACGCCGGACGGCCGCCTCGTGCTGCACATAGTCGATCCGGTGCAATTCTCGGAGGACGAGGACCGTGCGGAGCAGTTCGGGCTCCAGGCGGCCAACATCGGCTCCGGCGGTGAATCTGTCTACTTCGGATTGGCGGGCTCGAACAGCATCGGCAAGACCGACACGATCCCCTTCTTCGACCCGCGCAAAGAGATGTTCCTCGAGTACGACCTAGCGAGGCTCGTCTACAACTTATCGAACACGAAGAAGACCGTCGTCGGCCTGCTCACGGGCGCTCCAATCACCGGCGGCTTCGACCCGTCGACTCAGCAGCCGAGTCAGCCGTGGGTCGTCGTCGAGCAAGCTCGCAAGCTGTTCGACGTGCGCGCCCTGCCGCCGAGCGTGCTGAAGATCGACGACGACGTGAACGTGCTGTGGATCGTGCATCCCGTGATGCTGGACGAGACCACCCTATACGCCATCGATCAGTTCGTCATGCGTGGCGGACGCGCACTCGTCTTCGTCGACCCGCTCGCGGAAATCCTCGCGGGCGGCGGGCAGGAGGAAGGCCCCGGCCCGGCGCGGGCCACGTCGTCCCTCGACAAGCTGTTCGCGGCGTGGGGCGTCAAATTCAACCCGGGCGAAGTCGTGGCCGACAATCGCTACGCGCTCAGTATTGGTGGCCGCTCCCGGCCCGTACGCCACGTCGGTTTGCTCGGGCTCGACGCCGAGGCGATGAGCACGGAGGACGTGATCACGCAGGGGCTGAGCTCCGTGAACGTGGGCGTTGCGGGGCACTTCGAGCTTGCCGGCGGCGCAACCGCCAAGCTCGCACCGCTGCTCCATTCGAGCCCCGAGTCCGAGCTCATGCCGGTGGATCGCTTCCAGCAACTGGCCGACCCCGGCGAGCTGCTCAAGAACTTCACGCCGGGCGGCAAGGAACAGATCATCGCGGCGCGGCTATCCGGGCCGCTGAAGTCTGCGTTCCCCGACGGCGCACCGAAAGTTGAAGGTCGCGAGGCACCTGTCGACGCCGCGCTCGGTGCAACCCATCTGGCATCGACCGACAACGCGAACCTCGTGCTCGTGGCCGACGTCGACATCTTGAGCGATCGCCTATGGGTGCAGGCGCAGAATTTCCTGGGACAACGCGTCGTGAGCTCCTTCGCGAACAACGGCGACTTCGTGTTCAACGCCCTCGACAATCTCTCGGGCAGCGCGGCGCTGATCGGCTTGCGTAGCCGCGCGACGTATACGCGGCCCTTCACGAGGGTCGAGGAGCTGCGGCGCAATGCCGACGTGCAGTTCCGTGCCACCGAGGAGCGCCTCCAGGCCGAGCTGCGGGGGACCGAGCAGAAGCTCGGTGAGCTGCAAGCGGCGCGCAAGGATTCGAGCTCCCTGATGATGAGCACAGAGCAACAGGCAGAAGTGCAGAAATTCCTGGACGAGCAGGTTCGAATTCGTCAGGAGCTGCGCAACGTGCGCCGCAATCTCGATCGCGACATCGACAGCCTTGGCACCACGCTGAAGATCCTGAACATCGCGCTCGTGCCGCTGCTGCTGACCGCCATTGCGCTAGTAGCAGTATTCGTGAGGCGCCGCAGGAAAGCCGCCGCATGAGCCAGCGCAACGTTCTGATCCTGCTTGCGGCCGTCGTCGTGCTCGTGACGCTGATGCTGGTTGGCCAGCGCAGTGGCGGGAATGGTGGCGGCGGCAAGCTGTTCGCGCCGTCGCTGGAAGCCGCGCTGAACGACGTCGAACGCGTCACGATCACCAAAGCCAACAATGAGATCGTCGTGGCTCTCGAACGCAAGCCCGAAGGCTGGGTCGCCGCGAACAAGAACGGCTACCCGGCAGACGTTAGCAAGCTGCGCCAGGGGCTGAGCGCGCTGGCCGAGGCGAAGATCCTCGAGCAAAAAACCGCAAACCCGGAGCTGTACAGCCACCTCGGCGTCGAGGACGTCAGCGGCGAAAAGGCTGCTGGCATCGCAGTCGCGCTGACGGCAAAAGGCAAAGACCTGTCCGCGCTGATCCTCGGCGACGCCGATGGCACGAAGCACCGCTACGTGCGCCGCGTCGGTGATGCACAGAGCTACCTGATCGACAGGAACCCCGAGTTCGCACGCGGCGTTGGCCAGTGGCTCGACGCGCAGATCGTCGATGTGCGCAGCGACCGTATCGCACAAGTCACGATCACACCGCCCGACGGGCCGGTCGTGCGCCTGTCGAAGCCGAACACAGAGGCCGCCACCTACGACGTTGCCGACGTGCCGAAGGGCCGCGAGCTCTTGTATCCCGGCGTCGCAAACGTGATCGGCAACTCGCTGCGCGAGCTCAACCTCGAGGACGTGGAGCCGGCAGCGGCGTCGGCCCCCACGAAACCCACGGTCGTCGAGTTCCACACATTCGATGGCCTCGTCGTGCGCGCAGAAGGCGAGAAGCGCGGCGATGCGAGCTGGGTCAGCTTCACGGCGAGCGTCGACTCCGCGCAAGCTGCGCGCGCGACCGCGGCAGCCACTGCGACACCGCCCGCACAAGGCGCCGGCGCACCCGCGGGCCCGCCGAGATCGGCGGCGCCGCCACCGGCAGCGCCCGATCCCGCCGCCGATGCGGCACGCATCAACGCCAAGGTCGGGCCCTGGCGCTACAAGATCGCAACGTTCCAGTACGATCAGATGACGCGACGCCTCGCGGACCTGCTGAAGCCGCCGCCCGAGCCGGCGACGAAACGCGACCCGCAAACCCGTTAAGGGTCGCGATCCAATAACTCACGCCAACCGGCGTCGCCGAGCTTACGCAGCGTGGCGATGTTGTGTTCGGTGATCTCGTCCACCCGCGCAAGCGTTACCGCGGCGCGCTGCACGCTCGCTTCGCGCAGGACGTGCAGCATCGGATAGGGCGATCGGTTGCTGTAGTTCTCGATGTCATCCGGCGCGGTACCAGCAAACTGATAGGCTGGATGAAAGCTTGCGATCTGCAACTCGCCCGTAAGACCGAGCGAGGCCACGGTGGCATCCGCTTGATCCAGGAACTGGTTGTAGTCGAGGAAGTCGTGCAGCATATGCGGGTGTATCAGGAGGCTCGTCTCGCACACGAGCGGGTCCGCGCTGGCGAGATGCAACAGCTCCTCGGCCAGGTCTTCTATCAGTCCCGCGGCCGTTGTCTGCTCACTGACACGGTAGCGCACCTGCCCGCGCTGATACGGTGCGGCGGCAAACGGGCATAGGCGGAGCCCAATCACCACCTTCTCCACCCAGTTGCGCGTCTTCACGATCACGCGCTCCGCGGATTCGCCGGTCGCGCGTGGCTCGCACGCGCGGCCCTCGTTCATTGAGGCGGAGGGTCGGGTACGTTCTTCTTGCGCGCAGCTTGCCGCTCCTGCTCTTCCAGGTTGCGTTTCTTCTGCGCATCTTCACGGCGCCGCTTGTCTTGTTTGTAGTTCGGCGTCTTATTCGCCATTGCAGTCTCCAGCCGGGTTTCCTGCGAATAGCTTGGACTATTTCGACGCTGCTGGCGAATCGCGATGATCGTATGGGTCGATGCCGATGCTTGCCCGGCTCAGGTCAAGGAGATCCTGTTCCGTGCCGCGGAGCGTGTACACGTCGAGACGGTGCTCGTGGCCAACCACGCGTTGCGGGCGCCGAAGTCGCGATTCGTCAGAGCGCTACAAGTCGAAGCGGGGTTCGACGTGGCGGACGCGCGGATTCTCGCTGGGCTAAAACCAGGGGATCTCGTCGTCACGGCGGACATTCCGCTGGCTGCGCAGGTGGTGGCCGGGAAGGCATTCGCGCTCAACCCGCGCGGCACCTTTTACACGCCGGACAACGTGCAGGATCACCTGGCGCGCCGTAACTTCATGGAGTCCCTACGTTCGGCGGGCGAACGCACCCGCGGGCCGCCGACGTTGAGCAGAACGGACCTCCAGGCCTTCGCCAACGAGCTCGACAGGTTCCTGACTCGCCAGGGCGCCTGACCACAAGACGGGCTCCAGGCGCGCCGAGTACACTTGCGTGCCTGCCGGCGGCGCGAGCGTTTCATGAGCACGGTCCGAAAGTCGTACCCCATAGCCGCAAGCTATGCGCCGCTGATTACCCGTGCGCGCGTGTATGACGTTGCAATCGAGTCGCCGCTCGACCGTGCACCGCGCCTATCCAAGCGGCTCGGCCATGAGGTGCTGCTCAAGCGCGAGGACCTGCAGGCCGTGTTCTCGTTCAAGCTGCGCGGCGCCTACAACAGGATTGCGCATCTATCGCCCGAGGCACTCGCCAAGGGCGTCATCTGCAGCTCAGCCGGCAACCACGCGCAGGGCGTGGCGCTTGCCGCGCGCAAACGCGGCGTGCGGGCTGTGATCGTGATGCCGACCCGCACGCCGTCGATCAAGGTCGACGCCGTCGCCGCACTCGGCGGCGAGATCGTGCTCGAGGGCGACGCCTTCGATGATGCGTACGCGCACGCGATGCAGCTCGCGGCGGCCGAGAACCTCACGTTCGTCCATCCGTTCAACGACCCGGACGGCATTGCCGGCCAGGGCACGATCGCGATCGAGCTGGAACGACAGTGGCCACGCGTGCCGGACGCAGTGTTCGTGCCCGTAGGCGGCGGCGGACTGATTTGCGGCATCGGCGCACGTCTGAAGAACCAATTCCCCGGGGTGAAGATCGTCGGCGTCGAGCCGATCGAATCGGCGAGCATGTACGAGTCACTGAAGCGCGGGGCCCCGTTCACACTCGACCGTGTCGGCACGTTCGCTGACGGCGTCGCGGTTCGGCGTGTCGGCGACGAGACATTCCGCGTCGCGCAGGAAGTCGTGGACGAGATCATCCTCGTCAGCACCGACGAGATCTGCGCCGCGATCAAAGACATCTTCGAGGACAGCCGCGTGATCGTGGAGCCCGCAGGTGCTCTCGCGGTCGCCGGGATGAAACGCTACGTCGAGCGAGAACGCGCATCGGGCAGCACGCTGATCGCGATCAACAGCGGCGCGAACATGAACTTCGATCGCTTGCGCTACGTGGCCGAGCGCGCGGAGATCGGTGAGCACCGGGAAGTCGTGCTCGCGGTCGAGATCCCGGAGCAACCGGGAGCATTCCTGCGCTTCTGCGAAGCACTGGGCACGCGCAACATCACGGAGTTCAATTACCGTTACGCGCCCGACACCACGGCGCGTATCTTCGTCGGCGTGTCGCTACAACGCGGCTCCGGGGAAGCCGCAGAGATCGTCGCCCAGCTCAAAGCCGGGGGCTACCCCGTGCTCGACTTCAGCGACAACGAGCTAGCGAAGCTGCACGTGCGCCACCTCGTCGGCGGGCAGGCCCCGGGGCTCAAGCACGAGGTTCTATACCGGTTCGAGTTCCCTGAACGGCCCGGCGCGCTGCGCGCGTTCCTCACGGCAGTGGGCAACAGTTGGAACATCAGCCTGTTCCACTACCGCAATCATGGCTCGGATTACGGCCGCGTGCTCGCAGGCGTGCAGGTGCCCCCGGAGGACCGCGCGAAGTTCACGCACCACCTGAAGCAGCTCGGCTACACGTACTCCGACGAGACGGAAAACCCCGCGTACCAGCTGTTCTTGCACGCGGCCAACTGACACCGGGGGCCGAGGAGCCACGATGCCCGATCACCGCCGAGCGACTGCCCTTTTGGCGCTACTGCTCGCAGTCACTGTGAGCTGCGACGCCACCGCCCAAAGCCAGACGATTCGTCAGTACCAGTTCTCGCCCCGCGCCGACGGTGCGGCGTACGAGCTCGTGCTGAAACAAGTGCCGCGGCCGAGCCCCGGCGCGCACGAGGTGCTCGTGCGAATCCACGCGACGTCGATCAATGGCGGCTACGACGTCGAGATGCGCGACAGAAAACCTGGCGGGCCCGCAGATCTGACAGGTGGCATCCCGTTCGCCGACGGCGCCGGCGAGGTCGTGGCGCTCGGTCCCGGCGTCACCCGGTTCAAGGTTAGCGATCGCGTGGTGGGCATCTTCATGCCGCGTTGGATAGACGGCGACCGCAGCGCCGACGGCCTCACATCGTCGCGCGGCGGCAATGCCGGCGGCATGCTGTCCGAATTCGTCGTGGCCGACGAGCAGAGTCTCGTGAGCTTTCCGAAACACCTCTCCTACGAAGAAGCCGCTACGTTGCCGACTTCAGGCGTCACAGCGTGGGTGGGGTTGTTCAAGTACGGGCACCTCAAGGCCGGCGACTACGTGCTGCTCGAAGGCACGGGCGGCGTATCGACGTTCGGCCTCGTGTTCGCGGCCGCGGCCGGCGCCAAGCCGATCATCACGAGCTCGAGCGACATGAAGCTCGAGCGCGCCCGCAAGCTCGGCGCATTTGGGGCCGTCAACTACCGGACGGACCCGGATTGGCAGAAGGCCGTGCGCGCACTGACGCGCGACGCGGGCGTGAAGCAGGTGCTCGAGGTGGGCGGCCGCGGCACGTTCACGAAAGCGCTCGCAGCACTCGCGTTCGACGGCCACGTCGCGATGATCGGCACGCTGTCCGGCTTCGCGGACCAGCTGCCGACCGGGCCGCTGTTTCAGGCGGGGGCGCACTTGACCGCGGTATACGTCGGCTCACGCGCCGACTTCGAAGCCATGAACGCGTTCATCGCGCAGCATGAGATTCGCCCCGTGATCGACCGCGTGCTCGAGTTCGACCAGGCGCCTGCTGCCTTCGAGCTCATGGCTCACGGCGACTACATGGGGAAAATCGTGGTCCGCGTCCGGTAACACTTCAGCGCGGCGACGGCCCGCACACGATACGTGCGGGCGGTCGCGCCTTTCGATGCGGAGCGGTCTAAACCGCGAACGGCTTCAGCGGCGCGAGCTGCGTGTCGAGCTGCCGCAAGGCATCCCCGCCGAGCAACGACTTGGCTGCAGATTTCGCCCGCGACTTCTTGCGCCACCAGCCATAGATCGGCAAACCGATCAGCGCCAGGAACCCGAGGGTCCCGTTGACAAAGAAGAGCACGATGATGATGGCTACGGCGACGCCGATGACGCCCCAGGTGTACGGCTCCTCCATCCAAGCAGCGACGCTGGCTTGCGAGGCTTCATGACGCTCCTGCGTATTGTGGTTCCTGACGGCCAGGAACGGGCCTTCGTTCTTGCCCTCGGCGATAGTCCACATGACCGACAGCGTCTGGCCCTCGCGGCAGGGGAAATCGAAATCCACGGTCTTGAACGCGCGTTCCTTGCCGCCTTCGTCGGCCAGGAAGAACTCGTGATGATCGACCGTGCGCGACGACACGGACGTCGACGCATAGTTGTTGGCGTGGTGTTGCGTGGTGCTGCTGATCTGCGTCTCTTTCTGCTTCTGGCTGGACAGCACCTTGCCGGTGAAGTAGTACAGCTCGCAGCGACGGCCGTCGGGGACGGTGGTTTTAGACCCTTCTGGCATGGGAAGTCTCCTGAATTCTTGTTGTTGTACTGGGCGTCTAGCCGCCTAGCCGTAGCTTTTCACCAACTCGGCGGAGGGTCAATATCTTAAGCTCCCGCGCGGCGGGCTACCTTTCCGGGCTGTCGTTTGTTAGCGTGCGCGCTGCCGGCCGTCGCGCTACCGGCCGTCGACTCGAAACACGATAAAGAGGCGACCTCTACGCAATCCGTCACCGAAACACTGGTCCTGCCCTCGCGCGGCACCGGACTATTCCACGTCATCGATCCGCACGTGTTCGATCGCACATTGCTCGACGAGCTCTGCGACCTTGCGACCCGTGTGCGCACGCTGGCCAAATCCGAGGTCGGTGCCCGCGCGCTGCGCGACTTGCTGCCGACGCGGCGCGCGATGCTGTACTTCACGCAGCCGTCGACGCGGACGTTCCTGTCGTTCAACAACGCGTGCCACATCTTAGGGATGCGCACCAGCGAGATTCGCGATCCGTCCACCTCGTCCGAGGTAAAAGGCGAGAGCTTCGAGGACTCCATTCGCACGTTCAGCTCCTACGTGGACGTGATCATCATGCGAACGAAGGAAGCCGGCCGCGCGGCGAAGGCGGCCAAGCTCATGGACGGCATCCAACGGCCGGTACCTGTCATCAACGCCGGCAGTGGCAGCGATCAACACCCGACGCAGGCCCTCCTCGACATCTACACGCTGGCGCGTAGCTTCGAGCCCCGCGGCGGTATCGACGGCAAGGTCATCGGCATGATGGGCGACTTGAAGCGCGGCCGCACCGTGCGCTCGCTGTGCTACCTAATGCGGCACTACGAAGGCGTGCGGCTCGTGTTCATTGCGCCACCACAGTTCGCGATGGAACGCGACATCAAAGCTTATCTCGACGAGCATCGCATCGCGTACAGTGAAACGACGCAGCTAGATACGGTATTGCCGCAGCTCGATGCGCTGTACGTGACGCGCATGCAGACGGAATGGGACACGGCGGGCGAGTCGCACGCCGTAGACTTGAGGCCGTTTAGCATTGGCACGCCGGAACTCACGCTCATGAAACGCGACGCCTTCATCATGCATCCGCTACCACGCGGCCCGGAGATCGACCCGCTCGTGGACCACGACCCACGCGCGATGTATTGGCGCCAGGAGCGCAACGGCATGTGGATGCGCGTTGCCGTGCTGATCAAGATCTTCGGCGTCGAACGCATCGTCACTGCTCTGGCGGCGGCAGACACCCAGCTGCCCTTCACCGGCCGTTTGGCGTGAGACTAGTGCGCGTCGATGTGCGCGAGCTTCGACTGCTGGGATAGCCGGTAGAACCGCCGCAGCTCGCTTTGCACGGCCTCGTCGTCCGCGCCGCGGGCGAGTACGGCACCGAGCCGCTGGCAGTACTTACCCGCATAACGATTTGCGCGCCGGTAGCGTTCTCGCTCGGCACCGTGGAGCTCACTATCGAGCTGCGGCTTGTCGAACAACCACGCGTGCAGCTCGTGGGGCTCGCGGCCGCTCTGTTGCTTCAGCAGTAGCTCCGTCGTCACGAACTTGTCTACCTCGGCTTGCAGCTCGAGCTCGAACAGCGTGACGTTCTTGTCGCGTTCCGCGTTCCACGCGTAATACGTGAAGTGACTCACGCCCTCGAGCGCGGCCCAGAAGTCCGCCAGGTTGCTATCGTCGAGACACGTCAGAGGATCGTGATCACTCAAACGTTCGAGCAGCTCGCGCTCGAGAAACAGCGCGACTTCCGCTTCGCCGTCAGTTTCAGCGATCAGCAGTTTCTCGTCCACGTCGCGGCCACCCTTGTCGAGCGCGCGGGCAAACTTGGCATCGGTGATTAGAAAATCGTCGACGCCGTATGCAACATCGAGCGCATAGAGTTCGTGCAGCAGCGACTGGAGCTTGCCGAGCAGCATGCTCAGTGCCGCGTTGCCGCGTTCAGCGTGGCATTCGGTTCGATGCCGTGCTCGCGAAGCAGCTGCGCCGCGCGCCGGCTGCCGGTCTTGAGCCAGACCTCGTACAGGCGCAGGACGTCGAGCGCCGCGGCGGCGCCCGACGCACGGATTTCGGTGAGCACGTCGACGAATTCGCGAAACTTCTCGGCGAGCTCGGCAAATACTGAACTCAACGCGCGACCTTGGAGCGTACCGCGCACGCTCGCCGACAATCGTCCGTAGGCGGCACCGCCCATGTCGATGTAGTAGTCGACATCCACGAGCTTGCGCGCGAAGCCATCGCCTAGAAACCCCGCGACGAACAATGACGTGTCGCCCACGCGGCGCAGCACGGCATTGCAAGCACCGCGATCCGGCGCATCGGCCGCTTCGGCCAGCAGTAACGCGAGCGGCTGCAGGCCGGGCCCCGTCTTGCTGCGCTCGTACAGCGCTTCTTGCCGGGCGAAGAGGGTCAGCAGATTGACGACGTAGTAAGCCGTGTGATCGTCGGCCGCGACGCCCTGCTTCCGCATGGCGGCAGCGACGGAGTCCTTGAAGAACTCCTGGAGGCTCACGACTGGACGAACTCGATGAGTTGCCGCGCGCAATGACATCTCCTGCTACTCGGCCTGCACTGCCGAGGGAGACGGCAGAGCGCGCCGTGTGATTCGAGTATAGGCGCAGATGCGTAGCGAACTGCGCGACGCTTCACGTTTCGCTCACCAGCCCGAACGGACTATGCGGCCGCGGTTAGTTGGCTAGCACTCGCTGTTCGAGAGCGCCAAGCATTCGCGCGCAGTGCCCGCTGATTCGCTCGTGCCAATGACGACGGCGCAGCGTGGCGGCGCCATTCAACAGGTAACGCGCGTCGAGCAGCACGCATGAGCCGTCGTCGACAGGTTCGAGGCGCCAGTGCAATCGCAGCTGCACACAGCACGGAGGATCGAGCAACATCTCTTGCAGCGTAATCGACACGGGCCGCAGACACGCGAGCACTTTGCCACGCCTGAGTACTTTGCCGCGCTGTTGCTCGTATCGGCAGCCGGGCTTCGGCGGAGCGGCGGCGTCGATGAGCACGGCGCCGGCCCAACGACCTTTACCGATGACCTCGACGAGCGCCGCGAACGCTTCCGTCATCGGACATGCCAACTGTTTCTCGTGCCGTTGTTTGAGCACGGCGCCCTCCTCGACGAGACGATGAGAGCTACCGTAGCGGCCCGCCGGACGCGCTGCGACGAATGTTTGTGGTGAATCGCGCGCGAAATGCGCGGTTAGGGGATCAGCACCGTGGAGCCGGTGGTACGCCGTGCTTCCAGATTGCGGTGCGCCTGCGCCGCGTCGCGCAATGCGTAGGTCTGGTTGACGTTGATCCGCACGCGGCCGCCCTGCACGAGATCGAACAGCTCGCTGCTACCCGTCTCGAGATCCCGCCGCTCGCGAATGAAGTCCTGCAACGTGGGTCGTGTGACATACAACGAGCCGCGTTTCTGGAGTTCTTGCAGCCCGAACGGCTCGACTTTGCCGGACGAATTGCCGAAGCTGACGAGCAATCCGTGCGGCCGTAAGCAGTCGAGCGACTGGAAGAACGTCGTGCGACCCACGGAGTCATACACCACGGGCACACCACCCCCCGCAATCTCGCGCACGCGCCGCGGCACGTCTTCATTGTCGAGCAACACGTGCTCACAACCATGTGCCAGCGCGAGCTCGCGTTTCGCCGCAGAGCCCACGATGCCTATTACGCGCGCACCGAGCTCACGTGCCCACTGCGCCGCGATCAGGCCCACGCCGCCGGCAGCCGCGTGTAACAGAATCCAATCGCCGGCCTGCACAACGTAACTGCGCTTCAATAGATACCAGGCCGTGAGGCCTTTCAGCATCATGGCGGCGCCGGTTTGCTCATCGATCGCAGCGGGCAGCCGCACGAGCCAGCGCGCGTCGAGGATGCGCTCTTCGGAGTACGAGCCGAGTGCGCCGGAAGCCGTATAGACAACGCGGTCGCCGGCACGAACGTGCGTGACGCCGGGCCCCACGGCCACGACCACACCGGCGCCCTCGCCACCAAGCCCGCTCGGCAGCGCCATCGGGTACAACCCCGTGCGGTGATACACGTCGATGAAGTTGAGCCCGATCGCGCGATGCGCGACGCGCGCCTCGCCCGCCTTCGGCTCGCCCACGTCGACTTGCTGGTACTTCAGCACTTCGGGTCCGCCGAATTGCTCGAATCGAATTGCCCAGACCATGCGTGGCTCGCTCGCTGTTAGAATTTACGCCCGTTCGTTTGGAATATAGCACCCGATGGCAGAACACCTCGTAGTCGTCGGCGGCGGCCAAGCTGCTGCGCAGGCCGTGCAGACACTGCGCCAGCACAGCTACTCGGGGGCGATCACGCTGCTCGCCGACGAGCAGCACCCGCCGTATCAACGACCGCCCTTGTCGAAGAAGTACCTAGCCGGCGAGCTGCCGCGTGAGCGGCTTTCGTTGCGGCCGGCGACGTTCTACGCGGAGAAGAATGTGACGCTCGAGCTCGGCTGCCACGTCACGGAGCTAGAGCTCGGAGCGCGCCGCGTACGCACGGTCGACGGACGGCAACTCCAGTACGACCGCCTTCTGCTCACGACGGGCAGCCGGCCGCGGCGGCTCGACGTGCCAGGCGTCGCGCTGCGTGGCGTGCATTACCTACGCACGATCGCCGACGTGGACGGCATCCTCGCGGAGTTGGCGGCAGGTGCACGTGTCGCGCTGATCGGCGCGGGGTTCATCGGCCTCGAGGCCGCTGCCGTGCTGCGCCACCGCGGTTTCCACGTGACCGTGCTCGAGGCGGCCGACCGCGTGCTCGGACGCGCCGTCGGACCGGAAGTCGCACGGTTCTATGCCGATTGCCATCGCGCCGCGGGCGTCGATCTGCACTGCAGCGCGAGCGTCCGCGCATTCGTGGGCGACGACCGTGTCGCCGCCGTCGAGACCGTGGACGGCCGCAGGTTCGAGTGCGATGTCGCCATCATCGGCATCGGCGTCGTGCCCAACGTGGAGCTCGCGGCAGACGCGGGCCTCAAGTGCGAGAACGGCATCGTCGTCGACGAACTGGCGCGCACGGCCGACGCTCACGTCGTTGCAGCGGGCGATTGCACGAACCACACGATCGGCGGACGACAAGTCCGGCTCGAGTCGGTGCCGAACGCGATTCATCAGGCCAAGGTTGCGGCGGGCACGCTGCTCGGAACGCTGACACCGTATTCGGAGGTGCCGTGGTTCTGGTCAGATCAGTACGACCTGAAGCTCCAGATCGTCGGCCTGTCGCACGGCCACGATGAAGTCGTGCTGCGCGGCGACCCAGCGACACGGAGCTTCACGGCGTTCTATCTGCGCAATGGCGCGCTACTGGCGGTCGACGCGATCAACAGCCCGCGCGAGTTTGCGCATGCGAAGAAGCTGGTGGCGGCGAGCGCCACGATTGCGCCAGCGCTACTGCGCGACGCGAGCGTCGACCTCGGCGCGGTCGCCGTTTGACAGGCGCTACTGCTGAGCGACCTGCTGTTCCGAAAAATGCAGGAAGAGCTCGCCAACCGCAGCGGTAGAGTTCTGCGTCGCACCGAACGCAGTCACGTCGTAGTGCTCCACAGCGCTGCCGGACTTGCCTTCGAACACGCCGGCTACGCCGAGAACCGAACCGGTATTGCCGGCGTTCGGACCCACGGTCGGCCGATATTCAAGAGGCCCGTGCCACGGGCGATCGAATAGCCACACGGGTAACAGCGTTTCTTTCAGGAACGGCCACACGTTCGAGTCGGAACGGACGAACAACGTGCCCTGGCCAGGCAACGTTATGAGCCAATAATCGTTGAGCACGACGCCGGTCAGCAGCAGATCGGTCGAAGGCGAAGCCGCCATCAATCGGCTCGCGATCGCGGCCGGCTGACCCGTTTCGTCCGTGAGCACGAGTCCAATGACCGCCGCGCGGTCGATGGTCTCTTCCCACAAGCCCTCGACTCCCGACGACCGACCAGCGAGCAATGCATCCTCGCCGACCGCGGCAGTCAGCACCTGATCCGGCAGCGAGTACTTGAGCACGCGATCGCCAGCGGTGGGTGCTGCGCCCGTGTGCACCGAGAACGGGTTGTAGTAGATCGCGCTGCTCGCGAGCCCGGCGCCGATCAGCAAACCCAATAGGGCAATGAATAGGTACTTCATGGGATACGCGTGACGGTATAGAGCTCGACGGTGCCGCGCATTGCGCCACTACTATCGACACCCGTGACCTTCCACGTCTCCGTGTAGCTGCCGTTCAAGCCCGCGAAGTCGCCCGTGCCACCGGCCACCGTACCGCCCTGAGCGAGCGCCACTTCGAGCGTTCCTTCCCACGCGGCGCCGGGCGAGTAGCCGGCGCGCTGCAGCGCGCTGTCGAGCGCCCCGCTCTTCTCTCCTGGCGCGCGCAGGACCAGCGAGCCGCGAGCCGGGACCAGCAACGACCATGTCGCCGTCATGCCGTGATCGCCGTTGGCCCAGTGCCGGGCGGCGATGCCAATGACCTGACCGGTCGAATCTCTAACCTTGTAATGCTCCACCAGTAACGGTTCGGCAACGAACTTGGCTGGCAGCAGCATGGCGTGATCCGACCCGGCGGACCTAAGCCCCGCGATCTTGCTATCGGTGGCTGCGATCCGGTCCGCGGGCAGACGGATCAGGAACTGCTCCGCGCGGCCGCCATTGGCGACGACCGTCGTCTGCGATGGCAGCCGCTGATGGCTGATCCATGGCGCCCAATGAGCCGCGGCGAGCGTGCCGCCGAAGCCCAGGATGATTGCCACCAGGAATAACGCTCGCATGCCGCTTCCACTATGAACGGAGAGGGGCAGTATCGCTGCCGCAGGGGGGCTCGGCGGTTAACGAAATCACAAAACGCGCCGACTAGCGAGAAAAAAACGCGGTCAAACCGCCGTGAAGTAGTCCTGCAAATAGGTCTCAAACGAGCGCGGGTCCTTGTGAATCAAGGCCTCCGCCTCATCGATCGACCGGCTGGCTGTCGCAGCCAGCGATTCCTCCCGCTCAGGCGCCAGCGCAAGCTCCCGAAAGTAGGCCGCGTGGCTCTCGGCCAGCTTCAGCGTGTACTCGAAGAAGCTGGCCCGTTCGTGGCCTAGAGCCGCGAGCAACGCGGCCGAGGGCGTGCGGTCGGGGTCGCGAACAGCAGCGACCGCAACCTCGACGGCGCCCCCATAGCTCGTTCCCTCCACGTCCAGCAGTTCCGCGACGCTGGCGATCTCACGCAGCAGCTCAATGCCGCATTCGGCGAGAGGCCGCTGCCGGCCGCTATGCATGATCGTGAGTCCAGGCCGCCGGCCTTCGCGCGCGACCGTCAGGTCGCGGCCATCGATCTCGGTCTGCTCGGCGGTGGAAATCGCCGGGCTATCGGCCAGGAGACAGTGAATCAATAACGCTTCGAGCAGTCGCAGTTCGTTCTGACTCATACCGACGGGGTCGGCGCAATTCAAGTCGAGCGTCCGGACCTCGACATACTCGACGCCGGTGCGCTCGAGCGCCAGCAGCGGCCGGTGCGGGCTCGTCTTGCTCGGCTTTGGACGAATCGTGCTGTAGTACTCGTTCTCTATCTGCAGGATGTTGGCGTTCAGCTGTCGGTAGTCGCCGTCAACGACGACGCCGATCGCGGCATAGCGCGCGTCCTCGGTCGTGACGGCCGTGCGCATCCCTGCCACGTAGTCGGCGAGCGAGTTGGCGCCAATGCTCAGCCGACCTTGGCTCGTGTTGCGATAGCCGAGATCGCTCATGCGCAGCGATGTCGCGAACGGCGCATGCCAGGTATCGTGATCGAGCTCCGTGAGAAGCTCGTGGCCTTCCGGACGAAACGACTTCGACAGCACCGGGGACGCGCCGAACAGATACGTGACGAGCCACGCACAGCGGCGATAGTTGCGCACGAGCCCCATGAGCTCCGTGGAGCGAAAGTCCGTCAGCGGCTCGTGCCGTTGCTCGCGTTCGCGGTACTCCGGCCAGAATTCTTGCGGCAGCGAATAGTTGAAGTGAACGCCGGCGATCGCCTGCATCGCCCGACCGTAGCGATGGCCGAGCCCCCGGCGATATACCGTCTTCATGCGGCCGACGTTCGACGGGCCGTAGTACGCGATCGGGATCTCGTTGGCGCTGCCGAGCGTGCAGGGCATGCTGGCCGGCCACAACAGCTCGCTCCCGAGCCGGCGATGGATGAACGCGTGCAGGTCGCAAAGAAACTGCAGCGTCTCCCATGTGCTGTGCTGCGGCGGCGTTACGAGCTCCGGCAGCGCTTCGGAATAGTCGGTCGTAATGTAGGGGTGTGTGAGTGCCGCGCCCAAACTTCGCGGATGCGGCAGCTGCGAGAGATGCCCGTCCGTGGTGACACGCAGGCTCTCCTTCTCCACGCCACGTAACCCGCGACGCACCAACGCGGCCCGATCGCGCAGCCATTCGAGCCGCGCGGTGAGCGACGAATGGGCGGCGGAGGAAGCGGGGTGGGTGCTCGACACGGTCGCGGATTCCAAAGGATCGGCGCGCATTATAGGCCGCGAATTGCCGGTAGCGCGGGTTCAGCGTAGGTTCACGAAACTTGGGTTAGCGTAAATTTACCCAGGAGACCGCACCATGAGGCACGCAATCTGCGCTCGTACGGTTGTTGCGTGTGCCGTGCTGCTCGCAGCGCTGCCGGCGTACGCATTCCGTTGCGGCACACGCGTTATCACGGCCGGCGACCCTGCCGACAAGGTTCTGCATTTCTGCGGGACACCGATTTCGGTCCAAACGCGACGCGCCGAACGTCCCTACGTGGACCAGTTCGGCAGGAGCTCCCTGTCGCGAACGCTCATCGAGGAAGTCGTGATCGAAGAGTGGACGTACAACTTAGGCCCGCAACAGTTCATGCGCGTCGTGCGGATAGAGAACGGCCGAGTCGTCGAGGTTACGCCGCTCGGTTACGGTTATTGATTGAATCAGCCGCCGGCTGCGCGCAGCAGCGGCACCTGCTCCATCTCATACCCAATGACTTCGTGAGTGTGCGGGTCATGGATCGGCTTGCCGCGACGAAAACAGCCCGTCATTCGAGCGGTGCGTTCGAATTCTTCTTGGGATGCGACGGGCTCCAACGATACCCGGCCATCGGGTAAGCGCACGAGGCACTGGGCGCCCTTGCCGAGTTGCCCGGCATGCCACCGGCGGTCCGTCGTATCACCGAGGACCAACGCAATGATCTCGATACTCTCGTCCATGGCGCTCTCCATCGCTCCCCGTCCGTACCCGTCACCCGGGCACAATCAAGCAACCTCCGTGCCACAGCGATGGCGGTAGGTAAAACAGCCACTTAGCGCGAGACGTCGTGACTCGCGTCACAGCGCGATGCGACAAAAGTTGCCACCTTGGTGGCGAAACGATGCCGCGTGGCAGGGAGACTCGAATGTTCAAGTTCCGACGTCGAATGCAGGATGCGAATCACGGCCCGAAGACTTACGTTGCGCCGGGTACAAGAATCGCCGGGACGATCCAGGGCAAAGGCACGTACGTGTTCTGCGGAACGATCGAGGGCGACTGCGACATCAGCGGTCCGCTGACTCTCGCGGAAGGCGGACGATGGAAGGGCACGATCAAGGCCACGGACATCGTGATCGCCGGCACCGTCGAGGGCGACGTGATCGGCGAGCAACGCGTGGAAATCGCCGGTACCGCGCGCGTGACGGGGAGTCTCGCCGGAAACGCAATCGCCGTCGCCGAGGGCGCGGTCATCGAGGGCGACATCAAGGTCAAGAGCGGCGTTGCACCGGTCAAGTTCGAGGAAAAACGCGGTACCGACGCACAAGCGCAGGCGCCCACGAAGCTCCACGCCCATTCATAGCGCGCTTTCTAGCTCTTTGAGCACCGCGCGATCGAGCCAACTCCGGAGCCGATAGTTTTCGATGAACGCGCAGTGCCCACCGTGCGGGAACACGTCGACGGTGAGCGCGTGCGTAACCGCGACGTCGGCCAAATCTTCGATCGGAATGACCGGGTCGTCGGCAGCAGCGAAGATGCGCGTCGGCACGGCAAGACTCGCCAATACGTTTCCAGTGACGGCGTAGCCCTGCAGATACGAATCTAGGTCCGAGAAACCCGCGTAGCGAGTGGCGAAGAATTCGGTCGTCGCCGTCAAAGTCGGCAACTCACGCAAATTTCCGAAATCGTAGAGCTCGGGGAAACACGCGGCCTTCGCAAGCAGACTTCGCCGCCAACGGCGCAGAAAGTATTTTCGATACACCCAGAGGCCTTCCTCGAGCGCACGCATCGTGCTGTGCGGGCGCAATACTGGACAAATCGCGACGACGCGCGCGAGATCTATGCCCGCTGCAGGCGCTCGCGCCGCGACGCGCAGCGCGAAGTTGCCCCCGAGCGAGTGACCCACGAGAAATGTGCGTGGCGCGCGATGCGTACCGACGATGCGCTGCACCGCTCCGACAACCTCGTCGATTCGGCATGAGTGAAACAGTTCGGGATTCAGCGCGAACGTATCGCCGTGATCGCGAAAGTTCAGCCGGAAGATATCGAAGCCTGCTTCGTAGAGCAGGCCCCCGGCAGATAGGACGTAACTCGCTGCGGCGCTACCCTCCCAGCCATGTAACAGAACCACGAGCCCGCGGGTAGCGCTTCTTTGCGGGCTGAAGTGTCCCAAAAGCCGAACGCCAGCGCCGCAGTCGACAATCTCGTCCTGCGTCGCCGCCAGCATCGGTCCGGCCTGCCGGCGCAGCCACGGCTGTCGCAGAGGCCAGCCCGCCAGTAGTGACTGCACGTGGCGATGACGGAGCCCGAAGGGGGGCTCGAATGCACTTACGAGGTGCGGCCTAGGCTGCATAGTTATAGACTTGGAATCGGTCGCAACCGTGAGTCGAACCAAGGACCCCGGGGACCGTATAACAACTATAACAATGAACCCCAAGTCGCGCGCATGCCGAGTTCTGCAGTCAACTTCGGATTGAAACGCCGCTCTCTCGCGGCGATGGGCGTGCTTGCTGCGAGTGTCAGCGTTTTCTTTGCCGTCCTGTTGTACCTGCTCGCGACCGACCGAGTGTCGCTCCTGGTGTTCGGCGTCTTGCTATTCCTCGGTGTCTTGGTAGCCACCGGGGTCGCGTTGTTACTCATCAAGTTGCTGGCTGACGGCTTCGCGCGACCCTTGCGTGAGGTCGCCGACTCGCTCGCGAACGCGGCCCGCGGCGACTTCGACTCAGTCGCGAATTTTGGCGAGGCCAACGAGCTGCGCGATCTCGCGGCTGCGGTCAACGCCATGCGCACGAGTCTGCGCACCAGTACGATCTCGCGTGACTATCTCGATCGACTGCTGTCGAGCATGGGCGAAGCGCTGTTGATCACGGACGTGAACGGTCGGATCGAGCGCGCGAACGCCGCCGCCGGCGAACTGTTCGGGCATGCGGAAAGTGAGCTCGTCGGCAAGCTCGCGGACGAGCTGATCCTATCGAGCGATCGCCGTCGCGCAGAAGGCGTGGCCTCCCGGCCACGTGAAGGTGCCGTGCTACGGCCGGACGGTTCGACCGTCAGCGTGTCGTACACAGTCGCGAATGTGCACAACGATCGCAACGACGTCATCAGCAAGGTCTACGCGGCGCACAACATCGACGAACGTAAACGCGTCGAGCAGAGAATTCGCTATCTGGCGCGGACGGACTCCTTAACGAAGATCGCGAACCGCATGCAGTTCCAGCACATGCTGCAACAGGCGATAGCACGTGCCCGCAGAAGTCAGCAGTACGTTGCGATTCTGTATCTCGACGTGGACCGGTTCAAAGATATCAACGACACGTTCGGTCACTCCGCAGGTGACACGAGCCTCGAGATCTTCGCGCGGCGAACGCTCGCGGAGCTCGGCGGGAACGCGCATGCGGGCCGCTTGGCCGGCGATGAGTTTGCTGTGCTGATCACGGGCTTCGAACACCTCGACGCAATGCAGACGTATCTCGGAGAGCTCGCGCCGCGATTGTTAGAGGCCGCCGGGAAACCGTTCCAGGTGCACGGCGAGGAGATCTTCCTGACGGCCAGCATGGGCATTGCCATCTATCCACGCGACGGCGACAACGTCATCGATTTGATCCGTAACGCCGATGCGGCGCTTTACCAGGCCAAGAAGGCGGGCGGCAATTGCTTCGAGTGGTACTCGGCGGACATGAATACCGCGGCAGTCGAGCGGCTGATGCTGAAGAGCAAGCTGCGCCGCGCGCTTGAGCGCGACGAGCTTCTGATTCACTACCAGCCGAAATATCGCTTGAACACCGGCCGGCTCGAGGGCGCGGAGGCCCTGCTGCGGTGGGATCTGCCGGAGCGCGGCATGGTGTTGCCGTCTGACTTCGTGCCGCTCGCGGAAGAAACGAACCTGATCCTGCAGCTCGGCGATTGGGTGCTCAACCGGGTGTGCGCTGACTATCGCGTGTGGCAACGGACCGTGCCATCGCCGTGTCGCATATCTGTGAACCTGTCGCTACGGCAGCTGCAGCAACGGCGTTTCCTCGACCAGGTGCGCGACACGTTTCGCGCACACGGCGTCTCACCTACTTCGCTGGAGCTCGAAATTACCGAAACGACGCTGATGGAGGATCCCGAGCGCACCGTCCGGATTCTCGATGCGTTATACGGTATGGGCCTGCACCTCGCGATCGACGACTTTGGCACCGGATACTCATCGCTGAGCGCCCTTCAGCAGTTCCCGATCAACACGCTGAAGATCGACCAGTCGTTCGTGCGCAATGTCGCCACCGATCGAGACGATGCCGCAATCGTCAATGCGATTATTCAGATGGGACACAGCTTGCAGCTCGAAGTGGTCGCAGAAGGTGTCGAATCCGAGGCGCAGCTGGATTTCCTACGCAAGCACGGTTGCGACTATGCGCAAGGGCATTTGTTCGGCGACGCAATGAATGCCGACCAGTTCTGCGCACTGCTGATCTCGGAGGCCGAGGGCAGCGGCAAGTACCGCGCGCTATTCGCCTGAGCCGGTAATGCTTCGATCCGCGGCCTTGAGGTATATTGCGGGCTCGCCCTTTGAGAATTCCAACGAGGTAATGTCATGAAAACGCTGACGTGTTGGTCTGCGGTTGCAGTTGCCGGCTGTTTCGCTTTTGGCGCGGCCGCCTGCGAGAACCCCGCCGTCGTCTCCATTCCGGATGGGAAGACGTCGACGTACGATCAAATGATCGCCGGGCAGGGTCAGGTCAAGGCGTATCAAACCAAGATGACCGCGTACCTGGCTTGCATCGATGCCGAATCGGACTCGCAAGGCGAGAAGGCTCCGAACGAATACAAGGCATTGATGGTCAACCGCCATAACGCGGCTGTCGCAGAGATGGAAGGCATAGCTGCTGCGTTCAACACTGCGCTGAAGGCCTACAAGGCTGCCAATCCGACGCCCGCCAAGTAACGACCCGCATCGAGTCTGGCGGCGCCGGCCGGCGCCGCCAGCAGTTCATCTGTCCAGCGCTTCGATCTGACGCTTCAAGTCGTATTTGTCGTCCGTCACGATCCGCTCGAGCACTTTGACGCGTTCTTCCAGCTGATCCAGTCGTTGTTGCCAGGCCTGTCGCTCGGCATCGTCGGTTCCGCGCAGATCCCGCAAATTCCTGTGGTGCATCCGCTGCGTGATCACCTTGTAGGTGAACACAACGAGTAGAATTGCGATTACGAATTCAAAAACAGGATTCATCGGCGCCGACCTCCCCGTCTACGCCCAGTGACTAGTCTTATTGCTTCAGCTGCTGGAACTCACGGTCGAGCTTGTAGCGACTGGACGTCACGTACTTCTCGAGCCGTTGCAGCCGAACATCCAGATCCCGAAACCGATAACGTACGCCCGACAAGCTGCTATGCGGATTCGAGCGCACCTGTCTCTGTACCGCGTCGGGAGCATCGCGCCCCCCTTCGTAGTTTCTGACGGGCAACAGAAATCCAAGCACGATGTAAGCGACGACTACGAGGGGCGCGGAGAATACTGCCCCGAGCACAACGATCACCCTCGCGATCGTGACGTCTAAACCGAAGTAGTCCGCAAGCCCGGCGCATACCCCAAAGACCTTGCCGCTACCCGGAATTCGGTACAGTCGATTGACGAATCTCGGACCACGCTCAGCGTTCATTGCGACACTCCAAACGCCGTCGCGCATCGCCCACGAAAGTAATGTGCGCGATCATAGCTTCTTCCTCCAATCCGGCACCTCATTGTCCAGAATGGTTTCGAGCGCGTTCACGCGGCTCTCCATGTTCTGGCTCTCCTTCCACAGATCTTCGAGCATGTGGTGCTCGTCGTCCGAGAGACCTTTCGTCGCTTTCCATTTGGTCGAGTAGTGCATGACCATGAACAGCGGCAGCACCACCGTCATGAACACGATAACGAGCACGAACCAGGGTTGACCCTCGGCCATAGACGTTAGACCGGACCGTTACCGCCGCCCTTCTGGCCAGCGCGCTTCGACTTCAATTCGCGCAATTCCTTTGCAACGGCATCCTCGGCCTCGAGATCTGCGAACTCGTCCTGCAACCCCTTCTTGGCCTTGCTGCCCATGTCGTAGGCTTCGACGTACGCTTCCATGTCGTCGACGCGACGTTCGAACTGATCGAATTTGATGAACGCGTCGTCGATACGCGCGCTGTGCAATCGCTTACGAACTTCTAGACGTCGGCTGGCCGTCTGCTGGCGGGCCAGAATGGCCTGTTGGCGCGTCTTGGCGTCCAGGAGCTTCTCCTCGAGCCGCACGATGTCCTCGTTCAAGCGCTCGAGCCCGTCGCCGAGTGACTGGTGTTGGCTGCGCAAAGCCTCGCCCGAGTTCACAACGCGGGCCTTTTCCGCCAACGCGGCTTTGGCCAGGTCCTCACGCTCTTTATCGAGCGCGAGCTCCGCCTTGGCCTGCCAATCGCGGGACTCGGCCTCGAGCCCCGTCAGCGTGCGGGTGATCTCTTTTCGGTCGGCGATGGCGCGTGCTGCCGTCGAACGCACTTCGACCAGGGTGTCTTCCATCTCCTGGATCATGAGGCGTACGAGCTTCTCGGGGTCCTCGGCCTTGTCGAGGATCGAGTTGATGTTGGCATTCACGATATCGGTAAAACGGGAGAAGATGCCCATGGCGGGGTCCTCTGTCTGTAGGTGAACTTCGGTTAGCAGGATCCATGCCAGGCGGCCGGTCTTGGTCTAAGCCGCTGAATAGTCTGTCATCTACCGGTCTAGCCGGACAATACGGCGATGGGCAGCGCGGAACCGATCGGCTAAGATTTCGCCGAATCAACCAATTCTTGGTGGCTCTTGACCACTGCAGCCCCCACCGCAGATAGCACCGGTCTTTTTGGCGAAGCGCCCTCGTTCATGGCCATGCTCGAGCACGTGTCGCGTGCTGCAAAGCTCGCCAAGCCCGTGCTTGTGATCGGCGAGCGGGGCACGGGCAAGGAATTGATTGCTTCGCGCCTGCATTACCTCTCGGAGCGTTGGGAACAGCCGCTCGTGAAGATCAACTGTGCGGCCCTGACCGAATCGTTGCTCGAAACCGAGCTGTTCGGGCATCAGGCCGGCGCATTCACGGGCGCTACTCGAACGCACATCGGTCGATTCGAGCAGGCCGATGGCGGCACGCTCGTGCTCGACGAGCTAGGCACTATTCCGCTGCGCATGCAGGAGAAGATCCTGCGCGTCATCGAGTACGGCGAATTCCAACGCGTCGGCGGCTCCGACACGCTGCGGACCGACGTCCGAATCGTCGGCGCCACGAACGAGCATTTGCCCCGGCTGGTGGAGCTCGGGCGCTTTCGGCCCGACCTGCTCGACCGACTGGCGTTCGACGTGGTTCACGTCCCGCCCTTGCGCGCACGACCCGAGGACATCGGGACGCTCGCGTATCACTTTGCGGTCAACGTCACGAAGGAGCTGCGGCGGTCGTTCTTCCCGGGCTTCACGTCGGAGGCGAAAGCGGCGCTGCTCGGATATGCGTGGCCTGGCAATGTCCGCGAGCTCAAGAACGCGATCGAGCGTAGCGTCTACCGTGCCAAGGAACCGGACCAACCGATCGATGTCATTCTGTTCGATCCGTTCGCCTCGCCTTACAGTCTTGGCGTACCCGCGGCACCGCGGGCGGTTGCCGAAACGCCGGCCATCCCGGGAGCCGCCGCGACCGACGATACAGTGCCGCGCGACTTCCGCTCCGCAGTCGCAGCGTTCGAGCAGCAGCTACTGCAGCGGGCTCTACAACGCGCCCAGTTCAAGCAGACTCTGGCCGCCAAATTGCTCGGTTTGAGCTACCACCAGTTACGCAGCTTGCTGCGCAAATACGGCCTCGCGAAAGCCGGCGCCGACAATGGCGAGTGATGTGTCGAGGGCAGCCACAGGACCGCGCGTCCCCGTCGTGAACTGCCGATGCCGCGGTACCTGATGCTAAGATGCGGGGCTCACTTTCAGCACTTTTTCGTCGAGGCACACGTCAATCATGAAGCAGAAGAGCAAGCCGCCCGTACGAGTCGCCATCACTGGGGCCGCGGGCCAAATCGGCTACCAATTGGCCTTTCGGATCGCATCGGGTCAGCTGTTTGGGCAGGACCAGCCGATCATCCTGCAACTGCTTGAAATCACGCCGGCGCTCGGCGCGCTGAATGGCGTCGCGATGGAACTCGACGATTGCGCCTTCGAGACGCTGCACAGCGTCGTCGTAACCGACAAGGCGGAGGAAGCGTTCCGCGACACGAACTACGCGCTACTCGTCGGAGCTCGCCCGCGCGGCCCCGGCATGGAACGCAAGGATCTCCTGATCGCGAACGCACAGATTTTCTCGGCCCAGGGCAAGGCGCTCGACAAAGTCGCCGACCGGCGCGTGAAAGTGCTCGTTGTCGGCAACCCTGCCAACACGAACGCACTCATCGCTCGCGAGAACGCGAAAGGGCTCGATCCGCGCAACTTCACCGCGATGACGCGCCTCGATCACAACCGCGCCAAGGCCCAGCTTGCCGGCAAGGTCGGCGCCCACGTGAGCGACGTTCGGCGCGCCATCATCTGGGGCAACCACTCGGCAACGCAGTTCCCGGATCTCGCGCACGCGACAGTCAACGGCACACCTGCGCTGACGCGCGTATCGCAGGCGTGGTACCGCGACGAGTTCATTCCTACCGTTCAACAACGCGGTGCGGCGATCATCAAAGCGCGGGGCGCTTCTTCGGCCGCCTCGGCCGCGTCGGCAGCCATTGATCACGTCCATGACTGGGCGCTCGGTACGCCGGACGACGATTGGGTGAGCATGAGCGTCGCGTCCGATGGCAGCTACGGTATCGCCGAGGGCTTGGTGTACTCCTACCCGGTCCGCTGCGTGCGCGGCGAGTACCAGATCGTCCAGGGCCTCGCGATCGACGACTTCGGCGGCAGCAAAATGGCGGCCACCGAAGCGGAGCTGCGCGAGGAGCGGGACGGGGTCAAAGACTTGCTTTAAGCCTCCGCCGCGGGGCATCACCGCGACGTACTCAGGAGTAGCGATGGCGACGTTCGTTTGGCTGCTGCTCCTGGTCGCACTCCCGATCACGCTCGCGTACTGGCGCGCGAGCTTGCTCGTTGCAACGTTGGCGTTCGGCGCGCTGCTTGGTGCGTACGCCTTCTTGGGACACGGCAGTCCCGCTTGGAACGCGGTCTGGGGAGTTTTGTTCGCTCTGCTGCTGCTGTTGAACGTCGTGCCGCTACGCCGTGCGGTCGTCAGCGCGCAGTTACTCGGCGTGTACCGCCGCATGCTGCCAAGCATGTCAAAGACGGAACAAGACGCGCTCGAGGCCGGCAATGTCTGGTGGGAAGGCGAGCTGTTCGCCGGCATGCCGGACTGGCGCAAGCTCCTTCGCTTGCCTGCTCCGCAGCTAACGCCCGAAGAGCAAACATTTCTCGACGGCCCTACCGAGCAGCTCTGCCGCATGCTCAACGACTGGCAGATCACGCACGAGCTGGCCGACATGCCGCCGAACGTCTGGCAGTACATCAAGGCGCAAAAGTTCTTCGCGATGATCATTCCGAAGGACTATGGCGGCCTCGGCTTCTCGCCGCTCGCAAGTTCCATGGTCCTCGCGAAGATCGCGTCGCGGAATGCAACGGCTGCGTCCACGATCGGCGTGCCGAACTCGCTCGGGCCAGCGGAGTTGCTACTGCATTACGGCACCGACGAGCAGAAACAACGTTGGCTGCCAGGTCTCGCGAACGGCACGGAGATCCCCTGCTTCGCACTGACGTCACCGCGCGTAGGCTCCGACGCCACCGCGCTCGTCGACAAAGGTGTGGTGTGCAAGGGCACGTTCGACGGCCGAGAAGTACTTGGCATCCGACTGAACTGGGACAAGCGTTACATCACGTTGGCCCCGATCGCGACGGTGCTCGGCCTTGCGTTCAAGCTGTACGACCCCGATCACCTGCTCGGCGACGTCAATGACTACGGCATCACCGCGGCGCTGATACCGACGAACCTTCCCGGCATCGAGATCGGCCGCCGGCACTTCCCATTGAATATTCCGTTCCAGAACGGGCCGACGCGCGGCCACGACGTGTTCGTGCCGATCGACGCAATCATCGGCGGCCCGAAGATGGCCGGTCAGGGCTGGCGCATGCTCGTTCAGCTGTTGGCTGTCGGCCGCAGCATCGTGCTGCCGAGCAACGCGCTCGGCGGGGCGGCGGCCGCGCTGTACGCCTCGGGCGCTTACGCGAAATTGCGCCGGCAGTTCGGCTTGCCAATCGGCAAGTTCCACGGCGTCGGCGAGGCGCTGGCGCGGATGGCCGGCAACGTCTACACGATGACGGCCGCCTCCCGGGTTACGTGCACGGCGCTGCTGCACGGAGAAAAGCCCGCCGTGCCGTCAGCGATTCTGAAGTATCACAACACCGAGCTCGGCCGGCAGGTGGCGAACGACGCCATGGACGTGCACGGCGGCAAGGCCATCATGCTCGGGCCAAAAAACTACCTTGCGCGAAGCTACGAATCCGTGCCGATCGCGATCACTGTCGAGGGCGCAAATATTCTCACGCGAAACCTGATCATCTTTGGCCAGGGCGCGATCCGCTGCCACCCGTTCGTACGCGGCGAGATGGACGCAGTGCGTAACCCCGATCGCAGCGCGGGCCTCGCGGTGTTCGACCGCTTGCTGTTCGGCCACATCGGCTATGCCATGTCGAACGCGGCGCGCTCGTTCGTGCTGGCGCTCACGATGGCGAGATTCACGGCGGTTCCAGTCTCAGGGCCCACGCGGCGGTTCTACCAAAAGATCAACCGCTACAGCGCGTCGTTCGCGTTGTTGACGGACGCGGCCATGCTGACGCTCGGCGGCGAGTTGAAACGGCGCGAGCTCTTGTCCGCGCGGTTCGGCGACATCCTGAGCTATATGTATCTGACCTCGATGGTGCTGAAGCATTACCGTGACCGCGGCGAGCCGGCCGACGAATTGCCACTCGTCGAGTGGTCGTGCCGTACGCTGCTCTACAAAGCGCAGGAGCAGTTCCACGGTTTGCTGCGCAACTTCCCCAGCCGCGTGCTCGCCGCGCTGCTGCGCTTCTTGATCTTCCCGCGCGGCCGGACGTATTCGTCGCCGTCAGACGAGCTCGGCCAGCGGATCGTGGAGCTCGTGATCAATCCTACTACGACGCGCGAGCATCTGACGGACGGCATCTACAAGACCGTCGAGCCGGGCAATCCGCTCGGCCTGCTACAGCAGGCCATGGAGCTTGCGGAACAGGTCAAACCGCTGGAGCGGCGCATCTTCGATGCACGCCGCGCGGGACAGATCACGGCTGAAGATACGCCGGGCCAAATCGACGAAGCCGAGCACAAGGGTGTGTTGACCAAGCCCGAAGCCGACGCCGTACGCGCCTTTGACCGCAAAGTGCTAGAGCTGACGGGCGTCGACGATTTCGACCCCAGCGAACTGCGTCGCGCATAAAAGGAACCCAACCCGGCCACCGCGTGAGGCGCCCAATCACGCGTGTTAGAGTGAAGCGACAATAATTCGCGAGGAGTTGTCGCCCATGGTGACGCGCTGTGCTTTGCTGCTCGCCTGTGCCGCGCTGACCGCGTGCGGGCAACCGCCGCCCCCGGCCGCGCCTGCGGCGCCCGCTGCCGCCCCACCGGCGCCCGCACCCGCCGCATTCACCCGCAAAGCGGCTCCCGCGGGTGCCACGGCGTACATCATCGAGCCCGCTGACGGCGCCACCGTCGCAAGTCCGGTCCACGTGGTGTTCGGCCTCAAAGGCATGGGCGTCGCGCCCGCCGGCACCGATCGCCCCGATACCGGCCACCACCATCTGCTGATCGACGCAGGACTGCCGGCGGACCTGGGCCTGCCTATCCCGAACGACGATACCCACAAACACTTCGGCGGCGGTCAAACAGAGACGGCGCTCGTGCTCGCGCCCGGCAAACACACGCTGCAGCTGCTGCTCGGAGACCATCTTCACGTGTCGTTCGATCCGCCGATTGCGTCGAGCGTCGTGACGATCGAAGTGCAGTAGCGGCGGCCCTTCGCTGCAGCGGCAGGCAGCACGTGTATACCGAGTTCTTTGGTCTCAACGAGAAGCCATTCGCGATCACACCGGATCCGCGCTACCTCTACATGAGCGCGCGCCACACGGATGCGCTCGCGCATCTCGTGTATGGCATCTCCGAGAGCGGAGGCTTTATTCAGCTGACAGGCGAAGTCGGCACCGGTAAGACCACGCTGATTCGCAGTCTTCTCGAGCAGATGCCGGAGAAAGCCGACATCGCGCTAATCCTGAGCCCTCAGCTCACGACGCTCGAATTCCTGCAGACGATTGCCGAGGAGCTCGGCTGCCCGGTGCCGCAAGAGCGCAGCGTCAAAGCGTTGATCGACGCGTTGAACGCGCACCTGCTGAGAGTGCACAGCGAGGGCCGCCGCGTCGTGCTGATCGTCGACGAGGCACAGACCCTCTCGCCAGAGCTGCTCGAGCAGGTTCGCCTTCTCACTAACCTCGAAACGGCCAAGCAGAAGCTGCTGCAGATCATCTTGATCGGCCAGCCGGAGTTACGTGACCTGCTCGATCGACCGGATATGCGGCAGATCGCACAGCGCGTCACGGGACGCTACCACTTGGAGCCGCTCAATGCCGATGACACGGCCACCTACGTCGCACATCGCATGCGCGTGGCCGGTGCGCTGCGCGATGTGTTCTCGAAGCCCGCGCTGCGCGGCCTGTACCGGCGCGCACGGGGCAT
>JBDTOT010000006.1:0-129271 GCA_039933105.1 Gammaproteobacteria bacterium | reverse complement strand
CCCCCGCGACTCCACCGCGAGTCCTGCCCGCCTCGCCCACTTGAGATCACAATTTGTGATCTCAAACGCGCAACCTCTTGTTTCCACAGATCGCCCGCGCCCCACAAAGCGCGCTCGATTGCCGGCGCGTCGGTAGGTCGGCCGCCGGAATCGTAAGGTCACCTACCAATCGACCCGAGTTCGTTAGGCGCCCTTCCGATCTCCCGCGCGGACCGCACACGCACACCCCCTCGGTTGCGAAACTCACCAACGAGCCTCGAAACGGGCGTCGCGCATTGCCGTCGGCGCTGCTCGAATACGCGAAAGGAACCGCTGGACAGCGGCTCAAGTCGGGGGCATAGAATTGGCCGCAGGACCAGCGTCGAAGGAGCCACCCATGGAAGCGCGCATCGCTCGACTCGAAGCGGACGTGGCGCATCTGCGCACGGATGTCGGCGATATCAAGGTCGACTTGCGCACGCTGCGCGGCAGGATGGACACGAAGCTCGATGCACTCACGGGCAAGATCACGTCCGCGAAGGTCTGGGCACTGCTGCTCTACTTCACGCTCGCAGCGGGCGTGTTCGGGACGGTGGCGCGCGCGTTCGGCTGGATCTAGCCATGAGCAGATCGAAGAAGAGTGACATGCGGCCGGAATACGACCTCACCAAACTCAAGGGCGGCGTGCGCGGGAAGTACGTGCCTGCGCCGATACCGAGCGCCGGAAATAAAACCATTGGACAGCCGCTCAAGTCGAGGGCATAGAATCGGCCACAGGACAAGCGACAGTGGAGCTACCTGTGGAAGCGCGCATCGCTCGGCTCGAAGCTGACGTCGCGCATCTGCGCACCGATGTCGGCGACATCAAGGTCGACCTACGAACGCTGCGCGACAAGACGGACGCGCGGATGGATCGTCTCGAAGCGAAACTCGACACACTCAAGGACACCCTGACTGGCCTAAAGCCCGTGGCGAGGTCGAGTTTGGCTGTACGAATTGCCGACTCGGCGTCCTTCAAGTTCTTGGAGCGCGCGATCTACATAGGGTGCACGGCCGCCATATACGGGGGCCTGGCACACGGGTTCGGCTGGATCTGAGCCCTACTGCTGGAACTCCGGCGTCATGTCCTTGCAAGGCTGCTTCTGAAACGGCACGTCCGAGAGATACATGATGTCGTAGCTTTCGTAGGGAGCCGCCAGGTACACGGGATCCGTGACCGAATAGTCGCGCCTCAGTGACATTTTTTGCGGATCGAACGTGAAGCGCTCCGCGACATGCATCTGCGCGCTGCTGCGCGTCGGCGGCGACAGAACGCCCGCAGCAAACCCGACGGTGTCGACAATGAGCGTATTGCCGTCCCAGTGTCCGATCGAGTGGCCGGCATAACTCGGCTGCAGATGATCCGGATGCTGGGTCAACCCCAAGTGGATGCGGCGATCGAAGTTGTACAGGCCGTAAGTAATATCGACGACCTTTTCGCCCTCCGCCGTCTTTTGCTCGAACCGGTTGATCGGCCAGTCCGCGGTCCAATCCCGGATGATGCTCGTGGGCTTGCACGCGAACCACGGGTTGTCCTTGGGAGACCGCCGGTCGAAGCCATCGGCCGCCTTCTGGCCTTCTGCCGTGTAGACAACTTTCGGTCGCGGCGGCTGCGTGGCCTGCACCTGCTCCAGCGTGGTCTTGCCGGCCGCGAACGCGGGCGATAGGCTCTTCGGAATCATGGAACCGTTGCCGCCGCTCGGCGGAACAGTGAGCACGAGTTGCTCTACGGCCCAGTCGCCGCTGATGTTCGGCTGGCCATCGGCCAGGCGCAACGGGCGATGCGACGTATCGACGGGCGTCTTCGTCTGGAATTGATCGTTACGATTGAACTCGCGCGAATCGCCGATCTTGAAGTTTTCGATGTAGCAGGCGCCCGGATCCGTGCGATGCGGGCGACCCTCGATTTCCACGTGCGCGCCCGGCGTGAACATCTCGGTGGACCAACCGGAACGTCGAAGCAGCGTGGCCGCACGCATTTCGCAGCGCATGTGCGACGTCTTGCCCTGCTCGTCGACGACGTCGATCTCCATGTAGGAGTGCGGGTTGACGAGGTTCATCGCGGTGAGCGTTCCGGACCACTTCTTCAGGACATCCATCTGGAAGAGACCGAACCCATGGTGAGCCCATACCGGCATGGCGAGGCCGGTGAGGGCCGCAACGAAGACGGCCGACCGCACGAGTTTGTATGACACGGGCATAGCACTCCCCGGCTCGCGTTGTTCGTCGTGGACAAGTATAGAGGCCGGCCGCACGCCTTTGTTAGGCTACGGGTTCCGACGACTCCGCTGCACCCATGGCCCACCCCAAACCGCACCGCACGCTCACGCACCGCCTCGCCCGCACGGCCGCGTCCCTCGCCGCGCTCGCCGCCCTCGGCAACGCCGCCGCCGGCTCGTTGCACGAGCAGGCCGAACGAGCGGCCCAGCGCAACTTCCCCGAGTACTTCGACGCGCTGCGCATTCCGAACGTCGCCGCGCAGCCCGCCGATATCCGTCGCAACGCCGAGTTCTTCGTACGCGCTTTCGAGCGACGCGGCCTCAACGTGCGCCTGGTGCAAAACCCGGCGGGCAGGCCCGTGGTGCTGGCCGAGACACAGGCGCGGCCGCAGCTGCCCACGCTGCTTTTCTATATCCACTACGACGGCCAGCCCGTGGTGCCCGCGGAGTGGTCGCAGGGCGATCCGTTCGCGCCCGTGGTGCGGCGGCGCAACGCGGCCGGCGGCTGGGACGACCTCACCGCCGAGGCGCTGCAGGCACGGCCGCTAGACCCCGAGCTGCGCGTGTTCGCGCGCTCGGCATCGGACGACAAGGCGCCGATCCTGATGCTGCTCACGGCCTTCGACCTGCTCGCCACGCAGTCCGAGGCGCCGGCGTTCAACGTGAAGGTGCTGCTCGATGGCGAAGAAGAGATGAGCTCGCCGAGCCTCGCAGCTACGGTGGGCTCCGACGCCGCTGCGTTCGCCGCCGACGCGCTCGTGATTCTCGACGGGCCAACGCACGAGTCGCACCGCCCCACCGTGGTGTTCGGCAACCGCGGCATCACGCAGGCCACGCTCACGGTGTTCGGCCCGCGCGCGCCGCTGCACAGCGGCCACTACGGCAACTACGCGCCGAACCCGGCGCTGCGGCTCGCGGCGCTGTTGGCCTCGATGAAGGACGACGACGGCCGCGTGACGATCGAAGGCTACTACGCCGGCGTGAACATCACGGCGGCCGACCGCCTCACGTTCGCCGACGTGGGCGACGACGAGCCCGCGCTGCGCGCGCGCATCGGCATCGCACGCGCCGAGCGCGTGGGCGCCAGCTACCAGGAGTCGCTGCAGTATCCGTCGCTGAACGTGCGCGGCATTGCGGCGGGGGGCGTGGGCGCACTGGCCACGAACACCATCCCGAGCCAGGCCGTGGCCGAGCTCGACCTGCGCACCACGCCCGAGACGGACGGCAGGCACCTGTTCGAGCTGGTGCGCACGCACATCGAGCGCGCGGGCTTTCACCTGGTAACGGGCGCGCCCACGGACGCGGAGCGCGCGAAGTTCGACAAGCTCGCGAGCTTCACGCTCGGCCCGAGCACCGCGGCCGAGCGCATGCCGATGGATTCAGCCATCGGCCGCTGGGCCACGCAGGCGCTGCGCGCGCCGACGGCGCCGCGCCCCGGCGAGGACCCGGTGCGCATCCGCATGATGGGCGGCACGGTGCCGACGGATGTGCTGGTGGCGGCGGTGCACGCGCCATTCGTGCTGCTGCCCACGGTGAACGCCGACAACAACCAGCACGCGGCGAACGAGAACCTGCGCATCGGCGATTTCGTTACGGGCACCGAAACGCTGTACAGCCTGTTGAGCACGCCGTACCGGCGTTGACGCGCAACGAGCCGTGGATCTAGTGGCGATCGCTACTTCGTCGATGTCGTCAGCATCGTCACCCGCGCGCGGTTCGTGTCGCCCGCGTACAGATTGCCCTGCGCATCCATCGCCATATATGCGGCCTCGTTGAACTGGCCGTCACCCGTGCCCGGCCCATTGCCGATCGCACCAAGCACATTGCCATCCCAATCGACCTTGAAGATCTGGCCGTCCTGCCCGGTCGCGAGCCACAGCTGTTTGTGCGGGTCGACGTAGAGCGCGCAGGTTAGATTGCGCATCTGAATCGTCTTGATGAATTTGCCCTGCGCGTCGTACACCACCAACCGGTATTCCTCTCGATCACCGATGTACACGTTGCCATTGTCGGGATTCACGGCGAGGCCGTGCACCATGCTGAAGTGGCCCTGGCCGCCACGGTTGCCGAACCATTGATTGATGAACTTGCCGTTCTTGTCGAGATGCAGCACGCGCGCCGCGCCGATGCGGTTCGCCGGTGATTTGTCGACGTCGTTCGGGCTCTCGTTCGCGTGACCCTGGCCGATGTAGACGTCGCCGTTCGCGCCGAACGCCACGTGCAGCGGCTGCCAGAGCAAGCGCTGCCCTTTCGCCTCGTCCCAATCGCCGCGCTGCCCGCGCACGCCGATCGTCATCAGCAGCTTGCCCTGCGGGCTGATCTTCATCACCGTGTCGCCGTTCTCATCGCAGATCCAGAGGTTGTCCTCTGCGTCGATGGCCATGCCGTGCGCTTTGTTCTGGTGGCCGATCACGTCCTCGCCGATGCTGCGCACGAGCTTGTGGTTCGCGTCGAACTCGAACAGCTGCGGCTTGCCGGCGGCGTTGCGCTGAAACGCGAACAGGTGGCCCTTCGAATTAATCGCGACCGCCGATACGCCGCCACCGCCTTCCGGCAACGCGAACGGGTACTCGAACTTGAAGCCAAGAGTGGCTGGGCGAAGTTCGTGGGCAATGGTGTCGCGCTCGCGGCTCCACGCGCATAAGGGCGAGCCTTTGCACGGCTCCCCGCCAGACACTCCTTGCACGGGTGCGGCTACGGCCGGCTGGCCGGCGGTCTGCGCGACGGCTCGAGGGAGAACCAGCGTTGAACTCACGAGCGCGACGAACGTCGCGCCAAGGATAAGACGCCCTCTCATATTCACTCCCCCGTGTGCCGCGGCGTATCCGCGACAGAACCTGCGCTCACCGCACGAGATAACCTTCCAACTGCTCGATCAACGATTGCTGATCCTGAATCACCGCCTTCACCAGATCCCCGATCGACACCATGCCGACGACGCCGGAGCGGTCCACCACCGGCAGATGCCGGATGTATTTCTCCGTCATCGTCTCGAGCGCCTGTTGAACCGAAGCGTCGGGGGAAATCGTGAGCACCGGGCTGCTCATGATGGCGCGCACAGCCGTGTCCCTCGAGCGCAGCCCCTGCAGCGCGAGCTTGCGCGTGTAGTCGCGCTCGGAGAACAAGCCGATGGGCTTGTCGTTCTCCATCACCAGCAGCGCGCCAATCCCGTGCTCGGCCATCAGGCTGATGGCGTCGTACACGGTCGTGGCGGGATCGATGGACTGAACCTTCGTCCCCTTCTCGCGCAGAATATCTCGGATGTTATGCATTCGCCCCCCGGCCTCTGCTAAGACGTCTTCGTAGCCTCCCGCGCACGCGCGATGAGGTCTGCTACCGCTTCGAGTCGTGATTTGAACGGCAGCGGTTCGACGCCCGCTTCACCGTGCTCGCGCTCCCAGCGCGCGACGCGTTCGCGCCGCAGCTGCTCGCGCGTGTCGAGCCGGCGCGCACGCGCCGGAAGGTCGAGCGCTTGCACGACGTTACGCTTGTCCACCCGGAAACTTTCGGTGAGCGAGATGTGGCTCGGGCACACCACGTCGCAACAGCCGCACTCGATGCAGTCGAAGAGACCCATGCCTTCGAGCGTGCCGAGTTCGCCATGCGTCGCGGCAAGGAAGAGCTCCTGCGGCATCAGGCGCGCAGGGCACACATCCGAACAGTTTCCGCAGCGTATGCAAGGCAAGGCCTCGTCGTTCTGGCGTAACTCTTCTCGGGTAGCCGCCACGATGCAGTTCGTCGCGCGGCCCACGGGCATCTCGTCGCTCGCGAGCGCAATGCCCATCATGCTGCCGCCCATGATCAACCGGGCGACGCTCCCTGTATAGCCTCCGCACGCCGCCACCAGGTCGGCGATGGGGGTGCCGAGGCGCACCTCGAAGTTGCGCGGCGTTTTGACGGCGCCGGTCACCGTGGTCACGCGGCTCGTCATCGGGTGGCCGGTGGCCAGGTACCGGTAGAGCGCCGTGGCCGTGCCCACGTTCTGCACGAGCAGACCTAAGTCCGTGGGCTTCGCGAGGCTCGGCACCTCCTCCCCCGTGAGCGCCTCGATCAGCTGCCGTTCGCCCCCCGCGGGGTAGCGCACCGGCAGCGTGACGATGGAAAGCTTCTGCTGCGTGTCGAGCTTCGGCAGCGCATCGTGCAGCGCTTTGTGCGCCTGCGGCTTGTCTTCTTCGATGCCGATCACGCCCTGTTCGGCGCCCGTGAGCGCCACGAGCGCGAGCGCGCCGGCGATCACGTCTTTGGGGCTCGTGCGCATCAGCATGTCGTCGCAGCTGATGTACGGCTCGCACTCCATGCCGTTGATGATGACGAGACGGGTCTTGTGGCGTGCGGTGGCAGAGAGCTTGAGGCCCGTGGGGAACACGGCGCCGCCGAGGCCACTCAAGCCCGCGCGGCTCAAAGCGAGCGCGAGTTTGTCCGGCGTGTCCCACTGCGCGACGTCGGGCGGGTGCAGGTCCGGCGCCGGTTCGTCGAGGCCGTCGGGTTCGATCATCGCGCACAGCGCGTGGCGCCTGCGCGGGTGAGCGATGGCTCGCGTCTCGATCGACCGCACCACGCCGGACGTGCTGGCGTGCGTCCATGTGGAAAGCGAGCTGCCGCCCTGTACCAGCGGCTGGCCTCTAAGCACGCGCTGCCCGGTCTCGGCGGCGGGCCGCAGATCGCGCGCGGAAAGACCGCCTTCGAGCGTGATGATGAGCTCGCGCGGCAGCGGCGCCGCCTCGAGCGGGTGTTGCGTGCTAGCGGTCTTGTTCGGCGGCAACACCACGCCGCGCGCATGGCGCACAGGGTGATCGATGCGATTCGCGCGGACGGGCTCGGTCATTCACGCCTTTCGTCGTCGACTGCCGGCCTCAGCGCGGCTTGCGCGCGCGGAACATGAACTGATCGGTGTGCCCGCGCACGGCCGGATCGAACACCATCTTCGTGTGATCGTCCATCGGGTTCGTGAGTAGCTTCGATTCGGCTTCGATCGTGAAGCCGGCCTTCGTGATCGCATCACGCGCCTGCTGCGGCAGCATGCGGTGCAGTTTTGCGTTGTCCTGGCCCGCGACACCCACATGATCGATCAGGCCGAGCGTGCCGCCCGGCTTCAGCGCCGCGTAGATCGCCTTCAGGAACTCCACCGCCGCGGGTTCGCCGGCCGGCTGGTTCTGGAAGCCGTTATAGATATCGTGCAGGTTCATGGCGGTAACCACGGCGTCCGCCTTCCCGACTACGCCCGACTGCTCGATGGGTGAACGCAACGCCTCGGCATTGCCGAGCCGCTTGATCAGCGCTTTCTCGGCGTCGCTGTCCGGCACGAACGGCGGATTCTGCGAGTACACGTGGCCTTTCGGGCCCACCGCGGCTGAGAGCACCTCCGTGAACCAGCCGCCCACGGCGATCATGTCGACGACGGTGTCCCCGCTCTTGATGCCGAAAAACTGCACGGTCTCGATCGGCTTGCGGCCCGCGTCGCGTGCTTTGGCTTCCGCGGAACGCTCGGGCGCCGCGAGCGCGGTGAGCATGCGGGCGGCCTGCTCGTCTTGCGCGTGCGCAACTTGAACCAGCGCACCGAATACGAGAAGCGAAAACAGCGATCGCACGGTGCTACGAATACGCATGGAGTTGTTCCTTGTTCTGAGCCGGGCCGCGGCCGGACGATACCACGAAGCGAGTAGCGTCCGCGCCGCGCGGAACAGGGTGGACGTGCGGCTGCTCGGGCCTGCGGGCTGAGGCTACTTGTCGTCTTTCTGGCTTTCGCGTGCGACGCTGGCCCACAGCAGTTCGCCTGTCTTGTCCAGTTTCACCGAGACTGCGTTGGCGATGGTCTTGCCGTTCTTCGCGGCGTAGCCGTCGACGTTGACCACATCGCCGGCATGCACGCGGTCGCGGCCCCAGCCCCGGCGCACCAGATCATTGATGCCGACGAGTTCCACCGCCCAGTTCTCGACCTCGCCCTTGTCGTTCTTGGCGTCCACGAAAATCCACGCGTGTGGATTCGTCCACTCCATCCTTGTGACCGCGCCCGAGAGCTTGACGGGCTTCGCGATGTCGAACTCAGCAGCGAACGAGTGATGTGCTACGACAGCACCCGCCGCGAGCACCCAAGCCGCGCCCACCAAACCCAAAAATGCTTTCTTCACGATGGCGCCCCCCACAAAAGTGCCTCTCAGCGTAGGGTTGCGCTACCATCACGTCAACGTTCTCGGGGGGAACCGCATGCAACGTTCATTTGCCGCATTGGTGTTCGTGGCAATCGCAACGCCCGTGGCAGCGCAATGGCTCGACCTGCCGACGCCGGGCATCCCGCGCACTGCCGACGGCAAACCTAATCTCACCGCGCCCGCGCCACACGCGGCTGACGGCCACCCCGACCTGTCCGGCCTATGGCGCGGAGCAGGCACGAAGGGCGACCTGCGGGACACGTCGAAGCTGCAAGCGTGGGCGCGCGAATCGATGGCCGCTCATGAGAAAACTTATTACAAGGATGGCCCGCACATGCAGTGTCTGCCGACGGGCCCCGGCTCCGTCACGGGCGGAGGCGGCGCCGGCGGCATGCGCCGAATCGTGCAGAACGCGAGCGTGCTCGCCATCTTGAACGGCGATCTCACCTATCGATCCATCTTCACGGACGGGCGCAAGCTCGAAGCCGATCCGCTGCCCACGTGGATGGGCTACTCCGTGGGCCATTGGGACAAGGACACGCTCGTCGTCGAGAGCAACGGCTACAACGAGAAGACGTGGCTACACCCCGAAGGGCTTCAGCACACGGACAAGCTGCGCGTCACGGAGCGTTACACGCGATCCGACTTCGGGCACCTGCAGATCGACATCACCTACGACGATCCCGGCACATTCACTTCTCCGCTGCACGTAATCGTGTCGCTGCAATACGCGGCGGACGACGAGATGCTCGAGTACGTGTGCGCGGAAGCGACCGAGGGCGTTACGAGGAATTGGGTTGGCGACAAGCTCGACGACCACGCCAAGGCCAAAGTGGACGTGTCGCGACAGATTCTCTCCACCTACGTCGGTACTTACAAAGGTTACTGGCTCGACAGCATGACGACGCTGCAAGTCACGCTCGAGGACAGCGGGCTCGTGGTGCAACGCAACGGCAGCAAGAAGTCGCCGATCTACGCGCAATCCGAGAACGCATTCGTGTGCCCGACGTGCCAGTGGGGCCAGCCCTACGTGTTCACGCGCGCGGGTAACGGCCCGGCTCCCGAGGTGAAGGAAGTTCAGATCTCCGGGGCCTGGGTGTTCAAGCGCGTGCAGTAGACGGCGTTGCTGCATTTGTAACTTTCCGCGCAGAAATTTCTGCGCACGCATTCCGAATGAACCCTGCGCGCGATGCGAGGCACTCAGCCTCACAACGCATTCGCGCGTATCCACTCACAGGAAGGGTTCAGGTCATGACGACACCACATACAATCGCGTCGAAGTCTTCCAGGCTCATCGCATCGTCCGCGCTCGCCGCCGTGTTGGCCGCGTGCGGCGGTGGCGGCGGCGGTTCCAGCAATCCCGCGGCAACCGCAACGATCTCCGTAGCTCCGGCGACCATCACGGCCGGGCAAAGCGCCACGCTCACGTGGACTTCAAACACAACATGCACAGCGAGCGGCGGCTGGACCGGCGCACAAGCGGCTAGCGGCACGCTCGATGTCACGCCGACGGCCGCGGGCGCCGTCGCGTACACGCTGACGTGCACCGGTGGAAGCTACACCGGCAGCGCAACTCAAACCGCAACGCTCACGGTCAACGCGGCCAGCGCGTACACGGCCACGAGCTTGGTTGAGGACCAGGTGGGCGGCACCGCACTCGTCACCGACCCGCAGCTCACGAACCCGTGGGGCCTGGCGCTCGGAGCCACGTCGCCGATGTGGGTGGCGAACAACCACAGCGAGACGTCGACGCTCTACAACGGCAACGGCGTCATCACCCCGGTCGTCGCACACTTCGCGGCCACCGCCGCGGTCCCGTTCGATCCCACCGGCATCGTGGCGAACACCACCACGGACTTCGTCATCACCAACGGCACGACGACCGCGGCGGCCAACTTCATCTTCGACGGTGAAGGCGGCAGTATCGCGGGTTGGTCCGGCGCGGTGGACGTGGCGAATGCCATCATCGTGTACACGGCGACCGACGGCGCGGTCTACAAGGGCCTCGCCGCAGCGAACAACGGCGCCGGCAATTTTCTGTACGCCGCTGACTTCAAGAACGGCAAGGTCGACGTGTTCAACGCCACGTACGCGAAGCAAACGACTGGCTTCGCATTCGCCGATACATCCCTGCCCGCGGGCTACGGCCCATTCGGCATCCAGGCCATCACGAAAGGCGGCACCACGCGCATCTACGTGGCATACGCGAAGCACGACACGTCCAATCCCGCCGACGAAGCGGCCGGCGCGGGTTTGGGCGTGGTGAACGTTTTCGACACGAACGGCGTGTTCGTGAAGCGCCTCGCTGGTGAAAGCGGCAAGCTGAACGCGCCGTGGGGCTTGACGCTTGCACCGTCCGACTATGGCACGCTGAGCGGAGCCTTGATCGTCGGCAACTTCGGTGACGGCAAGATCCACGGCTACGACATCGACAGCGGCCGCTACATTGGCGAGCTCAGCGGCAGCACGGGCACCGCATTCGCCGTGCCGGGCCTCTGGGGCCTGACGTTCGGCAACGACGCCGCGAACCAGCCGCACGCCACGCTGTTCTTCGCCGCAGGCACGAACGACGAGGTCAACGGCCGCTACGGCCGCATCGATCTCGGCGCCACCGCACCGACGCTCGGCCCTCCGCCCACGCTCACGCTCATCGTGCCGGCGGGCAGCCTGAGCGGCACGGTGACGCTAACGGCGAACCAGACGAACCTGGTCGTGGTCAACAAAGTGCAGTTCTTCCTGAACGGCACCACGAAGATCGGCGAAGCCACCGCGAGTCCGTTCACCGTGCAGTGGGATACCACCACGGTGGCGAACGGCAGCGCCAAGCTGCGTGCGATCGCGACGGACGCCAACGGCAACGTCGGTAGCACGGCGGTCCTGACGGTGACTGTCGCGAACGTCGCCGCGCCTGCAGCGTCGACGTTGACGGAGGTGCAGACGAACGTGTTCACGCCGAAGTGCTCGGGTTGCCACAACGGCAGCAACCCAGCCGGCGGTGCATTGCCGGGATCGATGGATCTTCGCGCTGGCGGCAGCTTCGCGGCCATCGTGAACGTGGCGAGCATCGAGCAATCAACGCTGATGCGCGTAAAGCCGAGCGATCCCGACAACAGCTACCTGATCCACAAGGTCGAGGGCACTGCGGGAATCACCGGCGCACAAATGCCGTTCGGTGGACCGTTCCTGGATACCACGACGATCGCCACGATTCGCTCGTGGATCACGGCCGGCGCGCTGAACAACTGAGAGCGGTGTTGTACACGCCGGGGCCAGAGATGGCCCCGGCGTTTTTTTTGCTCCGCTAGTGCGTGAGCTCCACGCCGCCGCCCGAGGGCTCCGCCTTCGCGCCGTCCGACACGCCGCCGCCATCGAGCGCGAACATGTACACGCTGTCGCCGCGCTTCGTGCCGGGGAAGAAGCCGCCGGCGGAGAGCGCCACCACGTACTGCTGGCCCTTGCGCTCGAACGTGCTCACTGCCGCGTGGATCCCGGCATCTGTCTCGTACTCCCAGAGCAGCGCGCCGTTCGATTTATCGAGCGCCTGCAAGCGGCCGTCGTTGCGGCCGATGAAGAGCAAGCCGCCGCGCGTCACGGTGGAACCCGCGTAGCAGAGTTCGCCCCACTGCTGCCGCCATGCGAGGCGATTCGTGCGCACGTCCACGGCCGCGAGCACGCCGCGCCGCGGCACGCGCGAGCGCGTGTAGTCGCCGCCGAAGTAGCGGCCGCCTGGTTTTGGGATCACCCATTCGGTGCCGCCCTCTTTCGTGGAATACGCGGCGGCGCCGTCGCCCGTGCACACGTAGAACAGGCTCGTCTCGGGATCGAGCGAGCTCGGGGGCCAGTTCGCGCCACCGGTGGCGAGCGGCTTCACGACCACGGGCTGGTCCCAGAACGGCGTGAAGATTCGGCCGTTGTTGATGAGCTTGAAGCCCTCGGGCTCGATGTCGATCTCGTGCGGGATCACGTCGTCGCCGACGGGAATCGGTTGCGTGGCCGAAGTCTTCTGCCGCGGCTCCTGCATCACGGGCTGTTCTTCGATGCCGACGAGCGGCTTCCCCGTGACGCGATCGAGAATGTACACGTAGCCCGTCTTGCCGATCTCGACGATGCCCTTGCGCTTCGCGCCGTTCACCGTGGCGTCGAATAGCACCACGGGATTCGGCGAGTCGTAATCCCACAGGTCGTGATGCACTTGCTGGAAGTGCCAGCGGTACTTGCCGGTTTTCGCTTCGATGGCAACCATCGACACAGTGAAGAGGTTGTCGCCGGGCCGCACGGAGCCGTTCAGATCGGGGCCGGGATTGCCGGTGGAGAAATACACGAGGCCGAGCTCGGGATCGACGGCCGGTGTCTGCCACACGGCGGCACCGCCGTGCTTCCATGTGTCGTTGTTCGCGGGCCAAGTGTCGTGGCCGAATTCGCCGGGCGCGGGCACCGTGTAGAACGTCCACACGAGCTTGCCGGTCTTCGCGTCGAACGCTTTCACTCGGCCACGCGCGGCCTTGTCGCCACCCGCGAAGCCAGTGATCAGCAGGCCGTTGTAATACAGCGGCGCGGTGGTGATGCTGAAGCCGTCCGCATTCGTCTCGGCTTGCGTGGTCCACAGCACTTTGCCGGTTTTGTAATCGAGTGCGACGAGCTTGCCGTCGAGCTGCCCCGCGAAGATCTTGCCCTCGCCGACCGCGACACCGCGGCTCTCCCAGCCGCAGCAGACCACGCTGATTTTGTCGTCGAGATGCGCCTCGTAGGTCCACAGAATCTTGCCGGTGTCGACGTCGAGTGCGAACACGTCGTCCGCGCCCGTGGAAATGTAGATCACGCCGTCGTAAACGATGGGCTGACCCTGGCCCGAGTACTTGCTCTCGGTGGCGGAGCCGTTCAAGTGCGTGCGCCAGCTCGGCTTGAGCTTGGCCACGTTGTCTTTGTCGATGAGCGCAAGCGGCGAATAGCGCTGGTTGTAGAGGTTGCCGCCGTTCGTGATCCAGCCGTCCGTGGAAGGAGTCGTGAGTTGCTTCGCCGTGAACTTCGGCGGCGCAGCGGGCGAGTGTTGCGCGAGCGCGCTCGCCGAGCAGAACATCGCAGCAAGCGCAGCCACTGAGGCGCGCTTCGAGTCGATTCGCATACGTTTCCCCCCGTCAGTTTCCCGGCGCAACGCGCGCGGTGGCCGTACCGCCCGCGGCCGCGGTCTTCAGCATGTCGGCGATCTTCTCGCCGTTCGGCACGGGCCGGCCCTGCACCGGCGTCGTCGCAAGAGCGAGTGCGGTGCGGCCGAGACCGTCCTTCGCGCCCACGTTCGCGCCGTGCGCGAGCAGGTACGCGACGACTTGCGGCCAGCCGCGACCGGCTGCCTGGTGCAGCGCCGTTTGGCCCTGCCGATCCGTCATCGAGTTCTGGCGCGCGATGCGCGCCGTGCGGCTTTGTAGATCCGCGATGCCGGCGTTCACGTCGGCGCCGGCAGCGAGCAGGATGTCGAGCGACGCGATGACTTCGCTCTCGATCTTCTTGCTCGTGAAATCCGGCGAGCGATTCGCGCCGAAGCCGGGCTCGCGCACGCCGACGCCCCCCGCAGCCATCAGCGGCGTCACGCCCATGACGTTCGGCAGATCCACCTGCGCGCCCGCGGCTAGCAGCGCACGCATGGTGTCGTTGTCGTGCATGATCGCGGCGCGCAATAGCGGGCTCGCGCCCGTCGTGAGCAGATCGTCGACGAAGCGCTGGCTGTTGCCGCCGCGCCCGGGTCGGTGGAAGTTCAGCTGCGCGTTCACGTCCACGCCCGCCGCGATCAACGCCGTCACGAGCTGCATGCCGGTCGTCGTCTTCGAGCGCGGATGCGGCTCTCCCGTGCGCGGCCGGTAGGTGTTCATGTCCACCGCGTTGTACAGCGCCGTGCGGCCCCACCAATCCACGGCGAGCGTGTTCGCGCCTGCGTCGAGCAGCGCCTTCGCCGTGTCGAACTCGTAGTTGTCGATCGCGAGCATGAGCGCCGTCTCGCCGTCCGGTGTCGGCCGGTCTGCGCTCTCGCCCGCGGCGAGGATCGCGCGCACGCAGTCAACGCAGCCCGCGCGCGACGCGTACAGCAGCGGGGTGAGTCCGCCCGTGGGGCGATACTGTGCGCGCGGCTCGTTCGTGATCTGCGTGCCCCAGTCGTTGGTGGCGGCGCGCGCATGCACGTCGGCGCCGTGATCGATCAAGAGCTTCACGACCTTCGCGTCACCGGCTTCGGCAGCCCACATGAGCGCGGTCTGATCGCGCCACGCTTCGCGCGCGTTCACGTTCGCACCGGCGCCGATCAGCGCGCTCATCACGTCGGCCGAGCCCGTGCGGGCGGCGAGCATGAGCGCCGTCTCGCCGTCGCCGTTTGCGGCGTCTACCGGCGCGCCGGCTTTCAGCAGGAGTTGCACGATCTTGAGGTTCGCAGCCTTCGCGCCTTCGCCGAGCGGCGTGGCGCCGAAGCGGTTCTGCGTGGCCGCTTTCGCGCCGCGCGTAAGCAACCGCTCCACGAGGTCGACGTCGAGCTTGTACGCCGCCCACTGTAGAGGTGTGGTGCCGTCACCCTGCGCGGCGTCGACGTCGGCGCCTTGCTCGATGAGCTTCAGCACGTCGTCGCGGCGGCCGTTCTCGATCGCGTCCGCGAGCGGCGTTGCCGCGAAGGCGGAGCTCGAAATCAGTGCGAAGGCACCAGCCATCAGAAACTTGTTCATACGATATCCGGCATGAGCTTGTTGTGGTGTGCCCAGAAACCCTTGTGTGCGTCGTACAGAAACTTGGCGGGATCCATGAACATACGCGGCAAGCCATCGAGCAAACCGGCTTTCTGCATGTCCGCAGCGGTCTGGCCTTGCCGCAGATTTACGACGAAGCGATCGAAGATGGCGAGCATGAGGTCGTACTCGGCCTGCACCTCGGCGCGCCCGACCACGGGGCCGAAGCTCGGCACATAACGCGTGCGCGCGTCACCGAGCTCGAGCAGCTTCTTCAGCGCATCGACGCGCCCGCCGAGCCAGCCGCCGCCAAACCAATCGAGCACCGGATCGCGCTGCGGCGAAATCGCATCGCCTGCCGCAATCACGTTCGCGTCTGCGAAGCGCACATACACATCCCCGTCTGTATGCGCTTCGATCAGATACCCGAGCTCGATCTTCTTGTCGCCGAACGTGGCTGCTTCGGTCGTGAAGAACGTTTTCGTCGGTCGGCCCGCCGCCGCCAGCGGCTTCTCGTAGCGATCTTCCTTCGGCACATACCACCCAGCAGTCAATCTCTGCCGAGTCTTCGAGTGCGCGATGATGGTGGCGCCGGCCATGCCGAGCGCCTCATTGGCCCCCGTTTGATCAGGATGCCAGTGAGTATTGACGAGCGCGACGACCTTCTCGCCCGGCCCGAGCTTCGCGATCTCCGCGAGTGTCTGCTCGCGGGCCGTAGCAGAACCGCTGTCGACGAGTACTTGCCCTGCGCTAGTCGCAAGTACGACGACGTTGCCCCCACCGCCAGTGATCACATGGATGCCGGGCACCACGTTAGCGACCGTCAGCGAGTCGGCCGCACGCGCGACGGAGACAGCGAGCGGCGTGAGGCTCAACGCCCCAAGCCCACGCAACACATCTCGCCGCGAGATTTCCGTTACGAGCGACATCCCCCGATGCCCTCGACTAGACGCCCGCGATCTCGCCCGTGCTATCGCCGATGCTCTTCTGCTCGAGCCCCGCTTTGTTCAGCACGGTGAGGTGCAGGTTAGAGAACGACGTGTACTCCGGCAGATTCACGTGCTGCCCGCCCTTGAGCTGGCCGTTCGCCCCGCCCGCCAGCATTACCGGCAGCGGATAGTTGTTGTGCCGATCGCTGTTGCTCATGTTCGAGCCGTACATCAAGAGCGAGTGATCGAGCAGCGAACCCTCGCCGTCCGGCGTCTTCGCGAGCTTGTCCATGAAATCCGCGAACCGCTGCACGTGGTATGTCTGCACTTTCACGAGCTTCTCGATGCGGTCCTTGTTGTTCGCGTGATGCGACAGCGGGTGGAACGCATCGGACACGCCGATGTGGTTGTACGTGCGGTTCGTGCCCTCGGCCACCATGATGTACGAGGTCACGCGCGTGATGTTCGCCTGCCACGCGAGGTGGATCAGGTCGAACATCAACTTCACTTGCTCGTCGAAATCCGGCAGCTCGCCGATCGGCGCGCCGGGCAGATCGATGCCGGAGAGATCGCGCTCCGAAGCCTTCGCCACGCGCCGCTCCGTCTCCCGTACGGATTCGAGGTAACCGTCGAGCACGCGTTGATCGGCGGGGCCAAGGTCGCGCTTCAACTCCTGCGTACGGCCGTTGATCATGTCGAGCACGCTCGAGCGCCGATGCGCGAGAATCGCGCGCTCTTCGGCGTTATCGCCCGCGCCGAACAACTGCACGAACACCTTGCGCGGATTGAACTCCATCGGCAGCGGCGTCGTGGCGTTGCGGAACGTGAGCGTGGAACTGTAGTAGCAGGCACCCGTGCCGCACGCGGCACTCTGCGTCGTGGTCTCGGACGCCACTTCGAGCGAGGGCAACACGCTGTCGCCGCCAATCTTCTCGGCGATCATCTGGTCGATCGTCTGCGCCATGTGCGCGCCCGTGGCTTTCTGGTCGGGCTTCACGCTCGAGAGCCAGGTGCCCGGCACGATCGTGTGCACGGAGCCCTGCGGTAGCTTGTTCTCGAGGTTGCCGAACGTGGCGACGTACTTTTTGTAGTTTTCGAGCGGCTTCAAGATAGGACTCAACTTGAAGTCGGCGCCCGCGCCGGTCGGCGTCCAGTGATCCATGTCCTTGCCGTAGGGCGTGTTCCACATGATCGCGCCATGCGGAATATAGAAAAACCCGGCGCGCAGCTTCGGCTTCGCGGCGGTTTGGGCGAGCGCCGTGGCGGCGGGGATCATCGCGTCGAGCAGCGGCAGGCTCAAGCTGACGCCAGCGGCTTTCAGCACCGTACGGCGGGACAAATGCTTCTTCGTGATGAACATGGCGAGCTACCCCTTATTTGCCGGCGCCGAGTGACGCCTGAGCCGAGCCTCGATTAGCGGATTCTGCCTCTGGTTGCGCCGCCTGCATGCGAAACGCGTCGCTCTGCACGATACCGGCCACCAGCGCCGAGAACTTGTAATCCTGCCCCTTCGCGGCGCGGACGATCGCGCGCACTTGCGGCATGTCGTAGTACTCGAGCTCACGCCCGAGCGCGTACATCATGAGTTTCTGCGTGAGCGCTTGCACGAACTGATCGTCGCGCGCGAGCAGAGCGGCCGTGAGCGCGGCGGGGCCATCGATGGGGCGGCCGCCCGAGAGCTCCGAATGCGCGTCGATCGGCGTACCGGCTTCCTTGTCCACCGTGCGCCAGGCGCCGGTGGCCGTGAAGTTCTCGAGCGCCAGGCCGTTCGGATCGATCACTCCATGACACGCGGCGCAGGTGGGGTTTTTTCGATGCTGCTCCAAACGCTCGCGCACGGTCTTCGGCTGCTCGCCTTCGGGCGTGTCGAGATTCGTCTCAACGCCCGGCGGCGGCGGAGTCGGCGGCGTGCCCATCAGCTTGTCGAGCACCCATTGGCCGCGCAGCACTGGCGACGTGCGGTTGCCGTACGACGTGCGCAGCAGCACCGCGCCTTTGCCAAGCAGTCCGTGACGCACGGGATCTGCGAGCTTCACCTGGCGAAACTGCGGGCCAACAACGCCGTCGATGCCGTAGTGACGCGCTAGCCGCTCGTTGACGAACGTGTAGTCGCCCGTGAGCAGCGTCTGCACGTTGCGGTCCTCGAGCAGCACGCTTTCCAGGAATAACCGAATCTCGTCGGCGAAATCCTGACGCAGCCCTTCAGAGAACTCCGGATAGATATTCTTGTCCGGCTGAATCGCGTCGAGATCGGCGACGCGGAGCCAGCCTTCGGCGAAACTCGTGACGAGCACTTCCGCACGCGGGTCCTTCAGCATTCGCGTGACCTGGGCCGCGAGCACACTCTCGCGCGCGAGCGCCCCGGACTCCGCGACTTTCAGCAGCTCCTCGTCGGGGCCCTGGCTCCATAAGAAGAAGGAGAGGCGCGACGCGAGCTCGAGCGGCGCCAGCGCATGACTCGAGGCCGCGGTGTCTTTCGCAGGCGCTATCGAGCGGTACAGGAAATCAGGGCTCGCGAGCACCGCCGTCGTCATCAGCTCGATGCCTTCGCTGAAACCGCCGGCGCTCTTGCTGCCTTCGTCGAAGAACTTCATGAGGCGATCGACATCGCCCTGGCTCACGGGCCTGCGGAATGCGCGGCGCGCGAGGTTCGCCGTGATCTCCTGCGCGCATTCGCGTTCACGCGCCGCGACCTCGGGCTCGCAGGTGAACAGCTTCTTGCGGCTCTCGGTCTTCGTGAGCCCCGTGGAATTGAACGGGCCCGTCATGTTGATGCCGGCGAGGATGCCCGCCACGCGTTGCCCGCTCGCGAACGCGAAGCCGGCGCTCGGGCCGTAGTCGGCGATCTGCTCGTCGTCCGCCGCGCGCGAGCGCTCGACGAAAGTGACAGCGATCTCGTGCGTGCCGGCCGTGACCTTCAACGGTATGTTCTTGAACCGGCTCATGACCTCGGCACGCGCGGGTGCGCCGCCTAGGTTCACGAGTGCGAGATCCTCGGGCCCGCCGATGTCGGCGCGAAACTGCTCGGCGCGATCGACGAGCACCACGAGCGTCTGCCGCGTCTCGACCGCGCGCGGATAGAGCCCCAAGCCGAGATCCGCGATCGAGAGTCGATACTCGCCGTCGGCCAAGAACGTGTGCATGAACTTCGTTCCGCCACGCGTGCCGAGTGGCAGCCCGGGCACATAAGCGTCCTGGTGTGCAGTCGGCGGCGGAAAATACGCGTTGACCACCTTGGGCTTCGGCTCGCCGACGGCGAGGTGGGCAACTGCGGTCGCGGCATTCGCGTATTGGTCGACGAATGCTGGCGAGGTGCTGAGCGCGGCGGCGATGTTCGTGAAGCCGTGGATTTCGATCTCGGCCGGCAGGTATTCCTTCGGGTCGATGTCCACGTCGAGCAGCGCTTTCACCGCGTGCGCATACTCCGTGCGATCGAGCCGTTGCGCGGCCACGTAACCTATCTGCCCTTGCGTGTGCTCATCGAGCGTGCGTTCGAGACCCGCGATGAGCCCGTCCACCTCGTCCTTCGTGGGCTGTGGGTTGCCCGGCGGCGGCATCAGACGGCCGCGCAACTTCACGATCGCGGCTTCGAACTGCGCGCCGTGCTGCGGCACGGATTCGGGAGTCACGTGCTCGAACGACAGATTGCCCGCGAGGTCCGCGGCGTTGTGACAGTCGGTGCAGTACTTCGTGAACAGCGCGAACCGCTGCTGCTCGCGCTGCTGCTCGAGCCGTGGGACCACCACCACGACGGCGGCCGCTACCGCGACCGCAACGGCGGCGCCGGCCAGCCCAACATTACGTCGCATGTGGATCGCCCCCGTCCATGGGTCGATTGTCGCCTAGAAACGGCGCGACGGAAATCAGAGAATGCTTCAGGGACCTGCCAAGCCCCGCCGCCGCCTTTGAGTTCGGCCGAGGTTTGTTCTAGGGTCTCCATATTCAGCCACTTTCCAGTCCGGGAGTCCCCATGAGTGCCATCACCCTGCGCGTCAACGGCGCCACCCACGAGGTGGACGTCGAGCCCGCCACTCCTCTTCTATATGTGCTGCGCAACGACCTGAACCTTAAGGGCCCGCGCTTCGGCTGCGGTCTCGCGCAGTGCGGGGCGTGCACGGTCATCGTCGACGGCGTCGCCATCCGCTCGTGCATCACCCCGGTAAGCGGGGTAGCGAAGGGTGAGATCACCACGCTCGAGGGCATCGCGAAGAACGGCAAGCTGCACCCGCTGCAGCAGGCCTGGATCGACGAGCAGGTGCCGCAGTGCGGCTACTGCCAGAACGGCCAGATCATGACCGCCAAGGCCATGCTCGACCGCAACCCGAATCCCACGGACGCGCAGATCCGCGACGGCATGGAGGGCATTCTCTGCCGCTGCATGACGTACTACCGCGTGCAGCAGGCGATCAAGCGTGTCGCACACGGCGATCTCTCGAGCAGCACGGAGGGGGCGAAATGAGCACGTCATTCACGCTTCCGAAGGCGATCGAGGACGCGTTGCGCAGCGCGAACCCCGCGATGTCGCGCCGCGGCTTTCTCGCCGCGTCGGGCGCCCTGGTGGTGACCGTCGGCGTCGGCGGTATTCCCGGCGGTCGCGCGCTCGCGCAAGCCCCGAGCCCGGGCCCGTACGCGGACCCCGACTTCCTGAAGCTCGATACCTGGATCGTGATCCACCCCGACAACACCGCCACGTTCTTCGTCGGCAAGACCGACGGCGGCCAGGGCACCGGCACGGCGTTCCGCCAGATGATGTGCGACGAGCTCGACATCGCGTACGACAAGACGCGGCTCGTCATGGGCAGCACCGACATCACGCCGGACCAAGGCGGCTCCGGCGGCTCGGATGCGATCGAGCGCGACGGCTGGCCCGCGCGCCGAGTCGCCGCGGAAGCGCGGCGCGTGCTACTCGATCTCGGCGCCGAGCACCTGAAGGTGCCGGTCGCGGGGCTCGCGGTGCAAGGCGCCGTGATCTCGGTGAAGTCCGATCCCAAGAAGTCGGTCACCTATGCCGAGCTCGTGGGGGGCAAGCGCTTCAACGTCGCGCTCACGGGCAAGAACGTGGACTACACCACGGGCACGGCGCCTGTGAAAGCCGTGCAGGACATGCACACGGTCGGCAAGCCGATCCAGCGTTACGACATTCCGGGCAAGGTCGATGGCTCGCTCACGTGGGCCGTGGACATGAAACTGCCGGGCATGGTGCACGCGCGCAACGTGAAGCCGCCGCTCGCGGGCGCCACGCTGCGTAGCGTCGACGAGTCGTCGGTCTCGAGCATTCCCGGCTTCGTGAAGGTGGTGCGCCACGGCAACTACCTCGCTGTGATTTGCGAGCGCGAGGAGCAAGCCATTCAAGCCGCGCGGCAATTGAAGGCCGAGTGGACGAAGCCAGCCGAGGCGCCGTTCCCCTCCTCCGACAAGCTCTTCGAGTACATCCGCGGTGCGAAGCCCACGTTCACGGACAAGTCGGAGATCAAAGGCGATTCCGCCGCAGCACTAAAAGGCGCCGCGCACGTGATCGAGGCCGAGTACGACGTGCCGTTCCAAGGGCACACGGCCATCGGCCCCGCGCACGCGCTCGCCGACGCTTCGGGCGACCAGGTCACGATCTACACGAACGACATGAAGTCCTACGGCCAGCGCAACGGCGTCGCGCAATTCCTGGGAATGCCGCGCGAGAACGTGCGCGTGGTGTACATGGACGGGCCGCAGGTGTACGGCCGCACGGCCGCCGACGACGCCGGCTTCGAGGCCGCGTTCCTCGCGCGCGAGCTCGGCCGCCCGGTACGCGTGCAGTGGATGCGCCACGAAGAGACAGCGTGGGACACGAAGGGCCCGGCGCACGCGTTCAAGCTGCGCGGCGGTCTCGACGCACAAGGCAAGCTCGTGGCAATCGAGTACGACGCACGCTCGCTCGACGGCAACCACCTCTGGTACAACGAACCCGAGACGGTGCTCATTGCTCAGCTCATGGGCAAGCGGCCCGCGAAGACGGCGCCGGGCAATGCCGAGAAGCCGTCGGTACAGTACGCGATTCCAAATCAGCGCATGACGGCGCAGGTCGTGAGCCTGCCGCTGATCTGGGAAACACCGCTGCGCACGGGCAACCTGCGCGATCCGAACGGACCCCAGGTCACGTTCGCGTTCGAGTCGTTTATCGACGAGCTCGCCGCGGCGGCGAAAACCGATCCAGTGAAGTTCCGGCTCGACATGATCGCCGGCAGCACCGAGGACGACGTGTTCCGGCGCGCTCGCTCGCTCGCCGTGATCAAGGCGGCCGCCAATACCTTCGGCTGGGACGAACGCGCGGGACCGAAACCGCGCGGCAAAGGCGCCGTGCTCACGGGCCGCGGCATCGCTTACACGTATCGCAGCAACACCGTCGTCGCCGTGATCGCCGAAGTGGAAGTGAACCGCGAGACGGGCCGCGTGTGGGCGAAGCGTCTCGTGTGCGCGCATGACTGCGGGCTCACGATCAATCCGCTCGGCCTCACGCGCACGGTCGAGTGCGGCATGCAGCACGGGTTGAGTCGCGCGCTGTGGGAAGAAGTGCAGTTCGACACCGAGAAGGTCACGAGCGTCGACTGGGCCACGCATCCGAGCCTGCGCCACTCCGACGCGCCGGAGAAGATCGACGTGGTGATCGTGAACGGCGACCCGAACCCGAATCGCCCGGACCTGCCGCACTACGGCGCGGGCGAAGCGAGCCACAAGCCGATGATCGCGGCGGTGGCGAACGCCATCTACGACGCGACGGGTGTGCGGCTGCGGCGCGCGCCGTTCCGCAAGGAACGCGTGCTGGCGGCGCTGAAGGCGGCGAACGTTTAGCTCGGCGCGCCCGCGTAGCGGGCGCCTCGTTCCGCCTTTCTCGCATGAGCACCATCGTCATCACGGGAGCGAACCGCGGCATTGGGCTGGCGCTAGCAACCGTTTATGCGGAGCGCGGCGACACGGTGTTCGCCTGCTGCCGCGCGCCGAGCAAGGCCGGAGACCTCCTCGCGCTCGCGAAGCAGCACACGGTCACCGTGGCCACACTCGACGTGGCCGACGACAAATCGGTCGCGGCACTCGCGCAGCAACTCGGCAGCGCTGCCGTCGACACGCTCATCAATAACGCAGGCATCAGCGGTGGGCCGCCGGAAGAGCAGACCGCCACGAGCATGAACTTCGCCGCGTGGGCCGACGCGTTCAACGTCAACGCGCTCGGCCCGGTGCGCGTAATGCAGGCGCTGTTGCCTGCGCTGAAGCGCTCGCGAAACGCGAAGGTGATGAGCGTCACGAGTCAGCTCGGCGCGATGTCGCTCGACATGACTTTCGCTCTCGGCTACTCCGCGAGCAAAGCGGCGCTGAACAAGTTCATGCGCCTGGCCGCGCCCGAGCTAAAGTCGCACGGCGTTGCCGTGGGCGTCGTTCACCCCGGTTGGGTGAAAACGGACATGGGCGGCGCGGGCGCATCCATTACGCCGCGCGAAAGCGCCGCCGGCATCGCCAATGTCGTCGATCAACTCTCACTGCAAAACACGGGCGGGTTTTGGAAGTGGAACGGTAGCCGGCACGACTGGTAGCGCTGCCGGCGATTGACGCTCACGCCTTCGGTGCGCCGGCAGCTTCGACCGGAGGCTCGGTGGCTGGCCCGGGGTCTAGCTCTCCCTCATGATCACTTGGCGTCTTCCAGGCGCGCGCCCGCCGCTTGCCAGTCCACGACCTGCCACCAGGCCTTCAGCCAGTCGGGGCGCCGGTTGTGGTACTTCAAGTAGTACGCGTGCTCCCACAGGTCGCAGCCCAGGATCGGCACGCGACGCAGGTCGAACGGCGTGTCTTGGTTCGGCAGCGTCACGATCTCGAGGTCGAAGCTCTGAGCCGAATTGGCCACGAGGTACACCCAACCCGAGCCGAACTGCTTCTTGCCCGCCGCTTCGAATGCGGCCTGGAATTTATCGAACGAGCCAAAGGCCGCATCGATTGCCTTGCGCAGGTCGGTTCCGACCGCACCCGCGTCGGGCGTCATGCATTGCCAGAACAGACTGTGGTTATAGTGGCCGCCGCCCATGTTGTGAACTTGCGCGCGAATGTCTTCCGGCACCTTTGATTGATCGCGCAGCAGCAACTCGATGCTTGAGCCGCGCAACCCCGGGTGCTTGGCGAGGGCCTTGTTGAGTCCGTCCACGTACGCACGATGGTGCTTATCGTGGTGCAGCTCCATCGTCTCCTTGTCGACAATCGGCTCGAGGTCCGCGTAATCGTACGGCAGCTCGGGCAGCTTGAAGGGCGGCGCGTGGTCGGGCAGATTCGACGCCGGCGGGTCGCTCGCGGGAAAGGACTCGCGGCCTGCTTCGTCGACGGGATCGGTTCGGTTCTTCATGCGAATCTCCATGTGCAATACAGGTAGTTTCACCCCGGCCGGCGAGCCACTCGTCGGCCGCAGACGATTTGAGCAATGGGCCAATCGCACTACGAGCATATACTTCAAACGATGAACACGCTGTTGTCCCGCGCCTCGGTCGTAATCGCGCTGCTGGTCGCCACGGGCGCCGCGCTCGCCCACCACTCCTTCGCCATGTTCGACCAGACGAAAACGCTCGCGCTCAAAGGCGCCGTGAAAGAGCTGCGCTGGACGAACCCGCACGTTTTCATCCAAGTGCTCGTGAAGAACGACCAGGGCGCCGAAAGCGAGTGGAGCATCGAGATGACGAGCCCCGAGCATCTGTCGCGCACGGGGTGGCGCCCGGGGACGTTGAAGCCCGGCGATCAGGTCACGTTGAACATCCATCCGCTCGTCGACGGCGACAACGGCGGCCAGTACCTCTCCGGCACCGGCCCGACCGGGCCGTTGATCGGCAGCGCGCCGCCCGCGCGACCGGAGCCACGCAAGTGAACCGACGTCGGCCGACGCGCACCGCGGCGGCGCTGCTCGGCGCGTGCGTGGCCACGGCGTGCACGCCGGCGCAACCGCCGGACTGGGCGGGCCAGTGGGAGAACGTCGGCGCCACGCCGAGCCCCGATGGCGGTTTCTACGAACCACTCGAACAAGTATTGAAGGAGCTCGAATGGTCGCCGCCGCTCACCCCTGAATCTCAAGCGGTCATCGACAGAATAGTCGCGGGACAACGCGCGGCCATGGACGCCATGCGCCAGGGCAAAGATCCCGGCGGCGCGGTGACAGCCTGCACGTTCGGCTATCCGACGGTGATGCTCGAGTCGCCGTTGATGTTCGAGATTCTGCCTACACGCAACGAGACGGCGCTGATCTTCTCGAGCCGCGAGATTCGCCACATATACACGGACGGACGCGAGCATCCCGGCAAGGACGACCTGTGGCCCACGCCGTGGGGCGATTCGATCGGCCATTGGGAAGGCGACACACTCGTAGTCGACACCATCGCGGTGAAATCCGCGTTCCCGGGACGCGAGGGCTCCGCCGTGATTGCGTTCGGCGGCATCGAAGAGTCGCAGATGATCGCTACTTTAAGCGCGGACGCGCACTTCAACGAGCGCATCCGAATGCGGAACAAGGATCTCTTGGAGAATGAGATCACGATCACCGACCCCAAGAACCTCACGGCACCGTGGCACATGAAGCGCAAGTACCAGCGTGTCACTCAGATCCACCGCATGGTGTACGAGGACTGCGAGGGCGAGGAGCGCAACCCCATCGTCGACGGCAAGTTCATCCTCACGCCTCCGTCGCCGTAGCGTTCGACTATGTAAAACGCGCGGGACGTGCGCGCGCTGCGCTCCTACGCCGCCCTCTCCGCACTGATGATCGCGTCGGCCGCCGGCGGCTACCTGTTCGCCGAATTTCGGCAGCAGCAAACCATCGAGGATGCGCGCGCCATGCACGAAGAGATTCGCGGCATGCGCGACGAGATCAACGCGCAGCTGCAAGCCTTGAAGCAGACGGCCGAGCATATGACGCGACGTGTCCGCGTGCGACGCCGTATCCCCGCCCGCAGCAGCACCCTCCTTGCCTTGAACGCGGGATCACGGGCTCGAGGCCGCCGCGGTATGCTAGCGCCCCCATAAACCTGCTCGATGCGGAGCGCACGGATGCCCACGAACCCCATCTCGGCTGTCGATCCCGACGGCTTGCTCGAATTCTCGGTCGTTTTCACCGACCGCTCGCTGAACCACATGTCGGCGAGCTTCCAGGGCGTGATGCGCGACATCTCGGCCACCTTGAAGAAGGTCTACGGCGCACGCTCGGTCGCCATCGTTCCCGGCGGCGGCACTTACGGCATGGAAGCCGTCGCGCGGCAACTCGCCACGGGCAAACGCTGCCTGATCTTACGCAACGGCTGGTTCAGCTATCGCTGGACGCAGATCTTCGAGGCCGGCGGCATCCCGTCCGCCGCCTCCGTGCTGCAAGCGCGCCGCACCGGCACCGCGACGGATTCGCCCTGGGTGCCCGCTCCGATCGAAGAAGTGGAGGCACTCATCGGCAAAGAGCGCCCCGACCTCGTGTTCGCGCCGCACGTGGAGACCGCGTCTGGCATTCTGCTGCCCGATGATTACCTGAAGCGTGTCGCCGCTGCGGTACACGCCGTCGGCGGGTTGTTCGTGCTCGACTGCATCGCGTCCGGCACGCTGTGGGTGAACATGGAGGCGACGGGCGTCGACGTGCTGATCAGCGCGCCGCAGAAAGGCTGGTCCGGCACGCCGGGCGCGGGGCTCGTGATGTTGAGCGAACGCGCACGCGAGCGCGTTACGACTACGAAGAGCACGAGCTTCGCGATGGATCTCGCGCAGTGGCTCAAGATCATGGAAACGTACGAAGGCGGCGGCCACGCGTACTACGCCACGCTGCCGACCGACAGCCTGCGTCGCCTGCGCGACCTGATGATCGAGACTGAGAAGTTCGGCTTCGAGAAACTGCGCGAACGGCAGATCGAGCTCGGCCGACGAGTGCGCGCCCTGTTCAAGGAACGCGGATTACCGAGCGTCGCCGGCGCGGGGTTCGAGGCGCCATGCGTCGTCGTCTCGTACACGCAAGCGGCCGACATGGTGCCGCGCTTCGCGAAGGCCGGCGCACAGGTCGCGGCCGGCGTTCCGCTCCAGTGCGGCGAGCCCGCCGACTACCGCGCGTTTCGCATCGGCCTCTTCGGGCTCGACAAGCTTGGCGACGTGGACGCAACGGTGGCGCGTTTGACGAAGGCACTCACGCAGGCGATGGGTTGACCGCGACCCGCGAAATTCCCGCGTTCCCGTTCCTCGCCAGCGCCGCATTTATTTCCGGCGCAAATCTGCGCATGTTCGACGCGCTGCTGCCCACGCTGGCCGAAGACTTCTCGGTGGCTCCCACCGTCGCGTCCATCGTGGTCACGGCGTTCACGCTTTCGTACGGCTTGTTTCAGATCGTTCACGGCCCGCTCGGCGACCGGGTGGGCCGGCTCAGAACCGTCGCCGTAGCGATGCTGATCGCCTGCGTGGGCTCGCTCGGCTCAGCACTCGCGCCGACGCTGACGTGGTTGACGGTGCTGCGCTTCATTGCCGGAATAGGCGCGGCCGGCATCATTCCCGTGTCGATTGCGTGGATCGGCGATCACTCCACCTACGAACATCGCCAATCGACGCTCGCGCGCTTCATCAGCTTCAGCGTGAGCGGCCAGATCCTGGGCCCCGCACTCGGCGGAGCGGTGGCCGAGTGGCTGAGCTGGCGGGAAGTGTTCTACGTGCTCACGGCCACCTTTCTGGTGGTGGCCGTCGCGCTGCTTCGCCTCGACCGCCGCGAGCGCCAGAGCGGCCGTGCACAAAGGACGGAGACCACCGAGCATTTCCTACGCACCTACCAGGAAATCTTTCGCGTGCCCTGGGTGCGAACGATTCTGTTGACGGTGTTCCTGGAAGGCGCGCTCTTCTACGGGAGCTTTGCCTACGTCGGTGCGTGGCTGAAGCAGACCTTCGATCTTTCGTATCTGATCATCGGCGCGATGCTGGCTGGATTCGGCATTGGCGGTTTGCTCTACACCCTGCTCGTGCGAAAGCTCTTGCGGCGATTGGGCGAGATCGGCCTGGTCCTAGGCGCCGCAGCCGTTTTTCTCGTGTTCTACGAGTGCCTACCGTTCTCACCGCTCTGGCAGCTGACGGGGCCGCTGTGCGCGCTCGGCGGTTTCGGCTTCTACATGCTGCACAACACGCTGCAGACGAAAGCGACGGAGATGTACCCGCGCGCACGCGGCACCGCCATCTCGGCTTTCGCGCTGAGCTTGTTCTGCGGGCAGGCCATCGGTGTCGCGCTGTTCGGCCGCGCGATTGCAGCGGTCGGCTACACGGGGAGCTTCGTCTTCTCGGGGTTGGCGTTGCTACTGCTCGCGTGGTTCTTCTCGAAGCAACTAAGCGCTCACGCCACGACAGCCGCGACGACGGCTCGCAGCACGGCGGCAACGTCGTGAGGGCGCAACCGTAGCTGCCAGCCGCGCTGGCCCGCGTTGACGTACACGGCATCGTGCGCCATGGCCGACGCGTCGATCGCCACGGGTATGACGCGCGTCTGCCCGAACGGGCTGATGCCGCCGACCTTGTAGCCGGAAATGCGCTCGGCATCGGCGGGCGGCATGGTCCGCGCCGATTTGCCGCCCAAGGCCGCGGCGAGCTTCTTCATCGCCACCTCGCGGTCCGAGGGCACGATCACGCACGCCGGCTTGTCGTCCACGAACGTCATCAACGTCTTCAGCACGCGGTCTGGTGGCTCGCCCAGCGCCTCCGCGGCCTGTAGCCCGATGCGGGCCGCATCAGGGTCGTAGTCGTAGGCGTGAACCGTGAACGGAACACCCGCCTGCGTAAGGTGCTTCGTTGCGCGTGTGGTCTTGGCCAGCGTCTTCGCCATGCCGCGAGTCTACGACGACTTGGCACCGCTGGACTGCCATGGTGCCCCATGCTCAAATTCCTCGGCGCACACGCCGTAGCCGGGGGGACTAGAGCATGAACGCGTTCAGACTGGCGTCTTTTGCCGCGATCGCCGGCACGCTCTTCGCTACAGCTACCAGCCACGCTCAAACATCCGCGCACGTACGTCGGCCACATCCCAGGCTCGCCCGAGGGGCGCCGCTGGTTCTCGGTGTGGTACGAAAAGGTTTATGCGAAACGTGACGGGCACTGGGCGTATCTGTCGCACCGCACCGTCAGCGGCGCACACTACGGCACCGATCGCGCATCAGTCAGCTTGCACTCCGGGGGAACACAATGAAGTCGAACTGCTTTCTCTCTCGTACATGGTTTCGTGCGGCACTGAGCGCCGCGACGCCGTTGATCTTAATCACATGGGGGCACGGCGCACTCGCGCAGACGGCCGCAGCCGCGCAGCCGAACGCCACGAATCCCGGGTTCCTCGAGCACGATGCCGAGACGCCGCCGCTGTTGTTCCGCGAGGTGTGGCAGCAGCCGCCGCACACGGGGCCTCTGACCGATGAGAATCGCCGCATCACGTCGGCGGCGCTTACGAACAAGGATCTCGAGCTGAAGGTCTACGGCCCGGATGCCGCGAACATTCAGGTCACGTCACACAACGGCGTTGCCGATGTCTGGAACGGTTTCACGACGTCGCCCGTGGCGCTGACACTGAAGTACAAGGGCTCGTACCTCGATCTCACCGGGCTCACGCGAATGCGTTGGCGCACGCGTACGGAAAACCTGCACGTGCTGCATCCGGTGGTCAAACTCGCCGACGGCACGCTGCTCGTCGGCAGCCAAACATTCCAGAGCCCGCAGCGGCGCATGGTCGGAACGAACGGCTTCACCGGCAACTTCGTGGTGTCCGAGGTCACGTTCGACGACCAGCGCTGGTTCCAGCTCGACCCCGAGAAAGTGGTCGTGAAGCTCGAGGTCAACAACCCGGATTTGAGCCGCGTGGACGAGGTCGGTTACGTCGACCTGATGCCGGGGGGCGGGCACGGCACGGCCGGCTGCACCAACGTCTCGTGGATCGAGGTGTACGCCACCGCCCGCAAACGTTGAACGGTACCTGCCAACCGTTGCGCGCGTACCGGGACCGGAGCAGACTTCCCCCGCCCTCACTAGCGAACTAGACAAACAATGACTAGGAGAGATGCATGCGTATTCTGATCGCCCTGTGTGTCGTCGTGACGACTCCCGCGCTGGCGCAATTGGAAATACTCCCGGCGCAGACATCGCAGACCGCCGACGCATCGCTCGGCTGCGATCAGCTCCAAAACGAGCTCTCGAAGGCGCTCGCGAATCCTGCGGTTCAAACCTCGCTGCAGCAAGGCGTGGCTGATGCAGCTCCTCCCGCAGAGGAAGGGAAGAAAAAGGGTGGCGGTCTTTTCAAGAAATTCGGCCAGGCAGCAGGCGGCCTCGGCGCTGCATTAGGCGGAGGCCGCGGCGTCGGCGCGGCTTTGGGCACGGCGCAAGCCGTCGGCGCCGCAACCGGCGCGCTCGGAGGCGCCGGCGGCGACGTGGGCACGGTCGCCCAAGCCGCAGGCGCGCTCGGAAACCTGGGCGGACTCGCCGGCGGCGGCGGCGACAAGCTCGCGAGCATCGGCGCGGCGACGCAAATGGCCGGCGCCTTGAGCGGCGGTCGCGGTGGTGGCGCCGGCGCTGTGGCTAACGCGGCTGTCGCGGCCAACGCGATGCAAGGTCGCGGCGGCCTCGAAGCGGGCGTGCTACAAGCGTTGGCTACGCAGCAACTCGGCGGCGCGAAGGTGGCGAGCATGAACATCCCGGCGCGTGCTGTCGAACTGTTTCAGCTGGGGCAAGCGAAGAAGTGCGCGTGGGTACCCACCGAGCCGAGCGGGGCGCAGAAATAGACGCCGAGCGAGCCGCTCGCTAGGTCTTCGGTGCTGGGTGGATGTTGTCCACCCAGTGCACTTCCTCGGGCTTCTCGACGACCGGTATGTCGAGGTTCACTACCACCGGCTCCTGACCCGACCGACACAGCACGCATGACAGCGGCTCCGTGTCGGACGCGTTGATCTCTTGATGCGGAACGTACGGCGGCACGAAGATGAAGTCGCCCGGCCCCGCCTCGGCGATGAACTCGAGCTTCTCGCCCCAGCGCATGCGTGCCTTGCCGCTGACCACGTAAATCACGCTCTCGACCGGGCCGTGGTGGTGCGCGCCCGTCTTCGCCTTTGGGTGAATGACTACCGTGCCGGCCCAGAGCTTCTCGGCACCCGTGCGCGCGGTCGTAATCGCGGCCGCGCGGTTCATGCCTGCCGTCTGCGGGGTGTTGATGTCGAGCTCGCTCGAGCGCACGACGCGCACGCCGTCGAATTTCCAATTCGGCGTGTGGTCGTGGCTCACGTGGCCTTCTATTTCTTTTCGAAGTCGAAGATGTCGGTCTGCTCCGGCTTCTTCATGCCCTGCTCGAAATACTTCTCCCACATTTGCGCCCACGGCCGGCCGAACATGTCGGGCACTTCGTATTCGATGACTCTGCCCGGCGTCACGGGCGTCGAATGCCCCTTGATCGGATAGATCGTCTGAATGCACTCGATGAACGGCGGCGGATCGCCCTGCTCGAAGCCGGAGATGCGCGCGTAGTTACGCACGATGCGGATGGGCTCGACGAATGCCTCGGGGTCATAGAAAACCGTCTCGTGATTCAGCGCCGTCACGTTGCCCTTCTTGTCCCGCACCGGCGAGTAGATCTCGATCGTCTGTAGCTTGCTCGAGAACTCGAACACGCCGTGGCCGGCCCACCCCTGGATGTTCGACGTCCACGTGATCAGTGCGTCCTTGTCCCAGAAGCCGATCGTCTCGCCGTACCAGCGCGGCACCGCCGGGCCCAGGCGGGGGACCCCGCCCTTCGCGACATCCTCCATGTTGAATGTGCGGCCGACGTGGATGTTCGTAATGAAGTTGTCGGCAACGCCTGCCTCCAAGTGCACGAGCGACGGCGTCACGATAAAGGTCTGCGGAAACTGGATCGCGGCCGAATACCAGCGCCGCATGAACCCCTCGGGCCAGCAGTACTGCGACGGCCACTGCGGCGCGTTCGTATTGCCCTGGTGGTACATGTCCTGGACGAAGCGCTTCTGGTATTCCGGCGTCAGCACCGACAGCACGGTCGGGAGTTGCACCTTGAGCATCGCCGAATACCAGTTGTCGAAGAAGCCGCCCGGCGCGTAGCGCCCGTTCATATCCCCGGGCACCGTCTTGTACGTGTGCTGCGTGGGGCCGCCGCGCTTCTTGGTTTCGGCAAGCAGCGCTTCGTAGTGCTCCTGCGCCGTCTTGAATTTGTAAGGGGTCACGATGCCTTCGCGCGGGTAGTCGCGATCGCAATATCCCCATGCAGCCGTGCGCGGCGGATCCTTGCCGATCATCGAGCCGTTCAACGCGCCTCGTTGCGACTCGAGCGAGAGCGGGCTGTTGCAACGGAAGTAGCGCTTGTCTGTCCAGAGCGCGCGATCCGAGTAGAAGTCCTTCGACGTGAACAGGTCTACGGGTAACGCTTGCACACCCGCCGGCACGTTGCCGTCCTGTGCGGCGATGATGCGCAGCGGACCGAAGGCGAACGGCCCAACGAAACCAACCTTGTTCAGCGTTTCCACGGCCCGCTGTGTCTCCGCGGGATCCGCATTTGCAGCCCGAGGGCCGAACGGAAGCGTTACGTTTGGCAACGCGCCGGCCACGGGCGCACCGCGGCCCACGCTCTTGAAGCCGGGGTCGACGACCTGCTGCGCAATGACTGGTGCGACGAATGAGGCTGCAAGGCATGCCGCAGTCGCGGCTGCCAAAAGACGCTGAATGAATTGCACGGCTGTCCCCCAGTGATACTCGCCCGGCATCGTACGCTGGCCGTGACTCCTGGGTCCACGGGGTTGACCGTGCAAGGCGGCTCAAAGCCCAGTTTCAGTCCCGCAGCGTGGCCACGATGGCGCCGCGATTCGGGCTGTCCTCGCGGTAGGCGCGTATGACACCGCGTTCGCGGTAATAGCGAAGCTGCCCCAGCACCTCTTCCCGGATCAGGCCACCGCCGACGACGATGCGCACGCCGCGATAGTAGCCGCGCCACCCGTCGAGCAGCAGCTCGTCGAGTTTCTCGCGGGCGCGGGCCACGGTCTCGCGACTATGCGCGATATCGCGCGTGAGGAACTTGCCGTCGTGCTGGAGGTAGAGGTTCTCGTCGCACTTGGTGCAACGGCCACGCGGCGGCACCTGGTCGAGGTCGAACCGCACCGCGTTCGCGACCATGCCGCAGTTCAAACAGCGTCGTTCGGCCATGCCCGAAATTCTACTTGCGTCTAGGTTTGCCGGGGCACCTTCTCGCTACAGTTGGCCCTATGTCGAAGCCGGAGCTCATTGAGGCGCTGCCCGATCTGGTTCTGCTCGTGAAGCGCGACGGAACGCCGGTCGCCTACGCGGGCGGCCGGGCCGTTGCCGAGCTCGGCGGCGGCGACGTGACGAACCGCGAGCGCTTCGTGCCCGCATGGTCCGCGTCTACGGCCGCGCTCATCCGCCAGCTCACACGCAAGGCCATTGCCGACCGCACCGCGGTCGAAGCCCGTTTCCAGGAGCGCGAGACGCGCTACGAGATTCGAGTCACTCCGCAGGGCCCGGACCGCGCCACATGCGTCATTCGGCCCGTGCTTGGCAGCGAAGCCGGGGACACCGCCGCGGCGACCGGCGAGCATCAGCAGTTGCGGCTCGATCGCCGCGGCTTTCTGCGCCGCTTCAAGGAATCGATTTCCGTCGCGGCACTTCGCGAACGGCCGCTCGCCGTTGCCGTCGTATACGTCGACGAGATCGCAGACATCGCGGAAATCATCGCGACGCGAGTGTCCGAGCAGATCATGACCACCGCACTGTCGCGGCTTCCGCTCGGCGGCGGCCCCGAGGCCACGCCGGAGTGGTATGTCGGCCAGCTCGGCGAGAATTTGCTCGCGCTCGTCGTGCACAGCGCGAATCGCGAAGCCATCGAAGCGTGCGTCGCGAGCGTCAGCGCCAGCCTGCGCGAGCCCATCGTTGTCGGTGACGCGGAATTTCACCTCACGCCCTATGCCGGAGTGGGCATTCTCGGCGTAGATGCTTCGAACCCGCGCGTGCTGCTAGACCACGCACGTGCCGCCGCTGCGGAAGCGCGCCGCGCGGCTTCGAAGAACGTCTTCTTCTTCAGCGATACGCTGCAATTGAAATCGCTCGCCCGCATTGACATCGCGCGCGAGCTGCGCGACGCGATCGCGAGCCGCGCGATCCGCCTGCGCTACACGGGCCGTCACGACTTACGCAGCGGGCGCAAGGTGGCGTGGGTCGGCTATGTACGCTGGCTGCATCCGCTGCGCGGCGAGATTCGCCCGGCCGAGTTTCTGCGCGTGGCGCAGACGACGGGCCTCGCGACGAGCCTGTCCCGCAGCGTGCTCGAGCACCTGCCGCAGGACTTCGAAGCGCTGAGCGCGCACTCGGATTCGGACGTGCGCATCTCGCTCGGTGCATTGCGCGATCACGTTCTCCACGAAGACTTCGTCACGGATCTACATCGCTTTCTGTCGGACGCGGCCGTACCGCCCGAGCGCTTCGAGCTGCGCGTCGCGGAGAAGGTATTCGTTGCACGCGACAGCGTCGATTTCCGCTCGTTGCACCGGCTCGGCGTGCAGTTCGTCGTGGACGAGGTCGGGCGCGGCGCAGGGTCGCTGGCTGCGCTCGCTCGTGCGCCGATCTGGGGGTTGCAGCTCGATCGCGCATGGGTGTCGGCACTGCGCAGCGACGTCGTCGCGCACAACGTGTGCCGCGCGGGCATTGCGATGGCCGCGGCGCTCGGCCTCACGCCGATCGCCACCGGCGTCGATGACGCAGCGCAGCGCACCGCCCTCCTCAATCTCGGTTGCCGGTACGGCATTGGCGATCTTTACGGCAGCCTGGACGCCAGCGTGTCCGCGCTCCCTCCCGTGGCGGAATCCGCCTAAGAACGCTCGTCGCGTCCCGCACGCCGCCGCGTTTTACCCCGGCGTTATGAGACCTGCGTCACAAGACGCGGGAACCGGCAGTCGCCTGCACCAAGGCGTTCCTCGCCGCAAAGCCTTCAAATACGCACATCGTTTTGGCGGCAGAACAACCATGCAGAAGCTCATACCCGCACGCCGTCTGTTGACCGGGCTAGTGATCGCGATGGCAGGGATGACCGCGGCGCACGCCGAGCCGTCGGCCTCTTACATCGTTCAGGGCGCGACGCTGGATGCGGCGCGCGCACACGTCGGCCAAGTGGGCGCCGAACCGGGCCGCGACCTCGACATCATCCGCGCGGTATCCGCGCATCTCACCGAAGCGCAGCTCGCTCAGCTGCGCGCGGATTCGACCGTGCGCGTCTACGAAGATCGAGCGCTCAGCACGCAGGGCACGTTGCTCGGCGGCCTGCAGAATCTCGTGAACAACGTCAACACGACGCTCGCTCAAAGCCCCTTGGTCAAAACCGTGCAGAGCGTCGCCGCACCCGTCGTGGCAGCCGTGGGATGCAATCCCTTGGTGAGCGCGGTCACCTCGCCGGTCGTCAGCGCTACGACCCGCCTCCAGGACAAAACGAATCTCGCTTCATTGCCGTTGGTGTACGAGACCAACTACCCGGCAATGATCGGGGCCGACAAGCTCCAGTGCGACGGCATCACCGGCCGCGGCATCACGATCGCGGTGCTCGACACGGGACTCTGGCAGGACACATTCCAGTTCTACGGCAACCGTATCCTGGCCTCGATCGACGTCACGAACGGCGGCTCGGGACGCGTGACCACGGACCCTTACGGCCACGGCACGCACGTCACGTCGATCGCCGCGAGCGGCGCGCAGGCGCTGAACGGCGCCTATCAGGGCATCGCGCCGCAGGCGAACCTCGTGGAGGTCCGCGCGTTCGACGGTTCGGGCGCAGGCCGCTACGTCGACGTCATCGCGGGCCTGAACTGGGTCGTCGCGAACAAAGCCAAATACAAGATCCGCGTGCTGAACCTGTCGTTCGGCGCCGAGCCCCAGTCGTACTACTGGGACGATCCGCTGAACCAGGCGGTGATGGCCGCGTGGCGCGCCGGTATCGTCGTGGTCGTGGCGGCGGGCAACGACGGCCCGAAACCGATGACGATCAACGTCCCGGGCAACGTGCCGTACGTGATCACGGTCGGTGCGTTGACGGACAACGAAACGCCGTACAACTTCAGCGACGATCGTCTCGCGTCGTTCTCCTCGACGGGCCCGACGTACGAAGGCTTCGTGAAGCCCGAAGTCGTCGCGCCGGGCGGCCATATCAAAGCTTCCATGTCGAGCAGCAGCTATCTCTCGTACATCGACCCGGCCTCGGTAGACGCGCTGCGCCAGCTGTTCACCATGTCCGGCACGTCGCAGGCGGCGGCCGTGACGTCGGGCGTCGTCGCACTGTTGCTGCAGGACGACCCGTCGCTGACGCCAGACGAGGTGAAGTGCCGGCTGCTCGCCTCCGGGCGGCCCGCCGTGAAGTCGAACGGCAAGCTCGCGTACAGCGTGTTCCAGCAGGGCGCGGGCCTCATCAATGCCTACGAAGCGGCCAACGCCAAAGCGGCCAACTGCGCGAACGGCGGTCTCGATATCGACGCCGACCTCGCCGGCACGAAGCACTTCGGCGGCCCCGCGAACCAGGGCGACGACGGCAACTACTATGTGATGGACATGGGCAGCCAGACGTGGGGCGATCCGGCCACTTCCGACGGCTACACCTGGTCGCGCGGCTATCCGTGGAATCAGGGCTTCGCGTGGAGCGAGGGCTACACCTGGAGCCGGGGCTACACGTGGTCGCGCGGTTACACCTGGAGCCGCGGCTACACCTGGTCACGCGGCTACACCTGGAGCCGCGGCTACACCTGGAGCCGCAGCCTGACGTGGTGGAACGGGGCGCCGACAAATCCGTCGCCGACGAAGCCTGCGTCGATCGCAACCTGGGTACCGAACCAATAGCGGCAGTGCCCATCGCGAGACTGTGATCCAGTTCCGGCTCGCAAGCCGCGCTCTGGCCTGATTCCGGAAACCGATCAACGCGCCGCCACGGGCGCTCGCGGATACTCGAAGAGTGACACCGAAGGAACGAACCAGCGGCGGGCGGCGGGCGCGCTCGGCCGCGGCATTGCTGTACTTGCTCGGAGCGTCGGTCGCTACGGCCGAAGCTCCGCCGCTCGTCCTCGAGCATCTCACCACCTCGGACGGACTGCCGCAGGCAACCGTGATGACGACCCTGCAGGACTCGCAGGGATTCGTGTGGCTCGGCACAGAAGACGGCCTCGTACGCTACGACGGGCACGAGCTCTACCGCTACGCGCGTTCGCGTACGGAGTCGGGCTCGCTGCCCGGCAACTACGTGTGGCAGATCGTCGAAGACCCGCATGCGGATCTCTGGATCGCCACCAACGACGCCGGCGTCGCGAAATGGGCGCGCCACAGCGACACGTTCACGAGCTATCGGCACGATCCGAACGACGCGAGCTCGCTTGCGAGCGACAGAGTGCGCACGGTGCTCATCGACGGCCGCGGGTACCTCTGGATCGGCACGTTCGACGCGGGCGTCGACGTGCTCGAACCGACATCGGGGCGCATCGAGCACTTGCGTCACAGCGATGGCGATCCCGCGTCGCTCGGCAGCGATCACGTTTCGACGCTCGCGCTCGATCGCGTCGGCGACGTTTGGATCGGCACCGACAAGGGACTGAATCGCTGGCGCTCCGACACGCAAACGCTGGTCCGTGTCGGCACAGCCGCGGGCGAATCGCATTCGCTCAGCGACGAAAAGATATCGGCCGTGCTCGAGGATCAGACGGGCTCACTCTGGATCGGCTCGTTCAGCGCAGGCCTCGTGCGCATGGATCGCGACGGCCGTGTCCTCGAGACCTTCCGTCACGACGCCCGCAACCCGGGTTCTCTCGGCAGCGACAACGTGCGCGCCATTCTCGAGGACCAGGCGGGGCACTTGTGGGTTGGCACAGGAGACGGGCTCGCACTGCTCGACCGCTCCTCGCGTACGTTCAGCCACTACCGCCACGACGCGAACGACAGCGCATCGTTACGCGATTCGCTCGTGATGTCCCTGTATCAGGACCGCGCCGGGCTCGTCTGGGTCGGCACCCGCACCGGCGGCGTCAGCCGCTGGGACCCTCGCAGCTGGGAGCTGGGCGGGCGCCGCCCCGCCTGGCTCGAAAACCAACCGGTTACCGCGTTTGCGGATGCTCCCGACAACCACGTATGGATTGCCTCGCTCGCAGCCGGGCTCGTCCGCTTCGACGCGAGCACCGGAGCCGCCACGCCGATGAGCGCGCTCATCGGCCGCGAGAGTCCGATCGGCGACGCGCCCGTGACGTCGCTGCGGCAGGATCATCGCGGCGCGCTATGGATCGGCACGATGGGACGCGGGTTGAAAGTCCTCACACCGGACGGTCGATTCGAGTCGATTCCGGTGCGCCGCGGCGATTCGCGTTCGCTCGCCGTCGACGGCGTGCTGAGTCTTCTCGAATCGCGCAGCGGTGAGATCTGGATCGGTACTTTCGACGGCGGCGTCAACGTGCTCGACCCCACCACGAAGACGATTCGTCAGCTGCCGTACGGTTCCGCTCCCGGCGAGGTCAGCGCACCGAACGTGACGGCGCTGGCCGAGGACCCGCACGGCAATTTGTGGCTCGGCACGGAAGGCGGCGGGCTCGACCTCGCACGCGCGGACGGCACCGTGCTGAAAGTGTTCCGCAACGATCCGGCCAATCCGAAAACGTTGCCGGCCAATACCGTGTACGCGCTCGCGGTGGATTCCGACGGGCACCTGTGGGTCGCAACGGACGGTGGCGGGCTTGCGCGCGTCGCAGATCCCGGCGCAGCGCCCGATTCGATCGAATTCGAGGTGCTGGGGCGCGCCGACGGTCTCTCGAGCGACACGCTGTGGGGCATCGTTCCCGACGCCAGGGGCCGCCTCTGGCTGAGCGGCAACGCCGGGCTCATGCGTTTCGATCCCGAGACGCGCGCCATCAAGACCTATCACCGCGAGCACGGCCTGCAGGGTGAGGAATTCTCGTTCGGCGCGGCGTTTCGGCTGCGCGACGGGCGCGTGGCCTTCGGCGGACCCGGCGGCTTCAACATCTTCGATCCGGCGACGCTCTCGGAGAATACTCAGCCGCCGCGCGTGGCGCTGACGAGCGTCGAAGTGCTCGGCGTGCGCGCCGCGGGCGACACGCCGTTCTGGCTGCGCGACCGCGTGTCGCTCGACTATCGAGGCACGATCGTCTCGCTCGACTTCGGCGTGCTCGACTTCACGTCACCGACGCACAACCGCCTCGCGTATCGCATGACGGGCCTGACCGACGACTGGATCGATCTCGGCGCCCAGCGCCGCGTCACGCTGACCAATCTCGATTCCGGCGATCACGTGCTGGAAGTGCGCGCGGCGAACTCGGACTCCGTGTGGAGCGCGCCGCCGTTCAAGCTCACCATCCACCGCGACCCGGCACCCTGGGCCTCTCCCCTCGCCTACGCGCTCTACGCGTTGGCGTTGCTCGGGTTCGCAGCGCACCGGATTCACCGGCATCGGCGCAAGTTCCAGGAGATGGCACAAGCGCGAGAGCGCCTCGAAGCCGAAGTTAAGGTCCGCACACGCGAGCTTCTCGAAAGCAACCAGCAGCTCGCGGAAGCCGCTCAAGCGAAGAGCAACTTCCTGGATCGCATGAGTCACGAGCTGCGCACGCCGATGAACGGCGTGGTCGGTATGACAGAGCTGCTGTCCCGAACGACGCTGTCGCCCACACAATCGCATCTCACGAAGACCATTCGTTCGTCGGCGCAGATCCTGCTGCAGATCGTCAACGATTTGCTCGATCTTTCGAAGATCCGCGCGGGCAAGGTCGCGTTCGAGGCGTTGCCGATCGACCTCGGCCAGGTGCTCGAGGAATGCACGAGCCTGTTCGCAGGCGCGGCCGAAGCGAAAGGAATCGAACTCATCGTGTGCCCGCCCGCACCCGCGCAACGCGTGCTGCTCGGCGACCCGCTGCGCGTGCGCCAGATCATGATGAACCTCATCGGCAACGCGGTGAAGTTCACGGAGCAAGGCGAAGTCGTCGTGAAGGCGGACCTCCAGTCGGTCGAAGGGGACCAGGCCGTCGTGCGCTTGGCGGTGTCGGACACCGGTATCGGCATGGACGCGACAGCCGTCGGCAAGATCTTCGAGCCCTTCGCGCAAGCCGACGAGACGACGACGCGCCGTTTCGGCGGCACCGGTTTGGGGTTGGCGATCTGCCGCGAGCTCGCCGACTTGATGGCGGGTCGCATCACCGTCGAAAGCCAGCCGCAGATCGGCTCCACGTTCATTCTGTCGTTGCCATTGAAGTTCGGAGACGCGATCCACCAGCCCCCGTCAGCGCTTCTCGCTACGGGCCGCGTACGGATTCTCTCGCGCCGTCCGTCACTGACCGAATCGCTGGCGCGGCACGCAGCGTCGCTCGGCCTCACGGTGCTGGCGGACGACGCCGACCTCGACGAGGCAAACGTCGTCCTCGTCGATGCGGGCAGTCATGCGAACACCCTGAATTCACTGCTCGCGTCGTTCGGCTCGTCTTCGGTCCCGCTCGTCGTGATCGCGTCCACGGCGGAAGTGGATGCGCGACAGCTGCGTGTGCTGCTGCCGGACGAGCGCATCGTGTTGAAGCCCGTGCACATGATCGCGTTGCGTGAGGCGTTCGCTTCCGCGCTCGGCGCGCAGCCGCAGACCGTCGCTGTAGAGCCCGCGCCGCCGGAAAACGCGCAGTTCAAGGGACACGTGCTGCTCGTCGAAGACGAGCCGGTGAACGCGGCCGTGGCGGAAGGGTATCTGACCGCGCTCGGCTGCACGTCAGTGTGGGTCAGCGGCGGAACGGACGCCGTGGCTCGCATCGCGGCGGAACGCTTCGACTTGATCCTGATGGACTTGAGCATGCCCGGAATGGACGGCTTTGCCGCCACGGCACTGATCCGCCAACAGCAAACCCGCGCTGCGAGCGCACGCACGCCGATCGTCGCGCTCACCGCGCACGACGCCGCCAACTATCGCGACAAGTGCCTTGCGGCGGATATGGACGATATTTTGACGAAGCCGTACACGTTCGACGACTGCGCCCGCTTGCTGCGCCGCTGGCTCGTACACGGCGCCGACTCCGCGGCCAGGCCCGCGCGAACAGCGGAGCCGATGGTGGACAAGATCGACCCCACACTGCTCGCCACCGTCGACGCGGCCGCGGTGTCGGCGCTGCGTCAGATGCGCGGCGGCAAGCACGCGGATCTGTACACGAAGCTGGTCGAGCTCTTCCGGGTGAGCTCGACCCAATCGCTCGCAGAGCTGCACACGGCCGTCGAGCGCGACGACCTGGCGGCGGCCGCCGCAGTCGCTCACAGGCTCGCGTCCGCGGCTGCCAACGTGGGCGCGCTCGCGTTCGCGCAGCACGTGAAGGACCTGGAAAAACAAGCTCTGAACGCGCAGCGCGGACGCGCCCGGGCAATGTGCCGTGAGCTGCATGCCGCACACCTGCCGCTGCTCGACACGCTGCAGAGCCAACAGCTACGGGCCACCGCATGAGCATGCCTACACCGAAGAACAGACTCGCGATCATCGCCGACGACGAGGATCTCGGCCGCATGCTACTCGGCGAAGCCATGACCGAGGTTGGCTTGGAAAGCCTTACCTTCGCGAACGGCGCCGAAGCGCTCCAGGCTGCGCTCGAGAACGACGTCGGGATCGTTCTGCTCGACGTCGACATGCCGCTCATGGACGGCAACGAGGTGTGTCGACGTCTGCGTGCGAACCCGCGGTTCAGCAGCGTGCCGATCGTCATAGTCACTGGGCACCAGGACTCCGATGCGATTCGCCGCGCATTCGAAGCCGGCGCGACGGACTTCATCTCGAAGCCGGTGAACTGGGCCCTGTTGCCGCGGCGGTTGGAATACATCCTGCGCAATGCCGCGGCGGCCGAGCATATCGAGCGGCTCGCGTACTACGACACGTTGACGGGCCTGCCGAACCGCCAGCGCTGCATGGATCTCATGGCCACACTGTTCGCGGCGGCCGCGCAAGCGCACGAGCAAGTGGCCGTGATCTATCTCGACCTGAACAGCTTCAAACGCGTGAACGACACCTTCGGTCACGGAGTCGGCGACGAGGTGCTGCGCACCGTCGCGAGCCGCCTCACCACGACGATGGCCGGCTTCGCCGTGCAGCACCCGCACGCCGTCGTCGCACGCTTCGGCGGCGATGAGTTCGTCATCGTCGTCCAGCACGCCCAGGCCCGCGAGCTCGGCATTCAGGTCGCAACCGCTTGCAACGCGGCGTTCGAGGTGCCGATCGCGTACAACTCGCTCGAGTTCTACTCGGCGCCGAGCATAGGGATTGCGCTGTACCCGGACGACGGCCCGGATGTCACCACGGTTCTCAAGCACGCGGACACCGCGATGTACCAGGCGAAATCCGGGGCCTCGGGGTCCATCGCATGCTACGCACCGGCGATGAGTAGCCGCTTGCGCGACTGGCTCGAGCTCGAAGCGCGGCTGCGGCGCGCCGTGCAGGACGACTTGCTGACCCTGATGTTCCAGCCCAAGTTCAACCTCGAGAGCGACCGCGTGGTCGGGGTCGAAGCGCTGCTGCGTTGGACCGACGAGGAGTACGGCGACGTCTCGCCCATGCGCTTCATCGAAATCGCGGAGGACAGCGGACTGATCCTCGACATGAGCCGATGGGTCGTGCGTACGGCATGCCGGCAGGTGCGCAAGTGGCTCGATCGGGGCTTTCGAATTCCAGTGGCCATCAACTGCTCCGGCAAGGATCTGCTGCACGGCGATCCCGCAGGAGTCATAGAAGCCGAGGCGGCCGCTGCGGGCGTGCCCACGTCGCTGATCGAGGTCGAGATCACCGAAACGTTACTGGTGAAAGACTCGATGACGGTGAAAAACATGCTGCAACGCTTCCGGCAGCTCGGCTGCCGAATCGCGCTCGACGATTTCGGCACCGGCTATTCGTCGCTGGCATACATCACGCGGTTTCCGCCCGATCGAATCAAGATCGACAAAGCCTTCGTGCGCGATGTCGATCGTTCGGCCGGTGACGCCGCCATCGCCAACGCGATTCTTTCGCTCGCGAAGGGTTTGAACCTCACCGTGACCGCGGAGGGCGTTGAGCGGGCAGGCCAGCTCGAGTGGCTGCGCGCACACGGCTGCCATGAGATTCAGGGATTCCTGCTGGCCGGGCCCATGACGCCGGCGGATTTCGAGCGCAAGTTTCTGGGCCAGGTTGCGGAGAGCACGCAACCGGCGGCTATACCGTCAGACACGCGGCAACGCGGCAGCGCCTAGTCGCGCGCGCTTTGCAGCTACAACGGCGAGTGCTGTAGCTCGGGCGCCGGCTTCGGCTCTCCGGCCTGCACGACGCGCACGCGCGGCACGTGCGGCGTGCGCGAGAAGCGCATCGCAAGCTTGCGGCACAGCACGTAGAACAGCGGCGTGAAGACCAGACCGAACACGGTCACGCCGATCATGCCGAAGAACACGCCCACGCCTAGCGCTTGGCGCAGCTCCGACCCTGGCCCGGTGGCGAACGCGAGCGGAATCACACCGAAGATGAACGCGGCCGACGTCATCAGGATGGGCCGCAGCCGCGTCTTCGCAGCGGCGATCGCGGCGTCGACACTGTTCAGGCCGTGCTCCTCGCCCTGGCGCGCGAACTCGACGATCAGAATCGCGTTCTTCGCGGCGAGGCCGATCAGCACGACCATGCCGATCTGCGTGAGGATGTTGTTGTCGAGACCGCGCAGGTTCACGCCCAGGATCGCGGCCAGCAGGCACATCGGCACGATCAAGATCACGGCGAGCGGCAGCGTCAGGCTCTCGTACAGCGCCGCAAGAAAAATGAACACGAACACGACGCCCAGCGCGAACGCGAGGCCGCCCGCGTTGCCGGACAACCGCTGCTGAAACGCGAGGCCCGTCCATTCGAACGACATGCCGGCGGGCAGTGTCTCGCGCGCGATGCGCTCCATCGCGGCCATTGCTTCGCCGGACGAATGGCCGGCCGCGGTGTCGCCCTGAATATCGGCTGACGGATACAGGTTGTACCGCAGCACGCGGTAGGGCGCCGTCGCGGGCTGCAGCTTGGCGATGGCGTTGAGCGGCACCATCGCCCCCGATACCGAGCGCGTCTTCAACTGCCCCACCCATTCCTGGTCCTGGCGGTAACTCGCATCGCCTTGCGCAATCACCTGGAACGTATGGCCGAGCAGATTGATGTTGTTGACGTAGGTGCCGGCAAGGTAGGTCTGGAGCGTGCCGAAAACGTTGCGCACGGGCACGCCGAGCATCTCGGCTTTGTCGCGGTCCACGACGGCATCGAGCGTCGGGTTACGCGTATTGAAGTTGCTGAAACTTTGGCCGATCGCCGGATCCTTCAGCGCAGCCTCCGTGAGCTGCTGCACGGCCGCCTCGAGCGCGCGGTAGCCGAGGCCGCCGCGGTCCTCCACCATCATCTGAAATCCGCCGGCGTTGCCCATGCCGCGCACCGAAGCCGGGTTCACGACGCGAATCTCGGCCGCCGTGATCACCGAGAGCCGCTTACGCAACTCGGCGGCGATGACAGGCAACGTCTGCCCCTTCGGCAGTCGCACTTCGAACGGGTCGAAGATCGCGAAGATCTGGCCGGCGTTCGTCGCGTTGCTGAAGGTGCCAGGGTCCATGCCGGCATAGACCGACGCCGACGACACTCCAGGCGTGCCGAGGACAATAGGAATCACCTGCTGTACCAGCGCGTCCGTGCGCGCGAGGCTCGTGCCGGGCGGCATGGTGATCGCGACGGAAACGTCGTTCTGGTCCTGCGCGGGGACGAAGCCGCGCGGCGTGTCGACCACGCGCCATACCGTTAGCACCAACAGAACCGTGTACAACGCCAGGAGCATCGCGCGATGGCGCAACGCGGCGCCCGTGAGGCGCGCGTAGCCGCTGCTCAGGCGTTCCAGCCAGGCGTTGGCGCGTTCGGCGAGCGCGTGCAAGCGTGCGCCGATCGCTGTGCGCGACGGTTTGTCGTCGTGGGGCTGCAGGATCACAGCGGCGAGCGCGGGCGACAGCGTGAGCGACACGAGCAGCGAAATGACGGTGGCCGAGGCGATCGTGAGCGCGAACTGCTTGTAGAACTGCCCGGCGATGCCACCGAGGAACGCCGTCGGCACGAACACCGCCACGAGCACGAGCGCGATACCGATCAGCGCGCCGCCGCATTCGTCCATCGTGAGGTGCGCGGCTTCGCGCGGCGCCATGCCGGCCCGCAGATGCCGTTCGGCGTTCTCGACCACCACGATCGCGTCGTCCACGACGATGCCGATCGACAGCACGAGACCGAACATCGACAAGTTGTTCAGCGAGAAGCCGAACGCCGACATGACCGTGAGCGTGCCGATGAGCGATACGGGAATCGCGAGCAACGGGATGATGGCCGTACGCCAGCGCTGCAGGAACAGCATGACGACGATGACCGCGAGGATCATCGCTTCGAGCAGCGTCTCCTGCACCGCGTCGACCGCGGCACGCGTGAACGCCACGGGGTTGAAAATGATTTCGTACGCGACGCCCGGCGGGAACTGAGTCTTCAGCTCCTCCATCGTGCTGCGGATGTTGTCCCAGGTCTCGAGCGCGTTCGTGTTCGGCGCCTGCTGCACGCTGAGCGACACAGCGGGATCGAGGCTCTTGTATGCGTTGACGGTGTAGTTCTGCGCACCGAGCTCCACGCGCGCCACGTCGCCGACCCGCGTCACACGGCCCTGCGCGTCGCGTTTGACGATCGCGTTCGCAAATTCGTCGGGCGTGTCGAGCCGCCCCTGCGCGCGGATGCTGAGCTGGTAGGCGGCGGGATTGTCGTTGAATGGCGGCGAGCCGATGGCGCCACCCGCCACCTGAAGGTTGTTGTTACGCAGCGCGTCGACGATTTCCTGCACGGTGAGATCGCGCGCGGCCGCCCGGTCCGGATCGATCCACACGCGCATCGCGTAGTCGCGCGCAGCGTTCACGCCGACGTCGCCCACACCCGGCGTGCGCAAGAGGCGCTCGCGCACCTGCAGGGTCGCGTAGTTGGCAATGTACTTGCGGTCCACGGTGGAGTCCGTGGCAAACATGTGCACGATCAGCAGGATGTCCGTGGAGCCCTTGCGCACCGTGATGCCTAGATCTCGCACGGTCTGTGGCAGCTGCGGCAGCACCGACTGGATGCGGTTCTGCACGTCCACCTGCGCGATGTCGACGTTCGTAGTGCTCTTGAACGTGACGGTGATCGTGACTCGGCCCTCACTCGTCGACGAGGAGGACATGTACAGCATGTCCGCGATGCCGTTGATCTGCTGCTCGAGCGGCGCCGCCACCGTGTCCGCGATTTCTTCGGCGGTGGCTCCCGGATACAGCGCGTTGACCGACACCGTGGGCGGCGCGATCTGCGGATACTGATCGACGGGCAAAGTCAGATAAGAAATGAGACCGGTCAGCGTGATGACCACCGACACTGCAGCCGCGAAGATCGGCCGGTCGATGAAAAAATGCGAGAAACGCATGGCGTGGGCGCTCTAGCGGCCGCCGCTCGGAGTGGCGTTGCTCGTGGCGCCGCCGTTCGGACTGCTCGCCGTGTTCGGCATCGATAGCGTACTGTTCTCCCCGCGCGATACGCCGGTCGGGAACGCAGCCACCGTGGTTTCCTTCGCAGTGACCTTGCGACCGGGGCGCGCACGCTGCACGCCGCTGATGATGATTCGGTCCTGCGCGTCGATGCCTTCGCGCACGACACGCAGGCCGTTCATCAGCTGGCCGAGAGTCACCACCTTTTGGCCGACCACGCCCTCCGCGTTCACGGTGTACACCACCTGGCGCACCTGATCGGTGACCACGGCCTGATCCGGAACGAGCAACGCTTCGAACGGCTCCATCGCATAGAGCCGCAACTGGCCGAACATGCCGGGTGAGATGAACCCGTTCGGATTGTCCACGACGGCGCGCAATCGGATCGTGCCCGAGGCGCGATCGAGCGCGTTGTCGAGGAAGTCGACATTGCCCTTCCAGCGATACTCGGTCTCGTCCTGCAAACGGATCTCGACGCGACTCGCGCGACCGCTGTCCGCTTCGCGTTTGTACTTCAGCAACGCGGACTCCGGTGCGTCGAACACGAACCGGATCGGGTTCTCGCTGACGATGGTCGTCAGCGGCGTCGTGTCTGCGGTGACGAGGTTGCCCGGCGCCAAGCGCCGGAACGATGCGCGGCCGGTAAGCGGCGCCGTCACGCGCGTGAACGAGAGGTTCAGCTCCTTCGTCTGCACGGCCGCTTCGGCCGCCGCGACGTCGGCCGCCGCCTTCAACTGCACGGCGACGCGCACCTCGGCCTCGGCCTCGCTCACGAGTTTCTTCGCGACCAGCACCTGCGAGCGCTTCAACTCCGCATCGGCGTTGGCGAGCTGGGCGCGCGCGCCGGCTAACTGCGCCTTCGCTTGCGCGAGCTCGGCCGCGTAAGGACGTGGGTCGATGACGAACAGCAGATCGCCCTGCTTCACCAGCTGCCCGTCCTGGAAGTTGACGGACTGAATTGCGCCCGAGACCCTTGGCCGTACCTCGACGGAATCGACGGGCTCGAAGCGGCCGGAATAGTCATCCCAGCCCGCGATGCGTTGCGAAAGGGGTGTTGCTACTTCTACCGACGGCGGCACCTGCGGCGGGGGCGGGGGCTTGCTGCACCCGACGCAGAGCGCGGCGAGAACTAGGGGCAGGTGGGCGATCGTCCTTGTTCTCATTGTTCTTGGTCGCGACTCGGACGGCGTTGGCCCGTAACAATAGCAGGCGCGCGGCCGAAGCAAACCCAATTATCCTTGGGAGGCGAGGCTGGCGCGGATCCGCCTTCGTCCTATTTGGCGTCCGGCGCGCGGCAGTGCCCGCCGGCGCACCGGTTGTTCTCCTCGCACACGTACTCGAGAAGGCCGAGCTGCTCCCAGTCGCGGCGCAGCGTCAACACGAAGTCCTGCGAGAACGGCTTCGTGAAAATCTTCGGGTCGTCGATCGTGATCTGATAGAGCAGCTTGTCGCCGTCGCGCTTCAGGCGCTCCGTGGTGTTCAACGCGTCGCTGTGCCAGCGTGTCTTCGTCGGGTCGGTGTAGTGATAGTCGTCCAGGATCCAGCGTTTGAAATTCACGCTGTCGATCACGAGCGTGTCGCCTTCCCACCGCCCCACCGAATCGCCGTAATACGTGGGCTCGAGCCCGTCTCTGTGCGGCCGGCCGTCTGTCGGGATGATGCGGGCCGCGCGCTGCAGCTCGGGAATGATCACGAGCGTCTGCGGGTTCTGCACGATCTGAATGGGCAAGATGTACAGCATGCCGTCCGGAAAGCCCGCCGGCAGACACATCGCGCGCGGCTCGTCATGCCGCGGGTCGCCATTGCGCGCCTCGTACAGCAGGCCTTCGGCGCCGGGCTTCAGGGGAGCCATCTTGTCGGCGTTGAAGATCAGATTGCCGCGCGGGCCGGTGGCGTTCACGGTGGCGGGCTGCGTGTAGATGCCGGAGAAATCCGGCTTGCCGTCCGGCATGCGTGGCGTTTCTTGAGCGGCAGCCGTCGCCATTGCGGCGCATGCGAGCGCCGCGCCGAGAACGTTCCAGAACACGCGGTTCATTTCGGTGCCTCCGTGGCAGTGAACACGTTGCGACCGTCGGCGAACGTGACGCTGCGGCTCGACGCGTTGTTCGAGCCGTCGCGCGCGCGCGCACCTTCCACGTTGACGACCGAGCCGATCTTCAGCACGTCCTTCGTGATGCCGCGGCGCATCAGCGAGCCCGGCGGCGCATTGGAGAATCCCCACGTGGTCACGTTGCCCTTGTCGTCCTTCACGTCCACGTAAAACCAGACGTGAGGATTCAACCACTCCACGCGCACGAGCGTGCCCGTGAGTTTCACGAGCTTGTCCGGGTTGAATTCCGCCGTTTCCGAATGATGAGCAAATGCCGGCATCACTACTGCGGTGAGCACGATCGAGGCCAGAAGATTGCGTGTCATAGGCTCGCCGGCTCGATACGGTACACGACGCCGCTCGTGGCGTCGTTCGGGTCCGCGAGGCTGCCGAGCGTGCGCTTCTCGGTCAGCGCATACACATAGCCGTCGGCCCCTTGGATCACGTGGCGCCAGCGCCGGCCGAGCGACATGAACAGCGAATCCCGCCGCTCGCCTTGCGGCATGGGTTGGTTGAAGGCGACGCGTACCAGCGTCTGCCCGTTCAGCGCGCCGACGAGCAGACTGCCCTTCCACGGCGCGAGCTTGTCGCCGGTGTACCACAGCAACGTGGACGGACTGATCGACGGCGTCCAGTACATCGCCGGCATCTCCATGCCTGGCCGGTACCAGTGGTCGTCGTTCATCTCTTTCAAGTTGTAGTTCTTGCCGAGCGACACGAGCGGCCAACCGTAGTTCTTGCCGGCGTGCAGCACGTTGATCTCATCGCCGCCCATCGGCGCGATCTCCGTCGTCCACAGCTCGCCCGTGTCGGGTTGCCAGGCGAAGTCGGTCACGTTGCGTTGGCCGTAGGTGTAGATCTCGGGTCTAGCGCCTTTACGCCCTACGAACGGATTCTCGGCGGGAATGCTGCCGTCGTCGCGCACGCGCAAGACTTTGCCGGTGTCGTTGTCGAGCAGCTGCGCAAGCAGCGGCTCGCCGCCGCCGTTCTTGAAGTCGTGCTCGACGTGATCGTTGATCGTCAGATAGATCATGCCGTCCGGCCCGAAGACGGCGCGGCCCGCCATCGGCCCGCCGGGAATCCACGCGTCGGCCTCAAATATTTCCTTCACGTCGAGCAGCGCGTTGCCTTCGAGACGCGCGCGCGCAAGCGCACGTGTCGACATGCCGTCGCGTTTCTTCACGTAGTAAAGGTAGACGAGGTGGTTCGTCGCGAACTGCGGGTGCACGACGATGGACCACAAGGCACCCGCCTCGATCTCCGCCGCGGGCCAACCTGCGAGCGGCTCGGGCGCGAGCTTGCCGGCATGCACGATGCGCACGCGTCCTCGTTGCCCTTGAATGGCTTGATTGCCCGCGGCCGGATCTCCTGCGGGACCCGCGAGCTCCGTGATCAGCAGATCGCCGTCCGGCGTGAAGGCGATGTGGCGCGGGCTCCTGAGCCCTTCGGCGATCGGCACGAGGCGAACTCGGAACAGCTCGCCCGGCGGGCACTGACCCTGCACCTGACCGTTCGGCGAGCACGAGTCCGGTACATGCGTGTCGAACACCAGCGGGTCCGGCGCCGCGGGCGGCGGCGGACTGGCGGCCGCTGTGGGCGGCGCGCTCGGCATGCAGCCTTGCGCGCCCACGAGCAACAGCACAAGCAAACAGGGCTTGAGTCTACGGTCGTTCACGGTACCCCCCTACATAAACGCCCGCGTGCGGCCTTTTGAATCCCCGGCGCGCGGCACCGGTACGGAACCTACGTCCGTTCCACGCAGCGAGTCAACGAACACAAAGGCCGCGAGCGAGTGTTCTGCCACGCACGCGCGTTTCTTGACGCGGCCGCGCTCGTTCACCTATGGTCGTTCGGTTAACGACGCTCACGCCCGGGGGGACGAGATGCGCCAGGTTCGATCGGTCATGTTTGCAGCACTTGCGCTGTCCGCGAGTCCCTTCGCGTACGCTCAAGACGAGAACGCCCGCTGGACGTTCGACACCCATGCGCCGGGCCCATGCTCGCCGAACGGCCAGCCGCATGGCGGCTGCCCGCCAGGTGAGCTCGTTCGGATTCACGTCGTGACCGTCGCCTACGGGCTCGTGCGGCCTTGGCACATTACCTTCTTGCCAGGCGGCACCGACATGCTCGTCACCGAGCTTCCCGGCGACCTGCGCATCGTGCACGGCGGCAAGCTCGATCCGAAGCCGATCGCCGGCTGGCCTGCCGATGCGCTGCACGCGCGCAGCATGAACTCCGTCGTGTTGCATCCGGACTTCGCGCGCAATCGGGTGCTGTATCTCTCGTACGTGAAACAACGCGGTGGCGGCGACACCACCATCGCGCTCGCGCGCGCACGTTTCGACGGTACAGCGCTGAAGGACGTCAAAGACGTCTTCGTCGCCGATGCGTGGGGCACGGGTGCCACGGCCGGCCGCGCCGAAGTCGGCCCCGACGGGATGCTGTACCTCACGGTCGGCGACCGCGACGCGGGCAACACGACCGACAATCCGAGCTACCGCATGCTCGCGCAAGATCTCAACAGCCACGTAGGGAAAGTGCTGCGTCTACGCGACGACGGCACTGCGCCGCCGGACAATCCGTTCGTCGGGCGCAAAGACGCGAAGCCGGAGATCTATACCTACGGCCACCGCAACGCGCAGGGGCTCGCCTGGCATCCGCAAACCGGCGAACTCTGGGCCACCGAAGTCGGGCCCATGGGCGGCGACGAGCTGAACAAGCTCGTGCCGGGGCACAACTACGGCTGGCCGCTCGTGACGCTCGGCAAAATCTACACGGGCCATCTCGCCTCGGACCAACCGTGGTCACGGCCCGGCATGGATAATCCCGTGATGTTCTGGGTGCCGGCAATCAGCCCGTCGAGCCTCATGATCTACACGGGCGACAAATTTCCGCTCTGGCGCGGCCACTACTTCATCGGAGCGCTGAGCGGGCAGCAGTTGCTGCGCGTCGCGTTCGATCAGCCGCCGCCGCAACTCGAGCGCCGCGAGTCCATGCTCACGTCGCTCGACGCCCGCGTGCGCGACGTGCGACAAGGGCCGGATGGCAACCTCTACCTCGCGGTAGAGCGCGATGGGCAATCCGGCCCTGGCAGCACCAAGCTCACACCGAACGGCTCGATTCTGCGTATCGAGCCCGCACACGATTGAGAACACCCATGATGCGACTGAAATTCGTACTACTCACTCTTGGTGCCCTGCTCGCCGCGAACACGCACGCGCAAGGCTCGCGCGCGAACGACATTCCGCGACTCGCGAACGGCAAGCCGAACTTGAGCGGCGTATGGCAGGCGTTCACGACGGCGAATTGGAACCTGCTAACGCACGGCGCAAGCGCCGGCCCGCCCGAGTTCGGCGCGCTGCTCGCAACGCCGCCGGGCTATGGCATCGTCGACGGGGACGAGATTCCGTACCTGCCGGCGGGCGCCGAGCAGCAACGGCGCAACTACGCAGCGCGCTGGAAGGAAGACCCCGAGGTCAAGTGCTACATGCCAGGCGTGCCGCGTGCGAACTACATGCCGTACCCGCTGCAGATCTTTCATTCCGATAGCGGCATGCTCATCGCGTATCAGTTCGCGGGCGCCGCACGCATCGTGAACCTGGGCCGAGCACAGCCGTCGGCGATCGACAGCTGGATGGGCGTGTCGAACGCGCGCTGGGACGGCGACACGCTGGTCGTCGATGTGACGGGATTCACCGGCCAGGCCTGGCTCGATCGGGCGGGCAATCAGGCGGGCCCCGCGTTGCATGTGGTCGAGCGTTACACGTTCGCGGGGCCGGATGCGATCGATTACTCGGCTACACTCGAAGACCCGCAAACGTTTTCCCGCCCATGGTCGATGCACTTCCGCCTGCACCGCAATTCCGACAACCACGCACATCTGCTGGAGTTCAAATGCGTGCCGTTCACGGAAGAGCTGCTGTACGGCGATGTGTACAAGCGGACGAAGCAGTGAAGAGGAGCCCCCCATGACACCGCGCCTACTTGTTCTCACCGTGCTCCCGCTGGCACTCGCGTGTTCGGTTGCCGGCGCGCAGACGCCGCGCACGCCGTGGGGCGCCCCGGACCTGCAGGGCACCTGGTCCAACGCAACGCTGACACCGCTGCAACGGCCGGCGGATCTGAAGGACAAGGAGTTCTTCACGGCCGACGAGGCCAAGGCCTACGTCAAGCAGCGGCTCTCTGCCCAGAGCGGCGACGAGAACATCCAGCAGGACAAGACAACCGGCAACGTCGGCTCCTATAACGATGCTTGGATGGATCGCGGCAACGACATCGTGCCGACACGGCGCACGTCCCTGATCGTCGAGCCAAAAACCGGCCGCGTGCCTGCGTTCACCCCGGACGCGCAGCGCCAGTTCGAGCGCGACAGCGCGTATGCGGCCGCGCATCCTGCAGACACTCCAGAAGACCGCTACCTGACGGAGCGGTGCATCGGTTTCGGCGGCGGTCACGCGCCGATGCTGCCCGAGCCGTACAACAACAATTACTACGTCGTGCAGACACCGGACTACGTGACGATCATGGCCGAGCTCAATCACGAGGTCCGCATCATTCCGGTCGATGGGCGTACGCACTTGCCAAGCCGCGTGACGCAATGGGTTGGCGATTCGCGCGGCCACTGGGAAGGCGATACGTTGGTCGTCGAGACCACGAACCAGAAGCCGAATCGGCACTACTACGGCGTGCAGATGCTCGACTCCGTGGTGAGCGACAAGTTCAAAGTCGTGGAGCGTTTCACGCGCACGGCACGCGACCAGATCCGCTATACCGCAACGGTGTCCGACCCCGTGTTCACCACGCCGTGGACGGTCGAGATCTTCATGCATCCACAAACCGGACAGATGGTCGAGTACGCCTGCCACGAGGGCAACTACGGCCTGCGCGGATTGCTGTCGGCAACTCGCGAGGAAGAGCGAAAAGCGACGGAGAGCAAACGATGAATGCAAAGTTTTCGACGCACGTGCTCGGGGCGGCCCTCGCGGCCTCGTGGCTCGCACTAACCCCCCCAGCCAGCGCGCATCACGCGTTCTCGACGGAGTTCGACGCGAAACAACCGATCACGTTGCGCGGAACGATCAGCCGCGTGGAATGGATCAACCCGCACGCGTTCATTCATTTGGACGTGAAAGGCGCCGACGGCACGGTCGTCTCCTGGATGATTGAAGCCGGCAGCCCGAACACGCTCGTGCGCCGCGGCATGACGCGCGACTCGATTCCGGCGGGCACCGAAGTGGTGGTGTTTGGCTACCGTCACCGCAACGGCTCGAATGCGGCCAATGGCCGTGACGTGACGTTGCCGGACGGACGGCGGCTGTTCATCACGTCACCGGGCACGGGCGCGCCGGCAACCGAGACCGAAACGAAGTAGCTCGCGCCGAGGCCTACTTCAGATAGCCCCTCTTCCGCGCGGCCTCGATGTTCGAGAGCCCGACGAAAGCGGGGTCGCCGGGCAGGTTCTCTGTATCGCGATTGTTCTCTTCGCAGATGAACTCGAGCGGCTCCCAGCCCGAGCGCAGGTGCACGACCTGCGACGCCGACCAAGGTGCCGTGTAGGCGCCCGCGTCGTCGATCGTGACGTCGATGCGCATGTGGCCATAGTGCGTGCGCGTGAAGCGCTCGGTGACATGGAGCTTGTCGGTGGTCGGGTGACCGATCTGGTCGAGCCAGAGCTTGCCGTTGAAACCCGTCGTCTCGACGACCAGCGTGTCGCCCTCCCAGTGGCCCGTGGAGTAGCCCATCCATGCGGGCTTCGCGCTCGCCTCTACGCCGCGGCCGTCCGTGAAGATCTGGCGCCAGAACGTGAACGTCTCGAATAGCATGACGACGGACGCGGGCGTCTCGACGAGCTTCCATGGATACGACACGTAGTCGATCTTCGGCGTGCCCTGCGGCAGACAGTGCGCGTCCGGGTCCTCGCGCGAATGCGAACCGTCCTTGCGCTCGTCGGTGAGCTTCCGGGCCCAAGGCTGATAGGGAACCTTCGCTTCGCCGATGTCGAGCGCCATGTCCCGGATGTACCGATTATCGTTCGGCATCCACACGCCTTCGAGAGACACGCGACCGCTCGCGTGGCGCGGCGGCGGCGCCTCGAGATCGACGGCGCCGCTCTTCGTGTGCGGCACGTTCGCCTCGGGCGGCGTATTGCGCCACTGGGCGGACGCGGGCAGCGCGGAGCACAGAAGGAGCACCGCGCAGAGCGGTGCCAGCAGCTTGATCCCCCCGGAGCGCGGCATATAGGAGGAACGTACGTCGGTTCAGCGAGCGAGTCAACGCACGCGAACGTGCGCACTCGGCCGACGCGCACTAGACTACGGCAGTTGGACAAATCGGGGGAACGCATCGTGAGCGATCGAAACCGTTGGTCCCTTACCCTGGCCGCCGCGCTGCTCGGCGCAAGCTTGCCGGCGGCGGCGCATCACTCGTTCGCCTCCATCTTCGATTCGGCCAAGCCCGTGAAGCTGACCGGCACGGTCACGCGCATCGAGTGGATGAACCCGCACACGTGGATCTACATCGACGCAGCGAAGGACGGCGGCGGCGTGGAACAGTGGGCGTTCGAGCTCGGCAGCCCGAATCGGCTCATGCGCTTCGGCTGGAGTCAGGACTCGTTGCAAACGGGCGCCACTATCACGATCACCGGCTCGCGCGCCCGCGACGGCAGCATGAAGGCCGCCGCGGACAAGGTCACGCTCGCCGACGGCAAGCAGCTGTTCGGCGCGCAGGAGACCACGCAGTAACCCGCGCTACTCGGGCGCCTTCGCCTTCTTCAACGACACGGCGTTGATGCAGAACCGCAGGCCGCTCGGCCGCGGACCATCCGGGAACACGTGCCCCAAGTGCGCATCGCACACGCTGCAGGTGGCCTCCACGCGCTGCATGCCGTAAGTCGTATCGAGGTGGTAAGCCACGACGTCGGGAGTCAGCGGCGCCGTGAAGCTTGGCCAACCGGTGCCGCTGTCGAACTTGGTCGTCGAGTCGAACAACGGCGTGTCGCAGCAAATGCAGTTGTAGCGGCCCGGCTCGAACAGCGCGCACATCTCCGAGCTGAATGCGCGCTCGGTGCCCTTGCCACGCGCGACATGGTACTGCTCATTCGTGAGCTCCTTGCGCCATTCCGCGTCGCTCTTCTCGACGCGACGCGGCGGCGGCACGTTGCCACGCTGCGACAGTTCGATCACGCCCGACCAACGCAACACGTTCGACGCTTCGCTTTTTTCGGTGCTCATAGGCGTCACGCCGTCTTCAAGGGGGCGCGCTTCGGCAACCGCCAGTTCGGGCGTGGAAAGTGGCACGTGTAGCCGCCGGGGTAGCGCAGCAGATAGTCCTGATGCTCAGGCTCTGCTTCCCAGAACGGACCCGCGGGCTTCACTTCCGTGACAACGGGCCCGGGCCAGAGCTTCGAGGCGTCGACGTCGGCTATGGTGTCCTCTGCGACCTCGCGCTGCGCATCCGAAAGGAAGTAGATGCCCGAGCGATACGACGAGCCCGTGTCGTTGCCCTGGCGGTTCTTGGTCGATGGGTCGTGAATCTGGAAGAAGAACTCGAGCAAGTCGCGATACGAGAGCTTCGCGGGATCGAAGACGACTTCCATCGCCTCCGCGTGCGTGCCGTGATTGCGGTACGTGGCGTGCTGCACGTCGCCGCCGCTGTAACCCACGCGCGTCGATACGATGCCCGGGAGCTTGCGGATCAGGTCCTGCATGCCCCAGAAACACCCGCCCGCGAGAATCGCCGTTTCCGTGTTGGCCATTCGTATACTCCTAAGTGGGGTTGGTCGCGACCCGGACACCTGCGGTCACGATAAGCGAAAGAACCGCCGAGTTCACCGGCTCGTGGCGAAGTGCTGCTACCTCCCCGGGAATTCAAGGGCCCGCTCCAATGCGTCGCCGATCCAATCGGCATGCGGGCCTTTCCATGCCGCTGCTATCAGAGAACGCACCCTCGCGATAAAGTCGCACTGGACCTAGCCTTCACAGGCCACCACCCAGCTCGATGAACGGCGGAGCGACCTACAGCAGCACACTGCCGGCACGGCTCGACGCGTTGCCGTGGTCGCGCTGGCATTGGGGCGTCGTGATCGCGCTCGGCGTCACCTGGATTCTCGACGGGCTCGAGGTCACGGTGGTCGGCTCGCTTGGCCCCGTTCTGCAACAGCCCGCCACCCTCGGCCTCACGGCCTCGCAGATCGGAATAGCGGGATCGATCTACGTGGCCGGCGCGGTGTGCGGCGCACTGTTATTCGGGCGATTGGCCGATCGATACGGGCGCAAGCGGCTATTCCTCGTCACGCTCTCGGTCTACCTGATCGCGACTTTGCTCACGGCGTTCACGTGGAATTTCTCGACGTTCCTGCTGTGTCGATTTTTGACCGGTCTTGGGATCGGCGGCGAATACGCCGCGATCAATTCGGCAATCGACGAGCTGATTCCGGCGCGCGTTCGCGGCTCCGCCGATCTCGCGATCAACGGTAGTTTTTGGATCGGCGCCGCCGCGGGTGCGGCACTCAGTATCGTGCTGCTCGAACCCGGCCGCTTCGATCCCGACGTCGGCTGGCGTCTCGCATTCGTGCTCGGCGGCGTGCTCGCGGTCGCCATCCTTCTCGTGCGCCGCAACTTGCCAGAAAGTCCGCGATGGCTCATGACGCGCGGAAGACTCGAAGAGGCGGAGGAAGTTGTCCGAGCGATCGAAGCGAAGGTCTCGCGCCACCACGTCTTGATCACGGACCACGGTCCGCCGCTTTCGATCCGTGTGCGCGACCACTTGTCGTGGGGCGAGATCATACGGTTGATCGTCACGCGCTATCGACGCCGCGCCGTGCTCGGGCTGGTGCTCATGGGCAGCCAGGCGTTCTTCTACAACGCCATCTTCTTCACGTACGCGCTGGTGCTGACGAAGTTCTTCGATGTTTCAGCCACGAGCGTGGGTTACTACATTTTTCCGTTTGCGCTCGGCAACGTGCTCGGGCCGATCGTGCTCGGCCACTGGTTCGACCGCATCGGGCGCCGCAAGATGATCGCGGCGACTTATATGCTGGCGGGGCTCGGTCTGCTCGCAACCGCGTACGCGTTCGATCGGCAGTGGCTCGACCCGGTCAGCCAAGCCTGGTGTTGGTCCGCGATCTTCTTTTTCGCGTCCGCCGCTGCGAGCTCCGCCTACCTCACGGTCAGCGAGGTCTTTCCGCTCGAAATGCGCGCCGTGGCGATCTCACTGTTCTATGCAGTCGGCACCGGCGTGGGCGGTTTCATTGGTCCGGCGCTGTACGGCGCGCTGATCGACAGCGGCAATCGCGGCTCGTTGTTCTGGGGCTACGTCGCTGCAGCCGTGCTGATGTGTGCAGCCGCCGTCGTCGCATTGCTGATCGGCGTGGATGCTGAGCGCAAGCCGCTCGAGAGCGTTGCACCTCCGCTCTCGGCGGCCTGAGGCGCCGCCGAGCATGGATCCGGGGACCGAAACCACCACCGTTCCGCATTTTCGAACCCGGCTGCCGAGGTTTCGAGCCGCAATCGCTCCACTTCGGTAGCCGCCGGGGCGCGGCCGGTGCAGAATCTCGCACTCCTTTTTACCGAGCACACCTTTGGAAATACGCTTCACCCCGAACGAGGCCCGCGTGCTTGGCTGCCTCATGGAAAAGGCCGTCATAACGCCCGATCAGTACCCGCTCTCGCTGAACGCGCTCATGAGCGCGTGCAACCAGAAATCGAGCCGCGAGCCCGTGCTGAATCTCGACCAGGGTACCGTCCACCGCACGATCAACGAGCTCGCCGGGAAGAAGCACGTGATGATCGAGAACATGGGATCGCGCGTCGACAAGTATCGACAGCGGTTCTGCAACACGCAGTTCGCATTGATCCAGTTCTCGCCCGCCGAGTACGCCGTGATTTGCCTACTGCTGCTGCGCGGCGCGCAGACACCGGGCGAGCTCAAGGCGCACAGCGGCCGGCTGCACGAGTTTGCAACTCCGGAAGACGTGGAGGCCGCGCTGGAATCTTTGATGTCGCGCGCCGATGGCCCGTACGTGGCGCGTTTGCCGCGCGAGCCGCGGCGCAAGGACAACGCTTACGCGCACCTCTTCGGCGGACCGATCGAATCGGCGCCGGCGGAAGCCCGCATCGAAGCACCGGCACACGAAGCGGCCCCGACGCACGGCGCACCGTTGCGCCCGCGGCCGAGCGACGATGTGATCGCCGCGCTCGAGCAACGCATCGGCGCGCTCGAACAGGAGCTCGCGAAGCTCAAACGCGAGCTCGGAGTCGGCTAGGGTTTCGGCCCCTGCATCACCCCGGCGACCTTCATCCGCAGTTTGTATACCGAGCTGCAGCCCATGATGAACAGGCTCTTGCCGTCGTTGTCGCCGAACGCGACGTTCGTCGCGCACACCTGCTGCTTCGGCTCGCCGCCGTAGATCGGTAAGTTCAGCATCCCGAGAAGCTTGCCGCTCGGTGCGGTGATCCGAACAACACCTGGCCCGGCGCCGCTCGTGGAGTAGACGTTGCCGAGCGTGTCCACCTTCATGCCGTCCACTATGCCAGGGCCTTCGGTGAACAGCGCGCCGGCGCCGAGCGTGCCGTCGGGCTTCACTTCGTAGCGCATCATCTTGTTGAAGATTGCGAGATACATGTAACGCTCGTCCGGCGATAGCACGATGCCGTTCGGAATGCCGCCGAGCGCTTCGCCGCTCAGCACGAGTTTCGACTGGCCGTCTTTGATGAGCCAAATGCCATTCGGCATCTGCTTGTCGGGATTCGTGCCCGCGTCGCGCAAGCCGAAGTCGTTGTCGGTGAGGTACACGCCGTCGTCCTTCCGCACGGCGATGTCGTTCGGTCCGCTGAACCGCGTACCTTCGGGACTGCCACGCGACAGCACCGTGCGCATGCCATCGGCCTCGAGGCGGTTCACGGTCCGGTCGTTGTCGGCGCACCAGATGAGCCGACCCTTCGAGTCCAAGCCCGTGCAGCTCGGCCCGATCAGCAGCACATGCGAGCGGCCGCTGCGCGTCTGGGCACCGGTGTGATTTACGTCCGTGCCGGAATAACCAGCCTGCTCCATGAACACGCTGACGGTCTTGTCCGCCGCGAGCTTGTAGATGACGTTGTCGAGCAACCCACCGAACAGCAGATACCCCGACTTACCTTCCCGAATCCACACGCCGCCCTCGTTCAACCCAAAGCCCGATGCAAGCGTCTCGAGCTTGGCGTTGCTCGCGACGACAGCGTCGAGACCCGCGTCAGACCGCGCGATGTTGAACGGCGCCGCCTTCGGCGGCGGCCCGTCGCCGCGCATCTGCGGCTTAGCGGGCGGCTGCGCGAACACGACCGCGGACATAGAGAAGATGAGCGCGACGGGACACAAACGAGCGACTCGCAAACGCATGGCACCCCCCGAGGCGACGACTGCGCGTCAGCATAGCGGCGGATGCACAAGCCGCCTAGCGCCTCGCTTGCAGGGGTGATGCGCCGAAGTGGCCTTACCCCAGCATTCGAATCACGGACTGGCCAAACTCGGAACGCGCGATGAGTTGATGCGCAATTTCGCCGAGCACGATCACGCCGACTCCGATCACGGTCGTACGATGTAGCCGTCGCGCGATGACGAGATCGTGCGCGACCACCGAGAGCACGAGACCCACCATCATGACCGGGATAAACGGCCCCGCTTCGCCACCGAGCATCGGCCAGCGCGAGATGCGCGCAAGCGCCGGGCCTACGATCACGATGGACGCGAGCAGCATGAGCCGTTTGTGTGCTGGCGGAGTGCGACGCAGTAGCACGGCAGCGACGAGCATGCCGGCGAACACGGCGATACTGACGAAGTTGCCCCACACCACCTGGGCGATGAACTGCACCATCGTCACGCCTTGTATGCCGAGCTCCGGAATCGCGCTCATGTCCGCATCCCAGTCGAGCGCTGCATGGATTCTGCCCACCACGCCTATCGGCGCCATCGGGCCCGCCACGACTACGGCTACGCCGATGATGGCGCCGATCACGCCCAGACGCCGATGCGTCGCGGTGTTGCCCTTACGCACGAGCGCGGTCTGCACGACGAGCCACGTGAACCAGGCCGTCAGGATGCCGCCATGCACGAAGAGATAACTGGGCACGGGCTCGACGGGGAAGAACGCGCGCAGATAGAGCGTCGGGGTAAAGCCCACCAATACAAACGTCAGCAGCAGCGCCGACATCCAAAAGAAATAGCCGGTGCGCGCCGTTTCCGCAGCGGCGTTGCGGTCCATCGTCAATGCAGCCGCAGCCGTTGGCTGACTCGACATCCTCACACCCCGTGTCGTGTTATTTGGATTTCAGCTCAGGCATCAAGGCCGGTCGATCCGGCGGCAAGTGCTGATCGACCGCGTTCAGCATGATGCCTATGCGGAAGTAGTCGCCCATGATCGTCATGAGCTCCACGGTGTGCTGATACCCGTAGAGCTGAACCATCTTGGCCCACAGCTCGCTGCTGACGCGGTGCTCACGAAACAGCGCGCGCCCGAACGTGATGAACGTGGCGTCCTTCTCCGCGAGCCCGGTGACGGCTTTGTTGAACTTCACGACGTCGATGACGTTTTGCTCGAGGCCCTGGCGCAAGCCTGCGGGCTCGTGCGCGGACCACTCGTATTGCTGATCGCATTCACGCGCACCGATCAGCGCTGCGAGCTGAAACTGGCGTGGCCCGACCGGGCTGTTCGCGCCGCTCGGAATGCCGAGGTTGCGCTCGCGCGGCGCGTACACGGTGATGTGCGTGGGTCCGGGTCCGGCCTTGAAGTCGGGCCGTGCGGCGAGCAGGCGCTGGCCTTCTTCGTCGAGATTGGCGGCCGTCGGCGGCGGCAGACGCGACAGCGTCACGGCGTTGATATCGGGCGGCAGTGCGGCCTTGGCTCGAGCTTGCGGCGCTTGCGCGTTTGCCCACGTCGCACACGACAGCGCTGCGAGGAACAGGACGGACCAACGGCTCCGCATGACGAGACCCCTTGCGTCGAACGACGCACTCCCTCGGGCCACCTTACGCCGCGCCCCCAAAAAAGAAAACGCGCGGCCCACCTTCCGGCGAGCCGCGCGTGATTGCGAAGAGTTACTTCTTACTGAAGTCGAAGATGTCCTCGCCCTTCGGCTTGTCCATCCCCTCCTCCCAGTACTTCTCCCAGAGGTGCGCCCATGGACGGCCATACATGTCAGGCACCTCGAACTGGATCACGTTGCCGGGCGATTCCGGCGTCGCGGTGCCGTTGACCGGGAAGATCGTCTGTACGCACTCGATGTAGACGTACGGGTCGCCTTCGTCGAAGCCGGAAGTCTTCACGAAGTTACGCACGATACGCACCGGCTGCACGAGCGATTCGGGATCGTAGAAGATCGCTTCGTGGTTCAAGCCGAGGAATTTTCCGCTCGCGTCGCGGTTCGGCGTGTAGATCTCGATCGCCTGCATCTTGCTCGAGAACTCCGGCGCCGAGTGCACCTTCCAGCCCTGGATGTTCGACGTCCACGTGATCAGCGTGTCCTTGTCCCAGAAGCCGATGGTCTCCCCATACCAGCGCGGCACGGCTTGGCCGAGGCGCGGCACGCCGCCCTTGGCCACGTCTTCCATGTTGAACTCGCGGCCGATGTGCACCGTGGTGATGAAGTTGCGCGCCACGCCCGTGACAATCTGCACGACCGACGGCGTCGCGATCACGTGGTGCTCCCACACGGCGGCTTCGTGCCAGCGGCGCATGAAGCCCTCCGGCCAGCAGTACTGCGACGGCCACATCGCCTTGTTCGTGTTGCCCTCGTGGTAGAGCTCCTGAACCATCCGCTGTTGATACTCGGGCGTTAGCAGCGAGAGCACGGTCGTCGCTTGAACGTGCCGCGACCGGTACCAGTTCTGGTTGTCGGGCGTGCGGCCCGGGTGCATGTAGCGGCCCGTCCAATCCTCGAGCGCCTTTTCGTTCGGCTTCTTCGTCGGCCCGCCGCGTTTTTTCGTCTCGGCCAGCAATGCGGCGTAGTGATCGGCGGCCGTCTTGAAGGGATACGGGCTCACGATGGAATCGCGTGGCACGTCGCGATCGCAATAGCCCCACGCGGCTGACGCCGGCGGATGATCGCCGATCGTGCTGCGGCGGTTACCGCCCCACTGATCCTCGATCGCGGCCGGACTGTTGCAGCGGAAGTACCGCTTGTCGGTCCAGAGGGCGCGGTCCTTGTAGAAATCCTTCGAGGTGAAGAGATCCAGAGGGAGCGCATCGATGCCTGCGGGGTGATCGCCGTTGCGTGCGGCACCCATGAAGTAGTCGTCCTGCTGCGCGCGCTCGCGACCCTGGCCAGGCGTTGGCGCGTTGGGGCCCGTCGCGGCCGGCCGGCGATTCGTCGGACCGACCATCTGGAGCTTGTTCACGTCGGCGGAGAGCGGCCATGCGCGGCCCACGCTCTTGAAGTCGATCTTGGCCGTCTGCTGCGCAGTGGCGGCCGACCCTAGCAGCGCGGCTACCGCAATGACGGCTACCCGCATCCCGTTGTTTTGCATTGTTTCCCCCAGAGCCGTGGCTCGGACGAGCCACGATCGAACCGCATAGTAGGTTCAAACCTGCCACTACGCCACGAAGGATTCATAAGCCCCCCGGGACGCACGGCTCGCGAGTGAGCGCGCTCACCTTCCGTAAACTCACGAGGCGGCGCAACCGCGAGTTTCGGGTACTCTATTTGTATGACCGTCACCGCCGAAAGCGCGATCTTCGATCACCTCGACTTCTTGATCATGCAGCCCGATCAGGAACAGCCGATCGTGCGCGATCTCGTCGCGGCCGTGTCGGCGTTCAACATGTACAGCACCGGCGAGCCGCTGCAGATCAGCTTTCCGTTGTTCACGGATTTGAAGGTGAGCTCGCGTGGCGTACTCGGTCCGTGCGTGCGCGTCACGGGACCGGCCGAGAAACTCTACTCGCTCACGCTGCGCTACGAGATCTCCGCGCACCTGCGCGGCGGCCGCGCAATGACGCTCGTGCGCGAGAACGAGGTGGTCGAAGCCGGCCGCAACGAGCGCTTCGGGCTCGTGCAATCTTCCGGCAAGAAAATCGCAACGGTGGAGACGAAGCTCGTGGGCGCGCGGCCACTCGTGCTCTCAGGCCAGTCGCGCGTAATCGAGCAGGCAGGCAAGCTCGGCATCGCGATCCGCGACGAGATCGCGTTCATCGCGCGCGCGGAGACGAAGATCGCGACCGAGGGCGAAGTGGACCTGCTCGGTTTCTCCGATAAGAACACGGTGCCGGTGCTGCGCTAGGCCCGAGTCTTGAGCAGCGCATTCGTCATCGCCGACGCGAGCCCCTTGATCGGCCTGGCCGTCGCACGCGCATTCCACGTGCTGCGCGACCTCTACGGCACCGTCACCATCACACGTATCGTGAAGGACGAGGTCACAGGCCATGCGGACCGTCCCGGCGCGCGCGAGCTCACGGCCGCGATGCGCGCGGGGTGGATTCGCGTTGCTCCCGCCCCGCCTGAGACGTGGACGTTCCCGGCACTCGACTCCGGCGAAGCCAGCACGATCGCACTCGCGCGCGGGCACGCAGACTCGCTCGTACTGATGGACGACGCACTGGGTCGCGAGCAAGCCGCCGCGCTCGGCCTCGCCGTGCTCGGCACGGCCGACGTGCTGCTGGCGGCGAAGCGCGCCGGCCTCTAACGACGGCGCCAAGCACCGTCGTCAGGTGAGGCCTTTCGCCGCGAACATCGCCAAGCGCTGGTCGTGCAGTGGGTCGTCGACAGCGGCGCTCTTCGTGTCGAAGACCATCGTCGCGCGGCGCTGCGCGTCGAACGCGGGCCACTGCGACAGCTTCGGCGTGTTCGGATTGCCGCTCTTCGCGAACGCGAGCCACGCATCGCTGACCTGATCGGCGAGCGCCTCGGCGCCGGCAACCCCGGCCGTCCACGGCGACGCGCTCAGGTTGTGGAACGCGAACGGGATCTCCACCGTGTGCGGCGCTTTGTACTTGCCGCCGTCGAGCGGCGTCTCCCAGCGGAAGTAGTAGAGATACACGGCGCCTTTCGCGAGCGCCGCGCGCCGCTCTGCGATCTTCATCACGGGCGCGCTGTAACGCTCGTCGCTGGCGATCAGGAAGTACAGATCGGACGGCGAGGCGTTCGGATTCGCCGCGCGATACGTGTCGAGCACGCGGCCGGCCTGCTCGCGCAACATCTGCCCAAGCCGCGCGCGCAGGCCCGCGTCGTCGAGCTTGAACGCGGCGGCGTCGGCGCTGGCCGTGAGCTCCGTGCGCGTGGAGCCCAGCATCAGCGGCACGTCGGCCGACACGGCGGACGCTTGCGGATGAAACGGATGCGTAGGGATTGCCGTGCCGTCCACGTTCGGCGAGAACCCCATCGTCATCTGATCGACGTTCATGCCTCGCACCGTGGCGAAGTACGCGCTCATGAGCTTGTCGAGCGGCACGTTTTGCAGGTCGCGCCACTTCGCTGGCTCGAGACCCACCGACTTCATGAGCTCGCCCGCTACGCGCGCGCCTTGCGCCGGCTCCACGAGCTTCAGCGTGGCCCCGCTCTCGATGATCGCGCGGTGGAACAACCCTTTCGCGGAAGGCATCGCGAGCAGCGTTGCGACCTTGCGGCCGCCGCCCGATTGACCGAACACGGTCACGTTGCCGGCGTCGCCGCCGAATTGCGCGATGTTCGCGCGCACCCAGCTCAGCGCGTGCACGACGTCGAGCATGCCCACAGTGCCGGATTGCGCGAACTCCTTGCCGCCGAGCTCGGCCAGCGACGTGAAGCCGAGCACGCCGAGGCGATGATTGATGGACACGACGACTACGTCGCCGCGCCGCGCGAGGTTGGCGCCGTCGGTCACGGGTGAGGAGCCCGAGCCCGTCACGAATCCGCCCCCATGGCACCACACCATGACCGGCCGCTTGCGGTTGTCGCCGACGGCTGGCGTCCACACGTTCAGCACGAGGCAGTCCTCGCCTTCCGGCGGCAAACCGGCCGCGGCTACCGCGCGAGTCGAAGTCGATCCGCGCGCTCCCGGCTCGCGCTGCGGCGCGCTGGCGCCGTACGCCAGCGCTTCGCGCACGCCGGTCCACTTCGCGGGATCAACGGGCGGCATGAACCGGTTCTTGCCCGCCGTGCTTGCGCCGTACGGAATGCCTTTGAAGGTCTTGATACCGCCGGCGTCGACGCCGCGGACGCGGCCGAACGTGGTCTCGGCTTCGACGTAGGCCTGTAGTTGCGCCCACGCGGGTTTCAGTATTCCCGCGGCCGACAACGTGGCCACCACCGAGCTCTGCTTCAGGAACTCACGACGTGATTTTTCGAACGACATGGCACTCCCCCCGGAACGCTAATGGCCCCTATCCTACCGCGCGGCCCGCGCCGCGGTAGAATCGGCGCATGCCGACGATCACCCGCCGCGCACATCTGGCCGGGCTCGCGAGCGCCGCCGCCGCCGCGGCGCTGCCGCGCGCGCTGCTGGCTCAGGCGCCGGCGGCGAAGCCAGTGCCGTCTGAAGTGGGCGCCGACATTCCGCCCGAAGGCATCGGCCGGGGCATTCGCCATCTCTCGCATAGCGACGTCGGCGGCCGGCCCGACACCGTGCAAGTCATGGCGAGCCGCGGGCATCTCTACGCGGGGCACATGTTCGACGACGGCTTCAGCGTGCTCGATGCGCGCGATCCGCGCAGTTTGAAGCCGAAGAAGTTCGTCGCCGCCGCCGCGAACACCCGTACTCATCATCTGCAAACCGCCGGCGACTACCTGCTCCTCGCGAACGGCGCGAACATCGTGCGCATGCAGTCGTACGACAACTCGCGCGACTACTTCGAGAACACGCTGGCCGACAGCCTCACGAAGAAGGTGCCCTTTCGCTCAGGACTCGGCATCTTCGACATCGCGAAGAACCCGGCCGAGCCGCGCGAGATCGCGTTCCTCGAGATGCCGGGCATCGGCATCAATCGCTTGTGGTGGGCCGGCGGTCGCTACGCCTACGTGTCTGCGCACTTCGACGGCTTTACCGATCACATCCTGTGCATCGTCGATCTGCAGAACATCACGAAGCCAGAGCTCGTGTCGCAATGGTGGCTGCCCGGCATGAATCGCGCGAAAGGCGAAACGCCCACCGCGCCGAAGGGCAAGCGCTACGCGTTGCACCACATGATCGTGGCCGGCGACCGAGGCTACGGCGCGTGGCGCGACGGCGGCTTCACGGTGCACGACGTCAGCGATGCCGCGAATCCGAAGCTGCTGTCGCACATCAACTGGTCACCGCCTTATCCCGGCGGCACCCACACGCCGCTACCGCTGCCAAACCGCGGCCTCGCCGTGGTGGCCGACGAGAGCAATGCGGATTTCTGCGCGAAGGGCCTGTTCTACACGTGGCTCGTCGACGTGCGCGCCGCCGAGAACCCGGTGCCGATTGCCACGCTGCCGACACCGGTGGGCCGCGATTTCTGCTCGCTCGGCAATTTCGGCCCGCACAACCTGCACGAGAACCGACCCGACCAGCTGGTGAGCGAAGACACGATCTTCGCGACCTACCATGCGGCCGGCGTGCGCGTGTTCGACATTCGCAATCAGTACGCGCCGCGCGAGATCGCATCATGGCTCCCGCCGGTGCCTGCGAAGATGCTGGATCCGCGGCCGAACGTGGTGCGCGGGGCGCTCTCCTGCGACTGCCTCGTCACGCGCGAAGGCCTGATCTACGCGAGCGACTGGAACGGCGGCATTCACGTGTTGCAATACGAGGGCTAACCATGACGCTCAAAGCAATCGCAGTTCTGTTGCTCGCAGTACCGCTGCTGTCCGTCGCGCAGAACGCGAATCATGCGGCCGACGAGACCGCGATACGCGCGGTCGTCCAAGCGTTCCTCGACACACGCGACAAGAACGACGCCACCGCGCTCGCTGCGCTCATGACCGCCGACGTCGATCAGCAGCAAACGTCGGGCATGGTGCGACACGGGCGCGACGCGGTCGTCAAGGGCTCGCTCGCGACGCAGCAGAGCACGGGCGGCAAACGCACGATCACGCTCGAGTCGATTCGCTTCGTCACCGCCGACGTCGCAATCGCAGACGGCCGTTACGACAGCCTCGGCCGCGCCGACGGCAGCGATCGACACATGTCGACGTCGATGGTGCTGAAGCGTGAGAGCGGCGCGTGGAAGATCGCGGCGATCCGCAACATGCTGCCGACGACACCGGAGCGCTGAGCTTAGTTACGCGACGCCCGCGCCACGCACGCCCACGTATACGGCGTACAACGATTGGCTTGCGGCCATGAACAGGCGATTGCGATGCGCGCCACCGAAGCAGATGTTCGCGCAGATCTCGGGCAGCCGGATCATGCCGATACGCTCGCCATTCGGCGCGACCACCTGCACACCGGGCCGCGCGCCGCACCACAGGTTGCCGTCGACATCGCACCGAATGCCGTCGGCCGCCGACGGTTGGTTCGTACCGGGGATGTCGAGCTTCACGAACGTCTTGCCACCGCGTAACTGCGCGCCGACCACGTCCCACACCTTCGTCTCTCCCCCCGCGCCGGTGTCGCACACGTACACCTTCTTGTAGTCCGGCGAGAAACAGATGCCGTTCGGCATGTCGATCTCGTCGGTCACCATCGCGACGCGCCCCGACGGATCGATGCGATACACGGCCGGCTTCAGCTCCGACTCCGCGCGATCACCTTCGTAGTCGCCGCGAATGCCGTAGCTCGGGTCAGTGAACCAGATGCCGCCGTCGGGATGCACGACGATATCGTTCGGCGAGTTCAGCCGCTTGCCGTTGTAGCGCTCGGCAAGGGCCGTGACGCGGCCATCGTTCTCGTAGCGTGCGATCCGCCGACCGCCGTGCTCGCACGAGAGCTGGCGGCCCTCGAAGTCGAACGTGTTGCCGTTCGAGTTGCCGGATGGCTGACGGAACGTCGTGACGCGCGCGTCGTCCTCGATGAAGCGCAGCTGGCGGTTGTTCGGGATGTCGCTCCACACGACGTAGCGGCCCACCGCGTTCCACGCCGGCCCCTCCGCCCACAGGCAACCGGTGAACAGCCGCATGATCGGCGTGTTGAATATGACGTAGCGCTGGAACCGCGGATCGAGCGCGATGATGTCCGGGTCCGGGTAGCGGGCCGGCTCGCGGCCCGACCAATCGCGCGGCGTGGCGTTGGGCGACACGCCCGGCGCCGGCGGCTGCGCGACAGCCGGCACGGCAGCTGCCATGGCCGAGCCGAGCGCGGCAGTAAGCACTGTGCGGCGACTCAAACGTGGGGAGGCGATCGGGGCAGAGGCATCCTGGACCGGTGGTGGCACGGCGGTTCTCCTTATTTTGTGAACTTCATAGCACCGAGCCGACCGCGCTGTACAGCCGCCGTACTGCCCTGCCCTATCATTCCCGGGTTTTTTGTTTTAGGTTTCCGACACCTATGCTCACTTGGCCGCCCCGCTCCGCTGCTCTCATCGCCGCGCTCGCCTGCGCGGCGTGCCAGCCGACCGTTCAACAGCAGGCCACCGACGCCAAAGCCACCATCGAGCGCTACTGCACCGACTGCCACAACGACGCGGAGCGAACGGCCGAGCTCTCGCTGGAACACGCGTCGCTGACCGACGTGGCCGCGCACGCCGACGTGTGGGAGAAAGTCGTGCGCAAGCTGCGCGGCGGCATGATGCCGCCGAGCGGCGAGCCTTTGCCCGACGCGGACACGACACAGCAGCTCGTCGCGTATCTCGAAGACCGGCTCGACACCGCCGCGGCCGCCCACCCCAACCCTGGCCATAAGTCGCTGCATCGATTGAATCGCACGGAGTATGGCAACGCGATTCGCGATCTGCTGGCCCTCGACGTCAACCCCGCCACGCTGCTGCCGAATGACAGCGAAGCCTACGGCTTCGACAACATTGCCGACGTGCTCGGCACCGATCCGTCGCTGATGGACCGCTATCTGTCGGCAGCGTGGAAGGTCAGCAGCGCGGCGATCGGCGACACCGACATCGCGCCCTCCGTCAGCACGTATCGCGTACCCCCCGATCGCACACAAACCGACCACCTCGAAGGCCTGCCATTCGGCACTCGCGGCGGCATGCTCGTGAGCCATTACTTCCCGGTCGATGGCGAGTACGTCATTCGGCCGCGGTTGTGGCGCAACACGGTCGACGTCGTGCGCGGCACCGAGACGCCGCACGATCTCGAGGTCAACCTCGACGGCGCGCGCCTGACGTTTACGCACTTCGGCGGCCCTGAAGACGAAGTGCCCGCGCAAATGTTCCCGGGCAAAACGGCCGACGAGATCGACCATCGGTTCGAGACCCGCGTGAAAGTCAGCGCGGGCGAGCACAACGTCGGCGTCACGTTTGCGAAGAAGAGCTCCGCGCCGCGGCAGGAAGTGCTGCAGCCGTTTCAGCGCGAGAAACACGATCCGCGCATGGATGTCGGCCTTCCCGAGCTCGATCAGATCAGCATCGAGGGGCCGCTCACGATCGCAGGCCATGGCCATTCGCCGAGCCGGCAGCGGATCTTCACTTGTTATCCGGAGAACGACGGCGCAGCCGCCGCGTGCGCCGACCAGATCTTGAGCGGTCTCGCCCGCCGGGCATACCGCCGCGCCATCACCACCGAGGAACACCAACGCTTGAACGGTCTGTACGCCGCCGAGCGCGCGAAAGGCCGTAGCTTCGAAGCCGGCGTGCAAACCGCGCTCGCGTACATGCTCGTGACGCCGCAGTTCCTGTTTCGCATCGAGCAGGATCCGCCGCGCGCGAAGCCGGGCAGCATCTATCGGTTGAGCGACGTGGAGCTCGCGTCGCGGCTGTCGTTCTTTCTGTGGAACAGCATTCCCGACGACGAGCTGCTCGACGCCGCGGCGGCCGGGCGTCTGAGCAACGCCGACGAGCTCGAGGCGCAAGTGCGCCGCATGCTGGCCGACGACCGCGCGAGCTCGCTCGCGCGCGATTTCGCGGGCCAGTGGCTGTATCTGCGCAACCTGCGCGCCGTGAATCCGGACATCTACGCGTTCCCGGATTTCGACGACAACCTGCGGCAGAGCGCCGCCCGCGAGACGGAGCTGCTGTTCGAAACGATCGTGAGCGAGGATCGGCCCATCACCGATCTGATCGGCGCCGACTTCACGTTCGTGAACGAACGCCTCGCGAAACACTACGGCATCGAGGGAATCTACGGCGATCAATTCCGCCGCGTGGACGTCACCGACGACTCTCGACGCGGCCTGCTCGGCCAGGCCAGCGTGCTGATACTGTCGTCGTATCCGAACCGCACGTCGCCCGTGCTACGCGGCGCGTACGTGCTGAAGAACATCTTGGGCACGCCGCCGCCGGAGCCGCCGCCGGACGTGCCCGCACTGCCCGAAGCTACCGGCGAGAAGCTGTCGATGCGCGCGCGCATGGAACGGCACCGAGCGGACCCCGTGTGCGCGAGCTGCCACGCGCTGTTCGATCCGATTGGCTTGGCGCTCGAGAACTTCGACGGCATCGGCCGTTGGCGCGACGAGGACGGCGGCCAACCGATCAAGGGATACGGCGACGTCATCCACGTGTTGCGCAACTACGGCCCGATCTATGGCCCGTACGACCTGCGCCAGGCGCTGCTGGCCGAGCCCGAGCGATTCGCCCGTACGGCCACCGAAAAGCTCATGACCTACGCGCTCGGTAGGGCGTTGACGCCGGCGGACATGCCGGCCGCCCGGGCGATTGTCCGGGCCGCTGCGGAGAACGACTATCGTTTCTCCGCCCTCGTGCTGGGCCTCATCCGCAGCGAGCCATTTCAAATGCGGACGGCCAGCACAGGCGCAGGCAAGACCGTTGCGCTAAATTGACGTTTGAGGAAGGGGGTTCGTTTTATGTTCATCGGCAAAAAGCATCTGTCTCGACGCACCGTGTTGAAGGGTGTCGGCGCTTCCGTGGCGCTGCCGCTGCTCGACGCGATGATCCCCGCTGGCACCGCTCTGGCGCAGACCGCCGCGGGACAACGCGTGCAGCGGTTCGGCATCGTGTACGTGCCACACGGCGTGATCATGGACGTGTGGATGCCGAAGAAAACCGGCAAGGACTTCGAGCTACCCGTGATCTTGAAGCCGCTCGCGGATATGCGAGAGCACTTCAACGTCGTGAGCGGCCTCTACTCCGAGGGTGCGAATGTTCACTCCGCTTGCCCCGGCTTCTTCTCGACCAGCGCGCACGCGCCGCGCGGCAACGTCATCAAGCTGAACACGTCGATCGATCAGGTCGTCGCGCAGAAGATCGGCCGCGGCACGACGTTCCCTTCGATGGAGCTCGCGATCGAGGACAGCTCGAACATCTTCGGCACGTGCGCCGGTGATTATCTCTGCACCTACATGGACACGATCTCGTGGCGCACGCCCACGCAGCCGTTGCCGATGGAGCTGAACCCGCGCGTCGTTTTCGAGCGCATGTTCGGCGGCGACGGCACGAGCGCTGCAGCGCGCCGCACGCGCCTGGAGCAGAGCACCAGCATTCTCGACGCGGTGGCGGCCGACGTGCAGGGCCTCGACCGCACGCTCGCGAGCCATGACAAGGCACGGCTCGAGGAATATCTCGCGAACGTTCGCGAAGTCGAACGTCGCATCGTGCAGGCCGAGACGCAGCGCTCGGAGCGCAGCCTGGAAGCGCCGCCGACTCCGGCCGGCGTGCCGCAGTCGTTCGAAGAGCACGTGAACTTGATGTTCGAGTTGCAGGCGCTCGCGTTCCAGGGCGACCTCACGCGCGTGACGTCGTTGATGATGGGTCGCGAGCTGTCGGGCCTCTCCTACCCGCAGATCGGAATCGCCGACGGCCATCATCCGATCTCGCACAACAACTACGACGCGAAGCAGATGGAGAAGAAGGCGAAGGTCGACACGTACAACCTGAGCTTGTTCGCAAACTTCCTGCGCCGGTTGAAAAACACGCCGGACGGTGACAGCAACCTGCTCGAGAACTCGCTGTTCGTCTATGGCAGCGGCATGAGCGACGGCAACGTGCACAACCACCTGAATCTGCCGATCCTTCTGGCCGGCAACGCAGGCGGCAAGCTCGCCGGCGGCCGCCACATCCAGGCCGGCAAACTTGCGGCCGAGCGCGCGAACCCGGCAATTCCGAAGTTCGACAAGATGACGCCGATCGCAAACCTCTTGGTCAGCGTGCAGCAATTGTTCGGCGTCGACAGCGAGAGCTACGGCGTCGCGCAGTGCGCAAGCAACGGCGACGTCTCGCTCGCCTGAGCGGCCATGTTTAGGCGATTGGCACTGGTTGGACTCGCCGCGACGGCAGCCGCGGCAGCGGCTTTGGCTGCAACCCCGGACGACGCGCGGCTCGTCACGGCGATTCGCGCACACGACCTCGCGAAAGCGCGCGGCTTCATCGCCGAAGGCGTACCGGTAAACACGCTCGACGCGCAATCGGCCTCCGCGCTGCACTGGGCCGCGCACGCGAACGATCTCGAAGCCGTGCAGCTCCTGCTCGAAGCCGGCGCAGATCCGAATCTCGCGAACCGCTTCGGCGTGACGCCGCTGCACGAAGCTGCCACGGTTGCCAACGCCGAAATGCTGACGGCGATGCTCAATGCCGGCGGCAACGCGAACGCCGCCTTCGGCGCCGGCGAAACGGTGCTCATGACGGCCGCGCGCGCGGGCGACGCCGAGAGCGTGAGCGCACTCCTTGCACACGGCGGGTCGGTCGATGCCACGGAGAAGTGGCACGGTCAGACTGCACTGATGTGGGCTGCCATGGAGAATCATGCGGACGTAGTCGAACTACTGCTGCAGGCCGGTGCGAAAGTGAACCGCGCGTCGACGAAGCACGATTGGGTCAAGATCAGCTACTCGCAGGGCAACGTACCGAAAACGCGCGACCTAGGCGGCCTCACGGCGCTGCAGTTCGCAGCGCGGCAAGGCTCCGTCGCAGCCGCCAACAAGCTGCTCGAGGCCGGCGCCGACGCGAACGCGGTCGAGCCGATGTACCAACTCTCGTCGCTGCAGCTCGCGATCGTGAACGGTCACTACACGCTCGCGAAGAAGCTGATCGACCGCGGTGTGAAGGTGAACGATGGTTCGCTGTACCTCGCCGTCGACACGCGCAACCTGGGCTACTACGCGCAACGGCCGAACCCGCCCGAGAAAGACGGCCAGGTGTCGAACCTGGACGTGATCGCGGCGTTGCTCGAGCACGGAGCGAAGGCCGACATGCCGTACACGAAGGGCATTCCCGAGCGCACGGTGGCGGGCGAGATCGAGGTGCCGAAGGGCGCCACGCCGCTCGATCGCGCGGCCGCGGCGGGCGACTTCGCGGTGGTGGACCTGCTCGTGGCGAAGGGCGCGAGCCCGTCGGTCTCGGCGGAAGACGGCGCGACGCCGCTGATGCTACTGGCCGGATACTCGCGACAGAAGTTCGGCGCCCCTGCAGTCACGGGCGATCCGAAACGGCTGGCCGCGATTCGCGCGCTCGCGGCCAAAGGCGCAGCGCTGAACGCGGTGCAGAAAGACTCCGGCAACACGGCGCTGCATTTCGCCGCGTTACGCAAAGCGCCCGATATCGTGGCGCTTCTCAAAGAACTCGGCGCCGACGAGCGTAAGAACGCTGCCGGCAAGACGCCGAGCGACCTGCTGCAGGGCTCCTAGCGCGTTCGCGCGCGAGGCGCGCGCTCAGTTCGCCTTCGGCTCCGGGCGCAGGTAATAGTTGTACGCGCCGTTGTGACTGCGCGCGTTCGCCCAGATCACGAGCATCTCCTCGAGCACGCGCGCATAACGCAGCGGGCCGAGATCGACGGGCTCGAGCTTCATGCCTTTCACGAGCGCGGCCACCGTGGCACGCGCAGCCGGATCGTCGCCCACGATCGGAATCGATAGGGCACCCCCCGAGGTGGCCGGATCGATCATCTGCTTCACGTTCAACGTATTGAACGCCTTGACCACCTTCGCCTTCGGCTGGGCCGCTTGGATCAGCTCCGCGTTGCTACCGGTCGCCAAGCCGTAGTTGGCGTATCCGTCGGTCGGGCTGCGATCCACGCGGTTCGTCGGGTCGAGAATGATCTTGCCCGACAGATCGCCAAGGCTCTTCACGACCTGCTCGGCCGCGGTGCCGGGCACCGCCAGCACGATGATGTCCGCGCCTTTGACGGCGTCCGTCTGCGACGCGGCCGTGGCGCCATGGCCGGTCTTGGCCACGAGATCCTTGACCTTCTGCTCGCTCGGATTCCGCGAGCCGTACACGATCGTATGGCCTTGCGCCGCGAAGCCAGGCCCAAGCGCCGTGGCCACATTGCCGCTGCCGATCACCGCGATCTTCGCCGCCGATGCCGCCGTGCTGACGGCCGCGAGCGCGAGTACCGCCGCGATGAGGTTCACTGACTTCCGCATGGTAAATCCCCCGTACGCGTTGTTCGTGTTTCGGCCCGTTCGGCCGTTTGCCGACGACTTTAGCGGAACAATCCCTCCCTGGACAGCCGCCAAAAGGCTTGGCGCCGAGAAGCACGGCTTCGGAGGTGCTAGCCTAAGGGAGCTAATGTAGAGCGCACCCCGGAGCGATCATCCCGACTGGGAGGGGCCACTCGTGAAAGCCAACCACACGGCCGTTTTGCTTGCCACTGCGTTGTGTGCCGGCCTGATGTCCGAGGCCGCAACGAGCGCAGCCGACCTTCCTAAATCCGGCGCAAACGCACCTGCCGCCGACGAGATCATCGTTCGCGCCAAGGCGCTCGAAAAGCTGCGGTTCGAAATCAAGCGCTCGGAGGAAGCCGTCTACGCGCGTTTCAACGACATCAACAGCAATGATCTCTACGACATCCACTGTTATGTGCGCAGGCGGGTCACATCCCATATCAATACACCGGTGTGCCTGTCGAACGCGTGGCGGAAGTTCGATCAGGCCATTGCCGACTCTACGATTCGAGGTATGCAGAGCGCGAGCCTGGGCTCGGTTGCCGGTACGTCTACGGGCTTCGTGCAGGCGTCGCGCGCGAACCAGCTCGCGACCGAGCAGAAGATCAAGCAAGAGATGGGCGAGCTGGCGCATAGCGACCCGGCACTGCGGGCCGCAGTGATGCATCTCGGTCAGACCTACCAGGCGGAGGAGCTCATGACCGGTTTAAAGTCATTCCGGACGCTGGAGTGGGAAATGCCCTCAGGCGAGAAGGGGCTGCCGTTTCAAGCGCAGCACCTTTTTCAGGTGCGCATCGGCCTGGTGGACTGGGTTCATCCGCTGACCTCGCGCTCGTTCACGCTCGGCAGCGTGACCGGACGTATCCGCGACCTAAGCGTCGCCTGCGGCAAGATGAAACACAGGCTCAAGTACGCAGCCGACGTGGATTGGACCCTTCCCGACGCGTGGGGCCAATGCACGCTGAACGTGAGAGCCACACGCGAAACGACGTTCGCGCTCTACGAGTTCGAGTGACCGTCCCGTGTCGCGCTATTGCGCCGGCTCGATCCTGATCACGGCGCCGTCGGGCTGACCGCTGCCGTAGCGCACTTCGGTCGCGAAGTAGATGTAGCCGTCGGGCCCAATCTCCACGTCGCGGAAACGCACACCGAGCTCGCGCAGCAACACCTGTCGCGGCTCAGCCTGGCCCGGCCGACCGAACGAGATGCGCTCGACGTGCTGGCCCGACAGCGCACCGACGATCAAGTCGTTCTTCCATTCCGGAAACTTGTCGCCCGTGTAGAACGCCATGCCCGCCGGGCTGATCGCCGGTACCCAGAATAATCGCGGCTCGACCATGCCTTCGCGGTACCACGGCTGATCCGAGACCAACGTGCCGGAGTAATTGCGGCCCATCGATACGAGCGGCCAGCCGTAGTTCGAGCCGGCTTTCAAGATATTGACCTCGTCGCCGCCCATCGGCCCGATCTCGAGCTGCCACAGCTCGCCGGTTTCCGGGTGGAAGCGCAAACCGAAGCCGTTGCGGTGGCCGTACGTGAAGATCTCAGGTCTAGCACCGGCGCGGCCGACGAACGGGTTGTCCTTCGGTATGCCGCCGTCTTCAGTCAGGCGCAGCGTCTTGCCAACGTCGCTCGCGAGGCTCTGCGCAAGGATTCTGACGCTGTTGTCGTCCTTCGGCTGGCAGCACAAGGGATCGCGGTCGCCGACGGTGACGTACAGCGTCTTGTCGGGGCCGAACTCCATACGACCGTTGAACGCCATGCGCGCATTGACCCACGCATCGGCGACGAAGATTTCTTTCGCGTCGACGAGCTTGTGGCCGTCCAGACGACCGCGCGATATCGCGAGCGTCTGCTTCATGTCGTCGCCCTTCATGTACGACACGTACACCACGTGATTGCGCGCGAAGTCGGGATGCACGACGACGCCGTGCAGCACGTCGTTGCCCTTCGGCGAGGGCGAGGTCCACGAGGGCTCCGGCACCAGCTTGCCGTTCTCGATCAAGCGCAGAGCGCCCGTGCTCTCGGTCACGAGCAGGTTGCTCGTGCCTGGGATGAACACGATGTCCCACGGTGCGACGAGGGTGTCCGCGACCAGCGCGACCTTGATCTTCTGGCGGCCGGAATCGAGCGTCAGCGGCGCTCCGGCTTTCGGCATCAGCACCTTCGGCGCTGCCGGCGGTTGCGCATGCGCGCCCGAGCCCAGCATCAAACCGGCGGCAACGCCGAGCCACAGCGAATGTCTCGTCATGCGAACTCCCTCCCCTTCATGCGCGCGATGCTACCGCAACGATTGCGACCGAGCACATTTGCGGCGCCACGGCAACGTTGCGGGAAGCCCCCTTAAGCAGCGATCTTAGGCGGCATGCCGCCCCCGATGGCCCTATCGAAGACCAAGCTGCAGTCGTACGCGCAATGCCCGCGCCGCGTCTGGCTCGAGACCTATAACCCGGAGCTCGAGGAGCCTTCGGCCGAGAAGGCCATGCGGCTCGGAACCGGCAATGACGTCGGCGCGATCGCGCGCCAGCTGTATGGCGGCGGCGCGGGCCACGTCGTGAGCTTCGACCGCGGCCTGCGCGCCGCGATCGACGCGACGCGAGCGTTGGTCGCCGCCGGCGGTAGCGAACCGATCTTCGAAGCCACCTTCGACCACGAGGGCGTCAGCGTGCGCATCGACGTGCTCGACCGCAGCGCCGCCGAGCCGCGCATGATCGAGGTCAAGTCGGGCACGCGCGTGAAGGATCACTATCTCGACGACTGCGCGATCCAGGCATGGGCGCTAACGGCTGCTGGGCTGCCGCCGCGACAGATCGTGATCGCCACCATCGACACGACGTTCGTCTACGCGGGCGACGGTCGCTACGAAGGCCTGCTGATCGAGCACGACGTGACGGACGCCGTGCGCGAGCGCCTGAAGAACGTTCCGCCGCTCGTCGCGGGCACACGCTCGACCTTGGCCGATATCGACGAGCCGGCAATTGCCGTGGGCAAGCAGTGCCGAACGCCGCACACCTGTGACTTCTACGAGCATTGCGCCCCGACGCCCGCGGCCTCGCCGCTGCGAGGAGCGCCGAAGGTCGGCGCCGAGCTGCGGGACTTCGTACGCGCGCTGCCGTATCCGCGGTTCTATTTGGACTTCGAAACCATCAGCCACGCCGTACCCGCGTTCGCCGGCACGCGGCCGTACGAAGCGCTGCCGTTCCAGTGGTCGTGCCACATCGAGACTGCGCCGAAAGGAGAGCGCCACGCCGAATTTCTCGACACGAGCGGCGCGCCGCCCATGCGAGCGTTCGCGGAGAGCCTGCTCACGACGCTCGGCGCCACGGGTCCGATCGTGGTCTACACGGATTACGAGCGCCGCATGCTCGCCAGTCTCGCGAACCGTTACCCGGATCTCGCTGTGCAGCTGAATGCCGCGATTGCCCGGCTCGTCGATCTGCATCCGCCGACGAAACAGCACTACGATCACGCAGCACTGAACGGCTCGTGGTCGCTGAAAGCCGTGCTGCCCACCGTCGCTCCCGATCTCGATTACGCGAAGCTCGGCGAAGTGCGCGACGGACTCGCGGCCCAGCGCGCTTATGTAGAAGCCAGCGCCCCGAACACGGCCGCTCCGCGCCGCGACGCCTTGCGCCGCGCGTTGCTCGACTACTGTCGCCAGGACACGCTGGCGCTCGTGCGACTCGTAGAGTTCTTCAGCCGCCCGGCCTAAACTGAGTGCACGAAAAGCGGGGGGATTCACTCATGAAATTCATCCATGGGATGACACTGGCTGCGATCGCGGGAGCGACACTGGCGCTCGCGCCTGCCGCGCATGCGCATCACTCCTTCGCGAGCGAATTCGACGCGAGCCTCACGGGTGAGGTCAAAGGCGAGGTCACCGGTGTCTGGTGGCAGAACCCACACATTCGCTACGACGTCGCGATGAAGCTGCCGAACGGCAAAACCGAGACGTGGGCGCTGCTACCGCCTGGCAATTTGCCCGCGTACCGGACACAGAACTGGAGCGAGCAGACCGTCACCGTGGGCATGCAGGTATCCGCCAAGGGAAACCTTGGCCGTGATGGCGTGAAGAAGCTGTACGCGACGTGCATCAATCTCGACAGCGGAGCGGAGAAAGGCCGCCAACTCGGCCGCTGCGTGACGCCGGGCAGCGAAACACAGATCACGGCCAACCCGAACGTGGACTACACGGTGCACCCGAATAAGTACGCCGCCGATCTAAGCGGCTACTGGGACAACCGCTACAAATTCCACGTGACGGTCGATGACTTCGAGCCGAAGCCGATGCCCATGTCGCCGCAGGCGAAGGCCACCTACGCGGCACACACCGCCAAGTACGGCGACGACCCCGTGCTGCGCTGCCTGCCGCCCGGGTTGCCGCGCATCTTCGGCTCACCGTATCCGATGCAGATCCTAGACGCAGGCTCCCACTACCTGATGGTGTTCATGCAGGACAACACGCCGCGGCGCGTCTGGATGGACGGCCGCAAACCAGCGAAGGAACAGCCGCTGACGTCGATGGGCTGGTCGACAGGCAAGTGGGAAGGCAAGACGCTGGTCATCGAGACCACGATGCTGTTGCCGGGCTGGCTCGACGGCTCGGGCTACCCCATGAGCGGCGGTAACGACACGCGGATCGTCGAGCGTTGGACACCGGCCGCCGACGGCCTGACGATGGAACGTACGATGACCGTATACGACAAGCTGTACACGGCTCCGCTCGTGCGCACGCGCGGCTCGCAACGTGGCGACGCGGCGGTGGGCCTGATCGAGAGCGAGCCGTGCGACGCGCGGCCGTTCTACAACGAGCTCGCGCAGCGCGGCGAGCTCGACCGCGTGCTGAAGAAGCAGTAGCTCAGTCGTATTCCGTGTACTTGCGCGCATCCCCGCGCACGCGGGCGGCCGGGTATTTGCTCTCGTTCAGCACGATCTTGGCATCAGCCGCCGCCAGCAGGTCGACGCCGAGCCGGTCGCTGATCCTCAGCAAATAGATGAACACGTCCGCGAGCTCGAGCCGCACTCGCTCGCGGCGCTCCGCGTCGAGCGATTGGCTCTGGTGCTCTGTGAGCCACTGAAACTCCTCGACGAGCTCCGCGGCTTCGACGCTGAGCGCCATGGCGAGATTCTTTGGTGAATGAAATTGCTCCCAGTCGCGCTCGACCGCGAATGCGGCGAGCCGTTCCTGGAGCGCACGCAGCGCGTTGCCAGGCATGGCGTCCCCCCCCTTTTTGCAGCCCCGGCCCGAGTATCCCACAGCTTTGGCCCCCCTTATGATCGTGGCATGCATATCGTCGATGAGCTGCTGCGGCTGTCCGCGACCGACCTCGCGAATCATTTGGGCTGCGCGCACCTGAGCAACCTGAATCTCGGGGTGGCGCAGGGTCGTGCTCGCAGGCCACCGCGCCGCGATGACCCGGTCACCGTGCTGCTCGAGGAACGCGGCCGCGAGCACGAGCGCGCTTATCTCACGCAGCTGCGCAAACGCGGCGGCACGATCGCCGAGATCGTGACGAAGCCGGGCGCAGACGGCACTGCGGAGACCCTTGCCGCGATGCGTGACGGCGCAGACGTGATCTACCAAGCGCCGCTCGCGGGTGGGCGGTGGCACGGCCGCGCGGACTTCCTATTGAAGACCGGCGCGCCAAGCAAGCTCGGGCCGTGGTCCTATGAAGTCATCGACGCGAAGCTCGCAACCGAGACACGGGCCGGCACCGTGCTGCAACTCTGCGTCTACTCGGAGCTGCTCGCGGAGCTGCAGGGCGCGATGCCGGAACGCGCGTCCGTCGTGGCGCCGCATCACGGCTTCGTGCCGGAGGCTTACCGTCTCGCGGACTATTCGGCGTATTTCAGGCTCGTGAAGCGCCGCCTCGAAGCGGCGCTCGAAACCGCGCTGCCGACGTATCCCGAGCCCGCGCTGCACTGCGACGTGTGCGCGTGGTGGCCGCAATGCAACTCGCGCCGACGCAGCGACGATCATCTGTGCTTCGTCGCCGGCATCCATCGCACGCAGATCAAGGAGCTGCGCTCGATCGACATTGACACGCTCGAGAAGCTCGGCGAGCTGAAACGCGTGCCGACACCGCAGCGCGGCTCGCGTGAGGCGCTGACGCGGGTCCGCGATCAAGCCGCGATCCAGCTGAAGGCGCGCAAGCTGAACGCGCCGCAACATGAAATTCTCCCCTTGGGCCCCGAGCACGGGTTCACCCTGCTGCCGCTGCCCTCGCCTCACGACTTGTTCCTCGACCTCGAAGGCGACCGGCTCTCAGCCGACGGCGGCCGCGAATATCTGTACGGCGTGGTGGACTCAGCGGGCGCATACACACCCCTCTGGGCCACGAACCCGGAGCAGGAGAAGCGCGCGTTCGAACAGGTCGTGGACCGCATCGTCGCGAGCCTCGCGGTGCACCCCGACATGCACGTCTATCACTTTGCGCCCTATGAGCCCACCGCATTCAAGCGCCTGTCCGGCCGCTATGCGACGCGCGAAGTGGAGCTCGACCGGATTCTGCGAGCGGAGCTGTTCGTCGACCTGTATTCGGTCGTCCGCCATTCGCTGAAGGCCAGCGTCGAGAGCTACTCGATCAAAGAGCTCGAGCCGTTCTTCGGCCTGAATCGCGAGCAGGATCTGCGGCAAGCGACGGCGAGTCGGCGCGCTCTCGAGTGGGCTATCGAAAAGCGCGAAGACCTCGCCACTCCCGAGCTGTTACTGCACATGGCGGCTGTCGAACGCTACAACCGTGAAGACTGCGTCTCGGCGCGCGGGCTGCGTGACTGGCTCGAGCAACTGCGCGCCGCGGCCGAGCACACGCATGGTGTCGAGTTGGCGCGCCCCGAACCGAAGTCCGGCGACGCCAACGATCAGATCGCCGCGACGGCCGAGGAAACGCAGCGCGTCATGGCGCAGCTGCTCGAAGACGTGCCCGTCGACCCTGCCGCGCGTAGCGAAGAGCAGCAGGCACGCTGGCTGCTCGCGCATTTGCTCGAATGGCACCGGCGCGAAGACAAAGCCGCGTGGTGGGAATATTTCCGGCTGAAGGATCTGCCGGCCGACGACTACGAGGACGAGCGCTCGGCGCTCGCTGGCCTCACGTTCGCCGACACCGTCGGCGGCACACCGCGCAGCCCCGTGAATCGTTACGCGTTCCCGCCGCAAGACCACGACGTGCGGCGCGGCGACGAAGTCTGCATGCCGCCCGATGGCGATTCGCTCGGCACCATCGACTCACTCGATCTCGGAGCCCATACGCTCGACATCAAGCACACGGGCCGATCCGCCGCGTTGCGGCCGACGCACGTGTTCGTGCGGCGCATCGTGCGTCCCGAGCCGAAGCCCACCGTACTGCTCGATATCGGCCGGTTCGTGGTCGAGCACGGCATCGACGCATCCGGCGCGCATCGCGCCGCGCGTGATCTGATCTTGAAGCGCAAGCCACGCCTCGTGCACGGCGCACGCGCCGTCGGCTCCGCAGGCGCGTCGCCATCGCCGGCGGCGGAAAACGTTGTTTCGTTCGGAGCCGCGCGCAGCGCGCGCGAGCGGCAGCGCGCGGCGGCCGCTACGCCGCGCGCCGGCGCGATCGATGCCGAGGTTCGGGAAGCGATCCGGCTCGGGTTCGAGCTCGACAACGGCGTTCTGCCAATCCAGGGCCCGCCCGGAACCGGCAAGACATTCACGGGCTCGCACATGATTCTCGAGCTGATCAAGGCGGGGAAGAAGGTCGGCGTCACGGCGGTGGGCCACGAAACGATCCGCAACGTGTTGCGCGCCGTATGCGAACGCGCGTCGGAGCAAGCCGTTGCCGACTTCCAGTGCTTGCACAAGGGCGAGGCTAAAGAAGATTCGCCGGCGACGTTGCACACGACGGACAAGAACGACAAAGCGGCGATGGCGCTCGGCAGCGGCGCGTATCGGCTGGTCGGCGGCACGGCCTGGCTTTGGGCGCGCCCGGAGTTTCGCGCCAGCGTCGACGTGCTGTTCATCGACGAGGCGGGCCAGATGTCGCTGGCCGATGTCTTGGCCGTGTCGGCCGGCGCGAAGAGCCTCGTGCTGCTCGGCGACCCGCAGCAGCTCGAACAGCCGCAACAGGCCAGCCACCCGCCGGGCACTGAAGCCTCGGCGCTCCAGCATTTGCTCGGCGGCGAAAAAACCATCGCGCCCGAGCGCGGCTTGTTCCTGCAGCAAACACGCCGATTACATCCTTCGATCTGCGCATTCACGGCCGAAGTGTTCTACGAGAATCGGCTGCACTCGTATCCGGGACTCGAGCGGCAAGCAGTGCTCGCGCCCGCTGGCTCAGCGGCGGCAGCGCTCGGCACCGACGGCTTGGTGTATATGCCCGTGATCCACGACAGCAGGCAAGCGCGCGCGCTCGAGGAAGTCGATGCGATCGCACAACTCGTCGCCGCCCTGACCGCCAATGGCGTGATGTGGCGAACGGCCAAAGGCGAAACGGAAGCGCTCGCGCGCGAGGATCTCATGATCGTGGCGCCGTACAACGCGCAGGTTACGGCGCTCGCCGAGCGTTTGCCCGGCGTGCGCGTCGGCACGGTCGACAAATTTCAAGGTCAGCAGGCGCCGATCGTGATCGTGTCGCTGACGACCTCGACGCCGGACGACGCGCCGCGTGGCATGGACTTTCTGTACAGCGGCAATCGGTTGAACGTGGCGACATCACGCGCCAAGGCGTTGTGCATCCTCGTCGGCAACCCGCGCCTGTTCGAGCCGGACTGCCGCACACCGCAGCAAATGCGGCTCGCGAACGCCTTCTGCCGGTACCGAGAGCTCGCGCGCGAAGTGCCGCTGGCAGCGCTGTCGCCGCCGGGAGACACACGGTAGCCGCACCACGTTAGGTAGAATCCTTTCGAACCGCCGAACGGCGTGAACTCATTCACAGACCGTTCAGCGGGGGACAGGCAGAGTGCCTGCAAGTCTTGGAGAGAAGCGTATGAACAAACAAATGTTGCTCGGCCTCGTCGCAGGCATCGGCGTTGCCACCGCGGGTGGCGTCCTCGGGTACCAGTTCCTCGGCCAGCCGCGCGTCGATGAGCCAGGCACGGCCACCGTCGACACGCAGGAACAGCCGATCACGCAGGAAGAAGCTGTTGCTGCTCGGCCGGCAGTGGTGTCCGCTCAACCGGCCATCGCACCGAAGCCGACGAAGTCGGCCTCCGTGTCGAAGCCTGTCGCAGCCCCGATCCAGGTCGCATCGGCCGCACCGGTGCAGATCGCGGCGGCTCCAGTGGAAGAGTGCTGGGACGAGCAAGTGACGGTCGAAGCCGATCCGAAAGACAAGCACCAACTCGGCGGCACCGGCCTCGGCGCTGCGGTGGGTGCGGCAGTGGGCAACGACATCGGCCATAACCATCTGACGACGGCCGTCGTGGCTTTGGGCGGCGCGCTGGTGGGTAAGAAGATTCAGCAGAAGGTTCAAGAGAACAACACCGACAAGCGCACGACGACGCAAACCGTGCACAAGTGCGGCCCGCCGGGCTCACGCCCCCAGTAATCCCTCGAAGTTCTTCGGTTTCAGTAGGGGCCGAGCCGGCAACGGTTCGGCCCTTTTCTTTTGCAGAGCCGGCGCTCATCTCAAATGAGAATGATTTGCACTCAACTTCCACTTTCGGCTAGGCTGGCCGCCCGCCTTCGACGCTCGCCGCGGCCATGTTTCGCAAGATCCTGTTCTGGTTACACCTGATTTGCGGAGTCACCGTCGGCCTCGTCGTCCTGATGATGTCGGTGACCGGCGTCCTGCTCGCCTACGAGCGCCAGATCCAAGCGTGGGCCGACCGTGCCCACTATGCCGACGCCGCGCCGGGTACGATGCGCCAGCCGCTGGCAGCGCTGCTGGCCGCGGCACAACGCGAGCGTCCGGAGTTTCAGCCGACCGCCATCACCCTGCGCAACGAGCCGGGCGCACCTGTCACCTTCGCGGCGGGCCGCGCAGGTGCGCTGCTCGTCGATCCCTATACGGCCGCAGTCCGCGAACCTGGACCGCAAGGTCTGCGCGAGTTCTTCGACGCGGTCGAGGGCTGGCATCGCTGGATCAACGCGAGCGGCGATAGTCGCGCGACCGCGCGGATGATCACGGGCGCAAGCAACCTCGTGTTCCTGGTGCTCGTCTTGAGCGGCACGTATCTGTGGCTGCCGCGCGCGTGGAAGTGGGCCATGTTCAGAGCTCGCCTGGCATTCAATGCGCAGAACACGACGAGCAGGGCCCGCGATTTCAACTGGCATCACGTGTTTGGCATCTGGTCGGCGCTGCCGCTCGCCGTCGTCGTGGCGACGGCCGTCGTGTTCTCGTTCCAGTGGGCCAACGCGCTCGTGTATCGCAGCGTCGGCGAGCAGCCGCCGGTGCGAGGCGGGCCGCCCGGTGGCGCGCCAGCGCGCGGTTCGGCACGCGGCGCTGAACCGGAAATCCCGAACGGCAGTACGCCCCAGCCGCTGACCTACGACCAGCTGTTCACGCGCGCCGAAGCGCACGGTGACTGGCGAACGCTGACGCTGGCACTACCGGCGGTAAACGCCGCGCGCTTCACGATTGATCAAGGCAACGGTGGCCAGCCGCAACGCCGGCATACGCTGACGCTCGATACCGCAACCGGTGACGTGCAGGCCTGGGCGCCGTTCTCGAGCCAGACGCCGGGCCAGCGCTTACGCAGTTGGATCCGCTTTTTGCACACGGGTGAAGCACTCGGGATCGTCGGTCAGACGATCGCCGCGATCGTATCGGCCACCAGCGTGATCATGGTCTGGACTGGGCTCGCGCTCGCTTGGCGCCGCCTGATTTCGCCCCTCTTCCGCCGCCGCGGCAGCGACACCGCCGCGGCCCCCTGAAGACCGACATTATGTCGCTTTGGCCTGGAGTTCGCCGCCGTCCGTGACGGGCTTAACGTCGCGGCGGCACGGCCGCGCGTAGTGTCGATCGTGAGCCGCTCTACAAATCGGAGCGAGGAACAAACGTATGATCCCGCAACGCAAACACCCATCCGCGCCGAGGGCGTCAGCGCTCGACTTCGACACCACCCAAGAGATCGACCCGAAGCTCGTCGACGCGATACTCACCGGCGGCAACAACGCGACGCTAACGCAAAGCGACTTCGACGACACCGAGATCCTGCTCGATGTCGGCGCGCTGGCGAAGCCGGCCGCGCCCCGCCGCTAGAGCGGCGGCGTGACTGGAACCGGCTCGGCGGCGGCCGGGTCGGCAACGGGCGGCGCACTGAGCGCGACCTGCAGGCGCGAATCGATCTCACGCCACAGCTGGCGATAGACGTCCGCCGCCGCGCTCGCGGGCGCGTACGACTCGATGGGTGCACGCCGCATCGTAAGCCGCTCGAACTGGCTGCCGTACGGCACCTCCGTCGCGAGAATCGACGGATACTTCTCACGCAGTGAAGTGATGGTCTCGACGTGCAGCCCTTTGCGACGATCGACCATCGAGAAAAACGGCAGCACCTTCAGATCGGCCCAGCCCTTCTGCGCCACGAACTCGAATAGCTGATCGAGCATGCGCACCGACAACGGCGACGGCAGCAGCGGCACGACGAGTGCGTTCGCCGCATGCATGACGTTCTCCGACACGAGCGACATTCCGGGCGGGCAATCGAGGATCACCGACGCGTAGCGTTCCTGCAAAGGCCGCATGAGCTTCAGCAGGCGCGTTGCCGGGTTCTTGCGTTTGTTCAGATGCACGTCCATGCGCCGATACGAGAGATCCGCCGGCAGCAGATCCAGGTTCGCATGGTCCGTGGCCACGGCCAGCTCGGCCGTATCGGAATCGCCCCCGATCAGCTCCTTCGAGCCGCCATCGACGTGCGCGTCGCGCCGCAGAATATAGGTCGTGGCCGCCTGCGGATCGAGGTCCCAGATCAGCGTCGGCCAGCCATCGGCCGCGGAACGATAGGCGAGATTGACAGCGGAAGTCGTCTTACCGACCCCGCCCTTTATGTTATAGACCGCAATGATTTCCATGATCTAACCATCAGAGTTACGACACCGGGCAAGCAGATACGGCCCGTTGCCCCGAATCGGGGCCGGCGGCCGGTTGACACCCCGCGAGGGGCGCTTCTAAATGTCACATCGGCCCCCGCTCGTGGCAAGCCCACTTACCGTAATGATCACCGCGTTTTCGCGCCCTGCACCTTTGGACACGACGCCGGTCGGCGGCAACGTGCGTGCGCTGAATCCGGCCGAGCCGTTGCTGACGCCGGACTCGCCCATGATCGCACTCGCGTATCGCTGCCTGCGACGCGAATATAGAGCGCTGCGCGAGCGCCAACCGGAACGCGGAACGCCCGCGACGCCGGAGGACGTACACCGAGGCCGCATCGCGACGCGCCGTCTGCGCGTCGCACTTCGCTTTTTCGCGTCGTTGTTGCCCCCGCACGCCGTTGCCCGGCTCGGCAAGGAGCTGCGCTGGTTAGCAGGCGCGCTCGGCTCTGTACGCGATCTCGACGTGCACACCGAAGCGTTCCAAGAGCATCTTACGTCGGCCGGCACAGCGGCAGCGCGGGATCTCGGCGGCTACGAGCTTGCGCTGCGCCGCGAGCGGCTCGCAGCGCGCGAAACGCTGAAGGACCTCTTCGTCGGCAATCGCTACACCGACCTGATGTCGGACCTTGCTGCATTGCTCGATGGCGCGCCGAGCCCCGCCGCGCTGCGTCGATGGCGATCCTTCACGGTTCGTGAAGGCGCCGCGCGATATTTGAAACGCAGCCGCAAGCACGTCGTCAAGCTCGGACGGAAGCTCAGTCACGACGCTACTCCGGACGACCTGCATCGACTGCGGATTCGCGCGAAGCGGTTGCGCTACGCACTCGAGTTTTTCGTCGAGCCGTATCCCGAGCTCGTGCCCGCCGCGAAAGCCACCAAGGCATTGCAGGACGTGCTCGGTGAGCACCAGGACGCGCGCACGGCCCGCCGCAAGATACTGGCGTACGCGCGAGAGTTCCGAAAGCGTCCTGACACCAGCCCACCGCCGCAAGCGCTTGCCGAGTGGCGCTTGGCCCAACATCGCCAGGCTGCGCAGGCGCGTCGCGAGCTCACGCCTGCTTGGCAGCGGTTTTTGGCGGCCATCGACCTGCCCGACTTCACCGCCCGCTGACCGCGCACTCTCTTGCACGGGCGCCGCTCAGTCGCTAGTGTTGCGAGCGATTCGCCGTGCCCCGCGCGCCGTTCGACGCGTTTCTACTCAAGGATTCAAACGTGCTACGCCTAGTGTTGGTGCTCGCTCTCGCCGCGTTTGCACCGTACCAAGCCCAAGCTCAGAACCGGTTGCGGGACAGCGCCGAGATCGACCGTTATCTCGCTGGCGTGATTGCTGCGACGCACATCCCCGGAGTCGTGGCAATGGTCGCGGACGCCGACGGCGTTCTGTATACCGGCGCATTCGGCAAGCAGGACACCGCGGCCGGCATCGCAATGAAGCCCGATACGATCTTTCGCATCGCGTCCATGACGAAGCCGGTCACGTCGGTGGCCATCATGATGCTCGTGCAGCAAGGCGACATCAGTCTCGACGATTCGATCTCGCAGTACTTGCCGGCCTTCGAGTCGGAGCAGGTCATTGAGAACTTCAATCCAGCCGACAAGAGTTATACGAGCCGGCCGGCGACGACTTCGATCACGATCCGCCACCTGCTCACGCACACGTCGGGGCTCGGCTACTCGTTCTCGAGCCCGGTGCTTGCGGCCTTGATCGGGAGCGATCCGACGGCATCTGCTACGGCGTTGCCGTTACTGCACGACCCTGGCGCCAAGTGGACCTATGGCGAGAGCACACGCGTGCTCGGTAAACTCGTCGAAGAGGTGTCGCGCCAACCGCTCGACGAATTCGTGCACGAGCGCATATTCGTGCCGCTCGATATGAGCGACACGTTTTACGAGGTTCCCGCACCGAGAAGCGGCCGCGTCGCCACCACCCACCGCACTACACCGCAAGGGCTCGTCGAGGATCCGAACCCCGCGAAGATCACGGCGCCCGTCTACGGTGATGGCGGTTTGCACTCGACCGCCGCCGACTACGTGAAGTTCATGCAGATGTTCCTGAACAACGGCCGCGCGCCCGACGGCAAGCGGTTGCTCAGCGAAGCCAGCGTAAAGCTCATGGGTCAAAACCACAGTCGTGTGCTCGTGCAGCTGCAACCCACCGCGAACCCGGCCGTGAGCGAGCCATTTCCGCTCGGCGCCGGCCGCGACTCGTTCGGGCTCGGCTTCCAGGTCACGGGCACGCACAACGACGAGTTCGCGCGCTCCCCGGGCAGCTTGAGCTGGGCCGGCATCTTCAACACGGAGTTCTGGATCGATCCGAAGCGCGGCGTGTGTGCCGTACTGATGATGCAGTACCTACCGTTCTACGACGCGGCGGCCATCTCCACGCTGCAAGGCTTCGAACGGCGCGTGTACCAAGGGTTGCCTCATTAGTCACACAGATTCCTCGCCATCGCCCACGGTCGCAGGCGCGGCATACGGCGCGCTCGCGGCGCTGATCTGGGCCGGCTTCCCGGCGATCACGAAACTCACGATGTCGAGCGCCGTACTCGACGCATGGGACGTCACGGCGCTGCGTTTTGGGATCGCGGGTCTGGTGCTGCTGCCGCTGTTCCTGCGCCACAGATTGAACGGCTTGCGCCTCGGCCAAGCGTTGCTGCTTGCGTGCGGCGCCGGCGCGCCGTATGTGTTGCTCACGGCGGGTGGGCTCGCGTTCGCGCCCGCCGGCCACATGGGCGTGATGACGCCAAGCTGCATGCTGCTCTGCTCGACTGTAGGCAGCTGGCTCATCCTCAAGGAACCGCTGAACAGCGGCCGCGTGATCGGAGTGCTGACGATCTTCGCCGGCCTCGTCACGCTCGGGTGGGACGGGCTCGCAAACCACGGCGCGCGTACCTGGATCGGCGACGCCATGTTCCTGCTCGGCGGCGTGTTCTGGGCGTCGTATACGGTCGCATCGCGCGCGTGGCGCGTCGCGCCGCTGCCAGTCACGGCGGTCGTGGCGGTACTCTCGCTAGTCGCATATGTGCCGCCGTACTTCTGGTACGCAGGTACGAAGCTCGCGGCCGCGCCGTGGCGCGACCTCGTAATCCAGGGCGTATTCCAGGGCTTGGTGTCGGCCGTCGTCGCGCTGCTGTTCTACACGCGCGCGGTTGCGATCTTGGGCGCCGCACGCGGAGCGGTGTTCGCTGCGCTCACACCGAGCTTTGCGTTGCTATTTGCGATCCCGTTGCTAAACGAAATCCCGACGCGTCTACAGCTCGTGGGCGTCGTGCTCGTGACGGCGGGCATGGTGTTCGCGCTGGGCCTTCACGACCCCGCGAAATGGCGCTCGCCGGTCAAGACGGCAACGAATCGATGAACTCGTCACTTCGTCGACAGGTTCAAGAACGGCAGCGATGAGCCCGGCACCATCGTGGTCGGCAGTTTCCCGTCCCACTTCTCCACGGCCTGTAGCTGCACGAGGTCGGCATTCGCGCGCAATGCGTCACCGCGCGCCTTGATCGCAGCGCCTTCGGCCTCGCCCCTCAAGCGGATCGCGTTCGCGTCGCCCTCGGCTTTCGTGCGGGTGATTTCGGCCTCGACCTGCGTCGTGCGCAAGTTTTCTTCGCGCTTCTGGATCTCGACCTGCGCGAGCATGCGCTGCTCGACGCTCTGCTCGTACGCGTCCGAGAAGTCGATGTTCTCGACCTGCACGCTCACGATCTGGATTGGCCCGGTGATCGCGGAAGTGATCGCGGCGGCGATGTCCTTGTTCAGTGCACCGCGCTCCTGGATAGCGCGCACGGCGTCGTACTGGCCGAAGATCGTTTTCACGCCCGACATCACGCGCGGATCGATGAGACGCGCCACGGCGCCCTCTAGATCACCGTACTGGCCGTACACGGCGCTCGGGTCAGACGCCATGAAGGTCACGCTGACCGTCAGGTCCGCGGACTGCTGATCCCGCGAATACGCCTCGAGCTTCGTGTAGCGGCGATTTTGATTCTGGACGGTGATCTTGTGGACCGTGTTGACCCACGGCAACTTGAAGTGCAAGCCTGGGCCGTCTTCGCCGACCGTCGCGCCGAGTCGCAAAACGACGGCGCGCTCGCCTTGATCCACGGTATACCAAGACCCAAATAACGTCATGACCGCAAGCAGCGCGACGACGACTAGGCCCGCCGTCCTGAGCCAACTCTGTGAACTCGTATCGACATTGATGACGCGCACGTACCCCCCTTAGCCAGCTTTGCCGGCGTTGATTTCACCTCCCCAAAAAACTATAGCACGCAGCTTCGTCGCGGCGGCGCGCGACGATTTCGCGATGGAAGTTAGGGAACTCCGCGGCCGCGCTAGCGCACGAGCAACTTGCGCATGCGCCACGCCGAGACGGGCTTCGAGAAATGATAGCCCTGCATCTCGTCGCAATCGTTCGCCTTCAGGAACTCGAGCTGCGCCTCGGTCTCGACGCCTTCTGCGAGCACCTTCAGCCCCAAATTGTGGCCGAGCGCGATGATGGTTCGCACGATGGTGGCGTCGTCGGTGTCGGCTGCAATGTCGCGCACGAACGAGCCGTCGATCTTCAATCGATCGACCGGGAAACGCTTCAGGTAACTCAGGCTCGAGTAACCCGTGCCGAAGTCGTCGACGGCGATGTGCACACCGAGTCGTTTGATCGCCTGCAGCGTCTCGACCATTTGCTCGCCGTCGTGCATGACCATGTTCTCGGTCAGTTCGAGCTCGAGATGAGCGGGGTTGAGCCCCGTGTCTCGCAACACGTCTTTCAGCGTGTCGATGAAGTCATCGCGATGGAACTGCCGCGGCGACACGTTCACGGACACGACACACAGCGGCAGCCCCGCCTCCTGCCAACGTTTGTTCTGCGCGCACGCCGTACGTAAAACCCATTCGCCGATCGGACCGATCAGGCCCGTCTCCTCGGCCACGGGGATGAAGCGGGCTGGTGAGATCGACTCACCGCCGCTCAACCGCCACCGGATCAACGCCTCACACGCGACGACGCGGTCCGTCGCAAGGTCCACGCGCGGCTGATAGTGCAATTCGAATTCGCCGCGCTCGAGAGCGCGACGCAGGTTGTTCTCGAGCTCGAACCGCTCCTTCATGAGCAGGTTCAAGTCATCCGTGAAGAACTGGAAGTTGTTGCGCCCCTGTTCCTTGGCGCGATACATGGCGGAGTCCGCATGCTTCAGCAACGCGGCGGCGTCGTTACCGTCGTCGGGATAGAGCGCCACACCGACGCTACACGTGAGCTCGAACTCACGCGCACCGTGCCGCCACGGCTGCGCAACGGATTCGAGCACGCGCTCGAGCATCGTGGCCACCGAGTCCGGGCCCGATTGCCCGTTCAAGAGCAGCACGAACTCGTCGCCGCCGAGTCTCGCAACGGTGTCGAACTCGCGAATGCAGGATTTGAAACGCTCAGCCATACCCTGCAGCAGACGATCGCCGACGTCGTGACCCAAGCTGTCATTGATGTATTTGAAGCGATCGAGGTCGATGAATACGACGGCGAGACGTGCGCCGTAGCTCGCGGCGGTGAGGATTCCCTGCTCGAGGCGGTCGTTCAGCAGCGAGCGATTCGCGAGGCCCGTCAGCGTGTCGTAGTTGGCCTGCTGTTCGATGCGCGCTTGGTACAGATGGCGTTCGGTGATGTCCTCGACCGTACCTTCGTAATACGCCACGTGGCCCGCGTCGCTCAGCACGGCCCGCGCGTTCTCCGAGATCCAGATGACGTCGCCGTTCTTGCGGTAGACCTGCGACTCGAAACCACTGATCGAGCCACGCGCTTTCACGATCCGCATGAACTCTTCGCGCCGCGTCGGATCGACGTACAGCTGGGCGCGGATGTCTCGCCACGTCTCGATCAACTCGGCAGGCGCAGTGAACCCGTAGATGCGCGCGAGCGCGGGGTTGGCGTCGAGATAGCGCCCATCGACCGTCGTGCGGAAGATGCCTTCGATCGCGTTGTCGAACAGGCCGCGATAGCGGCGTTCGGCCTCGCGCAATGCAAGCTCGTTCTCGGTGCGCGCCGTCACGTCCTCGACGATGCCCTCGAGCGCCACGATCCGATCCGATGAGTCGCGCACGGCGATGCCGCGCTCCCACACCCACCGCACAGTGCCGTCGGCGTGGTAGATGCGGTATTCGAGGTCGAAGCGTCGTCGTTCCGCGATCGCCGCATGGATCACCGCGCGGACGCGCGCCCGGTCCTCGGGGTGCGTGATGTCCTCATAGGAGATGCGGCCGTTCAGCAAGAGCTCGGCGGGTGCGTAGCCCGTCAGCCGCTGACATCCCTCGCTGACGAATTCCATGGTCCAGCTCGCGTCGTCGCGGCAGCGGTACACCATGCCCGCGAGGTTACCGAGTAGCGTGGCGAGCACGCGCTCGCTGTCGACCGCGCCACCGGAAAGCGGAGCAGACGGGACAGACGCCGCCGACTGCGTCACGGTAGCGGCGCTGGAACCGAGGGAGGATCTCATTGATATACGAATAACAGACCTGAATGGTCCCTATCTCGGCACACGGTCACGAAACCTGAGAACGTGCGGCAACGACCGCAGTTTTGCACCACGGTGGGGCGAGTACGACGCCCTAAACCGGTCAGAGCGGCCGGTGGCGGAACGTTCGAATCGCGAGCAGCAACGTCACGACGACGAACGCGAGGGTCCAGACGATCATCGCGACGGTCGGCACGGCCAAAGGCGTGAAGGGCGTCAGCTGAACGTCGAGCGCGGCGGACGGCTGCAACTCGTGAGCGGCTCGACGGTACATCGCATCGGCCGGCGATACGAGACTGATCGTCGTGCCGATATAGCGAACGGCGTCGTTGCGAACCACGGTCGCGATCTGCTCGACCCAGCCGCCAATGAACGCGATGCCGTAGAACGCAAACGCGACGATACCGTTGGCGATCGTCGTGAGCTGCGTGCCGCCCAGGATCGTCACGCCGAGCATGGCCGTCGCACCGAGCCACATGAGCAGCAACGCGCTCGGCACGTGAGGCGCGACAAAACCCGCCGCCGCCCAGACGCAGAGCATGACGCCGCCGGCCATGAGCGTGAGATATGCGCCCGTCATCAACCAATACGTGAGCCATTTACCGAGAACGATCGCTGAGCGGTCGATCGGCTTCGATGCCAGCGTCTGTATGACTCCGGACGACATTTCACCGGACAGCGTATCGACCGACAGCAAGATCGCGCACGCGACCACGAGAAAGTTCACCACATAAAGGCCAACCTGGAACAGCATCCGGAACATGACCCGCTGCCCCACGACGTCGACGACACCCTGCACCACACTGCGGTGCGCGAAGAACGCCGTAGTGGCGAAGACAGCCAGGAACACGAGCCCGCAGATGACTGCGGCGAGAGCAATCTTGCGCCGCCGCGCCTCGAGCCACGTGAGTCTAGCGATCGTCAGAGTGCCGCGCATGCGCTCAACCCGGCCCCTGGTCTTCGCCCATGACCTCGATGAACCATTCCTCGAGCGTTTTCCTGCGACACTTGAGTTCGTAGAGGTCGGCGTTGCGGCTCGCGAGCCAACGCGCGATCGCGGGCAGGCCGCGCTCGTGCGCTACGCGCAGCCGCACGAGACCGCCTTCGAGCTTGGCGTCGCTGCCGAACTCGCTCAAGCCCTCCACCAGCGCTGCATCCGCGTCGGCCACGCGGATTTCCACGTCGAGTCCGCTCTGCATTTCGGCGAGCACGAGCTCATGGACGATGCGGCCACGCTTGACGAACGCGACTCGGTCGCAGGTGGCCTCTACCTCGCCGAGCAGGTGGGAGTTCAGAAACACCGTGGTCCCGTTCGCCCGCAGTTCCTCGATAATCTCGCGCACGAGCACGCGCCCCAGCGGATCGAGCCCCGACGTCGGCTCGTCGAGAAACACGAGATCTGGGTTGCCGAGCAGGGCCTGCGCCAGACCGACGCGCTGCAGCATTCCTTTGCTGTACGTCCTGAGCGGCCTGTTCGCCGCTTCTTCGAGGCCCACGCGCGCGAGTAAGGCCGTGCGGCGCAGCGCCAGTACCGGCGCTCGCACTCCGAGCAGCCGGCCGTGCAGATCGAGCAGCTCGCTCGCAGTCAGGCAATCGTGAAACCGGAAGTGCTCGGGCAGGAAGCCGATGCGTGCGCGAACGTCGCGTTCACCGAGCGGCGCACCGAGCACCGTGCCGCTACCGGCCGTCGGCTCCACGAGGCCGATCAGGAGCTTCAGTGAAGTCGTCTTCCCGGCGCCGTTCGGCCCGAGAAAACCGAATACCTCACCGCGCCCAACACTGAGCGACAAATCGGCCACGGCAACGTTGCGCTCAAACTCTTTGCGCAAGCCCACCGTGTCGATCGCCGACTCGGCCATCTACTGCAACGACTGCGCCATCTCGAGCAACGCCTCGGCCCCGAGCGGTGCCGAGAGCGCGTACATCTGCCCGCCGGTGGACCACAGCAACATGCCACCGCCGCGCGCACGTTCGATCAAGAGTCCGTCGGCGCCGGCGACGTTGACCTGGCGGAACGACGCCGCATCCACCGGCACGGGCACGACAAGCGTGTTGCGCCAGTCGATGCTGTTAGCCATTCGATAGGCCTCATCACGATCGAGGCCCAGAATCCGGAGCCCCGCCTGCGCGAGCGCGGGCACATCGAAGCCGGCCGGGAACGAGACCTCGGCGCTGCGCGCTTCGATCAGGTGCAGCGCGCGATCGCCGTCGCGATATGTCATGCCCACGATCGCGGGCAGGTGCACCGTCGCGACCTGGCCGTCGAGCCCGTCCGGCAGGCGCACGTCGTCGAGCGCGAGCGCGTCGAGTACCGTTTGCAGCTTCGCGGTGTTCGCCGTCACGCGCGCCGAATGCTCGGCCGTCACGAGTGTTTCGGCGAGCGTATAACCGGGCGGCACCCACGCCGGCAGTCGCACCTGGATACCCGCGGCCTGACCCGCTTCGCTCGCGTCGGCATACGACACGGGCGCAGTCGGCTCCGTCAGCGGCTCGACCTGGCCGAGCAGCGACGGGAAGTCGACACCGCTGGCCTTGAGCCCTGCGATGCGCTGCGGATCGAATCGCAGGCCGGCGAAGTTCACGACGCGGAACATGTCGAGGAACGCGGCGGCACCGACACGCACTTCGGGGAACAGGAATGCGAAGCTCACCATCGCGATGGCCGCGGCTGCCGCGAGCCACGGTACCGCCGGCGAGCGGCCGCGCGCGCGGGAGGGCGTTCCTTGCGCGCGCAAGCCGGCGCGCAGTCGAGACGCGAACTCCGGTGACGGTGCCCGTCTCAGATCGTGCAGAAATTGGTCTTCCATATCGCCTCCTGTTAAGTCGTCACCATGCGCTGCGCAGCTCGAGTACGACGCGGTGCAGGATGGTGCCGACGTTCGATTCACTTAAACCCGTAAGCGCCGCGATCGCGCGGTTCGTCGCTTCAGCGCCGTACTTCAATGCCACGAGCTCCTGCTCGCGCGTGGGCAAACGTTGCAGCAATGCGGCGAGTCGCTGCAGATCAGACTCATGCGTGGCGTGGTCCTGCGGCGTACCCGCCGCAGCCACGTGGTTCGCCGCCTCGAGAGGCAGGTGCCGGCGCTGCGCGCGCAGGTGGTCGACGCCGACGTTGCGCGCGATGCTGAACAACCAGGTCGAAAACCCCGCGAGATCGCGCCGGTACCGCCCGCGTTGCGTCCACGCCTTCTCGAACGTGCGCGACGTCAGATCCTCGGCTTGGGCATCGTTGCCGAGCCGATAACGGAAGTAGTTGTAGACGCGGGGCAGCAGCTCGGAATACGCGGCGTCCCAATCGATCTCGGCCGCAGCCTGCGCCCAAGGAAACCGCTCCGACATTTCACCCTCGATGGCCATCGGGGAAATATACGGATCTGTCAGCCCAGTATCACAGCCTTGTTTGGGATGGCGGGCCTCCGGCCGCGCGGTCCGTTGAGTTTCATTGGGGAGGAAACGTCAACCGAAAGACGCGGCAAGGAGGCCCAGGAGTGGGCGGCGGCCGCAAAAGCGCCGCCAATACGCTACCTACGTACGAGGCGGCCGAACGTCACAACACTTTGGGCCGACCTATACAACCAGCTACCCGCGACGCATGATTGGCCGACTCTGACCCGGCGGAAACGCCTCCAACAACGATAGGTACCGAACCATGGCACAAAAGTACTCGGGCGGTTGCGAGCACGTCCACACTCACTCGGATCGCGAGCCGATCGACAACCACACTTGCCACTGCTCCGTCTGCAAGGGAGTCACGGGGCAAGCCACCACTCACGTGGTGTTCTTCAATTACGGGGACCTGAAAGTCGACAACATGGCGGGCCTGAAGCGCCAGCCGTTCAACGCCAAGAATCCGAACGGCCCGCTCGAGCTGTGCATGTGCGCAACGTGCGGCAAGCCGATCATGCTCGACGACAAGATGAAACGGATTCGTGTGATCGTGCCGAACCTCATGGGCTATGACGCGGCGAACCTGCCCGCCACTTACCACGCCTTCTACGACCCGGCCACCGGTGAGCCGAAGCCGAACGATGGGCGCCCGGTGCAAGCGGCGCTGCGTCCCGAGTTCGTCTGGCCTGCTTCGGCAGCCTGACGCACACGATCTTTTCTTAGCTTGGATTCCGGGCCGAAGCGGGTGCTCTCACCCGCTTCGGGCCGCTTGAGCCAGCGCTAGTTGCCGCGCAGCTCCGCGATCAGCGAATCCATCTGCTGGTACTGCAGGCAACCGCCGGTCGGCGGGCTCGGCGGGCAACCGGTGGACTTCCACCCGTAATCCATCTCGAACACCGTCAGCACCTGCTGCTTGCTCGCGCCCGATTTGATCAACGCCGCGATACGATCCCGCATGGCTTCCACGTCGCCGCGGAATCGCACCAAGTCCTGCCTCGTCTTCACGGGCCCGTGACCGGGGATGACGATGTCGAAATCGAGCGCGAGAACGCGGTCGAGCGTCGCCGTCCACTCCAGGAAACTGCCGCCCTGCGCATAGTCGACATAGATGCCGGCGCCCCGCGGCTTGTCCGGCGGGCGCGGGAACGACAGATACAAATCGCCGGTGTGGATGACTTTGAGATCCGGAAAATACACCACCACGTCGCCGCCCGTATGGCCGCGGCCGAAGTGCACCGTGCGGATCGCTTTGCCGCCGATGTTAACCACGAGCTCGCGCGAGAACGTAATGTTGGGCAGGCCAATCGGCGTGCCCGGCGTGTCTTCGAAGTAAGGTTGCTTGATGTGCTCGAGATTCTTGCGCACGTTGTCGTGCGCGATCACGTTCGCAATCCCAAGCATCTTCGCGTTGCCGCCCGCGTGATCGTCGTGCTGGTGCGTGTTCAGCACGTACTTGATGGGCCGGTCGCTCACGGTGGCCACTTTGGCGACCATGTCGTCGTAGTTGCGGTAGAACATGTCGTCGACGAGCACGACACCCTCGGACGTGACGTAGACGGCCACATTGCCGCCTTCGCCCGTGATGACGTACAGGTTGTCTTTCACCGGTGCGATGGTCAGCGGTTGCGCGGGTTTCAGGGTCTGCGCGCGCAGCGCAGGCGCGAACGAGAGAAGAACGCTGACGCCCAGCAGCACGGACGAACAAGTGCGTTTCATGATGCTCGGGTGCTCCGTGGGCGATGAGGACAAGCTATCGCGGGCGCCGCAATCCTAGCATGCAGAAGTCACCGGCCAGATCCTCGTTCGCGCCGGAGCGGCGGACAAGCAGTCGCCGTCTGACCCATCAGATTTCGACGCTGGACGCGCCAACGCTCTTAGCCAGAGTCAGAGTCAGGGATGGCGCCCGCCGTTCGCGGAACCGGGCTCCGCAGACTTTCGGTGCTGCTCGGCTAGCACACTCGATGGCGTGACGTTTGCGAGCGCGACCGCGAGCTTGTTCTTGAGTCCCGCGATGACGTCGCCCTCACCCTCCATCATGGCCTTGAAGCCCACGCGGGCGACCTCGGCGGGATCCATCTTGTTTTCCTCCGTGCCAATCTTGGTATCCATCAGGTTGGCCCGCTCGAAGAAGTCCGTATCGGTCACGCCCGGCATGAGGCACGTCACACTGACACCCGAGTCTCTGAGCTCGTTGCGCAGCGCCCAAGAGAATGAGTCGATAAAGGCTTTCGTGCCGTTGTACACCGCTTGGAACGTGCCCGGCGTGTAGCCGGCTATGGAACCGGTGATGAGTATTCGTCCCTGGCCTCGGGTGCGCATGTCGTTGCCGATTTTGTGGACCAAATAAATCGTGCCGATGATGTTGGTATCGATCACGTGCTTGGCTTCGACAAAATGCTGGTCGAGGAACCCGCCGCCCAGTCCGTGCCCCGCATTCGCTAGGAGCGCCTCGATGGGACGGCCGTGTAGAGCAATGTATAGATCGTTCACGCCATCGAGTGTCGACAGATCAACCTGCATTCGATCGACCGAAGCGCCCAACGAGCACAATTCGTTCGCCGCTCTGTCCAGCGGGCGGTCGGCGGCGATCACCAAGTCAAAGCCATTGGCGGCGCACTCGCGCGCAAGCTCAAAGCCGATGCCGCTGGAAGCTCCGGTCACGAGAGCGAGAGGACGTAGAGAGGTAGGCTGCATGCGAAATCCTCCTGTGCATTGACAGCAGGATGGCGGCTCTCGGGGGGATCCCCCATCGTCCGACACGATGTTCAGCCGTAGGAATGCGCCGGTGTCGCCGAACACCGAATTATCGCGTCCTACACGCGAACGCGGCATTGACTGACGCTCCGTCCGTCAATGCCGCTGTAAGGCCGAGAGGCCGAGACCACCAGCGAGCGCAACACCAATAGAGGTCGCCATGACGACGGAACAAAACTCCAGAATTGAGGCTCTGGCCTATGAGATCTGGGAGCAGCAAGGGCGGCCCGAGGGCCGTCACGAAGACCACTGGGCCGAGGCTGAACGCCGCCTACGTTCGCAACCCGGCTCGTCGCCGACATCCGCCGACAGTCGGCGATTCGATAACGAAGAGACGGGCTCACGCGAGGTCAATCATCAGACGGCGCCGGCGCCGCAACGCACTCGCCGACGCTGACCGGGATTTTCTTGCTTGAAAATCGACGAGGGCTTTGGGCAGTTCTCCCGCTGGTGCGCGACCGAGCACACGGAGGACGCCGACCGAGCATTCGACGGCGATCCAGATTCTCTATCGCGTCCGTTCCGCAACCGATGAGTCGCCGGATGATTCGCGATGCAGGTTTCGCAAATAGATGAATTGACCAATGACCGCAGTCACGAGCAGCACCGCGTTGGTGAACACGAATACCCAGTTCTTCAGCAGAAAGCTGTACGTCGTGAATCCCAGAGACGCCGTCACCTGCCCCACGAACAACCATCGCGAAAGGCCTGACGTAGACCTAGTGCGCCACTGCGTATAGACCTGACGCCCAATGGTGAGCAAGAGAACGATCGAGCTGACCCAGCCGATTGATTCAGTCATCTGTCGCGGTCCACGTCACTGACGTTGCGCCATTTCAACTGCTGCGCGTCAGTATGCGCGCGAATATCCGTGCGCGACGCTGGCGGGGCGCTGTCCTACAGCGGTGCTGCCCGCCGGCCGACATCGAGGGCTTCCGCCTCGCTTCTATGCTTTCTCCACGTTCCACGCCAGCACGGGGAAAGACTTATGAAACCGTTGATCACGAACGCCGCGACTGCGGGTTTTCGCGCACGTCGCGAACTCGACTCCCGCCGACAGATTTTTCAAGACGGCATGGCGTGGAAGGAAGCGGCCGCCGTGCTGGCAAGAAACGCGGACGGCGGGTGCGTTGCGATATGGCGCGCCCGGAGAGGCTCGAACTCCCAACCCTCGGCTTCGAAGGCCGATGCTCTATCCAATTGAGCTACGGGCGCATAAGCGCGATTGTAAAGGAGCGCGCGGCTGATCCCCTAGTCCGGGGGTAGAACCGCGCCGGCGCCCGGCGGACGACCGAAGTTCACGACCTCGGTGCCATTGGCCAGCGTAGCGCGCATCAAAGTACCGCCGGGCTCGCCGCTCTTCAGTGGGGCGATGACCATTTTCACGTGATCGCCGGGCTTGAAGGTGTTCTTCGACCAGCCTCGACGCCCCAGGAAATTCGGGCTCATGCCTTCGAGACCCCAGCGCGTGAGCGTGCCGTCGGTCCCTCTCACGCTGACCCAAGTCCACGTGTGCGGATTCGTCCATTGGAATTCGACGATGTCGCCCTCGATGGTCTTCTCGGTCGTCATGTCGAACACACTGAATGAATGATGTGCGTTCGCGGCGACCGCGAATATCAGGCCGACGATAGCCGTCGCTGACTGCACCCACACATGGCTGCGCTCTGAGATGCGATTTGCAGTTTTCATTTCTTCTGCGCCTCGTATTTGAGGTTGATACCGGATTTGCCGTCCTCGGTCGTGAAATTGCGATTGTTTTGCTGGCACACGTATTCGGCAAGGTTCCAGTCACGATGCCGCCCGAATACGCGGGTGCTGTTCCACGGCTTCGTCAGCGCTTCAGCGTCGGTGACCGACGTTTGAATCTCGAGCCGATCGGGCGCGGCAAGCTTTACGCGTTCCACGATGCGCATCTTGTCGCTGTGCCGCATGCCGAATCCGCCGAGCGCGGTATCCGTCGTGAAGCCGACGCTGTCGACGACGAGCGTGTCGCCTTCCCAGTGACCGATCGAGTGACCGTTGTAGGTCAGGTCGGGGTCGTCCGGGTGTTTGCGGCCGTCCGTGAATATCTGGCGCCACTGCGCGTAGGCTTCCGCAATGATCGTGATCTTGCCCGGGGTCACGAGAATCTCGACCGGGTATGGCTGCGTCATCACACCCGGCATTCCGGGCGGCACGCAATTCGCGGCGGGCGAGTCCTGAATCTCACCGCGCGCTTGAGCTTCCTGGTAGCTCTTGAGCTTGGCGGCGTAGGCCGGAGTGAAGCTCGGGCCTTCCGGTGGGGCGCCTCGCGGCCCGCCGCCGAAAATCATCTCCCACAGACCGGCGATCTCCGGCAACTTCGCAAGCGCGGCGTACGCGGCGCTACCCTGCCCCGGCTGCGCGAGGGCCACGCCACCCGGCAAAGCCAGAGCCAACGCCGTTACAACCCAGTGACCCATCCGCATTTTCGCCCCCCTCTATGTGCGTGCGGCGGCACGCCCACTCAGCGCTGCGCTGTGAATCCCAGCACGAACGCGCGCTCCGGCGCGGGTTCGTAGTACTGGGCGTTCGTAGCGTTCACGATGACCGAGCCGACGTACTTGCGATCGAGCACGTTCTCGATGCGCACGAACTCGCGGAAGCTCCAGCCGCCGTGCTTCTGCTGCGCAAGCGACGCGCGCCAGTTGAACAACGTATAGGCGGGCGCCGACTCGTCGTTCAGATCGGTCGTATAGATCTTGTCCGTCTTGTGCATTTCGAGCGCAGTCGCGAAGCCGGACGGCTTGTGGGAGGACCATACAAGCTCGCCGAAGAGGAACTGCTTCGGCACGCCCGGAATACGATTGCCGTTCGGCACCGCGAGGTTGGGCACGGTGCAGGCGGTGGACGTACCGCACGTCAGGAAGTCGTTCGCGAACTCTGCGCGCAGCGACGTGTATGACAGCGCTGCCGAGAGGTTCTGCGTGAAACGCGTGTCGTACGAAAGCTCGAAGCCCTGTCGCAACGTGCGGTCCACGTTCTGGAACACCGAACGGCCGGCCTGGTTCACGAGCGTCACGATCTCGTTCTGCGTATGCGTGCGGAACAGTGCAGCCGTGACGCGCGTCTTGTCGCTGATGACGGCTTTCACGCCGACTTCGCTGTTGCTCGTTTCTGCCGGCCGCAATCCGAAGTTGAAGCCGGTGCTCGTGGCGGAGACGGAGCGATACGCGAGCTCAGCGAACGTCGGCGTCTCGAAGCCGCGGCCGACGTTGGCGTAGACGTTTATGCGGGGGCTAATCGTCGCGACGATGCCGAGCACGGGCAGCGTCTTGCTATAGGTCACGCTGCCGCTGTCATCACCGTTTGCCGCTGTGATGAAATGGTCTTGCGTGGTGAACTCCACGTGACTGCGGCGCACGCCGGCGTGCAGCGCCCAGCGATCAGCGAAATCCCACTGCACCTGCGCGTACGGATCGAGATTGGCCACCTTGTTGTTTTCGTCGCGGCCAATCGCGCCCGTGACGCCAGCGACATTCGTGAAGCCTTTGCGGCCTTCGTACATGACGTCGTAGTTCAAGCCGGCGCTGAAAATGAGCGGACGGCCGCCAGCCGTAGCCTGGTGAGTCCAGCGGAAGTCTTCGCCTCTGAAATCGCGGCTCAAATCCACGACACCGCGGCCAGCGAACGTCAGCGCGAGCCACTGGGTCACGTCGCGCGTACCGTAGTAACCGAGCAGCCGAATCGTGTCCGTGGACGAGAGTGAGTGTTCGAACACGACGCCGACCTGCGAGTTGCCGATGTCCTTGCGCGTGTTTTGCGCGATCGCGCCATTGCCTGCCTGGTCGCGATTGGCGTTCAGCTGCGTGAGCGTCAAACCGAGGGGATCCTGCGTGTCCGGTTGGGTCAAATAGTTGGCGGTGAACGTCAAGCGCGATCGGTCACCGACATCCCAACGCACCTTGCCGTTGAACGTGTCGCGCGTCGTCGCGCTGTGGTCACGGAAACCATCGGTGTCGAAACGATCGACGTCGAACACGTAGTTGACCTTGCCCGACTCACCGCCGACTTTCGCGCCGAGCCGATTGGCGCCGAACGAACCGGTCCATAGAGACGTGGAAACGCCGAAGTCCTTCGGCCCATCCTCCGTGAACACGCTGATGACGCCGCCGGACGAGTTGCCGTACAACGCCGAGAAGGGTCCGCGCATGACCTCGACACGTTGCGCAGAAGAGAGATCGACGTTCGCCGCTTGGCCGCTGCCGTCAGGCATCGTGAGCGGCACGCCGTCCGAGTACAGCCGCACGCCGCGGATGCCGAACGTTGAACGCGCGCCGAAGCCGCGAATCGAAATCTGCAGATCCTGTGCGTAGTTCTGACGGGCATTTGCGACGACGCCGGGCGATCGACCGACCGTCTCCGACAAATTGACCTGCTGTTGACCGTCCTGAATCGTGCTTCGATCGAATGCCTCGATCGAGACCGGCAGATCGAAGCTCGATTGTTCCACGCGCGTCGCCGTGACGACGACCGTGTCGCGCAACGAGATCTCGGGGATCGCTTGCGACTGGGCTTGCGCTTGCGTGCCGATCACCAGGACCGTTGTGGCGCCCGCGATACGGTGGACAGATTTTCGCAGTTTCATTGGGAGGTTACTCAGCGGAATGGGGGAGGCGGTTGGGGCCTAAAGCCCGCGATTCTACACCGGCTCCCGCCGGGAAACCTGCCGACATGCGCCTCGGCCAGCGGTGTGCGGCGCACGCAACTCCGACGGAGGAGGGCTCGCGCCTCATATACACTAACCGCGCCCGGCCGAAGGCCCTGGCCCAGTCTGGAGAATCTTCGACAGCATGCTGCCCAAGCACGACACCGCGCCCGACGGCACGTGGCTCACGAATGCCCTGGCCCGCTTTGCTGCGGGTACCGAAGATCTCGTGCCGACGACGCGCGCCTTGCTCGTCCGTATGATTGCCGCGCCGGCGCAGCACGGTCGCCTGATCAACACGCTGTCGCTACTCGAGCACATGGGCAGCCACAAAATCATGGCCACCCAGCATCGCTCCGACATCGACCAGGCGACTCTGCGACATGTTGCCGAGGAAGCTCACCACGCCTACTTCATGAAGCGCCAGGCAGAGAAAGCGGCGGACCGGCCGCTCGAGTACATCGCTACCGACTTGCTGGCGCCCGCTGCCGCGCGCATGTACTTCCAGCGCATCGAAGCCGCGACCGTGCGCACGCTCGGCCGCGACTGCGGTCCGCGCGCCGCGTACCTTTATATGTCGATGATCGTCGAGTTTCGAGCGCTGTGGTTCTATGGCCTGTATCAAGAGGTGTTGCAACGCGCGCAGCACGTGCTGTCGCTCAAACGCGTGATCGGCGAAGAGCAGAACCACCTCGGCGAGATGTCGATGCGGCTCGAGGCCGAGGGTGAGCGCAGCGACGCGCACGTCGCCACCCTGCTCGCTCGCGAGAAAAATCTCTATTCGCGCTTGCTCACTGCGCTGGATCGCGCGGCCTAGAGCACACGCGCGACGCAGCCCTCGCTGCTCGAGTCCTCGTCACGCGCGGTCGCGCGCGGCGCGTAACCGAACTGCCTGCGGAACGCGTGACTGAAGTGGGACGCGTTCTTGAACCCGTACGCGTAAGCCACGTTGCCGACCGCGTGCGGCTCGCGCTTGCTCGAGAGCACCGCACGTGCGCCATCCAAGCGTTGCCGCCAGACCCACCGCATCAGCGATATGCCTTCGGGCTCGAACAACCGGTTGATGTAGCGGGACGTCAAGCCGCTCGCAGTGGCGATCGAACGTGCTGACAGCGAATCGTCGGACAGATTGTCGAGGATGAACACCTTGACCCGCTGCAACGTGGACGCCCGACCCGAGAACTCGTGCCCCCCCATGCCAAACGTGCCGACGCCGGCAGCCGCGAGGATGTTGATGAGCCCATCGGCAATGGGTTTGCTTTCGCCGGGATTCAGTGCGCCCGCTTGGCCGAGCAACGACTTCAATGTGTCGAATGCAACGCGCCCGGCACCGTTCGTTCCGTCGATGATGGTCTGGCCGACACCAGCGAAGTGCGGCTCGAGAAACGCGTGCGGCACGCGAACCCATAGCACTTCGCTGCTCTGTGCGAACGTCGTGACGTACGTACGCCGCGGATCCAGGATGGCCATGCGGCCCGGTTCGAAAACGGCGCTGCGGCCGCCGTAGCAGAGCTCGAAGCCGCCGCTCAAGCTCGCCGCGAGCCAGGAGAACGCTTTGCGCCCCGTCGTCGTACGCCGCCGCGTGCCGCGGACCGCGGCGCCGCGCAACTTTACGTGCGCCACACGCAGATACGCCAAATTCCAAAGCGCGAGCTGCCCGAAGAATCCGCCCTCGCCGCGGACGGCTTCGACCCGAGTCGTGCCGAGCTTCGAGGTAACGATGTCGGCCCAGCAGGGACGGCCGGGCTCTGAGTGAGTTACCGAGCTTGCGTTGAACATCGCGTGCCTCGGGAGTCGCTGCAACGGCGCCGCTATTTTGCGGTTGGACCGTCTGAGACAAATCGTTGGACCGAGCGAAGCAAAAGCTGAGTTCGAGTTTACGCCATATTTCAGCTGTGGCTAGAACCATGAAGCTGTTGCGAGCTTCCGGGTAATCGCCACAGCGCGGCCGTAGTGGCCTCGCAACAAAAACGAACTGACCAGTTCTTCGGGGGGGTAGCTCAATGGGTAAATCTCACGGTGCAAATCGGTGTCAGGCGCGTGTGGCAACGCTCGCGCTCGGCGTGGCCGCAGCCATCGCTGCCCCAACGGCTTTGGCCCAACAGGGAGGTCAACTCGAAGAAATCCTCGTGACCGCGCAGTTCCGCTCGCAAAACGTGCAGCAGACGCCGATCGCCATTACGGCGTACGACGCGGCGATGCTGGAAGCGCGCGGCAACCTCAACATCGGCGACGCGGCCAACATCGCACCGAACGTGCAGTTGAGCCCCCATGCCACGGGCTTTGGTCAGATGTCGGCGATCTTTATCCGCGGCGTCGGCCAGGCCGATCCGCACTTCGCGGTCGACCCCGGCGTCGGCATGTACATAGACGATGTGTACTTCGGCGTACTGACCGGCGCGATCTTCGAGCTCGTCGACGCTGACCGCGTCGAAGTGCTGCGCGGCCCTCAGGGCACGTTGGCTGGCAAAAACTCCATCGGCGGCGCGATCAAGCTGTTCTCGCAACGTCCGGACAAGGACCCGAACGCCTACGCCGAAGTCGGCACCGGCTCGTACAGCGGCGTGAGCGCGAAGGCCGGCACGAACCTCACACTGATCGACGACAAACTCTACGCCCGCGTCACGGCGATGGGCCGGAAGTCCGACGGCTACGTGACGCGCTACGACTACCCGTGCACGCACGGCCAAACGGCGACGGGCACCGCACTGCTCACGCTGGGCTGCAAGCTCGGCACGCAGGGTGGCCAATCGACCGTGGCCGCGCGCGGTGTTCTGCGGTGGACACCCGGCCCTCGCGTCGAGGACACATTCATCTTCGACACGACGCAGGACGACTCGGAGAACCCGGCCGCCGTGCAGACGATCCAGGGCGCCAGCTGGGCCGGCACGGCAAACTACATCACCGGCCCGAAGTCCTACATTAACTACGAGAATTACATCAGCCGCCCGACGGGCCCGACGGCCGGCACCGCCTTCGCCATGCCGGATCGCACGCCGCTCGACGAGCACGGCTTCTCCAACGACCTGGCCGTGCACCTGACCGACAAGCTCATGCTGAACGCGATCGTGTCGTATCGAAAATCGGTCGTGCCGTTCAGCGTCACAGCTGAAGAAACACCCGCCTCGCTCTCGGATCAGCTATGGAGGCTCGCGCATCAACAGATGACACAGGAGATCCGCGTGTCCGGTGGCAACCCGAACGGGTTCGACTGGACGGCCGGCTACTACCACTACGACGCCGACGGCATGTCCGAGGGCCGCATCCAACTCCCCGGTGGCTTTGCGCTCGGCGGCGGCGGCTTGAATCTCGAGTTCCTGCTGCACGACCCGGTACAGACCAAATCCGACTCCGTGTTCGCGCACGCCGCGTTCCGGCCGACGGAGAAGCTCACGATCACGACCGGCCTGCGGCAAACGGAAGACTCGAAGGCGTTCACGTTCAACCGTCTGTCGCTCGACGGCACGCCACATCCGACGCTGGGCGCGTTGACCAACGTCACGCGTACGTTCGAGGGCAGCCACACGGACTATCGCGTCGCAATCGACTACCAGCAGTCCAGCAAACTCATGTACTACGCGCAGTACTCGACCGGCTACAAGGGCGGCGGCGTGAACCCACGGCCGTTCTTCGTGAGCCAGGCGCTCCTGTTCAAGCCAGAGGAGCTCACGGCATTTGAGGTCGGCTTCAAGAGCACGCTGGCCGACAACCGCGTGCGGCTGAACGTGGCGCTGTTCTCGAGCGACTATTCGGACGTGCAGCTGACGCTGAGTCGCTGCGACACGTTCTCGCCGTTCGCCGGCGCGCCGTGCGCGATGACGGCTAACGTCGGCGACGCTCGGATCAAGGGCGTCGAGGCCGAGGTCGAGTACCGGCCCACGGAAAATCTCGGGTTTGACGTCTCGGTCGGCACGCTCGACTTCCAGTACACGCGCGTCGACCCTCTGACGTTCGTGACGCTCGACATGAAGACGCCGTACGTGCCCGACAACAAGTACTCGATCGGCGTCTCCTACGACGTGCACATGAAGAACGGCGCGAAGCTCACGCCGCGGCTCGACTACTCGGGCCGTTCGAGGATGCAGACAGCCGCGATCAACACGCCGCTGACCTGGATCGACAGCCTGAACCTCGCGAACTTCAGACTCGCGTGGGTGAGCCCCACCGAGAAATGGTCGGCGACGTTCGCCATCACGAACCTGACCAACGAGTACTACTACACGGGTTTGAACGGCAACGGCCAGCCCGTCAACTTCAGCCAGGCGGCGCTTGTCGGCCGCCCGCGCGAAACCTGGCTGACACTGCGGCGTTCGTTCTGATCTCAATCGGGGAGTAAGGCGTCGAGATGGGAGCGCGTGCCGTCGACTTTCGACGGCGCGCGCCGACGCTGATCTTTCGACCGCGCCAGCGGTAGTATTCCGGCATGCCGCAACGCCTCGTCGTGTGGACGGACAATGACGCCCCGCGGCTCGCCGCGGCGCTCGCGCCATTCGACGTTCGCATTCGAGTTACGCCTGAACGCGACGAAGCGCTCGCTGCGCTGGCCGATGCCGACGTGCTGATCGCGCTTGCGCAGAACTGGGGCGCGGACTGCTCAGCCGCACTCGCGGCTTCGCGAGTGCGCTGGGTCCAGTTCCTGAATGCCGGCATCGACTCCGTCACGCGCTTCGGCATTCCGAAACGCACGACGGCGACCACGTTTGGCGGCGCCGGCGCATTCATCGTGGCCGAGCACGCTGTGCAGCTGCTGCTCGCCTTACTGCGCCGCACGCCTGCACTGCTCGCCGCTCAACAGCGCGGCGAGTGGGCGCCCCAGCCAACCGCGACAACCATCGAGTGCCTGCACGGCCAGCGAGTGGCGGTGCTCGGCGCGGGCCCCATCGGCGGCGCGATCGCGCGTCTCGTGCTGGCATTTGGCGCCGAGCCGATTTGCGTGGCACGCACGGCGCGGCGCGACCCCTTGGGCTTCGAGGTCGCAGCCATCGCGCAGATCGGCGACGTGCTGTCGCAATGCGGCGCGGTCGTCGTGGCGTTGCCGCTCGACGCCGGCACGGACCAGCTGCTCGACGCGACATTGCTCGCAAGAGTGCCGCGGGGCGCGGTGCTCGTGAACGTCTCGCGCGGCCGCATCGTGGCAACCGACGCGCTCGTCGCGGCGCTACGCAGCGGCGCGCTCGCAGGCGCCGGGCTCGACGTGACGGACCCCGAGCCGCTGCCGCAAGATCATCCGCTGTGGCGACTCCCGAACGTCATCGTGACACCGCACATCGCGTGGGCCGGCGCCGTGGCGGAGCGACGCGCGGCAGTGGAAGCCATCGTGGTCGACAACGTGCGCCGCTACCTGGCCGGCGAGCCGCTGCTACACGTGGCTCACCACGGCAGCGAGTGACAGCAACATGCGCATAACGAAAGTCGAAACGTTGCGGGCGGACGGCGGCTGGCGGCCGTTCTCCTTCGTGAAGATCAGCACCGACGAGGGCGTCGTCGGCTGGTCGGAATTCCTGGAAGGCGCCTGGAGCCCCGCGCTGCCGGAAGTCATCGCAGCACTCGGCCGCACCGTCGTCGGCACGGACCCGCGCGCATTCGCGCGGATCGCCGCGGAGCTGCGCGCGGTCACGGAATTCGCGGCCGGCGGTTTGAGCCGGCAAGGCATCTCAGCCATCGAGAACGCCTGTATCGATATCGCCGCCAAAGCGGCCGGCGTGCCCGTCTACGCGCTGTTCGGCGGGCCGTTGCGCACAGCTGTGGACGTGTACTGGTCGCACTGCGGCTCGTTCCGCGCGCAGCACGCGGAGCTCTTCGAGCGTGAGCTCAAAGTGGGCCGCCTACGCACGCTCGACGACGTCGAGCTGCTAGGCCGCGAAGCCGCGGCACGCGGGTTCAAGGCAGTAAAAACGAACCCCATGGTGTTTGCCGGCGGCACGGCGCGGTTGTTGAACCCCGGCTTCGTCGCGACGGGGCTCGAGCTCAGTAAGACGCTCGACAGCGCCACGCTCGCCGCCGTCGCGGCGCAGGTCGAAGCGCTGCGGTCGGGGCTCGGCCCCGAGCGCGGCCTGATGCTCGACGTGAATTTCGCGTTCCGCCAAGACGCGCTGCGCCGCCTCACGGCCGCCGTCGCGCCGGCGAACCTCACGTGGCTCGAAGTCGATTTGCACGATGCAGGCGCGCTCGCCGCCGTGCGCGCGCAGTCGAGCACTCCGATCGCGTCGCTCGAATCGGAATACGGCTGCCGCGGTTACGGGCCGTTCTTCGCGGCGCGGGCGGTCGACGTGGCCGTGATCGACGTGCTGTGGAATGGCTTCACGGAGTCGCTCGCGATCGCCGCGCAGGCCGCAGCGCACGACTTGAATGTGGCGCCGCACAATTTCTCGGGTCCCCTCGGCGATCTGATCGCGGCGCACTTCTGCGCCGTCGCCGCCAACGTCGCGATCATGGAGATCGAGGGCGACGACGTGCCGTGGAAATCGCAGCTCGTGACGAAGGCGGGAATACTCGCCGAGGGCCAGTTCGTGGTGCCCACGAACGCGGGCTGGGGTGCCGAAGTGAACGAGGAGGCCGTGCGCGCGCATCCGTGGCCGCGTGCACGCTGAGCCATGGCATTCGACGCCACTTACGCCGAATGGGGCGAGTGCGCCGCCGTGCATGCCGCCGGCAGCCACATCGGCGCGGCTCTGGCACCACGGCGCGCATCGACGGGCTCGTCAAACGGCTCGAGGACGGCGAGTTCGATCTCGTGGCAGTTGGCCGCGCCCTGCTCGTCGATCCACAATGGGTGCATAAGAACAAGGCCAAACGGGTCTACTGAGATCGCCATGAAATTGCGCACCGCCGACGAGTACCAACGACTCGCCAACCGCCGCTTGCCCCCTTTCATCGCCGAATACGTCAACGGCGGCTCGTACACCGAGCACACGCTGCGGCGCAACGTGGAGGACCTGCGCACGATCGAGCTGCGTCAGCGCGTGCTGAACGACGTCTCGAACGTGGACACGAGCACGAAGCTGTTCGGCCGCGACTGCGCGATGCCGGTCGGCCTCGGTCCGATCGGCATTTCCGGAATGCTCGCGCGCCGCGGCGAGGTGCAGGCTTCGCAAGCAGCTGAGCGAGCGAACTTACCGTTCTGTCTTTCGACGGTGTCGATCTGCAGTATCGAAGAGGTGCGCGCCGCCTTGAAGGTGCCGTTTTGGTTCCAGCTGTACGTGATCCGCGATCGTGCTTGCATGACCGACCTGATCGACCGCGCAGAGGCCGCCGGCTGCAGCGCGCTGGTCTTCACCGTCGACATGCCAGTGCCGGGGATCCGCTACCGCGATTTTCGCTCCGGCATGTCGGGCATCAGCGGTTGGCGGTCGAGTCTCGTGCGCAACTGGCAAGCGGTGCGTCGCCCCGGCTGGGCATTCGACGTGGGGCTTCGCGGTACTCCGCACAGACTCGGCAATCTCGTGAAGGTGCTGGGCGAGAACAGCGGGCTCGAGGATTACGTAGGCTGGCTCGGCCGCAACTTCGACCCGACGGTCACGTGGCGCGAGATCGAGTGGGTGCGCTCGCGCTGGAAGGGCCCGCTGATCGTGAAGGGCATCCTGGATGTGGACGACGCGCGCGCGGCCGCGGACGCGGGCGTCGACGGCATCGTCGTATCGAACCACGGCGGCCGACAGTTCGACGGCGTGCGCTCGACGGCGCGCGCATTGCCCGGCATCGCCGACGCGGTGGGCAGCCGGCTCACGGTGCTCGCCGACGGCGGCGTGCGCACGGGGCTCGACGTGCTGCGCATGGTCGCGCTCGGCGCGCACGGCGTCCTGCTCGGGCGCGCGTGGGCGTATGCGCTCGCGGCAGGCGGCGGTCCGTACGTCGCGAACATGCTCGACACGATGAAGCGCGAGCTCGCCGCGGCAATGGCGATGGCCGGCCGAACCAGCATCGCAGCGATCGATCGCTCAGTCCTCGACCGCTGACCAAAAGCCGGAGCGGCGGGTAATTCCGCCGCCGCGGAGGCCAAGACCCGGCGACCTACTCGGCGAGGTTCTGGCCAGACCCGCCCATCTCGGCCGGCACGTCCTTGAACTTCGGCTTGCCGTCGTGAATGCGGAGCGCGGTCTCCTGATAGTTCACGTGCACGCCAGGCTCGAACGCCAGCGTGGGCAGCACGGCCGCATACACGTCCACGAGCTTCCAGTGCGGGTGATCCGTGAACAGGTGACCGCCACACGTCGTGCACCACTTGCGGTAGCTGCGGGGCGTCTTGTTGTAGGTGCCGACTTGGTCGGCGCCGCGCGTAACGCGCACGCTCTCCGGCTGCCACAACGTGAACGCGTTCACCGGTCCGGCCGACCAGTGGCGGCAAGACTCACAGTGACAGTAGCCCATCGCCACCGGCGCACCCGAAACCTCGAACTGCACCGCGCCGCAGAAGCATTGCCCTGCGTAGACGTTCGCCATCTTCCTCTCCTCTGTTGGGGAATCGGCCACAAGCCGAGGGCGCCAATCTACGCAGCGCGCGCGGACACGGCCATGCTCGCCCGTCCGCCCCTCTTGCTCGCGCGTCCACAAGAATCCAACTCCGGAGTCAGATTGCGCAGCGCGACGCGGCAGCGAGCCCGCGATTGAGGACGGTGCCAACCGCGCAAACCTGACTCCGTCCTAGAAGCGGAAGGTGTAGTTGAACTTCGCGACGACGTCGGCCGTCAGCGAGTTGTAACTGCCATTGCGATCGAGGTCCGCGACGTTGTGGTTGATCACGAAGTAAAACGCGCGCCCGGCCTGCGGTATCCAATTCAGCCGAATGTTCACGCCGACCACGTTGCTCACGTTGTCGTACTGGATCAAGTTCGTCCATGAGACGCGTGGCGAGAACACGACGTCGAAACCGCTCGACACGATGCGCGTGGTGAAGCTTCCTTGCGGCAGCTCGATCTGCTGCACGTTGTAGCTGATCGACGTGCGGAATCGCGGCGACGGCGTCCACACCACCGTGCCGAACGTGCGCACACGCGTGCCGTCGTAGAACTGGCCGGCCGTGCGCGCGATGCGGCCCGACCACGGCCGGAACGCAGACCCGCTGAGCTCGACGCCGTGCTCGTCGAACGAATACTCGCCGGGCGGAATAATGACGCCCGGCGAAATCTGAAACGGCTGGCGCAGCACCTCCGTTGCAAAACTCGAGCGGAACCACAGGTAATCGCCCTTGCGATTCGTCAGCTGGATCGGAGTGAGACCAATCGTCTGCGACTGGAGGCCGCCGCCGAGATCCTCGATGCGCTCGCCGTCGACGACGAAGTACATCGATTGCCAGTGACCACCCTTCGGCCGCAGCGTGTAACCGACGTGGCCCGTGTAATCGAGAACGTCCGTGCGACTGATGAAGCCGAGCGCCGGATTGAAGTTGGCCTCGACCTCCTTCACCGTCAATCCGCCGCGAAATTTGTTATTGCTCGGCACCGAAATACCGAGACCGGCCGCACGATTGTGGCCATCCTTGCCGGTAGTGTCCGATTGCTGGAGCCAGCCACCGGCTTCGAGCGTGCGGCCGCCCGGCAGACGCGAGTTGCGATATAGATAGTCGACGCCGGCGACGGAGTTATCGAGGTTCGACAGCGGGTCGCCGTTCGTAAATACCGCGCCCACCGTCGACTCGCCCGAGAGTCCCGCTTTCACCCGCACGACCGACAACGTGTCGGCATCGACCACGCCGTGGTCGTCCTGGCGAATCGACAACGCGCCGATCTCGAAGCGCCCGACGCGGCCGCTGACCTTGCCGCCGTAATTCAGGTCGACGACCTGCCCTGCCTGATCGAGACCGATGCGGCGCGAGAAGAACGGCCGCGCGTTCTGCTTGTCCGCTCCGCCCAGCGAACCGTTGCTATCCGTCGCGCCGATGCGGCCGAACTCGAAGATGTCGGCTTCGCGCAGGAAAAAGTCGCGCTTCTCCGGAAAGAACAATCCGAATCGTGTCAGGTTGACCTGGCGGTCGTCGACCTCGGTGGCCGAGAAGTCCGTGTTGAGCGTCAGCGCAGCGTTCAACTGCGGCGTGAGCTTGTAGAACATGTCGAGTGACGGCTCGACGTTGCTGCTCGTTACGCCTGTCGCGAACACGCGTTTGCTCGAGACGGCCGCCGACGGCACGATATCGAGGCCGATGCCTTGGTTCAAACCCGTGAGGCCGGTCATTTGTCCGGCAGCGCTCGGGTCCCAGCGCCGGTTGCGCGACACCCACGCCATGTCCTCGTTGCGACGCTTGATGTTGCGCGAAAAATTCAGGCCCCAGGTGTCGGTGTTCGGATCGAACGACAGCGACTTGAACGGAATTTCGTATTCCGCCATCCAGCCGCCGTCGAACTTGGTCGCGGCTGCGACCCAGATGGTGTCCCAGTCGCTGTAGTACTCCGACACGTTGCGGTACAGGCCGTCGTAGCGCACGCCGTTCGCATTGAGCCCGAAGAAGTAGCCGCCGCGGCGAGTGTTGAACGGATCGAGCGTAACGAACAGCGCGTCGTCCTGCGTGATCGAACCGTTCTGGCGCAGCATGTTTGCCGTGATCGAGTCCGGCGGCTGGTACATCTTTGCCGCGATGTAGAGCGCGTTGTCGTCGTAGTAGAGATAGATCTCGGAGCGTTCGGACGCCGGCGCGTACTCGACCGGGTTCACCTGATAAATATCGTCGATGCGCGCTGCACCGGACCACTCGGCCTCGTTGACGACGCCGTCGATCGTGGGCTTGACCGTGGTCCGCACGATGCGGACGGTCTTTTGCCCCGGATCCCTCGGCACTGATGCAGGCGCCTGCGCCAGCGCAATGCCGGCAGCCCCCGCTGCCAGCAGGCCAAACAGTCCCCAACGCATGCGTCCCCAACCCCAACCCCAAACACGCGCACGATACCGGAAAGCTCACGCGAGAGTTGCGGCGGCACCGACTAGCACGGCCGATTTCGGCAGCGGCACTACTAGCGACGTCCGCTAGGGTTCAGCGCGGCTGCAACCGCCGCGTCCGCAGCACGACGCGCGTGCCCGCCGCAACGAGCACCAGCACACCGACGAGCCAAGGCAAGCCGCTGTCGATGACCGCTCCGAGCACTTCGCTCGCGCTCGGATGGAAGTTCCTCAAAATAGCAAAGCGTTCGATGAGCCAGTGCCACGCGGTATGGGCAACGAGCGCTGCGAGCACGATGCCGCCGACGCGCTCCGGCACGTAGCGGAACAACACATAGAGTGCCGGCACGAACACCGCGAGCACGAGCACTTGCCCGAGTTCGATGCCGACGTTGAACGCAACCAGCGATGTCAGGAGGTGCGAGCCCGCAAACTGGAGCGTGTTGGCGAGCGCGAACGAAAAGCCGAAGCCGTGCACTAGCCCGAAGCCGAACGCGAGCAACCAGCGCGTGCGCGCATTCGGCGCCACCACGTTCTCGACCGCCGTGTAAAAGATCGACGCCGCGATCAGCACCTCGATCAGCGGCGGGAACCACAATGCGGTGGGCGCGGCGCCGAAGGCCGCGCCGAGCAACGTCACGGAGTGCCCCACCGTGAATGCCGTGACGATCCACACGAGTGTGCGCAGCTCACGACGAAACGGCACCACGAGGCACAGCAGGAACAACAAATGATCCGTGCCGTCGAGGATGTGCGCAAAGCCTTGGCTCACGAATCGCAGCAGCGCTTGCGACAGACGCGGATCGAGCGGCACGAGTCCGGCGTCGCCGTCGAGTTGGAACACGCGCTCCACGGCGCCGTTGCTGAAGTGCAGCGCGGTTACGACGTGCTGACCGAGCCGGCCGAACCGTAGCGCGATCGAAAACCGCGCGTTGGCGGATTCGATGGGAGCTTCGAGCAACACATCGATCAGCGCCTGCTGCCACACGAGCTGCGTGCCCTCAGGCAGCGGCGCGGCACGCAGGTGCGCGAGCGCACCTTCGAATGTCGCGAACGAGCGATCGCTCGGAATCGACGCACGCACGGCAACGATCGCAATCGGTGCGACGTGGCGCTCGCCTTCGTACACGTCGAGGGCATCCGCGAGCCACACCTGCGCGGCGTGATTGAACTGCGGATCGGCGCGCGCGACGTCGAGGTAACCGGCGCCGAACGTCGGGAAGTCGATGTCCTGCATCGCTTCGAGCGGCGCGCGCACGAATACCTGCAAACGCTCGCCCGCAGGCCGCACGAGCAGTTGGATAGTGACGTCGTTCGGAGGCTCGTGAGCGCGCGCAGCGGCCGGCAGCAAGTTTGCGACCGCGGCGAGCACCACGAATATCAGCCCCCGAACCCGCATCGCGTGCCGCCTTCCGAACGCTCCCGGCCTATCGTCGCGGACAATTTCCGCTATTATCGAAGTGAAGAACAGCCCTCGCTCGAAGGGCCACGCTGACGACTGGGGGAGCCATGCATCGTCGGATCGGAATCTCCGTACTCGCTGTCGCGAGCGCATTGCTCGCCGCCTGCAACAGCACCGTGCCGCCCGCGGCGACCAATGTGCCCGCTGCCGCCGCGGCACCGCTCGCCGCCGCGCCCGCCGCTGCAGCGTCAACGGCCAAGCCCGGCGATGCCGGCGTCGCCCCGCGCTTCGAGGTGGACCCGCTGTGGCCGAAGCCGCTGCCGAACCACTGGCTGATCGGCTCGGCCATCGGCGTAGCCGTCGACTCGCGCGATCACGTGTGGATCATCCACCGGCGCCAGGCGCTGAACGCAGAGACCGAGGCCAGCGCCGGTAGGAACGCCCCGAAGGGCGAATGCTGCGGCGTGGCGCCGCCGGTGCTCGAGTTCGACGCCGCAGGCAATCTCGCGGGCTCGTGGGGCGGCCCCGGCCCGGGCTACGACTGGCCGAAGTCGAACCACGGCATCACCGTCGATCAGATGGACAACGTGTGGATCGGCGGCAATGATCCCGGCGACGCGCACCTGCTGAAGTTCACGCGCACCGGCCAGCTCCTGCTGCAGCTCGGCAAGCCGGGGCAGAACAAGGGCAGCAATGACCCCGTGAATTTCTGGCGCGTGGCGAAAATCTCGATCGACGCGAGCGCGAACGAAGCCTATATCTCCGACGGCTACGGCAACAGGCGCGTGGTCGTCATCGACATGAACACCGGCGCACGCAAGCGCTACTGGGGCGCGTACGGCAACAAGCCGGACGACACCGACTTGGGCCCCTACGACCCGAGCGCACCGCCCGCGCAGCAGTTCCGCAACCCCGTGCACTGCGCCGAGCCGACGAACGACGGGCTGCTCTACGTGTGCGACCGCGTGAACGACCGCATTCAAGTGTTCCGCAAGGACGGGACGTTCGTCAGCGAGCTGATCGTGGCGCCCGAGACGCGCGGCGCCGGCTCGGTGTGGGACATCGCGCTCTCGAAGGACCCTGGTCAGGCTTACATCTACCTCGCGGACGGACTGAACGAGCGCGTGTACGTCATCCACCGCGAGTCGATGAAAATCTTGACGAGCTTCGGTGACGGCGGTCGCCAGCCGGGCCAGTTCTTCGGCGTGCACAGCATCGCGACGGACTCGCAGGGCAACATCTACACGACCGAGACCTACGAAGGTAAGCGGGTTCAGAAGTTCGTCTATCGCGGCCTCGGGCCGATTCCGGGCGAATCGCAGGGCGTGGTCTGGCCGCGCTGAGGAGCCCGCGCACCGTTCGTCGACTACGCCTGATCCTCTGGCTCGCGTTCGCCGCTACGTTCCTATACCTCTACTACGCACACACCGGCGGGTGGAGCGATGAGTTCCGGGGGCTCGCGACCTCGTCCACCCTCCTCGGCTACGGGTTGTATCTGCTGCTGGGGTCGGTCCGCGGCTTCACGCTGATCCCGTGCACGAACCTGGTGTTGCTCGCGATCCCGCTCTTCCCGCCAGTGCCGCTGTTCGCACTCACTTTGCTCGGCATCGCGATCTCCTCGGCCAGCATCTATGCATTCGCGGAGTCGCTGCATTTGGCCGAGTACTTCGAAGCCAAGTATCCAGAAAAGGTTGCGCGCGTACGCGCGGCACTGGCGCGCCACCCGACGACGATCGTAGCGGCGTGGAGCTTCCTGCCCGTGGCCCCCACGGACTTGATCTGCTACGTCTGTGGAGCGATGAAAATTCCCTTCGGCCGCTTCTTGCTGGGCGTCATGCTCGGAGAGGGCGCGATCTGCGCCGCGTATATCTTCGCGGGCCGGGCCCTACTCGATATCGGCCGCCGACTACTCGGGCTATGAGAGCCGAGGTTACAGAGAATTGGCGGGTCCCCCGTCGCGCAGTCCGTTGGGTTTCATTTGGGGAGGAAACGTCAAGCGGGATAACGCAGCCGGGGGACCCATTAACTATGCAGGCTGCACGCTTGGTTAGATGCGCGAATCGCGCAAAACGTCACCGGGCGAGCCAGCGCGCAAGAATCGGCCATGCAAAAGCGACGGACAAGAAGAGTGACGGTAACCCATATTGCATGTACCAGGTTACGTCACGCCACTGCACCGTTATCGTGCTGAGCCCCATCGAGACCGAGTCCCACATTTGATGCAGTGGCCCCAGCGCGGAAACGGCACCGAGCACGCATGCTGCGCCGAGCACCGCGCCCCGAATCCACAGCCGGCGCCGCACTCGACGCACCACTTGGGTCGTGAATCGTTCGCCGGGAAGCTCCCGGTTGGCGGAAGCGAAGGCGGCGATCCAGTCCTGTTCGTCGTCCGACATCATCCTCTCCCTGCACGGCGCGCTGCCGGTGCGTCGATCCCGAAATGCTCGCGGATCTTGGTCTTCGCGCGTTGCGCGTGCGATTTGACCGTACCGAGCGGCAGGTCGAGCACTTCCGCAACATCTCCGTGGCTCATGCCGTGCGCGTAACAAAGAATCATCACGTGCCGCTCATCAGTCGCAAGCACGGCGAGCATCTTCTCCACGTCGGGCGCCTCGAGGAACGGCACCACGACGTCCTCGTTACGCTCAGTAAACTCGACCGTCGTACCGTAGTCTGGCCGGCGCCGCGCCTGCAAGAACGAATTGAACGCAATCTTCATGACCCACGACATGAACTTGCCCCGGCCCTGGAACGTACGCAGGCGTTGCCACGCACGGATGAATGTTTCCTGAGCGAGATCGTCGGCGCGAGCCGGATCGCGCGTGAGCTGCCGTAACCAGTTACGCACCTTCGACTGGTGGCGGCGCACCAGTATTTCAAAGGCAGCGGCATCCTCCGCTGCCACGACGCGGGCGACGAGTTCTTCGTCGCTCGGTTCGTCCACGACCAAGAGCGTCTAGCGAAAGCGACGCGCGCCGCTATTCACGCGGCGCGAACTTCCAGAGCGCAAGCATCGCCACCCCCACTAGAAACGGCAGATTGCCTACCCCGATCAGCGGTCGCACCGCATCGGGTTCGCCCAGAATCAAGCCGAAGCTCCCGATGGCGATCCCGATCGCGATGGCAATCGCCCCGAAGCGCAGGTCGCGGTCCGGATTTCGTTCGTGCTTGATTGATCGTTCGGCGAGCCGCTCGAGAAATTCGGGCGTCAGCTGCTGCCCCTTCTCGACGGCAAACCGCACAGTCTGTTGATAGTCGAGCCGCGCTCGGTAGCGAAGAAACAAGAAAACCAGGACAACGACGCCCACGGTGATGGCGATCGTAATCGGTATAAAAAGGGCGACTACACCCGCATCCATCTGCTCCTCCATTCGGACCGGTGGCGGCAGGTTGCAGCCGTTGCTTCGGTCACCTTGCGGATGCCGCCGGGCCTGGTTTTGGATGCACCGAGCGTAACCCCGCCGCACCGCCCCGGCTACAATCGGCCATCGGTCAGGGGGGATCCATGCACACACTAGTCCGCACGATCGCCGCTCTCGCGGCGGCGCACCTCTACATAGTCGCCGCCACGGCCCAGGCCCAACAGGCGGTGACCGCAGGCGAGCTCATCGTCGAACCGCCCACGCTGATCTCGCTCGGATTCGAGTGGTACATCGAAGGCGACGCGAACCGGAACGCGGCTGTCGCCGTCGCCTACCGTCAGAGCGGCGATAGCGCCTGGCACGAGAGCCTGCCGCTGCTACGGGTGCAGAACGAGCATACGTTCTACACAGACACACTCTGGTACGTCGCGCCGAATATGTTCGCCGGCAGCGTATTCGAGCTCAAAGAAAACACGGAGTACGAAGTGCGCTTCAAGCTCGCGGACGCCGATGGCGTCAGTGGCGAAGCCGAGCGCGTCGTCAAGGTTCGCACGCGCCCCGAGCCGCAGGCCGCCGCCGGCGGGCACACGTATCACGTCTATCCGTTCGAGTACAAAGGTCCGCGCCAGGAGCCCGCATTCAACGGCTTGCTCGCCGCGTACTACAAGAACTCGCTCGGTGGCGACTGGAGCCGCGCGTCGCCGCCGCGCGTGGAGCCCGGCGACACGCTCCTCGTGCACGCGGGCGTGTACAAGGACTTCGACCGCTTCAGCTACAGCCACGAGATCGACTCTCGCAACACAACCTGCTGCGGCACGCCGTGGGATGGCACGTTCTATCTGACGCAAAACGGCACGGCCGATAAGCCGATCGCGATCAAAGCGGCGGGCGACGGCGAGGCGATCTTCGACGGCGACGGCAACAACGTGCTGTTCAACGTCATCGCAGCCGACTACACGTATTTCGAAGGCCTCACGTTCCGCAACACGAACATCGCGATCGAGGCCGGACAAAAGAAAATTGCCGGTGCTATCGGCCTCACGGTCAAACGCTCGAAATTCGAGAACGTCGGCGAGGTTCTGCATAGCGACTGGTCCGGCTCGCGCAACTTCTACATTGCCGACAACGTGATGATCGGCCGCGACGATCCGGGTTATCTCTTCGGCTGGCTGCGCGTGTGGCCATGGAGCGAAGACCCCGCGTATGAGCAGAAGCGGCGTATGAAGTCGTACTACGCCGTGTCGATTTACGGCGGCGGCCATGTCATGGCCTACAACCGCGTGCGCAATTTCCATGACGGGCTCGATCATGCAACGTACGGCATGCCCGACGACTATCCGAACACGCCCCGTGACCGGATGCCGGTATCCATCGACATCTACGGCAACGACGTGTCAAACGTGCACGACAACTGCTTCGAGACCGACGGCGGCATGCACAACGTGCGGTTGTTCCGGAATCTGTGCTTCAACGTGGCGACCGGCGGCATGAGCCCGCAGCCAATCTTCGGCGGGCCCGTGTATTTCATTCGCAACGTGGTCTACAACGGCGTGTATGGGCCGCTGAAAATCCAGGCGGACCCGAGCGGCATCCTCGTGTACCAGAACACGTACGTCGGCGAGGTCGCGCAGCTGACACCAGCTTCGAACATGCATTTCCGCAACAACCTGATCTTGGGACAGAAGGCGCGGCCCGCGGTGTTTGCAATCGACACGCATACGCCGTGGAGCGACTCCGACTACAACGGCTTCTACGCGAACGACGGCGCCGAGTTCTCGTTCCAGTGGAACTCGCCGCCGAACGGCGGACCGGTCGACTACAAGTCGAAGCGCGAAGTCCGGCAGTTCAAGACGCTCGCCGACTACCAGCGCGCGACGGGCCAGGACAAGCACAGCCGAATGATCGACTACTCCGTGTTCGTGAAAGCGACGGCGCCGGACTTCACCAAGCCGACGCAGCTCTACACTCCGGAGCAAGTGGACCTGCGTCTGAAGGCCGGTTCGCGGGCGGTGGATGCCGGCGTCGTGCTGCCGGGCATCACCGACGGCTTCAAGGGCAAAGCGCCCGATCTCGGCGCGTACGAGCTCGGCGCGCCGCTGCCGCATTACGGCCCTCGCTAGTGCGCCGCGGAAGCTTGCGCGAGCCCCGGGCGATTGGCTTCGTTCCGGTGAGGGTCTAGAGTTCGAGGATGTGTCCGGCCGAAGAAATCCCGCCCGACGTCCTGCGATTCATCGTCGAGAAGATCGATACGGTGCCGCACCTCGAGGCGCTGCTACTGGTGTGGGAGCGGCCGGGCGTCAACTGGACGCAGGAGCAGCTCGCACGACAACTGTACGTTACCCCGGCAGTCGCCCAGCGGATAACGCACGGACTGATACGCCGCGGCTGGCTCAAAAAGGGGCAAGCGGGAAGTGTCGCGTTCAATCCAGGGTGGGATCCCGACGGTACCTTCATGCGGAATCTCGCCTCAATCTATCGACGGCAACTCATCGCCGTCACGTCCCTGATCCACAGCAACGTTTCGGCCGGCGTGCGCGATTTCGCTGACGCGTTCAATCTGAAGAAGGAGTGACACACGTGGCCGCTATCGTGTACGTGCTAGGCGCAGCGAGCACTTTGCTCTGCTCCGTGCTCTTGTTCCGGCAATACCGTGCCGGCCGACACCCGCTGCTACTCTGGAGTGGTCTGTGCTTTGCGGGGCTCACGATCACGAACGTCTTCGTCTTCGTCGACCTCACCATGCTCCCCGAGATCGACCTGCACCTCTTGCGCCTCGCGGTCGTAGCCGTGTCGCTGTGCCTGCTGGCCTTCGGGCTCGTAAGGGAGAGCAAGTGAACCAACTAGACGGTCTTCTGATCGGCGTCATCTTCACAGCGTCGCTGATTACCAGCGCATTTTTCGTGAAATACTGGCGCGCCACGCGCGATCAGCTCTTCCTCGCGTTCGCCATCGCCATTGCGCTCGAAGGCCTAACCCGAGTCTTCACTCTCTTCACCGCTACTTCCTACGAAGGCGCACCTTTGATCTACGTCGCACGCCTGATCGCATACCTCATTATTCTCACGGCGATCTTCCGCAAGAATCGGCGGGCAGGCGACCGTTCCGATGACCAGCAGGCAAAGGAACATGAATGACGAGAAGCACGGACGCCGCGACGTGCTAACGAACTCGCGTGACGCCTTTTTGAACCTCGCACGCGCCTCGTGGCACTCATCCGCACATCCGATGCGCGATGAGGGAGCATGCGATGCGTACATTCACATCGGTCGCGAGAACACTCGCAACGACCACGGCCATGGCGGCCGTCGCAAGCTGCGGTGGTGGCGACGACGGTTACGGCAACGGCGGTAGTGGTGGCGGCGGCGGGACGACGCTACAAGCCAACTTCGCTTCGATACAGGACAATGTCTTCACTCCGATCTGCACGTCGTGTCATACGGGTGCAGGCGCACCGCAAGGGTTGCGTCTCGACAGCGCCAACAGCTATGCGCTGCTAGTCGGGGTCGCGAGCGAGGAACAGCCGGCGTTGCAGCGCGTAGTGGCTGGCGATCCCAACGACAGCTACCTGATCAAGAAGCTCGAAGGCACCGCGAGCGTCGGCGGCCGCATGCCGCTCGGCGGCATGCCGCTCGCGCAATCGGACATCGACGTGATTCGCCAGTGGATCACCGACGGCGCGCAACCGACGGCTGGCACGGTGACTACACCGGTTCGCGTGACGTCGTTGTCGCCGCTCCCGGATTCCACGCTTCAGACGGTGCCGACTTCGATCATGGCGGTGCTCGATCGCGCCCTCGACGCGACATCGGTCGACGCCACCACGGTTCTGGTGCAGCGCAGCGGCGGCGACGGCACGTTCGGCGACGGCAACGAAGTCACGATCACGCCGGTGTCGGTGACGGTGCCCGCGGGCAACACGAAGACGATCGTCGTCGACATCAGCACTGCGCCGCCGATCGAGGACGACTATCGCATCACGCTCGTCGGCACGGGTGCCACGATGATCCGCGACTTGGGGGGCAACGCACTCGACGGCGAATTCGCGGGCGCGTTCCCCTCCGGTGACAGCACGCAAGGCGGCAACTTCGTCGCGACGTTCACCGTGGAAGGTATTCAGCCGACGCTACAATCGATCCAAGACAACGTGTTCACGCCGATCTGTGCCGGCTGCCATACGGGCCCGACGTCGGGCGCTCTGCCAGGCGGTATGGACCTCACGACCGCGGCCCATAGCGCAGCCAGCCTGATCAACGTGGCGGCGATCGAGAACGGCGCGCAGAAGCGCGTGCTGCCGAACGACGCGGACAACAGCTACCTGATCGAGAAGCTCGAAGGCACGGCAGGCAGTCAGATGCCGCTGGGCGGCCAGCCGCTCTCCGCGGCGACGGTCGCCACGATCCGGGCGTGGATTACCAGCGGGGTCCCGCAATGAGAACCTGCATCACGCGCCTGACGGCGACCGCGCTGGTCGCCGCTGGGTGGCTGCTCTCTGCTCCGCTCGCACGTGCCGAGCCGTATCTGGCCGTGCAGAACGGTTTCAAGTGCGGTCAATGTCACGTGAACCCGACGGGCGGCGGCAAGCGCAACCTGTTCGGCATGGTGTTCGCGCGCACGCAACTTGCCGCCAACAACGTGCTGCGCGACGAGAAAGACCCCGGCTGGAACAGCAGCGTCACGGATTGGTTCGGCGTCGGCGGCGACTACCGCGGCGGATTCAGGAACGCTGATCTGCCGCGCGGGCCGGACACCTCGGCAACGACCACGACGAAGGGCGCCGTGTACCTCGAGTTCAAAGCCGTGCGGAATCTGCTGACCGTGTACTTCGATCAGCAGCTCGCCCCAGGTTCGTCGATCGAGCGCGAGCGCTACGTGCTCGTGACGCCATTGCACGGCAAGATGACGATCAAGGCGGGGCAGTTCTTTCTGCCTTTCGGTTTGCGCTTACAGGACGACGCCGCGTTCGTGCGTCAGCGCTCAGGCGTGAACTTCGACGCGCCGGACGACGGCATCGAGCTCGGGCTCGAGCTGCCGAAGTGGTCGGCGCAGATGGCCGCAACGAATGGCACCGCGGGCGCCGGTAGCGCGCCGGGCAAGAGTCAGGTGAGCTTGTCGGCGAGCTACGTGCGCCCGCGTTGGCGCGCCGGCGCGAGCGTCAACGTGAACCAGGATCCGCGCGGCGATCGCAACATGCAGGCGGTGTTCGCCGGCGTCAAAACGGGCCCCGTGACCTGGCTCGGCGAGATCGACTTCATCAGCGACGATCGCCCGAGCAGCGGTTCTGACAAGCAGTTCGCAACTCTGTTCGAAGCTGACTGGCGTATCACGAAGGGCCACAACCTCAAAGTGGGTGTGGAGCTCCTCGACCCGAACAATCACACGAGCAACGACCGCCAGCAGCGACGCAGCGTCGTGTGGGAATACGCGCCGATTCAGCTGCTGCAGATCCGGGCAGGACTGCGTGCTTACGACGGCCCAGGGGCGGTGCCGTTCACGAACCGCAACGAAACGTTCGTGGAGGCTCACGCCTACTTCTAACTCGAGCGCCCGCCTGGGTCGCTGGCTCGCGCGCCGCCGGCACCGTATCCTTGCGCGATGCACGCGATCGTCGAAAGTCGTCGGCCATGACGAAGGGCCGAGTTCTGTTCGCGAGCTTGATCGGCACGACGATCGAGTTCTTCGATTTCTACATCTATGGCACGGCGGCGGTCATCGTGTTCCCGCAGCTGTTTTTCCCGGCCGGCGACGCGACGACCGCCACCCTCCAATCCCTCGCAACCTTCGCGCTCGCGTTCTTAGCGCGGCCGGTGGGCTCCGCACTGTTCGGCCACTTCGGCGACCGCATCGGCCGCAAGGCGACACTCGTAGCCGCGCTGTTGACGATGGGCGTGTCGACCGTCGCCATCGGCCTACTGCCGACATACGCCTCGATCGGCATTGCCGCGCCCGCCCTGCTCGCCTTGTGCCGGCTCGGCCAGGGTCTCGGCTTAGGCGGCGAATGGGGCGGCGCCGTGTTACTCGCCACCGAAAACGCGCCGCCCGGCAAAGAAAGCCTGTACGGAATGTTCCCGCAATTCGGTTCGCCGCTCGGCTTCTGGGCCGCGACCGGAATCTTCATCGCACTGAGCGCCGCGCTCACGGAGCAGCAATTCCTCGAGTGGGGGTGGCGACTGCCCTTCATCGCAAGCGCGGTGCTCGTAGTCGTGGGCCTCTACATACGCTTGCAGATCACGGAGACGCCGGCGTTCCAACGCACGATCGAGCGGCAAGAACGCGTGCCCGTTCCGATCGCGGCGCTGCTGCGCGAGCATTCACGCACGCTCGTACTGGCCGCGCTCGCCGGCATCGTGACGTACGTGATCTTCTACTTGATGACCGTGTTCACGTTGAGCTGGGGCACAGGCCACCTCGGCTTCACGCGTCAGCACTTCCTGTTGCTGCAAATGATCGGCGTGGTGTTCTTCGCCCTGACGATTCCGGTGTCCGCTCTCGGCTCCGACCGGATCGGACGTTGGCCGATGCTGATGGTCGCCAGCGTGCTGGTATTCGTGTTCGGCCTGCTGTTCGAGCCGCTGTTCTCGAGTGGAGACGCCGTCGAAGTCACGGTGTTCTTGTCGATCGGCCTCGGGCTCATGGGCATGACCTACGGCGCGCTCGGCACCGCGATCGCGGATCTGTTTCCGACGGCGGTGCGCTACACCGGCGCGTCGGTCGCGTTCAATGTGGCCGGCATCCTCGGCGGCTCCGTTGCACCGTATGCCGCCACGTACCTCGCGAACAACTACGGCATCGCGTACGTCGGCTACTACTTGTCCGCGGCCGCGCTCGTCACGCTGACAGCTCAACTCCTGTTGCGCCGCACCGGAACTGGAAGCCGCTAACGCAGCGCCGCTCGCTCGCCGTCGCTCAGCACCCGCGGCACCTTCAGCGGGACACCGCTCGCATTGAAGAATGGGGAGCGCTTGTGATCGCCGCGCAACCGCCAGCCGATAAAGAGGCCCATCATTCGCAACAGCATTCGCCACTGCGGCTGGATGTCTCGCGGAATTGCGGCCTTGTCGCCCGTAGCCAATGGGCGAAACGCACGCACACGAATGGGGCCCAGCGCGTCGGCCGCCGGTTCCGGCACGAACGCGCGAATCAGTCCGACGAACGGTACCATCGGCGTGGCCAGCGTATTGCCGATCGGCGTGTTGCAGCAGCTCGCGTACCAACGTGCGAGGCCTTTTGGCGAGAGACGTATGCACGCGACTTGATCGACGCCGTGCGTAAACCGTACCCGCGCCTGCGATAGTTGGAAGATGTCCGTACCGCCGTTCGCATCGAGCACGTCGGCCGCGCGGCCGAGGAACTTGGCGAACGCCTGGCAATCGCTGCAGAAGCAGACACAGTGGTTGCCAATGTCCGGCGTCACGCCCTGCGCGACCGCACGCACGGTGCCGCAGCGACATTGCAATGGCAGGTCACTCATTTCCGCTGCTCGGGCGCGAGTTTCGCGAAATCGCCCGCCGCGTAGACGACCTCACCGCCGACCAATGTCAGCACCGACTCGAGATCGCCAATCTTTTCCGTTGGCACCGTGAGGTAGTCCGCCGAGAGCACCGCGAGATCGGCGAGCTTGCCGGGCTCTAGCGAGCCACGCGCGTCGTCGTCGAACGAGAACCACGCGCTGCCCAGCGTATAGAGACGCAGCGCCGTCATACGATCCGGCGTTTCTCCGGCGCCCCGGATCGGTGTGCCCACCACCGTCTTGCCGTCGACGAACCACTGCAGCGACGTGAAGGGGTTGTACGACGCAACGCGGTGCGCATCGGTGCCTCCGCCGATCGCGACACCGAGCCGCTGGCCCGTCACGACCGGCGGTATTCGCAGCGCGGCATCCTTGCCCTGGCGGCGCACGAGATCCTCGCCCCCGAAGTACATCGCGTCCTGCACCGTCCAGCCGACGCCGAGATCGGGCATGCGCTTCAGCGAGGCGTCGGACGCGTCGTTCAGATGCGCAATCGACCAGCGCAGCGGCGCGATCGGAATCTCGCGGTTCACGCGCTCGAAGATGCCGAGCAAGTGATCCACGGTGCTATCCGGCCCCCAGTGCATCGTAATGGCCAACCCTTTCTCGGCGGCCCAGTGCACGATCTCGTAGTAGCGCTCTTTGTCTTCCGCGCTCGGCGCCGGATTGTTGTTCATCGCGATGGTGATGCGCTCACCTAGACCGTTGAAGTGCAGCCGGTCGTCGCCAAAGCCCATCGGCAATAGCGCCGTGAGACTTTTCAGCTCGTCGAATTCCTTGCCGGCCGTCTGGCCGTTCAGGCTGTACACGACGCGCACCGTGAGCTCGTGCACCCGCCACACGTCGAATAGCGCCTGGTAGTCGGCCGGGAAGAGATTGTTGCCGCCTGGATCGAGGACGCCCGTGAGCGCGAGCCGGTTCAACTCGCGGAAGAACGCCTTCGTGCCGGCCACTTGATCCGCGAACGTCGGTTTCGGCAGACGATCGAACAGCGCGATGATGGCGCCTTGCCCGCCGCTGATCGCGCCCGTGGCCTTCTCGCCGTCGCGCTCGAGCTTGCCGCCCGCCGGTAGATCCGCATCGCTCTTGATGCCGAGCTTCGCGAAGCCGGCATTGTTCATCACGGCCCAGCCGTAACCGAGCTGCACGTACACGGGATTCGTCGGCGCCGCGGCCGCGAGCTCCGCCTGCGTGGGCCGGCGCCGCTCGGCGAATTGCAGCTCGTTCCAGCCGCCGGCGACGATCAGCCAGGCGCCCGGCGGCATACGCTGCGACGCCGCGTGAATCCGTGCCATCGCTTCCGGCAGCGAGCGCGTGCCGATCCAGTTCACTTCCGTCGTGAACGAAAGCGCCGCGCGAATCGCGTGCAGGTGCGAATCGATGAGCCCCGGAATGACCGTGCGGCCGCCGAGATCGACGACGCGCGATCCCGCGCCCGCGAGCTTGCGGATGTCTTTGCTGCTACCAAGCGCGAGAATCTTGCCGGCGCGGATCGCGAGCGCCTCCTGCACGGACGAGCGCGCGTCGATCGTTACGACCTTGCCGTGCAGGAGCACGAGATCCGGCGGCTGCGCGAACGCCGCGCCGCCCGCCAAGAACAGAGCAACGACTAGCAATGAGCGACGCATGGCACCCCCAACGCCGACAGTGGGCCGATCATAGCCGACCGGCCCGCGCGACCGTCAGTTCGGCTTCAAAGCGGTACGGACCTGACGATGACGCGATCGTCGCCAGCGATGAACACGGCGCGGCCGTCGGCGCTCATGAGGTCGAAGTCCGAGCTCGCCTGGCATCACCTGCGCAGCGCGATGAACGCGCCGAGGATCATCAGCGCGGCGCCGATC
>JBDTOT010000005.1:0-133218 GCA_039933105.1 Gammaproteobacteria bacterium | reverse complement strand
ACCGGCGCGAGCAGGTGCGGGATACCTTCGTAGACCGACAGCTCGAGCATCTTCGGGTCGATCATGATCAACCGCACGTGCTCGGGCGTCGATTTGTACAGCAGGCTCAGCACCATCGCATTCAAGCCCACCGATTTACCGGAGCCCGTGGTGCCGGCGATCAGCAGGTGCGGCATGCGCGCGAGGTCGGCCACGACGGGTGCGCCGCCGATGTCCTTGCCGAGCGCGAGCGTGAGCGGCGATTTTAGATCGTCGTAGGCCTGCGATTTGATGATTTCGCCGAGCGCAATGGTTTCGCGTGCTTCGTTCGGAATCTCGAGGCCTACGTAAGGCTTGCCGGGAATGATTTCGACGACGCGCACGCTGACGGTCGCGAGCGAGCGCGCAAGATCCTTCGCGAGACTGCTGATCTGGCTGCTCTTGACGCCAGCCGCCGGCTTCAGCTCGAAGCGCGTGATGACGGGCCCCGGATGCACTGCAACGACCTCGGCCTCGACGCCGAAATCGTTGAGCTTCAGCTCGACGAGGCGGGACATCGCCTCCAGTGCCTCGGGCGAGTAGCCGCCTTCCTTCGGCGGCGGATCGTCGAGCAACGACAACGCCGGAAGCTCGTTCGATTGCGGCGGCTCGAACAACGGCACTTGCCGCTCGCGCTCCATCCGTTCCGTTGCGCGCGCGCTGACTTCGACCTTCTCGAGTAGCGGCTCGATACGCGGTGCGGCCGTCTTCGGTTTCGCACGCACCTTGCTGACGACTTCCTGCCGCTGCTGCTTGGCGCGCCGGCCAGCCCACCAGATGCGTGCCTCGCCAATCCAGACGTTTAGCTCGGCGAGGCCGGAGTACACCGCACGGCCGGTGCGATCCATCACGGCAACCCATGAGACACCCGTCGCGAGCGACACGGCCGCGAGCCACAGCACGAGCAGCAACACCGTGCCACCGAGCAGGCCAAGTGCGTAAGCGAGACCGTGGCCGACGAGCTGGCCCAAGATGCCGCCGGCTGTCTCACGCATGCTCGCGGAAGTGAAGTGCAGCGTTGCGAGCCCGGAGCTCGACGCGATCGCGAGCACGAAGCCCGCGCCGCGCCAGATCGCCGCCGTTCGTTCCGGCAGCTCCTCGCTGCGGAACAGAAACACGCCCGCGATGACCACGAGCACGGGGAATAGATAAGCCGACGCGCCGAACAACACGAACGCGACGTCGGCGAACCAGGCGCCGGCCGGTCCCATGCGATTGGTGATGGTGTCGCTGCCGCCGGCCACGCTAAACGCGGGATCGACGGGGCTGTAGCTCAGGAGCGCCAACAGCAGAATTACGCCGACACCCGCGAGCAACCAGAAGGCCGATTCGCGTAGGCCGCGAATTCGCGGCACGAAGAACGTCTCGAGCGTGCTGGCCTTGGCTTTATTCAAGTGGCGCGACAGTAAATTGACTTAATCTAATGATTATACTGATAAGTACGGTCGCGCATAGTCCGCCGGCAGAGATTGCCTGATCGATCCCCTCGCGCCGCCTCGCAGTGACTCGACGACCGCGGACCCGGCGGGCACACTCGCTCCATGCATCTGCGCATTCAACAGTGGCCTAGCCTTAGCGCCCTCGCGGCTTCCTCCTGGAACGCGCTCGCGGGCGATAACCCCTTCTTGAGCCACGCATTCCTGACGGCACTCGAACGCAGCGGCTGCGTGGGGCCAGGCACCGCATGGCAGCCGATGTACCTCACGGCAAGCGACGAGCTCGGTTTAGTCGGCGCGCTGCCCCTCTATATAAAGTACGACTCGCGTGGTGAGTTCGTGTTTGATTGGAGCTGGGCTGACGCGTATGAGCGCGCCGGCCGGTCGTACTATCCAAAATTAGTCGCCGCCGTGCCGTTCACGCCGGCCACGGGTGCGCGCATCTTGCTGCGAGCGGGTGCAGACCCCGCCGTCGGCCGGGCGTTGATTCAGGCTGCGCGCGAAGCAGCTGTCGCACTCGACGCGTCATCGCTGCACGTGCTGTTCCCCACGGAAGCCGAAGCGCCATTGCTCGAGGCTGAGGGGCTACTCGCGCGCAAGAGTTGCCAATTTCATTGGCAGAACCACGGTTACGCAGACTTCGACGACTTTCTCAGCAGGTTCAGCTCCGCGAAGCGCAAAAAGGCCAAACGGGAACGGCGGCGTATTGCCGAAGCCGGCATCACATTCGAGCACCTGCGTGGCGACGAGCCGACGGCAGCGGATTGGGACACCATCTTCGAGTGTTATTCGCGCACCTTCGCGCAGCACGGCCACCCGCCCTATCTGAACCGCGAGTTCTTCGACGAAATCGTCGCAACGATGCCCGGCAATCTCGTCATAGTCCTTGCGCGCTATCAGGGCAAGCCGATTGCGACGGCGCTGTGCTTTCGTAGCGCAGACACTCTATACGGCCGGTATTGGGGCAGCATTGCCGACTTTCACAGCCTGCACTTCGAGACCTGCTACTACCAGGGCATCGACTACTGCATTCGCAGCGGGTTGCAGAAATTCGAGCCCGGCACTCAGGGCGAACACAAGATCAGCCGCGGCTTCACACCGCAGGCCACTTGGTCGTATCACTGGCTACGCGACCGGGAATTTCACGCGGCTATCGGCAACTTCCTACATCGCGAAGCGCGGCATGTAGATGCGTACATGACGGAGCTCGACGAGCACGTGCCCTACCGCGAGCTGCTCGACCCGAGCGCGCTCACACTCCGCGACAGTTGAGCCAGCAAATGCGCCCGCTCCGCTGGCTGTCGCGCTCTACCAAAATCGACTTCCCACCGCCGGACGAAGCCCTGACGGAGCCGAACGGCCTGCTGGCGGCCGGCGGCGACCTCGAGCCCGAGCGTCTGCTTGCGGCTTACCGACGCGGCATCTTCCCCTGGTACGACGAGGCTCAGCCGATTCTCTGGTGGAGCCCCGACCCCCGGGCCGTGTTGTGGCCGGATGCGCTGCGGGTCTCGCGCAGCTTGCGCCGATCGGTGCGCAATGGCGGCTTCGAGTTTCGTGTCGACAGCGCATTCGAGGACGTCGTCGCGGCCTGCGCGGCCCCACGCTCGTATGCCGACGGCACGTGGATCACGCCTGACATGGCTGCCGCCTACGGTCGGCTGCACCACTTGGGGTGGGCTCACTCGTTCGAAACGTGGCGTGACGGCGTGCTCGTCGGCGGGTTGTATGGCGTCGCACTCGGTCGCGTGTTTTTCGGCGAGTCGATGTTCACGCGCATCACCGACGCGTCGAAGGTCGCGCTCGTGCACGGCGTGGAGTTCCTATGTGCGCGCCAGTTCGCCCTGATCGACTGTCAGGTCGCCTCGGCGCATACCGTGAGTCTTGGGGCTACGAACATCGCGCGCCCCGAGTTTCTGCGACTTGTGGCGCAGCATTGCGAGCCCCCGGGCGTGCCCGGCCGTTGGTCCTGAGCCTATATCGCGAGCTGCCGCGCATCGGTTTGCCGGCTTTGCTGCCCGTATGCAACAATGCGGCCCGCCTTGGGCTCCAGAACTGTTGCTGAATGCCAAAAGAAGAAGCGATACAAATGGAAGGTACGGTAGTGGAAACACTGCCGAACACGACATTTCGCGTGGAGCTCGAGAACGGACACGTCGTCACCGCGCACATCTCCGGCAAGATGCGCAAACACTACATTCGGATCCTGAAGGGCGACGCCGTAACGGTGGAACTCACACCCTACGACCTGACCAAAGGTCGCATCACCTATCGGGCACGCTGACCCGCGTTCAGCTCCCGCTGCCCTCGTCCTTCTGCTCCGCGAGATCGTTCTCGCGGCGTTCGCCGTTGCGCGGTGTGCGGGCAGCACGCGCACCGTCGGGAGGCTCGGGCAAGTGCTCGAGCTCGCGCAACGTCGGTTCGATCGTCAGCTGGAGCGCTTCTGCCCCCGGAGCTACCTCGACGCGCACATGGCCGCCGCCGGCAAGCTTGCCGAACAACAGCTCTTCCGCGAGTGGCCGTTTGATGTGCTGCTGAATGATCCGCGCCATCGGCCGTGCGCCCATCTTCTTGTCGTAGCCACGAGCAGCGACCCACTCCCGCGCGGCCGGTTCGAGCTCGATCGTGACCTCCTTCTTGTCGAGCTGCGTTTCGAGCTCGAGCACGAGCTTGTCGACCACTCGCGCCACGGATTGCTCGTCGAGAGGTTGGAACTCGATGATTGCATCGAGCCGGTTACGGAACTCGGGTGAAAACAGCTTCTTCAGCACTTCCATCGCATCGGTCGAATGGTCCTGCATCGTGAACCCGACTGAGGCGCGCGCCGACTCCTGCGCACCGGCATTGGTCGTCATGACAATCGTGACGTTGCGGAAATCGGATTTGCGGCCGTTGTTGTCCGTCAAGGTGCCGTGATCCATGACCTGCAGTAGCAGGTTGAATACTTCCGGGTGCGCCTTCTCGATTTCATCGAACAACAGCACACAGTGCGGGTGCTTGCTGATGGCTTCCGTCAGCAGACCGCCCTGATCGAACCCGACGTAGCCCGGCGGCGCGCCGATCAAGCGTGACACCGTGTGCCGCTCCATGTATTCCGACATGTCGAAGCGGACCAGCTCAACACCCGTTGTCAGCGCGAGTTGGCGTGTGACTTCCGTCTTGCCGACGCCGGTGGGGCCCGAAAACAAAAACGAGCCCACAGGCCGGCGGTCGTCACCGAGACCCGACCGCGCCATCTTGATCGCGGATGCGAGCGCGCTGATCGCACGGTCCTGGCCAAAGATTACGAGCTTCAAATCGCGCTCGAGATTCTTCAACACATCGCGATCGGACGCGGTGACTGTCTTCGGCGGGATGCGCGCGATCTTCGCGACGATGTTTTGTATGAGCTCTACATCGACGACTCGTGGCTTCGTGGTCTGCGGCTGCAATCGGCAGTTCGCTCCCGCTTCATCGATGACGTCAATGGCCTTGTCGGGCAAATGCCGGTCGTTGATGTGCTTGGCCGACAGCTCGGCGGCCGCCCGCAGTGCTTCGTCGGAATACGTGACGGCGTGGTGCTCCTCGAAGCGGGTCTTCAGTCCGCGCAGGATCTCCACGGTCTCTTCCACGGATGGCTCCGTCACGTCGATCTTCTGAAAACGGCGCGCGAGCGCATGATCCTTCTCGAAGATTCCGCGGAATTCGGTATAGGTAGTGGAACCGATGCACCGCAACTCGCCGTTGGCGAGCAACGGCTTGATCAGATTCGATGCATCCATGACTCCGCCCGACGCCGCGCCGGCACCGATCACGGTGTGGATCTCGTCGATGAATAGAATCGCGCCAGGCTGCTTCTTGAGCCCTGCCACGACGCCCTTCAGGCGTTTCTCGAAATCGCCCCGATACTTCGTGCCCGCGATAAGAGAACCCATGTCGAGCGCGTACACCGTGCAGTTACGCAATATCTCCGGCACTTTGCCCTCGACGATCAAGCGCGCCAAGCCTTCGGCCAGCGCAGTCTTGCCGACGCCGGCCTCACCGACGAACAACGGATTGTTCTTGCGCCGCCGACAGAGGATTTGCACGGTGCGCTCGATCTCGGCCTGTCGACCGATCAAAGGATCAATCTTCCCAGCCTCCGCCAACGCGTTGAGATTCGTGGTGAAACGCTCGAGCGGATTTCCATCCGCGCCACGTTCGCCCTCCGCCCCGCCGTCCTCGCTTTCGGGCTTACTCGGTTCCTGAACTTTCGGCACGCCGTGCGAGACGAAATTGACGACGTCGAGACGCTTCACGTCCTGCAAGTCGAGAAAATAGACGGCCTGCGACTGCTTCTCGCTAAAAATGGCGACGAGCACGTTGACCGGCGTAACTTCCTTTCGCGCGCTCGACTGCACGTGGAACACGGCGCGCTGCAACACGCGCTGGAATCCGAGCGTCGGTTGGACCTCGGTCTCCTCTTCCTCGCCACGCAGCCGGGGCGTGGACTCTTCGATGAATGCCTTCAACTCGCGACGCAGCCGCGCGAGATCCGCGCCGCAGGCCTTCAACACCTCGATGACGGGCGGTGTGTCGAGCAATGCGAGTAGCAAATGCTCGACGGTGATGAACTCGTGCCGCTCTTCGCGCGCGCGCTGAAAAGCCTCGTTGAGACAGTATTCCAATTCGCTCGATAGCATTTAGGTTTCTTCCATGGTGCAGAGCAATGGATGCTGATGCTGCTGTGCCAAACCCGTGACCTGCGCGACTTTCGTCTCCGCGATCTCGTAAGTGTAGACACCGCACACGCCTTTTCCCTTCGTGTGGACTTCAAGCATGATCCGAGTCGCCGTCGTCCGATCCAGCGAGAAGATCTTCTCGAGAACCTGGACGACGAATTCCATCGGAGTGTAATCGTCGTTCAACAGTACTACGCGATAAAGCGGTGGGCGCTTAAGTCGCGGCTTGGCCTCCTCCGTTACCAGGCCATTACCTTCGCCTCTATCGATCCTTGTGCGCTCGTTTGACATCTTGGCGGGAATTCTAGCGGCGGAAGTAGGTCAATTGAATAACAAATCGGGATACTCGAACTGCAATGGTAGTTGCCAAAACCAACTGTGTCCTATTCGACACTATTAATAAATTCAGTCACTTGTTACACATCGTGCGACTGCCCTATGATGCCTAATTGTCCGTGAGCTGAGCGGAGCCGAGCATTCATCTATGGATGTCGCCAAGCGACTCGTCGAGTGGACGGAGCAACCGCCGGAGCAGTGGCTCACGACTGCCAATAAATATCTTCCATCCGCCGTTACGGCAGTGCTCGTCGTGCTCATCGCTTACCAACTCGCGGGCATCACCTGGAGCGTCGTTCCAGGAGCGCCGCCCACCTTGGCGGCGCGGCCGGGAGCGTCGAAGCCTGCGCAACCGCCTGCGGATTTGAGCAAACTCACTGATTCACACCTCTTCGGCGAAGCCCGTCCGGAGACCGCGCCCGTGATCGAAACCGTCGATGCGCCCGAGACGAACTTGAGCCTTTCGCTCACCGGCATCCTCGCGGGCGGCCCCAAGGGCCAGGCCATCATCTCGGCCAATCGGGGCCAGGAAAAGACTTATCACGTCGGCGACTCCGTCGATAACGCCGACGGCGCCACTCTGCATTCTGTCGAGGCGGACCGCGTGCTACTCAACCGCAACGGCAAGCTCGAGACGTTGCGCCTACCCGAGCAGCTTTCAAGTGCGGCCCCACGCACCACGAGCCCGATACTTCCGCCGGCGGCCGCACAGCCCGCCGGCTCCCTTCGGCAAGTGATCAGCGAAAACGCGTCACGACTTACCGACGTGGTGCGCCTGGCGCCGCACGTCCAGGAAGGCAAAGTCGTGGGATTCCGCGTCAATCCCGGCCGAGACCGGGCCACTTTCGAGGCGCTGGGCCTCCAGGCGGGCGACGTCGTCACGGACATCAACGGCACCGTTCTCGACGATCCGAGCCAAGGGTTGCAAGTGTTCCAGTCCCTCGGCGAAACGACGCAAGCCAACGTCACCGTGCTCCGCGAAGGCACTCCACAAGTCATAGTCATCGACACTTCGCAACTGAAAAAGCTTCAGGAGAAGCGCGAGTGATAGATCTCCGGAAGCTTAAGCGCGGCCGCCTCAACACCCGAGTGCGGCCGCCGCGAGCCTCGAGCCTGATTGCTGCGTGCGTCGGAGCACTCTGCCTGCTCTCTGCCAGTCTCGGTCTGGCGCAGCAGGGGCCGCAACTGACCCCCAACTACCGGGATGCTGACATTCGTGTGGTTGCCGAGCAGGTCGCGCAGGTCATCGGTCGCACGATCATCGTCGACCCGCGGGTTCGGGCCCAGGTTACGGTGCTATCGAACGCGCCGATGTCGCCGCCCGCCTTCTACCGACTGTTCCAATCCGTGCTCGAAGTTCACGGCTTCGTGGCGCTCGATTCCGGCGATGCGCTACAGATCGTGCCCGACGCGAACGCGCGCTTTGGCGCGGGCTCCGACTACGTGACACAGGCCATCGTGCTCGAGAACATCGCCGCCGCGCAGCTCGTGCCGATCCTGCGGCCATTATTGCCGCAATCCGCGCATCTTGCGGCACATCCGACTTCCAACTCGTTGATCGTCGCGGACCGGCCACAGAATATCCAACGCATCCTTACGTTGATTCGGCGCATGGATCAGGCCGGCACGGAAGACGTGGAAGTCGTGCCCCTTGAAAATGCGGGTGCCGACGACATCGTGCGCATGATGAACGCGCTGAACCAGGCGGCGCAGGCGGCAGGCGGCACGCCGCCCATTCAGGTCATTTCCGATCCGCGCACCAACAGCGTGCTCTTGGCGGGCACCGGCCCCGGCCGTTTGCGCTACCGCGCGCTGATCGCACATCTCGATACGCCCACGGCTCAGGGCGGCAATTCGCTCGTGCGCTATTTGAACTACGCGGATGCCGAAGATCTCGCCACCAAGCTTCAGGCTCAGTTCGGGGCCGCGGGCGGCAGCGGTGCAAGTGGAGGTGGCGGCGTAGCCAAACCAGGGGCCGCGCCCGAGGGCGCCAATAGCGGCCCCGTCACGATCTGGGCGGACGCCGGCACGAACGCACTCGTAATCAACGCGCCGGAGCGTATTCGCCAGGACATGATGGCGGTCGTCAATCAGATCGACATTCCGCGGCTGCAGGTACAGGTCGACGCGATCATCGTCGAAATCACTGAATCGAAGGCCGCGCAGATCGGTACGACCTGGTTATTGAATGGCGCCGATAGCAACAAGGGACTCGGCATCACGAACTTCAGCAGCACGACAGGCAGCATCACGCAGCTTGCAGCGAGCGGTTCGGCGGCAAGCGCATCGGCAGTTTCCCAGGGCCTCACAGCGGCCATTGGCCGACTGCGCGACGGCGGCACGAGCTGGGTGGCGTTGCTAAACGCGCTGCGCGGCGACGCCGACACGAACGTAGTCTCGACCCCGCAGATCGTCACGCTCGACAACGAGGAAGCCGAGATCAAGGTCGGCCAGCAAGTGCCGTTCGTCACGGGCCAGTTCACGAACACCGGCAGCACGAATGCCGGCACCGTGAATCCGTTCCAGACAATCCAGCGCCAGGAAGTAGGCACCAAGCTCAAGATCACGCCGCAGATCAATGAAGGCAGTGGCGTGAAGCTGAAGATCGAGCAGGAAACCTCGAGCATCAGCGCCGGCGCAACGGGTGCTGTGGACCTCGTGACCAACAATCGCACGATCTCGACCTCCGTGTTCGTGCACGACGGCGACATGTTGATTCTGGGCGGCCTGATCGACGATCAGATGCGCAATAACGAACAGCGCGTGCCCGGCCTCGGCCGAATTCCGGGCTTGGGTTGGTTGTTTCGCGCGCGCAAAACCGAGCGCACGAAGACCAACCTCATGGTCTTCATCCGGCCGGTAATTTTGCATGACGAAATGGACGCACGCTTCCAGACCAACTCGAAGTACAGCTACGTGCAGGAACTCCAGCGCCAGATGAACGAGAGCAACAAGCCTCTGATCCGCGGCGACCGCCCCGAAATGCCACCGTTCCCCGAGCCTCTGCCCGCGAAACCGAGCCCTACGCCCGCGCCCGCAGCCAATGGCAGCGAATCCAAATAACCCCGACCTCGTGGTAATACCGGCCGCAGCCGCCGCCGCGGTTCGGTCTCTACCGTTCGCGTTCGCCAAACGGCACGGCGTGCTGATCAAAGACCTGCACGAAGGCGTCGTCCACGGCATCTACCGTACCGGCGCGCTGCCCCAGAGCCTTGCCGAGGTTCGGCGCTTCGCCGGTGCGCCGATCACGTTCACCGAGGTCGACGCGCACACCTTCGACGCGACGCTGCAAGCCGCCTACGAAAGCGGCGCTGCGATGACCATGGTAGAAGGCCTCGACGACGAGACCGATCTGATGGCCGTGGCCCAGCAGTTGCCCGAGCCTTCCGACTTGATCGACAGCGACGACGAAGCGCCGATCATCCGGCTCATCAACGCCCTTCTGACGCAAGCCGTGAAGGACAACGCGTCGGACATCCACATCGAGCCCTACGAAAACCGGATGACCGTCCGGTTCCGCATCGACGGCGTGTTGCGCGAAGTACTGCAGTCGAAGCGTGCGGTCGCGCCCATCGTCGTATCGCGTATCAAGGTCATGTCGAAGCTCGACATCGCCGAGAAGCGGCTGCCGCAGGACGGACGAATCTCCCTGCGCATCGCCGGTCGAGCCGTCGACGTGCGCGTCTCGACGATCCCGTCGGGGCACGGCGAACGCGTGGTGCTCCGCCTACTGAACAAGGAAGCGGGCCGGCTCACGCTCACCAACCTCGGCATGGACGACAAGGACCGGGCCGCAATGGATGAGCTCGTCCACCGGCCGCACGGCATTCTGCTCGTGACAGGTCCCACGGGCTCCGGTAAGACCACCACGCTCTATGCCGCGCTGGAGCGAATCAACGACCTCACGAGCAACATCCTGACGGTCGAGGATCCAATCGAGTACTACATCGATGGCATCGGCCAGACACAGGTCAACACGAAAGTCGAAATGACGTTTGCCCGCGGCCTACGTGCGATCCTGCGCCAGGACCCGGACATCGTCATGGTCGGCGAGATCCGCGACCTGGAGACCGCCGAAATCGCCGTCCAGGCAAGCTTGACCGGCCACCTCGTGATGTCGACGCTGCACACGAACACGGCCGTCGGCGCCGTCACCCGTCTCCGCGACATGGGCGTGGAACCGTTCCTGCTATCGTCGAGCTTGATCGGCGTGTTGGCGCAACGCTTGGTGCGCGTCCTAGATCCCGCTACCCGCGTTCCGTATCGCGCCAGCGAATACGAATGCCGACTGCTGAACGTCGACGCGGCGAACCCGCCGACGTTGTACCGGGCCCCCAGCGAAGACCGTGGCTACCAAGGCCGCACCGGCATCTACGAGCTCGTGAAAGTCGATAGCAAGATGCAAACTATGATTCACGACGGCGCCGGCGAGCACGAACTCGAACGGTACGCCAGAACGCTGACGCCGAGCATCCGCGAAGACGGCATGGCCAAGGTCCTGAGCGGTGTCACGACGCTCGAAGAGGTCGTCCGGGTCACGCGGGGCGAGTAATGGGTGCTTATCAGTACGTTGCCGTCGACGCGGGCGGCAAGGAACACCGGGGCATCCTCGAAGGCGACACGCCAAAACACGTCCGCCAGCTGCTGCGAGACCGTCAACTACTACCGGTCGAGGTCGCAGAAGTCGAGGCGGCGGAGCGCAAGTCGCGCCGCCAGTTCTCCCTGTTCAAGGGAATCTCCGGCCTCGACCTGGCTCTGGTCACGCGCCAGCTTGCAACGCTCGTGAAGGCGGGCCTGCCGCTCGAAGAAGCGCTGCTAGCGGTCAGCGAGCACACCGAAAAGCCGCGACTCAAGAGCGTCGTGCTTGGCGTGCGCGCGAAGGTGCTCGAAGGTCAGTCGCTGGCGGTGGGCTTGAATGATTTTCCGTACGCGTTCCCGCCGGTCTACCGCGCGACAGTGACGGCCGGCGAGCAGGCTGGCCAGCTCGATGCCGTGCTCGGGCGGCTGGCGGACTACACGGAGTCGCGGCATACCCTGCGACAGAAAGTAAGCCAGGCCATGGTCTATCCAATCGTTCTGACGACGATCGCCATGTTCATCGTGACGCTGATGCTCGTCTACGTCGTGCCGAAAGTCGTGGGTGTGTTCGAGACGACGGGTCAGAAGCTGCCGATCATGACCCGCGCGCTGATTGCTCTTTCGGCTGGCCTGCAGCAATGGTGGCCAGTGCTCGTGGGCGTCATCGTTGCGGCCATCTACACCGCCAACCGCCTGTTGAAACGCGAGGAAATCCGCCGGCGCGTGCACTGGTGGTTGCTCAAGGCACCGATCTTCGGTCGAGTGACCCGCGGTCTGAACACTGCGCGTTTCACTCGCACGCTGAGCATTCTGACCTCGAGCGGCGTTCCCGCGCTCGAAGCGCTGCGGATCAGCGCATCCGTGGTCGCGAACCTGCCGATGCGCTCCGCGGTCGAGGACGCGGCGGTGCGCGTGCGCGAAGGTGGTGCAATCGGCCGCGCGCTTGCCCATTCGAAGCTGTTTCCACCCATGAGCGTTCATCTGATCTCGAGCGGCGAGGCCAGCGGCGAGCTGGACGACATGCTCGAGCGCGCAGCAAACCATCAGGAAGCCGAGATGGACAGCTTGCTCGCCACGATGTTGAGCGTGCTCGAACCGCTGCTGATCGTCGTCATGGGTCTTGTGGTGCTTGCGATCGTCATGGCAATTTTGTTGCCGATTTTCCAAATCAGTCAGCTCGCCCGATAAACGCGACGCGGCGCAAGATCGTTTTCTCCCGATTGTGCAGCCGTTCACAGCGTGGTCGTGGGGGTATTGCCAACATTTTTCGGCCGGTTTATAAAGGCGCCGACTGCGACTGACGGGGTTCGCCGACGCAATCGGAGAGAGGAATGAAGGTCAAGGTCAAAGAGCCGGACGAAGACACGGAAGAGCTCAAGCCAGAGGCCGAGGAAGAAGAAGCCGAGGCCGAAGAGAGCGAACCTGTGGTGGCGGAGGCGACGGACAACGTCGGCGACCCATCGGTTGAGATCAATGTCGAGGAGCTTATTCATGAGCTCGAAGTCGATGGCCTCGTGGAACCTGGCAAAGAGCAGGCTGCGAAACGGCGGCTCGAACTGTTGATGGAAGAAAAACGCGCCAAACGCGATCTCGAGGATTTCGACGACTACGACGTATGAGCCTGCGGCGGTAGCTCAGTGAAAGTCGCGCGACTGCGTGACGAGCTTGCCGAGTAGATCCGTGTGATCGAACAGCCGCTCGGCAACGATGTGCAAAACGTCCCCCTCCTTCTGTACCGTTCCCGCTACTCCCAGTAACGCTGCTCCGAGCAACGCTTTGCGGTCGCGCTGGGCGAGCCTGTCCCATACCACGAGATTCAGATAGCCCGTTTCGTCCTCCAGGGTCACGAATGTGACTCCTGAGGCGCTCGACGGCCGTTGCCGTGTGATCACGAGGCCCGCCGCCAGAACCCGGACCCCATGGGCGAGCCCCGCCACCTCTCGCGCCGGGCTGATCCTGAGGTGGGTCAGCCGGGCACGCAACAATTCCAGTGGATGCCGGCCGAGGCTCACACCGACGTGGGCGTAGTCCGCGGCAATGTCTTCGCCCTCGCTGGGGCGGCGCAGCAGCGGCAGCGCCTCGTTGAACTGCGGCCGTTCGAACAACGCGGTCGGCTGCTCTACTCCGGCCACTTCCCAGCGCGCCCGATGCCGGTGGATCGCCAGAGTCTTCAAAGCACCCGCAGACGCGAGCACGCCCAAGTCTTTAGCGTTCAAGGCCGCCCTGGCGGCGAGATCGCGCACGCTGTCGAATACACCGTGAGCGCGTGCTGCCGCAATACGACCGCCCGCCTCCGCTGCCAACCCTTTGGCAAGCCGTAAACCGAGTCGTACGGCCGGGCCGCTGGCGCCGCGCTCGAGCGTCGAATCCCACTCGCTGTGTGCGACATCGACTATTCGCACTTCGACCCCATGCTCACGGGCCGAGCGCACGAGCTGCTGCGGCGCATAGAAGCCCATGGGCTGGCTGTTCAGCAAAGCGCAGCAAAACGCCGCGGGCTCGTAACGTTTGAGCCAAGCCGACACATAGACCAGCAGGGCGAAGCTCGCAGCATGCGATTCGGGAAATCCGTATTCGCCGAATCCTTTGATCTGGCTGAAAATGCGCTGTGCGAATTCCTCGCTGTAGTTGCGCTGCGTCATCCCTCGAATCAGCCGATCCTCGAACTTTGCGAGATCGCCGCTCCGCCGCCAAGCGGCCATCGCCCGGCGCAGTTGATCGGCTTCGCCGGGCGTGAAACCAGCCGCGACCATCGCGAGCTGCATGACCTGCTCCTGAAAAATCGGCACGCCGAGCGTGCGCTCGAGCACGCGCTCCACGTCCTTGCTGGGATAAGTAACCGGCTCTTCGCCGGAGCGGCGGCGTAGATACGGGTGGACCATGCCGCCTTGAATCGGGCCCGGCCGAATGATCGCGACCTCGATGACGAGGTCGTAGTAGCTCTTGGGCTTCAAGCGCGGCAGCATCGCCATTTGCGCACGCGACTCGATCTGGAAGACGCCCATCGTATCGGCGCGACCGATCATCTCGTAGACGCCGCGATCCTCGGCAGGCACGGTCGCAAGCGTAAGCTTGCGACCGTCGAATCGTTCGATCAGCTCGAAGCTGCGCCGCACTGCGCTCAGCATGCCGAGCCCGAGCACGTCCACCTTCATGAGACCGAGCTCTTCGAGATCGTCCTTGTCCCACTGAATGACGGTTCGCTCCGGCATGGTGGCGTTCTCGACCGGCACTAGCTCGTGCAAGGGCCGCTCCGAGATCACGAACCCGCCTACGTGTTGCGATAAATGGCGTGGAAAACCGAGCAACGATGCCGCCAATTCCAACCAGCGCTGCACCTTGGAGCTCTTCGGATCGAGCCCCGCTTCGCGAATCCGTGGCTCGTCGGCAACACCGCTGTCCCACCATTGCAATGTCTTTGCGAGGGCGGTGACCTGAAACTCATCGACACCGAGCGCCCTGCCGACATCACGTATAGCGCTGCGCGGCCGATAAGTTATGACAGTTGCGGCAATCGCGGCGCGTTCGCGTGAGTATTTTCGATAGATGTATTGAATGACTTCCTCACGACGCTCGTGCTCGAAGTCGACGTCGATGTCGGGAGGTTCATTGCGCTCCTTCGAAATGAACCGTTCAACCAAGGTTTCCATTCGCCCGGGGTCGACTTCCGTGATTCCGAGACAGAAGCAGACGACGGAATTCGCCGCCGAGCCCCTACCCTGGCACAGGATGCCGATGCTGCGTGCGTGATGGACGATGTCGTATACCGTCAGGAAATACGCTTCGTATTTGAGATCACTGATCAGCGCGAGCTCGTGCTCGATGAGCCGCCGAACTTTCGGCGATTCGCCTCGGGGCCACCGCCAGCGGCAACCCGACTCCGTCAACGATCGCAGATGGCTTGCCGGCGTCTCGCCCTCCGGCACGAGTTCGTGCGGATACTCGTAGCGGAGTTCTTTGAGCGAGAAATCGATTCGCTCGATGATGGTGAGCGTCTCGCGTAGCAACAGCGGCGGATAACGTCTGGCGAGCTCAGACTGGGAACGCAGCCGCCGTTCCGCATTCGAATGCAACGCCGTGCCAAGCTTCTCAAGGGGAGTTTTCTGCCGAATGGCCGCCAATGTGTCCTGCAGCATGCGTCGCTCGCGGCTGTGCATGTGAACATTGCCGGCGGCGACGAGCGGCACGCAGAGCTCGGTGCCCAGTGCTTCGGCTTCCTTGAGCCAAGACCAATCGTTACCCGCGTTCAGCAACTCGACGGCCATCCAGAGCCGGCCGTCGAAGCGCTCCTTGAGCCAGCGACCAACACGAGCGCGTTCTTCTTGCGGAGTGGCCTCAGGCAACCAGAGCAGCAGCCCGTTCGATTGCAGATACCGGTACAGATCGTCGCGGCCGATGCGGTACTCGCCTTTGACCGCAGCTCGGCGTGCCTGGCTGATCAATGCGCACAATGCCGAGTAAGCTCGCCGGTCTTCGGCAAGCACCACTACTTTCAACCCGTCCACGCAAACGATTTCGCTGCCGATGACCAGTTTCAGAGGCAGGTCTTTGGCGGCCGCATGGGCGCGAACGATGCCCGCCACGGAGCATTCGTCGGTTAAAGCCAGCCCCGCATAACCGAGCTCCAGTGCCATTTGCACGAGTTCGGCAGGATGGGAGGCGCCGCGCAGGAACGAAAAGTTACTGAGGCAGTGAAGCTCAGCGTACCCGCCGGAGGAGTTTACGACAGAGGTCATCGGTTACGACTCTCAACCGAACAACCCGTGCAGATGCCAAATGCGGCTACGCCGGTCGCGGAATACCCAGAGCTTCTGCCCGTGCGAACTGACAGCGGTGTAGTAATCGCGAGCGACGTCCTGCTCGTCCCACCAACCGCTTTCGATGCGCTCGGGTCCCGAACACAGCTCGATCGAGCCTCGGTAGTGATCGCGCGCAACAGCCGATTCCAGAGGAACGGGCCGTTGTAGCAACCACAATGGGCGGTCTCGAGGCTCGAGCCATTCGCTGCTACGAACTCCGGCTTCCGTCTCTCCGTTCAGCTTCGCCCACGCTTTTTCCGGGCGGTGCTCGGCCACAGGCCGGACGGCATACACCGCGGCAGCGCCAAACCGCTCCTGCAGCCGTTCGAGCAATGCTCGCGTCAGCGTACCTACCGGCACTCGCTCGAATAAATCCGCTGCTTGAATCGTAAGCGGCACCAGAAACCCGGTTCGAATACGCACTCCCACGGCAGGCACGGGCAACTGGCAGCGTTCCAATCGGTCTTTGATCAGGCGCAGCAACTGCTCCTTGTCGTGAGAAGGTTCGAGCAAATCGAACTGCTCGATCGTCGGCGCACGATGCAAATGCTCGAAACCTATCTTGAAGGCACGGATTTGAGCCTGCTTCATGCGCAGCTCTGCGCTGAGCTCGTCGAGCATTTGCTCGATGGCTTCAAGGAAAATGACCCTATCGGTGCTTTCTTCGAAGAGCTCGATCTTCGAGCGAAAGCTCACCGGCCGATTGAACCCTACGCGCACCTCGACCTGCCGACCGAAAGCTCGATCGAGCTCGTGTAAGTAGGCCACGCCGATACGCCGCGCAAACCCGTCGCGCGGCAAGCGAGCACATTCGCCGACGGTTCGCACACCGAGCTCCCGCAACAGTTCCTGCGCGGGTTGCGGCCAACGGGTGACAGCAAGCGGTAGCGCACCCAGCCGACCCGTCAACTCATGCGGCGACAACACGTCGGCGCCTGCCGCTCGCGCCAACCACAACGCGGCGGTTGCCGTAGGTGCCACGCAGAGCCGAAATGTGAAACTGCGCCGTGTCAGCTCCTCGCCAAGCTTGGCTTTGATGGCTTCGAGCGAGCGGAACAGTCGCAAGCTCCCCGACACCTCGAGCAGCATGCTTTCCGGCGATTCGATGCTGACCAGCGAAGTAAGTGCCTGTGCCCACCCCGCCAACGACTCGAGGCTCGCACGCTCGGCCCGTAGCGAGCGCTCGAAGGCTTGCAGGGAAGCCGCTAGTGCGAACGCCGTGCTGAGCTTGCTGCCGGTTTCGATGCCGGCGGCTTGCGCACTCGCGTTGACCGCGATGACCGTAAGTTGACTCTGCTGCGGCTCGACCACGACAGCGGGAGTGTGCAGAACCGGCTTCTGTGAGATTTCAAACGCAAGATTCGGCAGACACGCCGCCAACCATAGCCGCTGCTTATTGGGCGCTTGATGAGCATCGACTCGAGGCGGCTCTGCGGTCGCCGGTGAATCGAGCTCGATGGAATGCAGGGAACGCGCCATGGTGTGCAACCACTTATTGACGCGCCTTGAGCGATCGCACGGGAGGTGCAAGCAACTGCCGCTCGAGATCGACGATTCCAGGACGACCGCCTCGACACTTCAGGATTTGAATCCGGGTGACGGCGGCATGCTGCGACAGCATGATTCGCAATGCCGCGGGCGAGCGCTGCTGACGAGCGCTCTGTGGCCTAAACAATACTGTCCAACATGATTGATCTTCGGCGGCCAACTGCAGTCGCCGCAAAATCACGTCATCGGCATCTGCAACCCACGCCAATACCCCGGCACTCGATCCGGAACGCACCGTCTGCTCAACGGCCCACAAACGACTCTTGTTGCCGTGCGCCGGATGAATCATCAGCACGCACTCGGTGTCGACGCCGTGCTGCTGCAAAGCCGGCGCATACGGCACGAATGGCGGAGATACCCAAGCGATCCACTTCTTCGCTTTAGCCGGAGCGGATTGTGTCAGCGATGCCATGGCCGGCATCAGCAACGCGAGTTCACCAATGCCGTAGCCGTCGATGAGTATTTCGGTAATGGCGCCCTTGGGCCAACCGCCGCCAGGCAGATAATTATCTAGCGGCGGGAAGCCGGTCGAAATGACGGCGCGTGCGGCAGCGGCACCCCTGCCTCGCCAAACGCGCGAATTCAATTCGTTCCAATCCACCGGTGTGCTTGGCTGTTTGACCCATCACTTCATCGAATCGCGAACGACACCGACCACAACGCCCTCAATGGCTAATGACTGCTCGCGCAGGTCTACCTGGATCGGTGAGAAGTCGGGGTTTTCAGGCATCAGCCACACACGGTGACCTTCCTGCCGATAGCGCTTGACCGTGACTTCGTTTTCCAAACGCGCTACGACGATTTGCCGAGTACGCACATCCGGTGTGCGATGCACGGCCACCAGATCACCATCCAGAATTCCCGCGTCCCGCATGCTCATGCCGTGAACCCGCAACAGGAAGTGCGGTGGCTTTCTGAACATGGATGGATCGATCTGATAACGCGCTTCAATGTGTTCCTCGGCCAAGATCGGCTGACCCGCGGCAACACGCCCCACCAAGGGCAACCCCATCTGCTCGCGCATGGAATCTTTGAGGCGAATACCTCGCGAGGTGCCGGGCAAGAGCTCGAGCACACCTTTCCGCTCGAGCGCCCGCAGATGTTCTTCGGCCGCATTGACCGAACGAAACTTCAAAGTCTTGGCGATCTCCGCACGCGTCGGCGGCATGCCGGTATCGTGCATAACTTTTTGAAGTAGCATCAGAATTTGCTTTTGTCTTGGGGTGAGCTCGCGCATGTCTCGATACCTGTATATAAAGCCAGTTCTGTGTCTATATACAGCCTGAGATGGCGTCGGGTCAAGTCATCGATTTCGGCACTCGAAAACCCGATCTCGCGCTCGATTCGCGAATCGATGGTTCGTCGAAAATCTCCAATGTCTGCAAACGACGACGTGCACCCAACGCGTGCAACATTTTGAAATTGCAGTGACGCGCGCTTTAGGAAATAATGCCAACGGTTTGTCACTAATTAATAAGTCAGGGGTACTCAATGGCCACAAAAATCCAGGTTGCTATGCGAGCAGCGTTGCTCGTCGGCGGCTTCGCGATGGTGACCGGCTGTGCGAAATCAGTCACCAAGGAAGAACTCGACGCGGTACGTGCTACTGCTGAAGCTGCGCAGAACGCCGCGAATGGCGCGCAACGCACAGCTACTCAGGCACAGCAAGCTGCCTCGGGCGCACAGAGCACGGCGAACCAGGCTCTTGCGGCTGCGCAAGCGGCCCAGGCGTGCTGCGATGCGACGAATCAGAAGCTCGATCGCATGTTCGAGCAGCGCCAAAAGAAGTAGGAAACCCTGGGATACTGCCTACTTAGGCTGCATCCAGTTTTTCAAAAGCCGCCAATGCGTTGGCGGCTTTTTTTTGCCCATCTATCTTGAGTATTAGTTGCCGGCGATGGGCGCGCTGCCCTCGACCGGTACGAACTCGGGGATACCGAGACCGCGTTGCGCGATCCGCTCTGCTACATCCCAGTGCAGATCGATGCGCCGTTGCTCCGAGGCGGCCACATAGGCGCGCGTGAGCCCCGTCAACGGTGATTCCTGAATCGTTTCGAGGGCTGCGTTCGCCGCTTCGACCTTCTCGCCATCGACGTTGCTCTCAGGCAACGGTGGATGCGCCTCCACGTACAAGTCGCCTTCCGCCGTAAAGCCGATCTTGACCGACTGATTCACGATCTGCACGACAGTGCCGATCGGTACCGTCTTGAACATTACCTCGATGTCCTCGGGGAACATGCGGATACAGCCGTGAGTGACGCGCATACCAACGCCGGACGGCAAATTCGTGCCGTGGATAAGGTAGCCAGGCAAGCCGAGGCGCAGCGCATGGCTGCCGAGAGGGTTATCCGGGCCCGGAGGCACGATCCTCGGCAGGATGTCGTCCCGTTCCGCGTGCTCCGCACGAATCGAGTCCGGCGGGTACCAACTCGGATTCGCCACGCGGCTGGTCACCTTCGTGATGCCGAGCGGAGTGTGCCAATCCATGCGACCGACGCTGATCGGATGCGTCACGACGCGTCTCGAGCCTGGCGCTACGCCGCCCGGCGGCGGGCCCGAATCCTCGGGGAAGTAATACAGCCTGAGCTCGGCGACGTTGACCACGATACCGCGGCGCGGCGCGTGGGGCAGCACGAACTGCGTCGGGATCGTGATCTCCGTGCCCTCGCCAGGCACCCAAGCATCGACGCCAGGGTTAGCGCGACGCAGCGATTCGAAGCCGACGTTGTAGGTTCTGGCTAGCGCGACGAACGTGTCTTCGTAACGCGCTTTGATGTGCTGCAACTCGCCGACGACTTCCTCGTTATCGGCCACCCAATACTCGGCCGCCCGGGCTGTCGTGCCCAGCGTCAGCAGCACCAAAACTGAAAGGAGCCTGCAAGCCATCCGCAGCATTATACGGATCGCCGGCCTGGAAGGCAGAGTACCAGTCGACAGGTCCTGAAACTCAGTAGCGAATCAGGCTCGCGCCCCACGTGAAGCCACCGCCAAAAGCCTCGAGGAGCAGCAAATCACCGCGTTTGACGCGACCATCGCGGATCGCCGTATCGAGCGCCATCGGAACCGAGGCAGCAGACGTGTTGCCGTGGTTTCGGACGGTCAGCACCACCCGCTCCATTGGCATCTCGAGGCGCTTGGCCATGGCATTGATGATGCGGACGTTGGCCTGATGCGGAATCAACCAGTCGATCTGGCCCTTCTCGAGATTGTTCTTCGTGATGACGTCGTCGACGAGACTCTCGAGCGTCTTGACGGCCACTTTGAAGACTTCATTGCCCTTCATTCGCAACGCCGGGATATCGCTGTTCTCGCGGTGGCGCGTCGACACGCCGCTCGATGCGTACAGCAGCTCGCGATAACGCCCGTCTGCACCGAGCGTCGAGTAGAGGATGCCCGGCTCGTCAGCAGCCTCGAGAATCACGGCCCCGGCGCCGTCACCGAACAGCACACAAGTCTCGCGATCCGTCCAATCTATGATCCGCGACATCGTCTCTGCGCCGATCACGAGTGCGCGGCGCACGTGACCGCTGCGAATGAACTGATCGGCCACGACTAGCGCATAAAGGAACCCGGAGCACGCGGCTTCGAGACTGAACGCAGGCGTGCCGCGGATTCCGAGCTTCTCCTGAACGAGGCAACCCACATTCGGGAAGATCAGATCCGGCGTCGTAGTACCGACGAGCACGAAATCTATGTCGGCGGCCGTGAGCCCGGCATCTTCGATCGCCGCGAGCCCCGCTTTGTATGCGAGATCACTCGTCGCTTCGTCGTCGGCCGCGATATGCCGGTTTTCGATGCCGGTACGCGTGCGGATCCACTCGTCGGTGGTATCGACCATCTTCTCGAGCTCGAAGTTGGTCAGAATTTTCTCCGGCAGATATTTGCCGGTGCCGATGATGCGCGAATACATTAGTGCTGCTGGCTTTCTATGAGTTGCCCGATCTGGACGAGAATGCCCTTTCGAGCCTCCACGATCGCCGTTTTCACGGCGTTCTCGAATGCGAACTGATCCGCCGATCCGTGGCTCTTGATGACGATGCCGTTCAGCCCCACGAGACTAGCACCGTTGTAGCGGCGGGCGTCGAGCCTTTCCTTCAGCGCCTCGAGAGCGGACTTCGCGATGAGCCCTTGCACGCCGCGCAGCGCGTTGCGCTGGAACTCCTCTTTGAGAAACGCCGCGATGAGCTTCGCCACGCCTTCCATGGTCTTCAGCGCCACGTTGCCGACGAAACCATCGCTCACGACGACGTCGACGTCGGCATGAAAAATTCCGTCGCCCTCGACGAAGCCGATGTAGTTGAGACCGCTCTTCGATAGCAACTCGCCGGCCTCGCGGACGACTTCGTTGCCCTTCATGTCCTCGACGCCGATATTCAGCAGGCCCACGCGCGGTCGAGCAACGTCGAGCATGTCGCTCGCCACGACGGAACCCATGAGCGCAAATTGCACGAGGTGTTGCGGCGTGCAATCGACATTGGCGCCGAGATCGAGCATGTACGTTGGCCGGTCGCGGCCCGGGACGGCAGAGATGATCGCCGGCCGGTCGATTCCGGGCAGCATCTTCAGCACGTAACGTGCGGTCGCCATCAGCGCGCCGGTATTGCCCGAGCTCACGCAGGCATCAGCCGCCCCTTCCTTGACGAGCTCGATGGCACCGCGGAGCGACGAATCTTTCTTGCGCCGCAACGCATCCGCGGGTGGCTCGTCCATCGTCACGACTTCGGTTGCCGGCTTGAAGCCGAGGCGCGAGCCGTAGCGATCCTTCGCGTCACGCCTCGCCTGCTCCAGCACTTCGGGCAGGCCAACGAGCGTAAGACTCACAGAATCGTCGCGCTCGAGGGTTGCGAGCGCTGCGGGCACGACGGCAGCGGGGCCGCGATCGCCGCCCATGGCGTCCAAGGCAATTGTCACCTTGCGACTCATCGGCGGCTGGAATCAGGGTCCGGTTTAAGGGAGACCGGAGGAGCTGTGGCTCGCGGCACGGAGGCCGAACGACCTACTCTTGCTCGGTTTCTTGCGGAACTTCGAAAATCTTCTTGCCGCGGTAGAACCCGTCGGCCGTCACATGGTGGCGGCGATGCGTCACACCCGTCGTGGCGTCCGTGGACAAGGTCGGGCCGGTCAACTTATCGTGCGCGCGGCGCATGTCACGCCGGGACGGCGTCTTGCGGCTCTTCTGAACTGCCATTTCGATACTCCTCGAAAAGAATCCTACTGCTCGGCGGCCCCTGTTGCCGCGTCCGACACATCGGTCGCCGCGATCAGATTGCGCGCCACGCTACCACAGTCTTCGAGGCGCCCGTGCTTCGGTGCCAATGGCATCGAAACGATCAGCTCGTCCTCGATCAGCTCGGCCGGCAACAACCGGCCATCCGAAAGCTCGAAGGGCTCGTACCCTTCCGGAACCGCGTCCAGCTTCGAGCCAGCCTCTACCAGCACCAGGTTTACGCGATCTGCGAACTCGTAACAAAACGGCTCGAGACATCGCTGGCACTTAGGCTCTACGGTCGCCGTATACGTAAGCTCCACTTCCCGCACGCCACCGCGTCGTTGGCCAAACTTCAGCGACGCTCTTACACTGCCGGCGTCCGAATTCAACATGCCGACCAATCGCGTTAGCTTGCTGAGCTGAAGTTCGCCGCTGAGCACACGTTCGCGCTCGGCGAGCGATTCCAGATCGCGCTGACTGTACCAATCGTGCAGCGAGCCCGACATAGGCGGCGCATGATATGTGACCGGGTTTCTGACGTCAAAACCGCAAGTTACGCCACGTGAGCCACGCTGTATTACGTTCCCGCCTGCTGATCCTCGCCTCGACCTCCCGGTACCGCCGCGAGTTGTTGTTTCGGCTGGGCTTGCCCTTCGAAGCCAGGTCCCCGGATACCCCCGAATTGGCCATCGAGGGCGAGGCGCCGGCCGCGATGGCCGCCCGCCTGGCCCTGGCAAAGGCGCGCAGCATCGATACCCCAGACGCCGTCGTGATCGGCTCCGATCAGGTCGCCTCGCTCGGCGGCCAGCTGCTCCGCAAGCCCGGCCACCAGGCCGCGGCCGTACGGCAGCTCGAGGCATGTCAGGGGAAGACGGTGACCTTCGACACGGCCGTCGCCGTGATCGACACGCGAACGGGCGCGACGCGCGAGCATGTCGATCGGACCGAAGTCCGCTTCTCCAAGCTCGAGACCGCGGCGCTCGAACGCTACGTGCAGCGCGAGCAACCTTTGGACTGCGCCGGCAGCTTCAAAGCCGAGGGGCTTGGGGTGGCGCTGTTCGAGCGCATCGACTCGAGCGACCCGACCGCACTCATCGGCCTGCCGCTGATCTGGCTCGCGCGCGCGCTCAGGGAGCTCGGCGTCGATCCCCTGGGGCCGTCTGATTCTTGACCTCGAGCGCGGTCAGCGCCGCACGCAGATCCTGCGGCAGGGGCACGCTCGCCGAAAACGGCTCGCCCGTCTCCGGCCATTCGAAAGCGACCGAGTGGGCATGCAGAAAGATCCGTTGCAGGCCGAAGGTCTTGAGGTAGGTGTTGAAGTCGTCGTCTCCGTACCGATCGTCCCCGGCCACAGGGTGGCCCACGTGGTTCGCGTGCACTCGAATCTGGTGCGTGCGACCCGTCGCGATCGCGACTTCGAGCAGCGACGCCGTCTTACCGTAACGCTCGAGCACCCGAAACGTGCTCTGGGCCGGCTTGCCGGAAGGGTCCACCTTGACCCGCGCTTCGCCGCTCACGCGCCGCGTCAGAAGCGGCGCATCGACCTCGATCGTAGCCTCGGGCCAACGGCCCCTCACTAGCGCCAGATACTGTTTGTCGACGCGACCCTCACGTAGCAGCTCGTGCAGGACCCGCAAAGCACTGCGCCGTTTTGCGATCAACAGCACGCCCGACGTCCCGCGGTCCAGCCGGTGCGCGAGTTCGAGATCCTTGGCCGTGGGGCGAAGCACGCGCAATGCTTCGATACAGCCCAAGCTCACGCTGCTGCCGCCGTGGACGGCGAGGCCCGAGGGCTTGTCGATCACGAGGATCCGCGAATCCTCGAAAATCACGCGATCCTCCAGCCAAGCTAGCGTATCGGGGGCAGCGGACGGCGGCGTGACAGGCTTTGAGACGACCGGGGGCACTCGAACCATGTCACCGGCCTGCAGCCGGTGCTTGGGGTTCACGCGCCCGGAATTGACGCGCACCTGGCCCGAGCGAATCAGCCGATAGACGTGGCTCCGCGGCACCCCCTTCAGCGCACCGAGCAAATAGTTGTCGAGGCGCTGACCTGCGGTGTCAGCGTCGATCTCCTGCTGCCGAGCCTTCGGCTTATCGGGCGGCGATGAGGGGGGTTTTTGCGGAGGATTCAAAGGCGTACGAATTGAGCACCCACACTCCTATGTTATAGTACCGATGCGGGATGCGGTTAACGCGGTCGACAATACCGGACGCTCCCGAAACCTTATTCTGGCGGTAGCTCATCAAGGCGAGCTGCCAGCGTTAGGAAACATCACTTGTTGGCGGACCGGACTCGGAACCGCAATCTGCGTAAGGCGATGGCTCTCCGTAGCGAACAAAACGACCGAAGTCGATTCACGGATCGAGCAACGCCGCTGCTTCCATTCGCCTACGCCGCTGGCAGCCCTGCCGGTCGCACCCCCACGCAGATAGCACACCGACTCTCCGTGCACGCCTCGTTTGCACTGAGGACTTATGAAACGCATGTTGGTGAACGCAACTCAACGGGAAGAGTTGCGCGTGGCCATGGTGGATGGCCAAAAGCTCTATGACCTCGACGTCGAGACCCCTTCACGAGAACAACGCAAATCGAACATCTACAAAGGCCGCATCACTCGGGTAGAACCGAGTCTCGAAGCGTGCTTTGTCGATTACGGCGTCCAACGCCACGGTTTCCTGCCGCTCAAAGAAGTCTCGAACGAGTACTTTGTAAAACAGCCTGACTCCGGCGACCGCGTCCAGATCCGCGAGGTCTTACGCGAAGGTCAGGAAATCGTCGTTCAGGTCGAGAAAGACGAACGTGGCACCAAGGGCGCGGCCCTGACCACTTTCATCAGCCTGGCGGGCCGGTTCATCGTGCTCATGCCGAACAACCCCGGCGCCGGCGGAGTGTCCCGCCGCATCCAGGGCGAAGAGCGCGACTCCGTGCGCCAATCGCTGGAGGACCTCCAAGTCCCGGATGGCATGGGCTGTATCGTCCGCACGGCCGGCATCGGCCGCGGCACCGAAGAGCTCAAGTGGGACCTCGACTACCTGCTTCGTGTATGGGAAGCGATCAAGCAAGTCGTCGTCACGCGCCCTTCGCCGTTCCTGATTTACCAGGAAGGCAACGCCATCGTGCGCGCGCTGCGCGACTACTTCTCGAACGACATCGGCGAAATCCTGATCGACAACCCGGACGTCTATCAGGAAGCCGTGGAGTTCATGGAACGCGTGCTCCCGCAGAACATCAAGAAGCTGAAGCTCTATGAAGACCCGGTGCCGCTATTCACGCGGTATCAGATCGAGAGCCAGATCGAATCGGCCTACAACCACAAGGTGCAGCTGCCGTCGGGCGGCAGCATCGTCATCGACCGCACCGAAGCCTTGACTGCCGTCGACGTCAACTCTGCCCGCTCGACGAAGGGCGACGACATCGAAGAGACGGCACTCAACACGAACCTCGAAGCGGCTGATGAAGTCGCTCGCCAGCTGCGAATTCGCGATTTGGGCGGTCTCGTGGTCGTCGACTTCATCGACATGGGCCCGCAACGCAACCAGCGCGAGGTCGAGGAACGGCTGCGCGCCGCGGTGCACCATGATCGCGCGCGAATTCAGATCGGCAAACTCTCGCGCTTCGGCTTGCTCGAGATGTCGCGGCAACGCCTGCGCCCTTCGCTCGAAGAATCGACGCAGTCGGTATGCCCGCGCTGCAGCGGTGCCGGCAACGTCCGCGGCGTCGAGTCTCTGGCGCTCGCCGTGCTACGCCTCGTCGGCGAGGAAGCGCGCAAGGAGCGCACGGCCAAGGTCATCTGCCAGTTGCCGATGGACGTCGCGAACTACGTGTTGAACGAGAAGCGCGATTGGGTGCAGACGCTGCAGGACGGCAACAGCGTTGCGGTCGTAATCATTGGAAACCCGGATCTCGAGACGCCGAACTACCTGCTGCGCCGCGTGCGCGACGACGAGATTCAGCTGCCCGAGAATGCCAGCACCAGCTACAAGCTCGTGCAGCCGAAGCCCGATCCCAGCGTCGCATACGAAGACATCAAGCGACAGCCGAAAACCGCGGAGGAAGCCGCAGTCTCGAACATCGTGCCGGCCACGCCGGTGCCGACGCCACCCACGCCTCCGCCGGCGCCAGTCGTCGAGCAAGCACCGAAGGCTGCCGCACCGCGGCGGTCGTTGTGGACGATATTGTTCGGCTGGCTATCGCCCGCGCCCGCAGCGCCAACGCCTCCGCCGCAAAGCAATGACAGCGGTGAGCCGCGTCGCCGTCAAGGGCACCGGGACCGCGATCGCGGTGGTCATGGAGAACCGCGCCGCGATCGAGGCCGTGACCGCCATGGGCGGGACCGCAACGACCGTGGTGATCGTGGCGACCGTGGTGGCGGTGATCGCGGCGACCGTGGTGGCGGTGATCGCGGCGACCGTGGTGGCGGTGATCGCGGCGACCGTGGTGATCGGGATCGCAACCGCGGCCGTAACCAACGACCGCACGGCGGCGACGGGCAACAGCAGCGCCCACAGCGCGGCCCAGATCAAGCAGCGGCGCAAGGCCCGGCACAAGGGCAAGGTGCTAGCCACGGTCAAGGTCAAGGCCCGGGTTCGGGTCAAGGTGCCGGTCCGGGTGCAGGCCAAGGCCAAGGTAATGGGCAACCACAAGGCCCGGGCCAGACGCAGGCCGGTGGCGAGGGCGGCGGCCGCAGTCGTCGCTCACGTAGCCGACGCGGGCGCGGCGGGGGCGGGGGCGGCGGCGGTGATCGCCAGCGCCAGGACGCACAAGGTCAGCAACGCAATGACGGCGGCCAAGGCGGCGGCAGCCCCCCGGCGGAACGCGAGCACGCGGACGCGCAGGCGTCGAGACCCGCTGACGCGGAGCATACGCACGATCACGGTCACGACCACGCGCACGAGTTCGAAGCTCCGCCACGCGAGCAACACTTCGAGGCGCCGCGCGCAGAGGCACCACGCGAAGCGCAGCCGCTCGCGGAGCAGTTCGAGAGGCAAACTCCGAGCAACGATTGGTCGCCGCCGCCGGAACCGGCCTTCAGGCCTGAACCGGTGGAACGGTCTGCACCGCCGTCGGCACCCGCAAACGGTGGCGACAGCGCTCCCGCAGCGACCCATACCGACGAACGCGGACCGAATTAACGGCACGCGTCGATGGCCGAACAGCGCGCCATCGACGCCCTCCGTGCCGCCTCGCTCGTCGAGCAGTCGTTCGCCGCGTCGATCGTACCGACGCTGACGGACTACATCCGCATTCCGAATCAGTCGCCGGCGTTCGATCCGGACTGGGAACGAGCGGGTCACATGCGGCGCGCGATGGATCTGATCGTGGCGTGGTGCCGCACGCAGAACATCACGGGCATGCAGCTCGAAGTACTGCAACACCGGGGCCGCACTCCTTTGCTGTTCATCGAGGTGGCCGGACAGGTCGACGACACCGTGCTGCTGTACGGTCACATGGACAAGCAGCCGGCCATGACGGGCTGGAGCGAAGGCTTGGGTGCGTGGCAACCCGTGCTGCGCGGCGACCGGCTGTATGGTCGCGGCGGTGCCGACGACGGGTATTCGACGTTCGCCGCGCTTACGGCACTCAAAGTGCTGCAAGACCAGAACATTCCACACGCTCGCTGCGTCGTCATCATCGAGGGTTGCGAGGAAAGCGGCAGCGGCGACCTGCCGCACTACATCGAGCACCTGCGCGAACGCGTCGGCACGCCTTCGCTCGTCGTGTGCCTGGACTCGGGCGCTGCCGACTACACCCGGCTGTGGTGCACGACGTCGTTGCGCGGCATGCTCATCGGCAACCTGCACGTTGGTGTGCTGCGCGAAGGTGTGCACTCCGGCGACGCGAGCGGCATCGTGCCCTCGAGTTTTCGAATCATCCGGATGCTGCTCAGTCGGCTAGAGGACGAAGCCACCGGCGAGATCCTTCCCGACTGGCTGCATGCTGAAATTCCCGAACAACGCGTCGAGCAGGCACGCGCGATGGTCGGCACGCTCGGCGCAGCCATGTGGGACCACTACCCGTGGCTCGGCAAGATGCAACCCGTCACTTCAGACCCGCTGCAGATGGTTCTGAATCGTAGCTGGCGACCGCAGCTAGCAATCACGGGTGCGGCAGGCCTGCCCGATCTCGGGTTGGCGGGCAATGTGCTGCGGCCGAGCACAGCCGTGCGCGTCAGCGTTCGTCTGCCGCCCGGCGTAAATGCCGAGCGTGCTAAACAGCGACTGATCAAGCTGCTGACGGAAGATCCGCCGTACGGAGCCGACGTGCGCTTCGAGCAGGCAGAAGCCAACGCTGGTTGGAATGCGCCAGCGCTCGCGCCGTGGCTCGAGACGGCGCTTACGGAATCGTCGCAAGCCTATTTCGGCGCACCGCCGGGCTACTTGGGCGAAGGCGGCACGATTCCGTTCATGGCCATGCTCGGCGAACGCTTCCCCGACGCGCAGTTTCTGATCACCGGTGTGCTCGGCCCTGAGTCGAACGCACACGGGCCCAACGAATTCCTGCACATCCCGACGGCGCGGCGGCTCACCTGTTGCGTCGCGGAAACCATTCGCCGGCACGCCGCCCGTAACAGCTGAATCTCCGCGCGACGTCGTGGTCGAGTCGCTACTCGCGATTCGGCGGCGGTGGCGACGGCGTGTTTTTTAGGTGCTCGATCAGCCCGACCCCGGCTTCCTCGACGAGGTCCAGCACGTACTCGAAGCCCGTGCTGCCGCCGTAGTACGGATCCGGCACGTCGAGACGGCCGAGCTGAGGCGCAAACTCGAGGAACAGGCGAATTCGTTCGTGATACTGCGGCGGCGATCGTTCGAGCAACGTGTGCCGGTTCAGCTGATCCATCGCGAGCACGAGCTCGAAGTGTTCGAAGTCCCGATCGGCGACCGTCCGGGCGCGCAACGCCGTGAGATCGACGCCGCGCCGCTCTGCGGCACGAACGGCGCGCGGGTCAGGCGAGTGACCCGCGTGGAATGCGTGCGTGCCGGCGGAATCGACGAGCACGTCGAGTTCGGCTGCACGCTCCGCGAGCAATTTGCGAAACACCCCCTCGGCTGTCGGCGAGCGGCAGATATTGCCCATGCAGACGAACAGCACTCGCCGCGCGGGCACCCTCGCCGGCTCGGCTCTGCCGATCACTCTTTTTACCTTGGCGAGGAGGTCTTTCACCGGTGCTCTCAGCGGCGTGGACGCGCCCGCTCGAGGTAGCTGCGTATCTTCGCGAGATCCTGCTCCGTATCGACGGCCGGCGACGACGGCTCGACCGCATCCGCGACGATGATCCTAAACCCGAGCCACAACGCGCGCAGCTGCTCGAGCTGTTCCGTTTCCTCCAGCGCGCATGGCGGCGCAGCGCTGATGGCCTTCAGACCGCCGACGCGATACGCGTAGAGGCCGATGTGGCGGCGCACCATCGGCATGCCGCCGTCTCGAGGCCACGGGATCGGGGCACGGCTGAAGTACAGCGCCCAGCCGTTCTTGTCCATCACGACTTTCACGAAGTTCGAGTCGCGAAACTCCGCCGCGTCGGTGAGTGGAGTCGTCAACGTTGCGATTGTCGCCTCGGGGTGCCAACCGAGGAGACGCGCGGTCTGCGCGATGCACAACGGAGAAATGAGCGGCTCGTCGCCCTGAACGTTCACGACGATCTGCTCGTCCGGCCAGCCGAAACGGTGAGCGAGCTCCGCGACGCGATCCGTGCCGCTCGCGTGTTCCGGGGACGTCATCTCGACCGGCGCGCCGAAATCGCGGCACGCGGCAGCGATGCGTTCGTCGTCGGTGGCCACGAACACCTCCGCCGCGCCGCTCTGCGCCACCTGTTCGTATACCCACTGGATCATCGGCTTGCCTGCGATGTCTTTCAGCGGCTTGCCGGGCAGGCGCGTCGACGCGTAACGCGCTGGGATCACTGCAATGAATCCGTCCGTCACGAGGTTCTCACCCCGAGCTCGCGCAACACGAGACGCATCAGCCGCGAAGTGGAATCGGGGTCGAACTCGAGGTCGACGACCACACACCAGACGTCCGGCAGGCCAAGGCCCTCGCATTTGACCGCGTCTTTCTCCGTGATCAGCACGGAACCAGGCTCCTCGAACGTAAGCTGCGCTTCGCCGAGGTCCGCGTGATCCACGAGCGGATGTGGGATCACGTCGAGCCCCGCATCTTCGAGCAGATCGAAGAAACGTTTTGGGTTGCCGATGCCAGCTACGGCATGAACCGCGGAAGGCCGGAACGAGTCGAGCGAACGCTCGCGACGATCGCGCAGGTTGTACACGCGCGTGACCACAGCGCGGCCCCGGAAAACGCCCGCATGGCCCCAATCGCCACCGTTCACGACGATCGCATCCACTTGCTGTAGCCGCGAGGCCGGTTCACGCAGCGGGCCGGCGGGCAGGCACAGACCGTTGCCCATGCCGCGCACGCCGTCGACCACGGCGATCTCGAATCGCCGCCCGAGCCGGTAGTGCTGCAGACCGTCGTCGGCCAGCACCACGTCGACCGACCCCGCTTTCACCAACGCGTTGGCCGCTGCGACGCGATCCGGGCCCGCCACCACGGGGCACTCCGTGCGGCGCGCGAGCAGCACGGGCTCGTCGCCCACTTCCGCGGGGTCCGCATCGCCCGCCACGGTTCGCGGCCACTGCGCTGATTTCCCGCGATAGCCGCGCGTCACGATGCCGACGCGACGACCGCGCGCTTTGAGCTGCGCCGCCAGCCAGATCACGAACGGCGTCTTGCCGGTGCCGCCGACGCTGACGTTGCCGACCACGATGACCGGGACCGCCACCTCTACGGTCTTGAGCCAACCACGCTTGTACCCTTCGCGCCGCAGCCACGCGATCAATCGGTACAAAAAGGTGGCGGGCAACAACGCGAAGCGCAGCGGATGATTTTCGTACCAGACCGCTTCGAAACCGGGCGTCAACGGGGTCGTCTTCACAGACTAGCCTGTGAACTGCATTGCGTGCAGCATCGAGTAGTAACCCTGATGAGCGATCAGCTCCGCGTGGTTGCCCGTCTCGACGATCGCGCCATCGCGCAGCACGACGATGCGATCCGCCTTCTCGATGGTAGACAGACGATGCGCGATCACGAGCGTCGTGCGGCCCCGCATGAGATGCGCGAGCGCAGACTGGATGCGCCGCTCCGACTCCGTGTCGAGCGCAGACGTGGCTTCGTCCAAGATCAGTACGGGCGCGTTCTTGAGGAGCGCCCGGGCAATCGCGATGCGCTGTCGCTGGCCGCCCGAGAGCATCCCGCCGCGCTCACCGATTCGCGTGTCGAGCCCCTGCGGCAACTCGGCCGCGAATTCGGTGACGTACGCAGCTTCTGCGGCGCGCTCGATGTCCGCGCGCGGCGCTCCGGCCAGCGCACCGTAGGCGATGTTGTTCGCGATGCTATCGTCGAACAACACGATGTCCTGGCTCACGAGGCTGATCTGGCGCCGCAGATCGCGCAGCGAATACTCGCGCACGTCGCGGCCGTCGAGAAGCACGGCTCCGCAGCCTGGATCGTAGAACCGCGGCAGCAGGCTTACGAGCGTCGACTTGCCGCTGCCCGACTGGCCGACGAGTGCCACGGTCGTTCCCGCAGACACATTTAGATCGACCTCGTGCAGCACGTCGCCCTTAGCCGCGTCGTAACCGAACGACACACCGCGATACTGCACCTCGCCACGCGCCCTGCCCGCGCTCGCGTTGCCCGTGTCTACTTCAGCGGGCTCGTCCAGGATCTCGAACACGCTGCCTGCGGCAGCGACACCGCGCTGGAACACCGCGTTGACGTTGATCAGGCGCTTCAGCGGCGCAAACACCATGCCCATCGCGGTGATGAAAGCAATGAACGTCGGTGCGTTCAGGTTTGGATCCGAGAATGAGAAGTACATAACGCCCGCGACGCCGAGCGCCACGGCGTACTGCGTCAGGTTGTCGCCCAAGGCCTGGACGGCTACGAGCCGCGTGTTGAAGCGAAAGTTGCGCGCGTTGATCTCCTCGAACTGCCGGCGTTCCTGCTCCTGGCCTTCGAAGATCTTCACGACCCGCTGGCCGTGCAACGATTGCTCGGTGACCCGCGTGACGTCACCCATCGAATTCTGGATTCGTGTGCTGTACCGTCTGAACGCGCGGCTCATACGGCTCACGAGAAAGCCGATCGCGGGGCCCACGATGGCAACGAGCAGCGTCAACCGCCAGCTGTAGTACCACATCAGCACCATCAGCACGGCGATCACGAGCGTGTCGCGGATCACGATCACGACGGCGTTCGAGATCGCTTCCGCCACCTGCTCCGTGTTGTACGTGAGCCGTGAGATCAATACGCCGGTGGAGCTCTGATCGAAATACCGCGACGGCAAGCCGAGATAGTGCCCGAACAGCTCGTTACGCAGATCGCGGATCACGGAACGCCCGACCCACGCGAGACCGTAGATCGTGAGAAAGTCCATCGCGCTGCGAATCGGGAACAACACAACGAGCCCGAGCGGTACCCACCACGCATCCTGCGCCGCATGCGTCGGGTCGCCGAGCTGTTTGATGGCCGCGCTCAGGAGCTGTGGCACGAAGCTGTTGATTGCGGCGTAGATCGCGGCCGGCACGATCGCCGCTGCGATCAGCGGCCAATGCGGGCGTAGGTAACGCACGAGCCGGCGGGCAACGACGGCGAACGGCGAACTGACTGCAGACATGGGCCGACTGGCGCTCTGTGAGGCGACGACGTTGTCCGACACGGGCCGGCCTAGGCGTCCGGCGGTGTCACGGTCGCGATGTTGATCTTGACGAAACCGAGCTGCCCGACCACGTCCATCACTGTGACCACACTCTGATGCGTCGCCGCTCCGTCGGCACGAATGAACACCGGCCCGTCGCGCTTGTCGCCAATGAGCCGTTCGATCGCGGCGCGCAGAGTGCGGCGCTCGTTGTTCACGAGCTCGCGGCCGTTGACGATATAGGCCCCTGCCTGGGTGACCGAAATTTCGAGGCCGTTGCCCGTCGCATCGAGCCGCGTTTCAACAGCCGCCTGCGGCAGCCGAACGTTGAGCTCAGTTTCGCGCAGGAACGTCGTCGAGACCATGAAAAACAGGACGAGCACGAGGAGCACGTCGACGAGCGAGATGACGTTGATCTCAGGCTCGTCTCTTGAGCGGCTGTTTTGCAGCTTCATCGCCGACTCCAAACACGCCCGCCCGCTGATGTTGCAGCAGCGCCTCGACGAAGCGGATCGCTTCCTTCTCGATCTGGATGACAAGGCCGTCCACGCGGCCGCGCAAAAACCGGTATGCGATCAACGACGGAATGGCCACCGCGAGACCCGCAGCCGTGGTAATCAACGCTTCCGAAATGCCGCCCGCCAGGATCGCTGGATTGCCGACGCCCTGCGTCGTAATGGCCGTGAACGCGCGAATCATGCCGGCTACGGTGCCGAGCAGACCGAGCAGCGGCGAGATCGCGGCAATCGTGCCGAGCGGATTCAAATAGCGCTCGAGGTCGTGAGCGACGTGCCGCCCGGAATCCTCGATGGCTTCTTTCAGCACGTCACGCGGCGCGTGTCGGTACGCGAGCCCGGTGGCGAGCATTTGTCCCAATGGAGAGCTCGAATGAACCAGCTGGATTCGCTGCGCGTCGAGCTCGTTCTTCTGCACCCAGTCCCAAACCTGGTTCATCAGAGTGCCGGGGATGACGCGCTTTCTCTGCAACGTCCAAAGGCGTTCGAGAACGATGGCCACTGCGATCACGGAGCTGGCGATGATCGGCAACATGAGCCAACCGCCGGCTTGCACGATCTCGAGCATGATTCGCTGTGAGCTCCGCTTGAGGCTATCGCGAAACTATAGCGCGCTGACACCTGATTCACTAGGGAAATTTGGCTCTAGAGTTTGGGCTGCGACGGAGCCTGCCAATAATGGTGACGGACTTCACGTTCGGCTCCGATCGCAACGCCATCGCGGGTAAAATCGATGCTCACGGCGCCCGCGTCTGCGGTGACCGCGACCGCCGCACCGCCCCGCTGCCAGCGGGCCGTGACTTCCGCTCTCGGAAACGCCCAGCGGTTCGCGAAACCCGCCGATACCACGGCGTGCCGGGCGCGCAAAGCAGCGACCAGCGCCGCCGATGACGACGTCGCACTGCCGTGATGCGGAACGACGACCACGTCCGTCGCACCAGGGTCGGCCTCGAGCACGGCGGCTTCGCCGCGGCGTTCGATATCGCCCGTAATCAGCAGCGAGCCGCCGGCCGCGGTGACCTTCAATACGCACGAGCTTTCGTTGCCACGCGGCGCGAAGTTAGGCGTCGGGTGCAGCATGCGAAACTCGACGCCGTCCCACTGCCAGCTCTGTCCGCGCTCGCACGTTTCGCCGGCCAACTTCGCGACGTCCGGGCCGTGCAGCACCGCGACCGAAGGAAACGCCGCGACAACGGCGGCGGCGCCACCCGCATGGTCGTTGTCCGCATGGCTCACGATCAGCACGTCGAGCCCGTGCCGGCCGTTTGCAGCGAGCGCCGGCAGCACGATATCGGCCCCGCTGTCGAAACCCGAACGGAACGCGGGACCAGTGTCGAACAACAATCGGTGCGTGCGCGTCTCGACCAGCACTGCGAGCCCCTGCCCCACGTCGAGCACCAGCGCATGCGCTGCGCCTTCGCGCGGCGCCGCAACGGCCGGCACGAACATCGGCACTACCGCAAACCACGCAAGCCGGCGGCCCGGCAGCGCTTGGCCGCCAACGGCGAATGCGACGCCGCACGCCGCGAGCGCGAACGCCGGCCACGGCGGTAAAGGCATCGGCAACGCCGCACCCGGCGCAACGGCGACCGCGTGCAGCCCGCCGACCACCGCGCTCTCGAACTGGCAGAGCAGCGTTACCGCTGGCGTCGCAATCGCGACGAGCGACTCGAACGAAAACGCGACGGACGCGAGCACCGTGAGCGGCACGAGCACCAGATTGAATAGCGGGATCGCGACGAGGTTCACCAGCGGCCCCACGAGCGAGATTTCGCCGAAATACCACGCCGTGACCGGCAGCAGCGCGAGACTGATCGACCACTGCAGCGCGACGAACGCGCGTGTCGTCAACCAGCCACGGCGCCAGCGGTCATCTACGTGCACGCGCAAGCGCCGAGGTCCTTCGAGCGCAAGCAGAATTGCGACTGCCACGAACGAAAGCCAAAAGGACGCCGCGAGCGACGCGAACGGATCGAGCATCAGCACGATGAGCAGCGTCGCTGCGAGCACCTGCCACGCGCCGACGCGCCGGCGACTCACGAGCACGAGCAACGCGACGCAAATCATCAGCAGCGAGCGCTCGGCTGGCACCGCGAAGCCGGTCAGGGCGGCGTAGTACGCAGTCGCGACGACACTCACGGCCGCGGCCGCTTCCAGATCGAACGCCGCGAACGGCATCGGCAGTCGCAACCAAGTGCGCCGCACCGCGACGAATGCGAGCAGGCCGAGCAGCGCCACGTGCATACCCGACACGGCCACGAGGTGGCTCGTGCCCGTACGGCGAAAGTCCGCCCAATGCTGGTCGCTGAACAGATAACGCTCGCCGAGCGCGAGCGCGGCGATCAACGCCGCGCCATCGTCATCGGGCGCCGCCGCTACGAGTCGCGCGGCGAGCGTCGCGCGAAACTTGAGCCACGTCGCCGCAAGATCCGTCCGCGCCGGCAATCGGGCCGCACCGCGCACGTAGCCCGTGGCGCCATAGCCGTTGACCAGCAGCCACTGCTCGTAGTCGAAGCCGCCGGGGTTGCGCGCGCCGTGCGGCGACCTAAGGCGCACCGTAAACCTGAAGGCATCGCCGCCCGCGAGATCGGCAGGCGCGTCGTACCACGTGAGCCGCAGCCGCGGCGGCACACTCCTCGGCCGTGCGGCATCCACCGTGAAACCGAAAGTGGCTTGGCCCGGCGCGAGCGTCGGGAACGTGTCGATCGAGCCGCTGAGCTCATAGTCGCCCGCCGCGGCCGGCGGCATGCGCTGCTCCACTCGTGTTTCGGCTGCGAGTACCGTCCACACGCACGCCGCGGCAAACGCCAACAGCGGCCACGCCCAGCGCGCACGCAGGACTAGCAACACGGCGAGCAGCACCGGCACGCACCAGGCGGTGCCGGGCAGCGCAGGTAAAGAGTGCACCGCGAGCGTGCCGGAGAGCCATGCGACCGCGGCGACGACCAGCGGCGCAACGCGCGTGCGCCGTCTTTCAGTCGCCGGAGCGGTAGCGTTGGCTAGACGGGCCTCAATAGGCCGTCCTTGAGCTCGAGCACGCGATCCATGCGCTTGGCGAGATCGGGATCGTGCGTCACGACGACGAGGCTCGTGCCGAGTGCGGCGTTCAGCTCGAGCAACAGGTCGAACACGCGCAGGCCGGTGGGCCTGTCGAGATTGCCCGTGGGCTCGTCGGCCAGCACGGCGGCTGGCTGCGTGACGAGCGCGCGCGCGACGGCCGTGCGTTGCCGCTCACCGCCGGAGAGCTCGCCGGGCCGGTGGTCGAGCCGCTCGGCGAGACCGACGCGCTGCAACAGATCGCGCGCTTGCGTCTCGGCTTCGCGCGGCGCCGTGCCGCGCACGAGCAACGGCATCGCCACGTTTTCGAGCGCCGTGAACTCCGGCAGCAGATGGTGAAACTGGTATACGAAGCCCAGCGCGCGATTGCGAAGCCGCCCGCGCTCGGCGTCGCCGGCTTTGGTCATTGAGGTGCCGATCACGCGCACTTCACCGCTCGTGGGCTCGTCGAGGCCGCCCAAGAGTTGCAGTAGCGTGGTCTTGCCGGAACCCGACGAACCGATGATGGCGACGCGATCGCCCTTGCCGACGCGCAACTCCACGCCGCGCAGCACCTCGACGTTGCGCCCGGCGTCGCTGAAGGTCTTCACGAGCCCGATGGATTCGAGCATGGCCTCGTGGTCACTCATAGCGCAGAGCTTCGGCCGGCGGTTGACGGGCGGCGGCAAGCGCCGGATAGAACGTGGCGGCCACCGCGAGCAAAAGTCCCATGCCGCAAATCTCAGCCACCTCGAGTGGCCGTAGCTGCGTCGGCAGGTCGCTCAAGAAATACACATCCGCGGACAGAAGGTCGATGTGCAACCAGGCTTCCAGCAACTTTACGACGTTACCGAGCTGCCAGCACACGAGCACGGCGAGCGCCACGCCGAGCAACGTGCCGATGACGCCGATCGCTGTGCCCTGGCTCGCGAACAACGTCATGATGCTGCGCGGCGTACTGCCGAAGCTGCGCAGGATCGCGATGTCACCGCGCTTGTCGCGAACTACCATCATCAGCGTCGACACGATGTTGAACGCGGCCACCGCGATCACGAGCGACAGGATCACGAACATGATCGTCTTCTGGAGCTGAATCGAGCGGAAGTACGTGTAGTGCAAGCGCGTCCAGTCGTCGATGTAGAAGTTGACCCCAAGCTCATTCGCGAGCTGCTTGGCGGTGATGGTCGCGACCTCGCGCGCGTTGTACACATCCCGGATCGCTAGCCTCAACCCCGTGGCTCGCCCGTCCGTGTGATACAGGCGCGCGGCATCGGCGAAGCTTACAAACACGAGGCCGCGGTCGTACTCGTACATGCCCGCATCGAACACGCCGGCAACCGTGAAGCTGCGCACGCGCGGCACCATGCCGGCCGGAGTCACGCGGCCCTCGGCCAGCACGAGAACGATCTGGTCGCCGATATCCACATTGAGCGCAGTCGCGAGCCGCGAGCCGATCACGACGTTGAAGCTGCCGGGCGTCAACGCCGCTACGTCGCCGCGTTTTGTCACCGTTGCGACATTGGACACGGTGCGCTCGAGATCGGGGTCCACGCCGCGCACGTTCACGCCCGCGAGCGCTTCGCCGTGCACGGCCATCGCTTGCCCTTCGACGTAGGGCGCAGCCGCGGTGATGCCGTCGCGCGCGAGCACACGCGTGCGCAGATCCTGCCAATCCGTGAGCGGCCCTTCGTAACCGCTGATCGATGCATCCGACGCCATGCCGAGAATCCGTGACTTGAGCTCACTCTCGAAACCGTTCATGACCGACAACACGACAATCAATACCGCGACGGCGAGCGCGATGCCTATCATCGAAACCGCCGAAATGAACGAGATAAAGCTGTGGCTGCTGCGCGTGCGCAGATAGCGCATCGCAATCGAAAGCTCATAGGGTTGGCGTAAGCGCATCGTCAGTCGTAGCGCAGAGCATTACCGGGCGCGACGGCCGCGGCACGCCGCGCCGGGTATACCGTGGCGAGCATCGCGACGACGAGCGCGACCGCTGGAATCGCAATCACATCGAACAGGTGCACCTCGGACGGAAGCTGCGTTACGTAGTACACGTCGCCCGGCATGATCTGAAAGCCGAACGTATGCTCGAGCCACGGCACGATCACGTGCACGTTGAACGCCAGTACCAAGCCGAGAGCCGTGCCGAGCAGCGTACCGACGACGCCGATGACACCCCCTTGCACGAGGAATATGCGCGCCACGCGCCGCGGGTCGAGACCATACGTGCGCAGGATCGCGATGTCCTTCTGCTTGTCGATCACGACCATCATCAGCGATGCGACGATGTTGAACGCCGCCACCCCCACGATCAGCATCAGGATGATCGACATCATGAGCTTCTCGATGTGAATGGCCGTGAAGAGATTGCGGTGCTCCTCGGTCCAATCCGAGTAGCGCCATTTTGGGTCGAGCGTTCCGCCGAGCGACGCGCGAAACTGCTGCACTGCGAGCGGATCGGCAAGCTGCACCGCGAGCCCGGCCGCGGCGCCATTCAACCCGGAGAGCTCGCTCGCGTCCTGCATGTGCACGAGCGCGAGACCGGAGTCGTGATCCTGGATGCCCGCCTCGAACGCGCCGGTCACGGTGAACGCCGCGTAACGCGGCATCACGCGTCCGTCCGCGATCTTCGGCACCAGCAGCGTCACGGGGTCACCGGGCTTGAGTCCCAGGTTCAGCGCGAGGGTGCGGCCCAGGATGATGTGGCGGCTGCCCGGCGTGAGCTCGGCGAGACTGCCGGGCTCCACGAAGCGGCTCAAGTCGGAGGCACGCTCTTCGTCGGGCAGGATGCCGCGCACGATCACCGGCTTCAAATTCGTGCCGGCCGCGAGCATGCCTTCGATCGAGACGAATGGCGCCGCATCCACGACACCCGGCATCGCCAACAGCCGCCGCTGGACTTCGGCCCAATCGGCAAAACCTCGCGGCGCAGTGACGCTGGCGTGCGCCGTCATGCTCAGCAGACGGGTGCGAGTCTCGGTTTCGAGCCCGTTCATGACGGACAGGATCGTGATCAACGCGGCCACACCGAGCGCGATGCCGATCAGCGACGCCGCGCTCATGAATGACACTACGCCCCGCCGACGACGCGAGCGGAGGTACCGGAGCCCTATGAACCCTTCGAGCGGCTGAAACATCGAGCGGGATTAAACCATAACGACTAAGGCACCGGGTCGCCCACTGGACGGCGACCCTACGGCGAGCGGGCTATGCCGCGAACTGTGACCAGCGGCACAAAAGGACGGGCCCAAATTTGAGGGCCTTTTGGCCGGTGCTATAGTCCCCGCATTCCAGGGAGGATCGGTCATGAGCAAAATCGTAGCCACGACGTGCATGTTGGTTGCGCTGGTCGCAGGGGCCGCTCGTGCGGACACGCTGCTGATCGATGGCGTCGAATCCGACGCTCAGTCGGCATCGACGCGGCCGAGATCCGGCATGTCGATGACGGCCGTCGAATCGACGTACGGTTCACCGGCTCAAAAGCACGCCACCGTCGGTCAACCGCCGATCACGCGCTGGGACTACCCGAACTTCTCCGTATATTTCGAGCACGAGCACGTGATCCACGCCGTCGTTCGGCGTTAGAACCGAGCGCCATACCGAACGCCGCCGTCATCGATTTCTAAGGCGTCAATCGCCTTTAAGCGCCGCGAGCTGCTCGAGCGCGCGGCGTTTTTGCTCTGGCGAATGGCCTTCGTAGTAGCGGTCGATCAACGCGCCCGCAACGGCGAGCTTCAGCTCGGCGGCCGCCGGAGGTAGCGCTTCGCTTACCTGATCGAGCGCAAGCACTACCTTGAAATAGTGTTCGAGCTTCGGCTCGGGTAACTGCGGATCCTTGGCCACGGCCGCACCGATACGCTCATAGATCCGTGCCGCGTAGCTCGCCGCCAGATTGCCGGCCGTGCGCGCGGCCGCCGCGTCGCGGCCGACGATCACGTCATCCAGCAACCCCACCCCCTCCGCAAGCCGCGCCAAACCGTCCGCGGAATCGAGCTCGGCCTCGGCGAAAGCCAAGTGCCGGCGCGCGGTCGCGAGTTCTCGTGGCTCGGGCATCGGCTTACTGTAATGAATCCTGCGCCCACACGTATTAACCGGTAGAGACCACAGGAACCGCGAATGACGAAGGAGGCAGCTTTTGCTGCACTTTACGCAACGCACTACCGCCAAGTACGCGCCCTGTGCCGACAGTTGCTCGGCACGACAGAGCGCGCGGACGATGCGGCGCAGGAAGCGTTCGTGCGCGCGTATCGCGGTTTCGCGGCCTACGACTCCGTACAACCTTTCGGTCCGTGGATCATGAGAATCGCCCGCAATCATTCTCTGGACCTGCTGCGCCGGCGCCGCTTCGAGCCTTCGACGTTCGGCGCGGAAGCCGAGGAAGCCGCGGCCGCCGAAGCCGATGACGCCGACGGTCTCGGCGAGCTGTTAACGGCCGAGCGCGCACGGTCAGTGCAGGCAGCGGTCTCCGCATTGCCGGAGCGCTATCGCGTGCCGCTCGCGCTCGCCTACTTCGCCGACGCGAGCTATGACGAGATCGCCGTGGAGCTCGGCATCACGCGTACGCACGTCGGCACGTTGCTGTGCCGCGCCAAACAGGCGCTACGAAAAACGTTGGCTGAGGAGACTGCATCGTGACCTGCCTTTCCGCCGTGATCCGTTCGATGGTTGCCGACGACGCGTTGCTGCCCGAGCAGGCGACCGCCGCGGCCCTGCACCTGCGCGACTGCACCGCATGCAGCGCGAAGGTGGCCTCGCTGCGCGCCGAGCGTGTGGCATTGCGAGCCGCGCTCGAAGCCGACGAGGCACGCGCGAAGATTCCGGCCTTCGCGCCACCCGCGCGATCGCGCGATCTGTTCGTGTTGACACTCGGCGTGCTCGCAGTCGCCGCGGTGGCCGGCGCCTTCTGGACCGCGGTCGCCGAAGCGATCCCGAGCGGTTTGCAGTGGCTGAACCCGTTTCAGCCTGGCGAGATCGCCGAGCGCGCCGTCACCTTCATCGCTTTCTTCTTGAACGAGGGAATTACCATGCTGACTTCTGCACTGAACCTGGTCGCGGCGACGGTAACCGTTGCGCTGGTCGCTTGGACGACGGTGGCGTTTGCGCGCGGCCGTGGCAGCGCCGCATTGCTCGCGTCGTTGCTGGTCGCGGCAGTGGCACTGCCACGGCCCGGTCACGCGCTCGAGATTCGAAGAGGCGAAGGCGTGATCACGGTGGCCGCTGGCGAAACAATCGACGACACGCTGATCGCCGCTGGCCAAACGGTGGCAATCGACGGCACCGTGAACGGCGATCTTTTGGCATTCGGCCGCACGGTCACGATTCGCGGTAACGTCACGGGCAACGTGATCACTGCGGCCGAAAGCGTCACGGTCGAAGGCACGGTTGGCGGCGACATCGTCGGCGCCGGACGCGGCGTGACCCTGCGCGGCACGCATGTCGGCCGCAACTTCTTCGGGTTGGGTCGCGATCTGGACATCGATGCGAGCGCCGATGTCGCAGGCAACGCCATGACGTTCGGCGAGACGGCGCACATCGACGGCCGCGTCGGCATCGACCTGAAGAGCTTCGGCGCCAACGTGCTCATGAGCGGCAACGTGCAACGCGACTTCGAGGCGTACGCCGGCGACATCTCCGTGCTGCCCTCGGCACGTGTAGGGCGTAACGTCACGGCACACGTCGACACCGACGACAAGCTGCAGATCGCCGAAGGGGCCACGATCGGCGGCGCCACGAGCCGGCAGATCGTCGCGCGCGAACAGCGGCGCAATCGCTATATGACCACGGGCTTCTATGTTCGCCAGGTCGTACGGATAGGCGCGGCGTTCCTCACGGGCCTACTGCTTCTGTGGGCGTTCCCGGTATTCCGCACGCTGTCGTTGCCGACGTCCGGCGCCGCGCTGCGCAGCGGCGGCATCGGTCTCGCGGCGGCCATCGTGATGCCGATCGCCGCCGTCCTGGCCTGCATCACGATCGTCGGCATACCCGTAGGCGTCCTGACCTTCATGGCGGGCGCCATCGGGCTGTACTTCGCGAAGACAGTCGTCGCGCAGGTGATCGGTCACACGCTGTTCCAGTCGCCGGCCGGCCAGCCTCACTACGCGGCGACGCTGATCGCGGGACTCGCCATCGTCGTGATCGCGATCAATCTGCCCATCGTCGGCGGTATCGTGAACTTCGTGCTCACGGTGGTCGGCTTCGGCATGATCGTGACGCTGTTGCTCGGCAGGTATAACAGCGGCAACGCTGCGGCTTGAGGAGTTCTGTAGGTGGGGCGGTCGGGCGCTAGGCTCGGCCGCCCTTTTTTTAGAGTGGCTTCCACACGAAGCCACCGAACAAAGCCTTCAGGCTCTGTAACGGCGACGACAAGTGCATGTCGACATCGCTGCTGCGGTAGTAGATGGCAACGGCTCGACCGTACAGCTCGCGCTCGTCGATTAGACCCCAATACCGGCCATCGAGACTGTTACCCCGATGATCGCCGATCGCGAGCACCATGCCTTCCGGAATCTGCATGTCGTAATCGGGGCCACCGCCATCGTGCAGATTCAACTGCGCGTTGCGATCACCAAAGTGCTCGATCGTTCGATCGCCTAGCGGCTGGCCGTTGATCGCGAGCTGGCCGTTCACGAGCGACACCGAATCGCCCCCGATCGCTACGATGCGCTTGATCAAGCGCACACCGTCGCGTGGCGAATCGAATACCGCGATGTCGCCGCGCCGCGGTGGCGCTGCGCCGAACATGTCGATCTTCGTGAGCGGAATCCGCACGCCGTATGCCGTCTTGTCGACGATCACGCGATCGCCCGGCATCAGCGAGTACTCCATGGAGCCCGAGGGCACGTAGTAGTGGTCCGCGAGCGATGAACGCGCGCACGTGACTGCCGCGAGCACGATCGCGAGCGACACGATCTCGGACTTCCAGTTGATCTTGCGCTTACCTTCGGCCATTCCCGTCCCTTCCCTTCCCTCAGCGTTACGCAACCTCGGACCAGCCCGCGGCGGCGAGGTTCAGAACCAGTCCTTCCAGAACATCCACCACGGCCGCGAAGCCGGCGCCGCGGCAGCAGGCGTGGCTGCTGCCGGTTGCGCTTGCGCGTCGGATTGCTGCGCCGCGAGCGTGCCGCGGTCCGTCGTATAAGAAAGGTCGTCGCAGGTCGGCGCCTCGTACGGCAGGTCGGCGAGGTACACCGTGTCCGAGCCCTTGTATTGCCCCGTGAAGTACAAGGGATCCTCTGCCACGTACTCGCGTTTGAGCGCGCCCTTCGCTGCATCGAGCGTGAACCGTTCGACGACGTGCATCTGCCCGCTGTGCATCGTCAGCGTATCCGCCGACAACACGCCAGGCTTGAACCCGACGGTGTCGACGACCAGCACGCCGTTCTCCCAACGGCCGATCGAATGCCCGGTCACGCTGGGTTCGATATTCGCGGGGTGCGCCGTCTCGTGGAGGTACACCGTACGATCGAGACCGGGCGCGCCGTACTGAATTCGCACGGAGTTCTCGTCCTGCGTGATGCGGTTGGTGAACGTCTCGAACGTCCAGTCGAACATGATGTTCGTGGGCTTGCAGCTGAGCCTAGGATTGGCGCTCGACGAAGGATCGAAACCCTCCGCCGCCTTCTTGCCGGCGTCGGTCAACGGTACCGGACTCGGCCGCAGCCACGCGGTATGGATCGCGTCATCGGCGAGGGATTCCGGCGTTCCGCGAGCACCTGGGAACGCGCGCACGCCCTCAGGAAGCTGCCCCGAGCCAATCTTGTCGGCCACGCTGATCGGCACGAGTGCGCCGCGCAGACCGCTGCGATCGGTCATCACGCGCTGCTCGCCGGCCCAATCGCCGTTCAGATTAGGGTCGCCGTTCGGCAAGCGCGCGGGCCGATCGCCGGTGCTCGTAACGGCACCGGCCTTCTGCAACTGCCCGTAGCGATCCATCGTGACGCCGTCGGCGAACGTGATCGTCGAGAGGTAGCAGGTGTTCGGGTCGTGGCGATCGGGCGCCCCCGTCACACGAATCTGCGTGCCGGGCGTAAACATCGAAGCGCTCCAGCCGGAGCGCCGGAGCACGGTCGCGGAGCGCATCTCGCAACGCCACTCGGCCGCCTGGCCAGTTGCGCTCGGCACGTTCACGTACAGCCACGAATGCGGATTCACAAACGCGAGCCGCTTCACGGCGCCGTTGATCGTGACGTCCTTATTCAGATCGAAGTTCGCAATGCCGTGATGCGCGAACGCACCGGACGCGCCTACGCCGCCAATGATCAATGCGGCTACGCGAGCGAAACGACTGATGTTCATGACCGACCCCCTCGAGCTGAGCGGTACAGGCACCACGCCCCACCCCGCGAAGGCACTGTCTTATAGCCTTGGGATCGGTGTCAACGAGACGCACGGCCGAGCGCCACGCTAGCCGCACGGAATGGTCGCAGCGGAACCGGCGGCGGCGCGGCGAACGCCGCACCGCCGCGACGCGTCAGAGGATTTGACCGCGGATTTCGCCCGCGGGCGACGGCGTGGAGTGAATGTTCACGTAGACCGCGCCGGCCCGGATGGCCGCCAAGAGCTCCGCGAATTCACCCGGTGCGATTTGTTGCGTGAGAAGGTTACCGGTAACGTCGGCGGCCGTGATGATGCCGCTGATCTCCGCCGGTTGTGCCGTCGGACACGCTTGCACGACAGTGCCCGCCGGCGCATTGCCGAGGTTCGTGCACAGAAACACCATGATGCCGCCCGCCGTGTGATGCTGGCCGAGATGCAGATGTGACTGCGCCACTGCGCCGATGCCCTCGTAACTCAACGTATACGTGATCGTGCCGGCGTCTTCATCGATGACCGCACGGAAGTTACCCTTCGCCGGTGTCGACACCGATGGCGTCTCGTTGTAACCGACGAGCCGCGCGTGGACGACCTCTTCGCGCTTACCGCGATCATGATCGTGATCGGCGCTTGCGCCACCGGCCCACGCCAAGCCAAACCCGGCGACCACTACGGAACCCAGTCTTGCGATGTGCATGTCTTACCCCCTGAATGTGACGCAGCCGGCCCACCCGAACCGCCGGGCGGCGACAGCGCCGGTTCTCTGTGTTCCTTGAAGCGCCGCCGCGGTTCATGGCACGGGCACACGTCGTTGCGGCCGCCACCCGGCGGCGGCTAAGCTCTGGTAGAACCTGCGATTCAAAGGAGTCCCGCCATGCGCTCGAACACCTTCCTCGCCTTGGCCCTGGCCGCCGCCGCGTCCATCACGGCCCCAGCGAGCACGCAGAACGCCTCCTCGCTGCAAGCCGGCAAGCAGTACACGTTGATCTCGCCGGCTCAACCGACGGGTAGCGCCGCCGGGCAGGTCGAGGTGACAGAGATCTTCATGTTCGGCTGTCCCGGTTGCTACGCGTTCGAGCCGCAGCTGCAGAAGTGGCTCGCGACCAAACCTGCGTACGTGAACTTCGTGCGCGTGCCGGCCATGTGGGAGCCGTGGGCGCCGCTGCATGCGCGTGCGTATTACACGGCGGAAGCGCTCGGCAAGCTGAAGGACATCGAGGGCGCGTTCTTCAATGAATTCCACGCCAAGGGCAACAAGCTCGACAGCGAGGCGAAAATCGCGGCGTTCTTCCAGCTGTACGGCGTAGACCCGACCACGTTCAAGAACACGTTCAACTCTTTCTCGGTAGTCGCCAAGGTCAAACGCGCAGACGAACTCGTTCGTCGCTATCAGGCGCAGAGCACGCCCAGCGTCGTCGTCAACGGCAAATACTTGACGACCGGCGCCCAGACCGGCAGCTACGAAGAGTGGTTCAAGGTCATTGACGAGCTCGCAGCACGCGAGCACGCGCCGAAGGGAACCGCCGCCAACTGAGCTTCAAGGCAGCGGCAATCCCAGGAACCACACGCAGAAGTCGTTCCAGAGCGGCACGCGATGCAGCGTGAGCGTGCCGACGTGGTACGCGAGCAGCACGCCTAAGGCCGTCGGAAATACGCCGAACCGGCGGTTCGCTCGCCAGTCCCACACAGTCAGCGCCACGAGCAGCACATCCACGAGCATGAAGCCCGCGGCGGGCAGGATCGGGCTGCCGTCGATCCGGGGCATGAAGGCGATCAACGACTGAAGATTCGCACCGATCAGCCGGTCCGTCACCGGCGTGACAATCGCAAACACCGTGCACACCATCCAGCGCGCGTGCAGCTCCGCGTCGCGCCGAAACCAGATCGCGAGCGCATAGAACAGCGCGAACGCGACGATCGAGATCAGCGTCAGCGCGAGAAAATATAGCGCGCCAGCCGGCAACACCCGCGCACCGCGGAGAGCGGGCGTCAAGCGGTAGTGCACGAATAACGTCGTGATGATGACAACGGCCGGCGCGAGCACGTACGACGACTGCCCCAGCAGCCGGTGCCAACCGCGCCGCCCCGTGCGGATCAGTTGGGCCTGGACGACGAGCAGGACGCACCAGAGCGTCAGCGCGATGCCGTGCGCGTGGAACCAGAAACTCGGCTGCTCGAAGAGACGCGTGAAGTAGCTCGGCCAAAACGCCCACACCAAGAGCGCCAGGAACGTGATGAAGAACTTCGAGCTATGGCGGTACAGACCTGAGTCGGTTCGTGCGTTCAACGGGCGTCCTCCCAAAAGCCGGCGAACTCTAAAGGACGCCCGGCCGGGGGTCCAGAATGGTGCGCAAGCGTGCGCTTGCGCACAAAACCAGCGTGAACCACTCACTCCCGCTGAACACGCGAGAATGCGAAATTAGTGCGTTCGCGCGGCACGCGCGCATGAGGCTTACGATGAACCTTCGGTCGTTGACCGCGCTAGCGCTGCTCGGCGTCGCGATCGCGGGCTGCAGCCGCGACCACGGCGACGACGCCGTCGCGACCACACCGGCACCCGCCACGCTCGCGGGCGTTTACGCGGGCCAATTCCCCTGCAGCAACTGCACCAGCATCGGCGCCACGCTGTGGCTGCGCGGCGACCAGCGTTTCTTTTTCCGTCAATCGTTCACGGGCGGTGACGGCGCCGTCAGCACCGAGATGACGTATGCGCTAGGTCACTGGGCGTGGGACGAACGCGCGGCAGAAGTCGTGCTGAGTGGTCCAGGGCCCGAGCGGCGACTTGCCGTGCTCGACACCGACCGGTTGCGGCTGCGCGTCGCATCGCCCGTCGAGCACGTGCTCGCTCGCGACCCGTCGGACCCTGCGTTCAAGGATCGTTTGAAGCTCGACGGCGAGAGCACGGCGACGAAGGACGGCGTCGTGACTTTCACGGAGTGCGTCACGGGCTTGCCGCTGCGCGTGGCCGAGGCTGGCGCGTACAAGGAGCTCAAGCGGCAGCAGCGCGTGATGAACCCGCGCGGCAAGGTCGCGCTGACGACGGTCGAAGCGCACCTCGCGCATGTCTCGAGCGGTGAAGTGCTCGTCGTCGACCGGTTCATGACCATCAAGCCGGGCAAACCTTGCCCGACGCACACCACGGGCAGCTAGTCGCGTTCCACGCGTACGCCCGGCCCGCCTCTGAACGTGCCGAATTCCGGCCGCGCCTCGGGTAGCAGTGTGTAGCCCTGCGGAACGGCGAACAGATCCGGTGCCTGCTCGCCGCGCGCAACATGCACGAGCCGGTACGTCGTCTCACCCATCCGCGGATCGTAGTTGCGGCTCGACACGACGGCCTCGAGATCGGGCGCGAACCACTGCTCCACCAGAATCTGGATCGGTCGCTCGTTGCCGAACGTGCCGGCGGGAATCGTCTGGGTACGTCGCGTGCCGCGCGCGAGCACACCTTCGAGCACCTGCTCGCCGAGATCCTCGGTCGTCATCGCGAATGACGTGGGGCTCGGGCCGAGCGGCGCCAGAGGAACGCCGGCCGGTCCGCTACTGCTCTGAATTTCGAAGCCCACCATGCCCGGGGGCGGAGCCGGGCCCAGGCTCGTCGTGAAAACCGCCGCTGGTCGGGGTACACCCCCGGCGCCGGGCGGTGGCGGCGGCACGGCCGCGGTAAACGTCCCGGCGACCCCTGTCGCAAGCTTCAGGGGACGCGAAGGCTGCGCGGTGCGCGCGGCAGTATCGAGAAAGTAGCTGACCTCGGCGACCGGATCGTTGATCGTGATCATCGTAACCGGCTCGCGCGCCGCGGATGCGGGGCCGAAGCCGCGCAGTGTTTGCTCGCGGCGCGTTCTGCCCTTCGAATCGCGCATGAACCGCGCCTCGTTGCGCGCCGTGATGCGGTTGCCGTCGGCGAGCACCTGTGTCGACTCGCTAATCGAGTCCGCGGAGTACGGCTTGCCCGGTACGGGAGCGCCCGGCACGTCACCGCCGAACCCGATCACCTGGAACGGCCCACCGAACGCCACCACGGGCGCCGCGTTCGCGACGAAGAACAAGGTGTCCTGCGGCGGCTCACGTTCGGCCACCGCCCCCTGGGCGAACACGCCGGAGCTGCCACCGCAAGCGCCGGCAATCGCAACCACTAGCAACGAGAACCTGGTCATCGGACTCTCCTAACTATTGCGACGTCTTCGACACGAGCAGCGCGCCGGGGCCGTTGAAACGGATTCCGCGCGCGAGCCCGTCCTCGCCGACCAGCAGATCGGCTTCGATCATGCCATCGGCTGCGGCATCCGGCATCAGCGCGAGCGACGACAGAGGAATACGCACGCGCACCACGCTGTACGCCGCCCCCGCCACGACCTCCGACGAGTACCCCAACGGTTGAAACGCGGCGACCGTCGCTGGCGCGACGCCCAACGTGGGCACCGGCGGTTCGGCGGCACGCCGCTCCGTCATGAGCACGAGCGCTACGAGGCCGCCAACCGCCACGCTCGACACCGCAGCTGCTAGCGCCCAGTACTTGCGCGTGCGCGCGGCCGCGCGCTCGCTTTCCACGTGCGCGTGGCGTTGCTCGCGGAACATGCGGCGCAGCGCAGCATCGTCGACCGGAGGCGCCGGCATAGCTTCCAGCGCCGCGCGCAGCGGAGCGAGATCCACCTCGTGAGGTTCCTTGTTGATCGAGTTCATGAGCACACCTCCCGCAGCACACTGGACTCGGCGGGTGCCGGCGCGGTGCGTGCCGCCGCTTCGCCTTCGACCAGCAGCGTGGCCAGCAACGCGCGGCCGCGATGCAGCCGCGAACGCACGGTACCGATCGGGCAGTCGAGCACCGCCGCCGTCGCCGCATACGTCCATTCCTGAAGATCGCAGAACACGACCACCTCGCGATATTCGATTGGCAGGCGCGCTAACGCCGCGTGCAGTCGGCCCGCGCGCTGCTCCGCTAGCAACGTCGCATCTCCCGCGTGCTCGACGGCGAGCTCCGGCACCGCGTCGGTCCAGCGACGCTCGAGTCGCAGCCGGTCGAGGATCACGTAACGTGCGCAGCCGAATAGCCAGCCCCGCGCCGAGCCCTTGGCGGTATCGAACCGCGACGCGTTCTCGAGCACGTTCAGGAACACTTCCTGCGTGACGTCTTGAGCCACGCTCTTCGAACGCGCCATCGCAAACGCAAACCGGAACACGTCGGCCTGCCGCCGCGCTTAGAGATCGACGAACGCCTGCTCGTCGCCCCGGGCAATCGCGAGCAACAGGGTCGCGTCGTGGCGGTCCTCGGCTTGGCTGTAGGCATCGGTCATCGTGGCGTGGCCCTCCACAGGACTTTCGCGGCTCGCACCGCAAAAGTTCCATCGCCGCACGCCCGCGACGCCCACGGCCCAGCAGAGTTACGATATCGCCCGAGAATCGAGGTACTCCCCCGCATGACCATCGCCCCCTTCCGCCTGCTGGCGGCGCTACTGCTCGCGCCCACGCTCGCCGTGGCCGCATCGCCCATCACGATCACCGCCGCCTGGGCGCGGGCCACACCGCCCGGCGTAACGACCGCGGCCGCCTATCTGTCCGTGACCAACGACGGCGCCACTGACCGCCTGCTCGGCGCCGTAAGCCCTGCCGCGCGGCAGGTGCTGCTGCACTCGGAGGTCGAGGAACACGGTATGCAGCACATGCGACAACTCGAGAGCGTCGAGGTGCCTGCGCACGGCACCGTCGAGTTCGCGCCGGGCCAGATGCACCTGATGCTGGTCGACATCGCGGTGCCGCTCGCGCCCGACACGACTATCGAAGTGACGCTGCGTTTCGAGAAGGCAGGCGAGCTCACGATCGACGTGCCCGTCCGCGACGGCCGCGTTCCGCCGGAGAACCACCATCACTGACGGCACGAGCGCGCCTTCGGCTTCCCACATGCGGCGCTGGCTCATCGTCATCGCAGCGACGACCGCCGCCCTCATCGGCGGCGTGGTGGGACGCCAATACTGGCAGACCGAACCGGTGCCAAAGATCGGCGGCTACGTCCTGCCTTCGCCGCGGGCGCTGCCGCCCGTGGCGCTCGTCGACGAGCAGGGTCGCGCGTTTGGTCCCGCCGATTTTGCAGGCCACTGGTCGTTCCTGTATTTCGGGTACACGTATTGCCCCGACGTATGCCCTCTGACGCTCGTGGAGCTCGCGAACCTTAAGAAGGCGCTGGCCGAGCAGCTACCCGACACGCCGACCGACTACTACCTCGTGTCCGTGGACCCGGCACGCGACACACCCGAGCGGCTGCGGGAATACGTCACCTATTTCGACGCCGGCTTCCACGGTCTCACGGGCTCGCTGGACGACTTGAAGTCGCTGACCCAGCAGACCGGCAGTGTGTTTTTCATCCCCGAGGGCCAGCCCGACGACGCGTATCTCGTGAGCCACTCGTCGAACATCGCGCTCGTCGACCCCGCGGGGCACCTCGCCGCCGTGTTCACGTCGCCCCATGCGCCCAAGCAATTGGCAGCGGACTTCGCGCATATCGTGGCCTATCGAACGCGGCGTTGACGGCGCCCTCACAGGTTCTTTACCCCGCATGAACCTTACGAGGACGGGGGTAGACTAACGGCCAGCAGTGCTCGAGTAGCAGAAGAAATGGACGAAGGGGTTCAGGGCCAATCGGGCGTGAGCGCACGCCCGGACAACGCGGCGGACGTCGCGTTGCTCAAGCGCATTGGCTTGGGCGACCGCGCGGCGCTAAGCGAGCTGTATACCCGCTACTACCATCCGCTGATGCGCTTCATGTACCGCGTCACCCGCCGCCTCGACCTCGCCCAGGAAGGTGTGAACGACGTCATGATGGTCGTCTGGCGCAATAGCCAGTCGTTCGGCTACCGCTCGAGCGTGTCGACCTGGCTCATGGGCATTGGCTACCGTAAGGCCTTGAAATCCCTGGAAGCGTATCGCCGCTGGTCCGACCGGTTCGCGAGCGTGGATTTCGACGCCTTCATTGAACGTTCAGAGCCCGCCGCGGAACACAGCGACGACGCGGATTTACGCGATTTACTCGAGGAAGGCATGCGGCATCTGTCGCCAGAGCAACGAGCCGTGGTGGAGCTGACCTACTTCTACGGATGCTCCTACGAGGAGATCGCGGCAATCGTGGTGTGCCCCGTGAACACGGTGAAGACCCGCATGTTTCATGCGCGCGCCAAGCTCAAGGATTTGTTGCCCGCCCTCGGCAAGGACACGCTGTGACTTCGGAGCTGAATCACGACACCGTCTACGCGCTGCTGCCCTGGTTGGCGAACGGGAGCCTGGCGGCCGGCGAGCGCGACCGCGCGGAGTCGCACGTTCGTACGTGCATCGTGTGCCGCCGCGAGCTGAAGGATCTCGAGCGCCTGCGACAAGCAGTGCGTAGTCAACCCACCTTGCACCTCTCCGCCGAAGGGGGCCTCGACCGACTGCAGCGCCAGCTCGATCGCGAAGCGGCGACCCAACCGGCACGCCGCGATACGGGCTATGCGCCGTTCTTCCGATTTGCAGCAGTGGCCTCCGTGGGCGTCGCATTCTTGGGCGTACTGCTGTGGCTCGCGCCGAACGTCCCGAATCAACTGGGCTACAAAACACTCGGCACACAATCCGCTGAACAGCGCGCGCAGATCGACGTCATCTTCAATCAGCAAACCGCTCTCGCCGATATTCAGGCGCTGCTGAAGACCGTTGACGGCGAGATCGTCGGCGGGCCGAGCGAGCTCGGACGCTACGGCGTGCGCATTCACGGGGGCAGCGCGAAGGATCCGGAAGTGACTGCCCTGATCGAGCAGCTCGAGCGCGATCCGCGAGTGCGCTTCGCCGGTCGAGCGTTCAGCGAGAGCACGCGATGAGGCTCGCGCTCACCGCGGCGCTGGCAGTCTTGCTCGCAGCGTGCGCGACGACGCCGCAGCACGCGGCACCGACCACCGCGAGCACGGCCGCGACCGCGAGTCGGCAAATCCTCGTGACGGTGCGCCAGTCCACAGACCTCGCTGCGGGACTTACGGGCGCGCCGAATGCGCGTTACCTGCAGCGCCGCTACGGCCCCGCGCCGACGGTCGACCGCACCCTGAGCCAGATCGCGCGCGACCACGGCCTGCACCGTGTCGACGGCTGGGAGATTCGCTCCCTCGGCGTGTATTGCGAAGTGCTTGCCGTGCCGAGCGAGCGCGACGTCGACGCCGTGATCAAGGCCATCGCGGCGGACCCGCGCGTCGACATCGTGCAGCGGATGAACGTGTTCGAGACGCAAGGCGCGAGCTCCGACGATCCGTTTCTCGGGCTCCAGTCGGCCGCAGCCGAGCTCGACGTCGAGGAAGCGCACAAGTTCGCCACTGGGCGCGGCGTATCGATCGCGATCATCGACTCCGCCATCGACGCGAACCACCCCGATTTGCGCGGCCGCGTGCGGGTCTCGCGCAACCTCGTGAGCGAGCACCCGCTCGCGCGCGACGGCGAGGTTCACGGCACCGCCGTGGCCGGCATCATCGCTTCGGCAGTGAACAACAAGCGCGGCATCATCGGCGTCGCTCCCGACGTCACCATCGCCGCGCTGCGCGCGTGCTGGGCCGTCGCCAACGACAGCCTCGCGGCACAGTGCTCGAGCTTCTCGCTGGCGCGCGCACTCGAGACCGCGCTCGCGTTGAAGCCCAACGTCATCAACCTGAGCCTCGCCGGGCCCGCGGACCCGCTGCTCTCGAAGCTGCTCGACGTCGTGATCTCGCGCGGTATCGTCGTCGTCACGGCGCAGCCGGAGCACGCCGCGCCGGCAGTCGCGTTCCCCTCCTCGCACGCGCAGGTGTTCGCAGCGCACTCCTCGGTCGGAACCGCGAGCTCGGACTCGCCGTACTTCGTGGGTGCGCCGGGCGACGAAGTGCTCACGACGACGCCGGGTGCGCGCTATGCGTTCCTCACGGGCAATTCGTTCGCCGCGGCCCACGCCACGGGTGTAGTGGCGCTGCTGATGGAGCGGGAGCCGGATCTCGACGCGGAACGCATCGCCGCGATTTTGACGGCGAGCACCACGCATTCGATCGGCCGCGCGTCGATCAACGCGTGCCGGGCACTCACTCGCGTCGGTGTGTCGGCCGCGTGCACTGGCACTGCTGCCAACGCCAATTTCTAACTAGATTCTCGGCCGTCGACCGCCGAGGGCGTAGGAAAGACTGAGCACGAGGTGATTCGCGTCGGGATCGCCGAAGTAGCTGACGCTCGGGTAGTTGCCGTCGTAGTAGCGCACGTCGATCGCCAACCGCCGCACCAGCTTCGACGCGCCCACGTTCCAGTAGGTCATGTCGAGCACACCGCCGGCGACTTTGAACTTGCCGATCGCCGCGCCAATCTCGAAGTTGCCGCGAAGCGGGAACGCGAATGACGCTTCGTGGTTCAGCGAGGAACGCCAGAGACCGTAGTACGCATCCGAATACGCCGCCGTGTAGAAGAACCGGTCGCGAATTCCAAATGTGGCGCTGATCTCGTTGTAGTCGTAGTTCACGGCCGTGCCGGGATATACGTAGTGACCAAGGCCGACGTTCCACGACCATTGCTGCCGCCGCTTGTGGTAGCCCGTGTAGATGTCGGCTTCGAGGCGACGCGGCTCGTCCTGGCTGTACTCGCGAGCGAAATCGACGTTCGCGACCCAGCCACCCGCGTAGAAGCCATTCCGGTGCTCGAAATCGATGCCCGCTTGCGCCGACGGACCTGCGCTCTGCGCCAGGCCGCGTTTCCAGTAGGCTGTTGCCAGCGTCACGTAGCCGTTCAAGTTCGGCGCAGCCTGTTGCGCAAACGCACGCGGTGCCACCGCGCACGCAGCCAACAACAAAAGCGGTCGAACGAAACGTCCCGTGCCCAAAGTGCTCCCCACTCGTACGACGATTCTAGGCGTGGGACCGAGGCACGGCCACCTTCGGGCGACGCTGCCCCGCGGACATAGGCACGGCGCCGCCTGTAGTACAGTCGCCAGCCAGTTCCTACGCCGGAGCCCGCATGCGTTCGCCGCGTAACTGCCTCTACACGACATTCTTCCTTACCCTCCTTACGGGCGGCGCGGCCGCAGCGCCGCCCGGCGACTGGCCGATGTTCAGCCACGATCACGCGGGCACGCGGTTCTCCGCGTTGACGCAGATCGACCGCGCCAACGTCGGCGCACTCGCCGAGGCGTGGAAGGTGGCCGTCGCGCGCACGGCGGGCGCCAACGACGATGCACCGGGCGCGGGAGGTAATCCGCAGGCCACACCGATCGTAGTCGACGGCGTCATGTACCTGCCGGTACGCGGCAACGAGGTGCTGGCGCTCGAGGCCGACACGGGACGCGAGCTGTGGCGGCATGTATTGCCCGCGCCGCTCGACACAACGGCGCGCGGCGTCGCGTATTGGCCCGGCGACGGCAAGCTGCCGCCACGAATCCTGCTCGTCGCCGGCCCCACGCTCGTCGCGCTCGACGCACGCACGGGCGCGCTCGTTCCGAGCTTCGGCATGGACGGCGTCGTGCAGATTGCGGTGCCGTGGAACGGCGTACCCGTGATCTTCAGCGACCTCGCAATCTTGGGCGCCACCACGGGCGAAATAGCACTCGCGGAACCGGGCGATACGCGCGCATTCGACGTGCGCACCGGCAAGCTCGCGTGGACATTCCACACCGTGCCGCTACCCGGCGAGCGCGGCCACGACACGTGGCTCGACAATGGCTGGCGCAACCGTTCCGGCGTCAACGTGTGGGCGTGGTACATGACGCTCGACGAGCAACGCGGCGTGCTGTACATGCCGGTCTCGAGCGCAGCGGGCAACTACTGGGGCGGCGACCGGCCCGGCGCGAATCTGTTCGGCAATTCGATCGTGGCCGTCGATGCACGCACGGGCCGATACGTTTGGCACTTCCAGACCATCCACCACGACCTGTGGGATCTCGACCTGCCGAATCCGCCTGTGTTGATCGACCTCGTGCAGAACGGCAAGCGCACACCCGCGCTCGCATCGATCGGCAAGAGCGCGTACGCGTTCATCCTGAATCGCGCCACCGGCAAGCCCGTGTTTGGCGTCGAGGAACGTAAGGTGCCGGCCGGTTCCGTGCCCGGCGAATGGTATTCGCCGACGCAGCCGTTCCCCGTGAAACCGGCGGCGGCGCTCGCGCGCGTGGACTTCGTGAAAGAGCGTGACATGGTGCGCGCGGAAGACACGTCGCCGGAGCACGTGGCCGCGTGCGAAGCGCTGTGGCAGAAGAGCGGCGGCTTGCTGAATGCCGGGCCGTACACGCCGTTCGCGTTCCATCGTGAAGGCAATGCGCCGAAGGTCACGCTGCAGCTGCCGGGTGCGGGCGGCGGCGTGAACTGGGGTGGCATTGCAGCCGATCCCAGCACAGCGACGCTGTATATCCACGCGCACGACACGTCGCTGATTGGTTGGATCGAGCAGAAGAAGCTCGGCAAGAACTATGGGCGCGGCACGGCGGGCTCCACGATTCCGTACGATCGCGGCAGCGTCGACGGCGCGGGGCCGTACTTCACGTTCAGCGCGCCGCTGAAAGATGCGAACGACAAAGTGCTAGCGACGTTGCCGTGCACGCGGCCGCCGTGGTCGCGGCTCGTGGCGCTGGATGCGAACACCGGCGAGATCCGCTGGACGAGCACACTCGGTATCACGCGCGGATTACCGGCGGAGAAACAATTGACGGGCGGCAGCGGTAGCGCGGGCCCAACGGCGACGGCCGGTGGGCTCGTGTTCGTCGGCGCGACGAACGATGCGCGTTTGCGCGCGTTCGACGCGGCCACCGGACGCGAGCTCTGGTTTGCGCAGTTAACCGACGTCGTCAACGCGAACCCGATGACCTATACGGGGCGCAACGGCAAACAGTACGTGGCCGTCGTAGCGAACAACACACTGCACGCGTTCGCGCTGCCCTAGCGCAGCGCGACGCGCGCGGCGTATCAGCGCAACGGACCGTGCGCGATGCGGTCGCCCTGGAACGTGCCGAGCCAGAACTGACCGTCCTGCACTAGCACCATCGTCGCGTTGCTGAACGCTTTGTTGGTCTGCGTCTGCACGACCAGGGTGCCCTTCATCGTCGCAGGATCGATCTCCATCGCGATGGTGCCGCGCGGGCAGCTCCCGAGTTTCGAAAGATCGTGCTGTGGGCCCGGCGTACCGCCGCATTCCGGCACATCGTTCGCCATGCCGGCCGTGCGCAGCGTGCCGTCGAGACCGCGGTGCAGGTTGTCAGGCGTGAACGGCAGCGGCCGCGTCGTGCGCAGTTGTTTGGTCGGATTGGCGTGGGAGATCGCTACGATCGTCTGCAAGCCCGACGACACGACGAAGATTTCTTTGCCGTCCGGCGACGTCTCGATGCCGTTGTTGCCCGGCAGCTCGCTGCCTTTGACGAGTTCGAAACCGCGCTTGCCCGGCGACCACTCGAACACCGCGCCGGTCGGCTTCTTCGCTATGGAGTCACCGAAGGTCTTACCCGGCATCAGCAGCACGGTCGCAACCAGAGAACCGTCCGCGAACGACGCGACGCTGTTCGCTGCAAGGCCCTCCGGCATCAGCACGCAGCCCTGCCACGTGACCGCCGGCTCTTTGCCCGAGGCGTCGACATCGAAGGCTTCGATGGACTCGCGTGCACCGTGCGCGACTGCGTACAGCGTGGAATGGTTGGCGGTGCCCGGTTTCAAGTTCAGGCCGTGCGTGACGAACGCGGCCGCGTTCGGCGGCGTCGTGCAGTCCGGATACTTCGCGTCGTGCGCCGCGCGGGGATTCGGCCCCGGGTACGCCACGTGATACGCGCCGTCGCTCGTATTAACGAGTGTGAGGCCGGCGCCGTCCGTCATGCCGCTCGCGAGCAACCACTTCGTGCCTGGCACCGCGACGAGATCCTCGGCGTTCTTCGGGCCGCACACGAACTGCAGGCCGCCGCTGGCCGTGCACGCATCGTCCGCCGCATGCACCACGCCCGTGAGCAACAACGCAGTCGCGCACAGCACAATATTCTTGATGATCGTCATAGCCTGCACCCCCGTGACGTGAGATGCGAGCGACTCTACCACGCTGGACGCGCGGTCGCGCCGGTGCTCAGGCTAGCGGTAACGCCGGAATCAGAGCAATTTCGCAGCGCGCCACAGCCGGCGCGCCGCAGTCATCAACAGGAAAGCGCGGCCGATCGTACTAAACGCGCGAATCCGGCCGAACACGACCAGCGCAATGACGCCTGCCAACAGTACACGGGGCTGCAGTAGTGCGCTGCGAGTCAGGATCGCGAAGCGATCGACCGAGCGGAAGCGCGCTTCCAGGTTCTCTACTTCGGCTGCAACCACGCGGCGCTGCACCGCGCACTGCAGCCGCAGCTCCGCGTGACGTTCCGCGAGTTCCAGTTCGCGATCGCTCATCGACTTATTCTCGCAACGGCTTTCAGATGGTCCGCGTCACTGGCGAGCTCCGCCAGCGTGCCTTCGAGAATCGGCGGCCGGTTCTTGAGCTTCATCCGCAGAACGATGAGGGCGCACGCCACGATCACGAAGAACCCGCTCGTCACAAGGACGGACGCCAGCACGCGGTGCGTATCCCAGAATATGAACACGACCACGAGCGCCGCCATGAACAGACCGATGCCCGTGGCAAACACCGCGATCACGGTCCATACCATGATCGCCGCGATGCGGTGCATCTCCTGCTGAAGCTCGGTGGTTAGCAGCTCGAGACGCGTGTGCGCGATGGCCACAAACGTGGCCGCGAGCCTCGCGATGGAACGGAACAAGCTCCCGATCGGGCCGGGTTCGCGCTCTTCAGCGCTCTCGCGTGGCGTGTCGGAGTCGAATTCCAAGCGCTAGCGTCTACTGACCAGCAAGCCGAGCACGAGCCCGATGCCGGCCGCGATGCCGACAGCTTGCCATGGGTTTTCGCGCACATATTCGTTGGTGTCGCCAGCCAGCGCCTGCGCGCGCTCGAGCGCATCCTCTTCGATAGCTGCGAGGCGGTCCTTGGCGGCGCGTACCGATTCCTCGGCGCGCGAGCGAACTTCCTGGATCTTTTCGCCTATGACCTCGCCGCCTCTTGCCGCGGTGGCTCCCAGCAGGCTCTCAGCATCGCGTATGACCGTTTGCAGGTCTTCGATCAGCTGGTCGGCGGTCACTTTCGTTACCTTTTTCTTGGCCATCGCGCGTTATCTCCGGGCCCTAAAGTGGGCGCTGTCCCTAGTGTCAAGGCATGGTATTCCGCGCCGGCAAACGGCAGCAAGGGCGATTGTCCTACACCGCGCGTCAGTCATCTACACTAAATCTGAGCCGGCGCAGCAACTGCTCCTGCGGCGTCAGCACATCCACGATCCAAACGCCCGCGGCATCCGGGGGAAACGCCACCTTCCGCGAGAAGATTCGGTAACCATCGGCATTGCCGCCGTGAATCGTGGCCGAAACGCGCTCGAACTGGCCGTTGTGGTACCACTCGAAGATGATGTCCTGCGAAAGCCCCGCCGGGGCCCGAATCGCGGCGAACGCTACGACGCCGCGCTCGAGATCCGTCCGCTTGATCTCGCGCACCGCCTGCCCCGGATTCATGTCTGTGATCGTCTGCGTGATGCGCGCCGATGTAACCGCGAGACCCGCGGGCGGCACTTGAGCGCGGAGCTCCCACAGCGCGAATGGCAACGCAACGACTCCGGCCACCCAAATGGCGCGCGTCACGCCGTGCTTCAACGAGCGCACGGACATCGGCAACGTGAGCAGCAGCCACGCCGTGACGGCAATCACGGACACCGGCAACGCACGCTCGACCGGCAAACGCAGCACCATGGGCAGCACGATCAGCGCAGACAGCCAGCTGCAGTACGCATGGAACAGCAGCCGGCGCACCGCACGCCTCGCGACGACACGCTCGTAGATGGGATCCGCAGTGCTGACCAACGCCGCGAGCGCCACAACGGCCGTGAACGCAATCTGCCCGAGATCGCGCTGCGTGGCGCCGATCAGGAACGGGAGCGAGAAGAACAGCAGTTCCTGCTGCAACGACTGGCTCACGAAGTTCACGACGAAGTTGCCCATCTTCGGCCGGCGACGCTCGATCCACTGGCGGATCCACGGTTCGACCAGCAACCAGAACCATCCGACCAAGGCGAGCAGCGCAATCGCGCGGGCGAAGCCCTCTCCGCGCTTCACCATCGCGAACCCGATCCAGCCACCGATGAAGCTCACGAGAGGCAGCAGCCACGGGTAGCGGTGGCGCGAACCGATCAGGCGTCGAATGCGGCCCGCAATGCCAATACGAACGCGCACTGACGCAGCTGGCGGGCGCCCTGCTTCGTCGCTTCCCTGCGGCTCGCTCATACGGGTTTGATCGCGCGCAGGCTCAATTGTTGAACGCCTGCAGCGGCGCAGGAATTCGCCCGCCGCGGCGCACGAACGCGGCGCTCGATTCGCGGTGCAGCGCCATCACCGGCGCGCGCCCGAGCAGACCACCGAACTCGACCATGTCGCCCACTTTCTTGCCGGGCGCAGGGATCACGCGCACGGCCGTGGTCTTGCGATTGATCATTCCGATTGCGGCTTCGTCCGCGATGATGGCGGCGATCGTTTCGGGCGGCGTGTCGCCGGGCACTGCAATCATGTCGAGCCCCACGGAGCACACGCAGGTCATGGCTTCGAGCTTGTCGAACGTGATCGAGCCCGCAATGGCGGCATCGATCATGGCGGCGTCCTCGGACACCGGAATGAATGCGCCCGACAGCCCGCCGACGTGGCTCGATGCCATTGCGCCGCCCTTCTTGACCGCGTCGTTCAACATGGCGAGCGCCGCCGTCGAACCGTGCGTGCCGACGCGCTCGAGGCCCATGACCTCGAGAATCCGCGCGACGCTGTCGCCCTGCGCCGGCGTCGGCGCCAACGACAAATCGACGATGCCGAACGGCACGCCGAGCTTCGCCGACGCGGAGCGGCCCACGAGCTCACCCATGCGAGTGATCTTGAACGCGGTGCGCTTGATCACGCTCGCGAGCTCCCCGAGATCGATGTCGGGCTGTTGCTCGATCGCGCGCAACACGACGCCAGGGCCACTGACGCCGACGTTGATGACGCAATCGGGCTCGCCGATACCGTGGAACGCGCCGGCCATGAACGGGTTGTCTTCCACGGCGTTGCAGAACACCACGAGCTTCGCGCAGCCCACGCCGTCCCGGTCGGCAGTGCGCTGCGCCGTCTCGCACACGATCTCGCCCATGCGCCGCACGGCATCCATATTGATACCGGCACGCGTGGTACCGACGTTGACCGACGCACACACTCGCTCGGTGACCGCGAGCGCCTCCGGGATAGAGTTGATCAACGCTTCGTCGCCGGGCGTCATGCCCTTGTGCACGAGCGCGGAGAAGCCGCCCAAAAAGTTCACGCCGACCGTCGCTGCCGCGCGTTCGAGCGCTCGTGCGAACACCACGTAGTCGCGGCTCGCCGAGCTTTCGGCTACGAGCGCCACCGGCGTGACGGAGACGCGCTTGTTGATGATCGGAATGCCATAGTCGCGCTCGATCTCGTCGCCCACGGCGACGAGCCGCTCCGCGGCGCGGCAGATCTTCTCGTAGGCTTTCGCGGCCGCAACTTCGAGATCCGGATGCGCGCAGTTGCGCAAGCTGATGCCCATTGTGATTGTGCGGATGTCGAGATTCTCCATCTGCACCATGCGGATGGTCTCGAGAATCTCCTGCGGCGAGAACTGAATGGACACGGCGGTGCTTCGTTAGACGCGGTGCATGAACTTGAACACGTCTTCATGCTGAGCGTCGATGCGAAGTCCCATAGCCTCGCCTTTCACGTTCAAACGCCGCTTCAGCTCGTCGAATGGCACTAAAGCTTTGTCCATGTCCACGAGCATGATCATCGTGAAGAACTCGCGCAGCGTGGTCTGCGAGATGTCGACGATGTTGGCATTCGCTTCCGCGAGCAACGTGGACACGTTCGCGATGATACCGACCTTGTCCTCGCCGATGACGGTGACGATGACGCGATTCGATGGTTGCTGCATCGGAAGCCTCGAATTAGACGGCCGGCGCCACGGGATCGTCTCGCAAACTCAAGCCGATCACGTCATTGATGAAATAGCGCGCCACGGGAACGCCTAGCAGCATGCCCCACAGCCCGAAGGCGTGATACGCGACGTACAGGATGATCACCGTGAGCACGGGATTCAACTTCAGATGCCTGCCGTAGATATACGGATACAAGAGATACGCCTCGGCCGCATGCAGCACGATCAAGGCCCACACGGCCGTCACCGACAGACCGAGGCCGCCGGCGTTCAGCGCCACGAGCACAATGGGTGCCGTGGATGCGACTACGCCTATCACGGGCAGAAAGCTGCAGGCGAATACGATCACCGACAACATCGCCACGAGCGGAATGCCGAGCAACAGCATGAGCACGAGCGTGAGCGCGGTGTTCACGACCGCGATCACTGCCTGCGCTTCGATGGCACGACCAAGCACCATGCCGAATCGCGCCACGGGTTCCGCCGCCTCGGCGTAGAAGTCCCCGACGCGGGAGTTGCGAAGACCTTCGATGCCGAGCGCGAGCCGCTTTAAATCGATCAGGATCAGAAAACTGAACAGGAGGCCGAGCAGCATCGTGGCTGTGGCGCGGTACATCATGTTGATGACTGCGGGGGCGTAATCTCGCACGCGCTGGAATTGCCCCGCCATCAACTCGTTCACGTACAGCTGATCCTGGCGTTTGAAGTACTCCGCGAGCGCGCCCACGGGGGGCGTCGTACCGTTCGCACTCGCAGTTATCTGCTCGTCGGTCACGTTCAGTCGCTGGCGTTCGGCGGTGAGCTGCGATTCGATACTAGCAACCCGCTCGTCGAGCAGAGCGCTACGAAGGAAGCCGTTCAACGGCTGGCGCAGCGTCGGGTAAGCGTCGACGAGCCGGTTCTTGGCCTCAATGACGCTCGACTCCGTGGCTGGCAGGTTACCGATCATGCGGTTCACCTCGGACGCCACGCTGGGCACGACGAACCTTACGAACGAGCCCAAGACGACGAGGAACGTCAAATAGACCAGCGTCAGCGCGAACCAGTGCGGAAGCCGCAAACGCCGCGTTCCGACGTCCGCGAGGGGCGCCGCGACGATCGCCAGCACGAACGACAGCAATACGACGCCGAAGAAATCCCGCAGCAGCCACAACAGGCCAAACAGGATGACCCAAATGACGATGCGCCGGTTGCGCTGGTAGAACTCGTTGAAACTGAAGGCCGCCACGGCCGCCAGTATAAAGATTCGCCGCGCGCGCGGGAGCCATTCGTGAGGCAGCTAGCGGCTCAGAGCTCCGCCCAGCGACGCAGCAGATTGTGGTAGACACCCGTGAGCGCCACCACGGCCTCGTTGTCACCCACCTGCTGCCGTAACCGGATGATCGACATGTCGAGATCGAACAGCAGCGAACGCTCGGCGTCGCCGCGCACGAGGCTCTGAACCCAGAAAAACGACGCGAGCCGGGTTCCGCGCGTTACCGGAGCCACGCGATGCAGGCTCGTCGCGGGGTACAACACCATATGGCCGGCTGCGAGCTTTACGGCGCGCGGGCCATAAGCGTCGTCGACCAAGAGCTCGCCGCCGTCGTACTCGTCCGGTGCGGATAGAAACAACGTGGCCGACAGGTCGGTGCGCAGGCGCTGGCTCGTGCCGCGCACCTGCCGGATCGCATTGTCGACATGGTTGCCGAACGCCTCGCCGTCTGCGTAGCGATTGAACAACGGCGGAAAGACCTTGGCGGGCAACCCCGCGGAGCCGAACAGCGGGTTGTTGTTCAAAGCACGCAGCACCAACTCGCCGAGCTCGCGTGCCGCAAGCGAACCCTCCGGCAACTGCGCGTTGCGCTTCACGACCGTCGACTGGAAACCTGCGGTTGCCGCGCCGTGGACCCACTGCGCCGCATCGAGCACGCGACGTGCGTACTCGACCTCAGCCGCCGTCAGGACATCGGGGACGTGCAACAACATCGATCAGAAGTTGATCTTGGCGCTGAGCACCGCCGAACGAGCCGGGCCGAGCGATGCGTAGTGATTCTGATAGGGGCGCACGAAGTAGGTCTCGTTGGTGAGGTTCTGGACGTTCACCTGCAAATTCACCTTGCGGCTGATCGAGAACGCGGCCATCGCGTCGTAACGCCAGTAGTCCGGGATCCACACGGTGTTCGCGACATTGCCGAAGCGCTCGTCCACGTAGTTGGCGCCACCGCCGATGGTCACGCGCTGCGAAACCGCATAGCTCGTCCACAACGAGAAACTGTTGCGCGGCGTGTTCGGAAACGCTTTGCCCTCGTTCGTCGCGATGGGGCCGTCGTCCACGATCTTGCTATCGAGGAACGCGAAGCTCGTGAACATCTGCCAGCGGTTCGTGATGTTGCCGCTCAGCCCCACTTCGAATCCGCGCACGAGCTCGTCGCCGATCAACTCCTGCAAACCGCCAGTCACGGCCGCTCGAGCGTTCGCGGTTTCGGTTCGGAACACGGCGGTCGTTAGCGCCAGCCGTGCTCCCAGCTCCCACTTGACGCCGAACTCGTACGTGCGATCCCGTTCCGGAGCGAGATCCTGGTTGGTGGTCGCGAGATTTTCGGTGCCGTCGCCGAGCGTGTTGCCGGAGGGGCTCGATGACGTGCCCGTCGATAGATACACGTTGCTGTGCACCGTGGGCTTCAAGACGAGCCCCGCGGTGTAGTTCCAGAAATCAGCCTTGTTGCGCAGTACCTGCGGAACATTCGCGACGAAACCGTTTTGTTCCGTGTCGTAGTCGTCCCAGCGCAAGCCGAGATTCAGCGCCCAGTGCTTGTTGAAGTTCAGCGTATCGAATCCGTACACCGCCCGCGTGTCGGTCGCCACGCTGGTGGGCGTCGTCGACGCCGTGATAGTGCCGACCCAGGGATCGTTCGGATTCGGGTTGCTGAGCGACGTGCAGTTGAAGCCGGAGGCGGCGACTGCGCCCGGCGCACTACACGAAGTTGAAAACGCCGTGACAGCGTTGCCCGCGAAGGCCGTCGTGATCACGTAAGGCGTGTTCGTCATGGCCTCGTCGCCGAGCTCGACTCCCGCGGCGTAGCTATGCTCGATTCGGCCTGTCTTCGCGCGACCGACAATGCTCGTGGCATTGGCCGTGGTCGTCGACACGGAGTTGCGGCTTTTCGGGCTGCGGTAGATGAGCCCGTTCACGATGTTGCCGCGACCGTCGTCGGGATTTGTGACGATATAGTCGTTGGTCGTGCGGCCGTAACGCGTCACGTTGCTGAGCGTGAGGCCCTTCGCGAAGGTGTGCACGATCTGGAAAGTCCGCACGTCCGCGTCCGTTCTCTGAAAGTCGCGATCGAGCAAGCCGTAGAAGTTGTCGCGGTCGGTTGCTACGGGCTCTCCCGCGGGAGCCGTGTTGGCTGCGTTGCGGGTGTACGGGATGCTGTAGTCGGGGGTGTCGTCGGTCTCGTAACGGTAGAAGTCGAGATTCATGCGCGTGTCCGTGTTCATGCCGAACGCGAACGACGGCGCCACACCGCGATGCGAACCGCCGACTTCGTTGCGGCCAGGCACGTCGAAATCCTGCGCGAGCACGTTCAGACGAAACCCCACGCTGTCGCCAAGACGAAAGTTCGTGTCGAGAGCTGCGCGGCCGTAGCCGTCGCTACCGGCGCCGAAATCGGCGACGACGAAGTCCGCGGCACTGGGCTTCTTGGTGGCGAGATTCACCGAGCCACCGCTCGAGCCGCGGCCCGAGTACGCGGAGCCCGGCCCTTTGACGACCTCGATCTGCTCGAGCGCGAACACGTCGCGCGTCTGCGAGCCGGCATCGCGCAATCCGTCGATGAAAACGTCGGCGCCCGCGTCGAAGCCGCGGATCTTCAAGTTGTCGCCTGCGGGTTGGCCGCCCTCACCCGCGTTGAAAGTGATGCCGGGCACGGTCCGCAGCGCGTCGACGAGCGAAGTCGCACCCGTCGCCGCGATCAACGCCTGCGAGATCACGACAACGGACTTCGGCGTTTCGAGCAGCGGCGCGGTGAACTTGCTCGACGTGGGTTCCGCGCTCGGTGCTTGTCCGGTCACGACGATCTCGGCCGCCGGGCTGCTCTGTTGGCCAAAAGCAGTGGTGGAGGCAAGCGCGAGGCCGATGGCGCTCGCGAGCAGCGCACGGCTCGGCGGCCTATCGGTCGGCAAAGTACGCATCGCGAAATTCCCCGTCGCTTGAATTCGCAAATGCTAATCGCTCGCATTCAGCGAGTCAATGAGAATCGTTCGCGTTCCTGACTGGGGGGAGTTAGCGGCGCAGCGCGGCCTGCCGCTCGGCGAACACGCGTCCCGGGAGTGATTATGTCGAGCCGCGGCGAGTCGCGTCAGACGCCGAACGCGAGCATCAGCAGCCGGACGTCTACATCGGCCGCGCGAATCAGCCAATCGAACGTCGGTTTGTCGACAGTAAGGGATCCCAAGCTCGGCAGCTTCGTGTAGAAGTCGGGATCCGCGCACGCGGCTTCGCTGTGCTCCGCGAAATAGTTGGCGGCTGCGACGATGGACGTCAGCGTCGGCGGGCCCGGCGCCTCGAGACCACAGGCTTCGTGATCACCCACGGCCACCGCGAGGTCTTCCGACAACTCCCAGCTCTCGATGACCGCGCGGCCGAGACGCGGATGCCACGCCGCGAATACCGACTGAAACCCGGCCTCGTCCGCCAGCACTTCGGGGTCGTCCTTGACCCGCATCAGGATGTACAGCTTACCGACCTTGTGCAGCAGGCCCGCGAGGAACGCTTCGTCCGGATCGAGCTTGCTGCGTACGCGCGTCAGCATGTGGGCGAGCGCGGCGGTATGAATGCTGTGCCGCCATACGGCGGTAACGTGATCGCGTAGCTCGCGACTGCCGTAGCCGATGAACACCTGCTGCGCGGCGAACGACAGAGCAACGTTGCGCACCATCCGGTGACCCAGTTGCGCAACGGCGTTATGCAAGCTCATGACTGGCGCCGTTCCGCGAAAGAACATCGCGCTGTTCGATATTTTCAGAACGCGCGCGGCTAGAGCAGGGTCGGCGCCGAGCAAACGCGCGATCTCGCTGAACGACACATTCTCGTCGGCGAGCGCACGCCGGATTTTCAGCGCCACCTCGGGTAACGACGGCAACGCGAGTGAACCCTCGGCGAGCGAGCGCTCGAGCCGCGAAACCAACGCCGCGGTGGCGCTGCGTGCTTCCTGATATCCGGGACCGAGCACGACGGTGTCGGTTTCGCGTTGCTGTTGTTTCATGAGCTCCCGCCAACGACCGGATGCCCGCCGAGCATCTGCATCGGCGGTGGTCTGCCAAGATATCGGCAGCGCGACTCGCGTTCTTTAGCGGATGGGGTCTTGGGCTAGTGCAGATGCGTAGCAAACGTGCGGTTGATCACGGCCGTGGCGGCGGCAGCATCGTAGGCCTCGCCGTTGTCGAGCCGATCCGCGTATTCAAACAGCGGCACGAACATCTCCTGGCCATCCACGATTTCCAGGTATTCAAAGGAATCGCGCGCCGCGTAGATTCGGCCCCAGGCGGCACGCACTTCGCCCCAGAACTCGCCGCTGCGCTGCCAATAGCGGTCGCCGGCCGAGAAATCGAAATTCACGATGTGCTCGTAACGCGCGACACCGAGCTCGCGAGCGAGATACGGCATCGCAGCATCGGGCTTACCGTCGGCGCCAAGCACGAGCTTCAGGTTCTCCTCTTCTTGCACCCAACCTGTCGGCGTGATCGTGTGCCGATTGATGCCTTCGAGCACCTGGTAATCGCTGCGCGTGCTGGCTTCGCGACGCGGTAACGGTCGCCACGTGTGCTCGCTCGTCCACGCGGAGTAGGTGCCTTCGTGCTGCCACTCGCCGATGGCTTCGTAGCGAGGCGAGTCGTCTACCTGAAAGACCGCCTGCGACCATCGGCCTCGCACCTCGTCCGCGTTGCGCTTGCGGCGCTCCCAGCGATTGCTGCCGACGAACACGTGCAGGTCCGTATCCTCGTAACGCCAGTCCTGACGCCAGTGCTTCTGGACGAACGAGCCCTGGAGCTTGCCGGACTTGTCCGTCACGAACATGACCATCAGATGCTGGAGGCGGATGAACGTGCCGCTGTCCTCGACGACGTACACGTACTCAGTGCTCCACGACTGATACGGCCGCGACGGTGTGAACCCCGGCTTGAAGCCGACGGTCTCGAGAAAGTCGAAGCTCGTACGGTAGCCGCCCGCCATCGCAAGAATCGCGCGGCGATCGCGCTCGAACTTCGTTAGCCCAGGCTCTTGCAGCGCACGCCACGCGGCACTCGGCTCTTTCGCGAGCGTGATGGGCGTACCCTTCGTTGTGCCGCCGCGCGGCCGCATCGCGTCATCGGGCGCGAACTGCCAGCTGAACGTGAACTGATGCGGCTGCGCCGATACCGGGAAAGGGCTTGCTGCGATGAGCGTGGCAATGACCAGCAGGGCAAGCCTCGCCCCAGCGCTCACACGCGCACCCGACTCTCCGCTGCGTATCTGCATGGCCGCTCCTTGCCTTGAACCTTCGATGTTAGGCATCGGTGAGCCATCGGACAACGGCAAGCCGACGCCGTTCGCCCGAAGGCCCGCAGCGGACATAGCCGACGAGGTGCGCGAAAGGCCGGCCGCGCCGCGGCCGGCCTCTGCCTCAGTTCGCTTTCTCGCGCTTCAGCTTGTAGACCGAGCTACCGTAGTAGTCGATCATCGCCTTCTCGAGCGCACGGACCTGTGACCCGGAACGCTTGAACGCTTCCGGATCCAGCTCGATGTGCTTGCGGCGGCGGTCTTTGCCATCCGGCACCAGCTTGAGGATGCCGCCGGGCTGCGCCTCGGACGTCAACGAGTACACGATCCGCGAGACGGACGTGTACGGAATCCCAAGTTTGCTCGACAACGACTTCATCGAGTGCGGCCGGCCATCGAGATTCGAATCGATGACTTCGAGCGCGATCAGCACCTCGGCAAGCGTGCCGTGGCGCCCCGTTTTGTAGATAGCGGTGAGCATCGCGATGGCGGCTTTCCGTGCCCCGTGCGAATCAAAGCGATCCCTGCTCACTGTCGGTCGTAACTGCGAAACGCTCAACATCTCTCTGCAACTCCAAAAAAAAAACCTGTGACGAAAAACAGCTTGAATATTCTCAAGCGTCACCTAGTGTCTCAACACCGCACGGTTCGGTACGCAAAGAATCATCAGGCGCGAGAACGTGAGGATGAGTCAGTCAGACCGCAGTGGCGATCACGCATTGAATCGGACGATCCCACATGCGCGGCTTTCGCGCGGAGTCGATCAAGGCATTCGCGCTACCAGCATGATCACTGAAAGGCTCAGCCACTTTTTCCCGACAAAGCCCTCTGCACGAGCGTCCGCTCTCCACGACCGCACATAATCTCGTGGAAGAACCTAGGTGTATTACAAAAAACACCTTAGGAAGAGCAGCGCCCGGCAGACGACGCCGGTATAATTCTCGAAGTCCTCCGCCGGAGCTGGCTGTTGCGAATCCTGCTCGCAGTCCTATTGGGCACCCTCTTGAGCACCTGCTCTGCCCCGCCTTCGCTGCTCGAGCGGATCATTCGCTCGGGTGAGCTTCGGGTCGTCACGCGCAACACACCCGCCGCTTTCTATTACGGTGCTGAAGAACCCCGCGGCATCGAGTACGAGCTTGCCCGCGGCTACGCAGAGCGTCTCGGCGTGGGCTTACGCATCTATGTCAACGACCAAGTGTTCCCGGATATCGTCTCGGGCAAAGCCCAGATCGGCGCCGCCAGCCTGACGATCGCTGATTCACGCCGCGAGACGGTGAGTTTCGGGCCCTCCTATCAGAGCATCCATCCCCAGATCATCTACCGCCGCGGCACGAAACGACCGAACGGCGTCGAGGACCTCGTGGGTGGGCGTCTCGAAGTGGTGGCCAACTCGTCACACGCGACCCTGCTCGAAAAGTTGCGGGCGCAGGTGCCGCTACTGACCTGGATCGAGCAATCACAGAGTTCGAGCGAGGAGCTCATGCGCCGCGTCGCAGAAGGCGGCATCGACTATACGATCGCCGACTCCCACCTGTTCGAGCTGCTGCGTCATTTCTATCCCGATCTGCGCGTGGCCTTTGCGGTCGGGCCCGACGATCACATCGCCTGGGCCCTCCCCAAAGGCGACGACTCGCTGCGCGAGAGCGTGGCCGCCTATTTCGCCGAGGTGCAGGCGACGGGCAAACTCCAGAAGATCCTCGATCGTTACTATTTCGCGTCGAGCGAATTCGACTACGTGAGCTCGCGCGCCTTCGTGCGCGATGTGAACACGCGCCTGCCGCGTTACCGCGACCTCTTTCTCGAAGCCGAACGTTCGACGGGGACCGACTGGCGGCTCCTCGCCGCGATCGCGTATCAGGAATCGCACTGGGACCCGAGCGCGATATCGCCGACCGGCGTGCGCGGCATGATGATGCTCACCGAGCTCGCCGCCGACAAGATGAACATCACCGATCGCCACGACCCGCGCTCAAGCATCCTCGGCGGTGCGCGCCATTACTTGCGCACTCGATCCAAAGTGCCGGAACGCATCCAGGAGCCCGACCGCTCGTGGCTTACGGTCGCCGCCTACAACTTAGGCTACGGCCATATCGAAGACGCGCGCATTCTGACGCAACGCCAAGGCGCAGACCCCGATCGCTGGGACTCCGTGCGGCAACGTCTGCCATTGCTGAGCGAGCAGGACTCGTATGAGAGCGTGCAGCGCGGTTTCGCCCCGGGGCGAATAGCTGTGTCCTACGTCGACAACGTGCGCCGGTACTACGAGATCTTGATGTGGCTCGACAGCCGCGAGACGCTGACGTCGCAAGAGTCCGCGCCACCGCTGCCGACGCCGATCGGCTGACGGCTCGTCACGCGCTAGCCGCGTCGTTCCGCGAAGAACTGTCGCAGCAGCGCTGCAGCCTCTTCTGCCAACACACCGCCCGCTACGATCAATCGATGATTGTGTCGCGGGTGCGCAGCGAGATCGAATACCGAGCCGCACGCACCTGTTTTCGGATCCGGCGCCGCGAACACCACACGCTCGATTCGCGCGTGCACGATGGCGCCCACGCACATGGCGCAAGGCTCCAGCGTCACGTACAGCGAACAGCCGGGTAAGCGATAGTTGCCGAGCGCCTGTCCGGCCGCGCGCAGCGCGATGATCTCGGCATGCCCCGTCGGATCGTGGCTCGCGATTGGCGCGTTCGCGCCGCGTGCAACTACCACTCCCGCGGAATCGACCAGCACCGCGCCGACGGGCACTTCACCCAAGCCGTACGCGTGCCGGGCGCAGTCGAGCGCTTGCGCCATGAAGGCGCGGTCGGTGTCGTCGGCCATACGCGCAGCAGCTTGCGTCGTTCCCGCTACCCGCGCAACGGTTGTCGACTCGCTCATTAATTCTGTAGTGTGCGCCGACGACCACCGACTTCGAGAGGAACGCCCATGTCCGACGAACAGAAAACCGATCGTACGACGCTCGCAACGCAGGAGCACGAAGCGCCGAGCCGCATCGATCGACGGCGGTTCTTCCACGGCGCAGCAGCGTTGACCGTCGGCACGTTGAGCGCGCCTGCAGCGTTGGCCCAGGTGTCCTCTGCACAAGTCGCGACCGCGCCGGTCGTGAAAACCACGAGCGAACAGCTCGAAGCGCAAACCCGCCGAGCCCTGCGCTGGGCTGGCCCCGCTCCGGCCGACTGGGTTCGCGCACGCGCGGGCGTCGATCACAACGTCGTGATCGTCGGCGGCGGGCAGAGCGGCGTGGCCATCGCGTACGACCTGCGCCGCAAAGGCGTCGGCCGCGTCGACGTGATCGACCAGGCCGCGGCCGGCCAGGCTGGCATCTGGCGAACGATCGCACGCATGCACCAGCTGCGCACGCCGAAGACCATGTCGGGCCCCGAGCAGGGCAATGTGGCGCTGGGATTTCGCGCGTGGTTCGAAACCCTGAACGGCCCGGAAGCATTCGACGCACTGGACCGGATTCCGCGCCTCACGTGGGCCGACTACCTGACGTGGTTCCAGCAAACCACAGACACGAAAGTCCGCTACGGCACGCGGCTGCTCGAGATCGAGCCGCAAGGCGACGTGCTGCGTTTGCACCTCGAGACGGACGGCGCACAACGCGTTGAGACGACGCGCAAACTGGTGCTTGCGAACGGTTACGCCGGTGCCGGCGGCCCGAACGTGCCGGCTTTCATCCGCGCGCTGCCGCAGAAAGTCTGGACACACACGGCTGCCCCGCTCCCGCTCGAAACGTTCAAGGGTAAGGTCATCGCAGTCGTCGGTGCCGGCGCGTCTGCGTTCGACGCAGCCGCTACAGCGCTCGAAGCCGGCGCCGCGGAGGTGCATCTCTTCAGTCGACGGGCATACATCGACTATCAGGCGCCCGCCCCGACGACACCGCCGCCTCAGCCGGCTGCGCCCCCACCCGACCGCGGCCAGTCGAACATGCTCGAGCTCACGTATGAGCTTCCCGACGTCGTGCGCTGGCGCAACTACCTCGCTGGCGAGCGCCGCGTCGCGTCGGTACCACTCGATTCGCTGCAACGCGCGGTCGCGTTCAAAGGATTTCACATCCACGTGAACACCTCGCTCGAGAACGTGGCGATGGCGAGCAACGGCAAGATCACGGCGAAGGCCGGAAAGAAGACCATGCGCTTCGATCACCTGATCGCGGGCACCGGCTATCGAATCGACCTTCCGCTCCAGCCCGAGCTGAAGCGCATTCACGAGCACATCGCGCTTTGGCGCGATCGCTTCAAGCCGGCGGCGGGCGAAGAGAGCGAGGCAGGCGCGGCGCGACCGTATCTTGGCGCCGGCTTCGAGTTCCTGCCGCGTGCGGCGACGGGCGCGGAGTACCTGCGCAACGTCCATTGTTTCAACCTCGCAGCGCAGCTGAGCTTCGGCATTCCCGTGGGCGACGTGCCGAGCACGGTCGATCACCCGCGACTGGTAAGCGCAGTCGCTCGCGACTTGTACGTCGAAGGCGTCGACGTAGAGGCGAATCAGCGCTTCAACAAACTGCCGCAAGTAGCGCCAAGCTCGGCGCCGTACGAGCGAGCGGTCGAAGGCGGCATGCAAGGAGCCGCTAGACCCGCTGCATAGAAACGCCGGAGGGGGATCCATGAAGCGAATGTGCGCCGCGGCAAGGTCGACGGGTCTCGCCGCGTTCGCCGTGGCGTGCTGTACGCCAGTAGCGTATGCGGCGGAACATCCGGCGCAAGTCGATCAGGCGCGGCTGCTGCGCGCAAATCGCGAGCCCGGCAACTGGATGACCTGGGGCCGCACCTACGACGAGCAGCGCTTCAGCCCGCTGAAACAGATCAGCGACAAGAACGTGTCGCGGCTCGGGCTCGCGTGGTATCTCGACCTCAGTACGTATCGCGGAGTCGAGGGGACGCCCATCGTCGTCGACGGCGTGCTCTACACGACGAGCGCATGGAACATCACCTACGCGCTCGAAGCGAAAACCGGCAAGCAGCTCTGGAAGTTCGATCCCGAAGTGCCGGCTGTCTGGGGCCGCCTCGCCTGCTGCGACATCGTGAGCCGAGGGCTCACGGTGTGGGAAGGCAAAGTCATCATCGCGACACTCGACGGGCGTTTGATTGCGCTCGATGCCGTGACCGGCAAGCCCGTGTGGACCGTCGCAACGTTCGACCAATCGGCGCCGTACACCATCACCGGCGCACCGCGCGTGTTCGACGGCAAAGTGCTGATCGGCAACTCGGGCGCCGAGCTCGGCGTGCGCGGCTTCGTCACGGCCTACGACGCTAACACCGGCAAACAACTCTGGCGTTTCTACACGGTACCCGGCGATCCCAAGAAGGGCTTCGAGAACGCTGCAATGGAGATGGCGGCGAAGACGTGGTCTGGCGAGTGGTGGAAGCAAGGCGGTGGCGGCACGGTGTGGGATTCGATCGTCTACGACCCGCAGCTCGGCCTCATTTATCTCGGCGTCGGCAATGGCGGACCGTGGGTGCAGGAATACCGCAGCCCGGGCGGCGGCGACAATCTGTTCCTCGCATCGATCGTGGCGGTGCGCGCCGACACCGGCGAGTACGTCTGGCATTACCAGGAAGCGCCCGGCGACGAATGGGACTACACCGCGACGCAGCCGATGATTCTCGCGGACCTGAAAATCGAAGGCCGTGCGCGCAAGGTCATCATGCAGGCGCCGAAGAACGGCTTCTTCTACGTGCTCGATCGCGCGACCGGCGAGCTTTTGTCGGCGACGAAGTTCGCGCCGAACTACTGGGCGAGCCACGTCGATCTGCGCACGGGCAGACCGGTGATCAACCCCGCGGCGCGCTACGACCTCGAGCCCGTATTGATGACACCCGCGCCGCCGGGCGCGCACAACTGGAACCCGATGTCGTATAGCCCGATCACCGGGCTCGTGTATTTTCCGGTGCAAGAGGTGTGGCTGCCGTATTCGCGCGACCCCGGCTTCACGCCCACCGAGGGACGTCAATTTCGCTCGAACACCGGCTGGGGCGGCACGCTCGGCGAGGCCGGACGCATCGCGACGGAACTTGGGTTATCGCGCGGCCACGCGTGGCTCACGGCATGGGATCCCGTACGACAACGCGAAGCGTGGCGCGTCGAGTATCCGTCACGCGGCAGCGGCGGCACGCTCGCGACCGCGGGCAATCTCGTGTTCCAGGGAACCGTGAATCAAACGGTCGCGGCGTACCGAGCGGACACGGGCGCGAAACTCTGGGAGATGCCGGTGCAGACGATCCCCGTCGCGGGGCCGATCAGCTATTCGGTCGACGGCGAACAGTACCTCGCGCTCAGTGCCGGCTTCGGTGGCGGCAACGCGATGCTGCAGGAAATCCGCACCACCACGAGCCGCAAACGCGCCGACGGCCGGCTGCTCGTGTTCAAACTCGGCGGCACTGCGCAGCTACCGCCGCTCGACGAAGCCGTGCCGTTACCGCCGGGCCCGCCGGCAGTGCCGCGCGTGAGCGAGGACGTGATCGAGAACGGCAACGCGCTCTACCATCGGATCTGCGCGGGCTGTCACGGCATTCGCGCCGTCAGCAACGGCGTGATCAAAGATCTCCGCCACATGACCGCGGAGACGCACGCCGGCTTCGACGACATCGTGCTACGCGGTGCGCGCGAGCGGCTCGGCATGGCGAGCTTCGCCGACGTGCTTCGCCCCGACGAGGCCGACGCGATCCACGCATACGTAATCGCGCGTGCGAACGAGGACTGGGGACGAGACACATCGCACTGAGAACCTAATACCAAGGACACCGAATGACAGTCACCGTGCGCCGGGGCCGCAAGTCCGATGCCGCCGCCCTTGGCGACATTTGCTACACCGCATTCAAAACCGTCGCGGAGGCGCATGGTTGCGCACCGGACCTGCCGAGCCCGGACATCGCGGCTGGAGTGATCGCATCGTTGGTCGCGCACGAACGGATATTCGATGTCGTGGCGGAGATGGACGGTCGAGTGCTCGGCAGCAACTTTCTGGACGAGCGAAATCCGATCAGCGGCATCGGGCCGATCACGGTCGATCCTACACATCAGAATGCCGGCGCCGGCGCCGTGCTGATGCGCGCTGTGCTGGAGCGCTCGGCGGAGCGCGGTTTCGTCGGCATCCGCCTCGTGCAGGCGGCTTATCATCGCCGCTCGCTCGCGTTGTACTTGAAGCTGGGGTTCGAAGCACGCGAACTGTTGGCATGCATGCAAGGACAGGCGAGCCCCGTGACCTTACCCGGCTACGCCATACGTGCCGCCACCGCCGATGACGTGCCCGCCTGCGATCGACTGTGCATGCGTGTGCACGGCCACGAACGCAACGGCGAGTTGCGCGACGCAGTCACGCAGGGCACGGCCTCGGTCGTGGAACGCCTGGGACGCATCACCGGATACGCAACACGGGTCGGCTTCATGGGGCACGCAGTAGCCGACACGACGGATGATCTGAAGGCGCTGATCGGCGCCGCCGAATCCATTCCAGGCCCCGGCGTTCTGATTCCCGCACGCAACGGCGAACTGGTGAGGTGGTGCCTGGCGCGGCGCATGCGCATCACCCAAACGATGACGCTCATGACGACGGGGCTCTATAACGAGCCCGAAGGGGCTTGGCTGCCGTCGGTCATCTACTAGTCGCCCAGCACAGGCCTAGGTGCACCTGACCCCGCGTGATATCGCCAGCGGCGACATCGAGATCATGCATTTGCCGGCAGAACGGCGATCAGCTCGCAGACCTCGTGATCGCCTGGATCGATCGGCACGTCGAAGCGAAGAAGACCTCGCGCTGCGTTCGTGGTCGCCGCGCCCGCGCGCGACGCGTGTCACCTCGCGCCGTCGCCCGCGTGCGTGGACTTCGACCGCGATCGAGCACTGCCGGCTTCGACCGCCACGCCGTTCGCCGCCCAGCGGTAGTAGCGCTGACCGTTGTTGACCTCGCCCAGAAAAAGATTGCCCTTCGAGTCGATCGCCACGCTGTGGATGTGGAAGAACTCGCGCGCGTTGTGCCCCGCGCGCCCGCCGATGGTCGAGAGCTCCTCGAGCGTCTCGCGCTCGAGCACGCGCACGGTCTTGTTCGACCCGTCGACGACATAGAGCAAGCGCTGCGCCGCATCCGGCGACAGCGCGAAGTGATGTACGGTGCCCTCCGCTTGTAGCGTGCCGCGCGCGATGAACCGCTCTTTCACGAATGTGCCGTCGAGCTTGAAGACCTGCAGACGATTGTTCGTCCGATCGGCGACGTAGACGAGATCGTCGTTCGACACGACGACCGAATGCACCGGATTGTTGAACTGCTCCGGCGCCGCCCCTTGCACGAGCTGCTCACGCGGCGCGAACTTGTAGCTGTCGTCGGGCTTGTTGCCGTATGCGCCCCAGTGCCGTTTGTAAGCGCCCGTCGTTGCATCGAACACGATGACGCGATGGTTGAAGTAACCATCCGCGACGAACAGTTCGTTCGTCTTGCGGTGCACGAACAAACCGGCGGGTCCCCCGAGATTCTCGCGATCGTTGCTCCCCGCATTCTTGCCCGCGTGGCCGATCTGCAAGATGAATCTGCCGGCACTCGTGAATTTCAGAATGTGGTTGTCTTCCTTCGCGCTGCCGGACAGCCAAACGTTGTCGTCGGCGTCGACGAAGATGCCATGCTCGGTCTTGAACCATTCGTAGCCCGCGCCCGGGCCGCCCCAGGCCTGCAGAAACTTTCCATTCGAAGCGAACTCGAGCACCGCCGGCGCCGGAATGCAGCACTCCGCCTGCGGCGGCTTCAGCGCCGCGGCCCTCTCGGCATCGGGGATGCTGCCCGGACGCTGGAACACCCAGACGTTGTCGTGGGAGTCGACCGCAATGCCGCCCACGGCGCCCGTGACCCAGTCGTTCGGCAAGAGCTGCGACCACAGCGGATCGGGCTCGTACCTCGGCACCTGCGGGCGCTTCGTCTGCGCGTCGCTGCTCTGCGATCCTGCGGCAGACGCTACGCCCACCAGAATGACTAGCGCAGCGCGACCGAAGCGCGTTGCGGATTGTCGGAGCTGTTGCTCTCTCATGGCGGCCATCACCCGAAAAACACATCGAGCATAGCACCGCAGCGGCCAACACTTAGGTAGGATGCGCGCGTGACGCTTTTTCTATTTGCCGCGTGCCAAGCTGGCTCCGAGGCGGCCCTCAAAGGCGACGTAGCTCGCCGCCATCCGGCTTTGCGGTTCGCATTCTCGCGACCGGGCTTCGTCACGTTTCGGATCGCCGAAGCAGCGGCGGATGGTGAACCGCCGGTGCTGCGCAGCGCGTTCGCCCGCACTTGGGGCTACTCGCTCGGCAAAGTCCTCGGCGCGGACCGTCAACAGCTCGCTCGGGACTTCTGGACGATGGTGGACACGGGCCGTGAGCACTGGGGCGTCCCGCCGTTCCAACACCTACACGTGTGGCAGCGCGAGAGCGCGCTACCGGGGGATGAAGGTTTCGATGCCTCGGCTACAACACCCACGCAAGAAATCGGTGCCTTGCTGCTCACGCGGGCGCCGAAGTCGGCGGCGATTCCTTCCTTGAACACGGGCGCGCGGCCCGGCGAGAACGTGCTCGATTGCGTGCTCGTAGAACCAGATGAATGGTGGATCGGCTGGCACCGAGCGGAATCGCCGGAAACACGCTGGCCTGGTGGCGTGCCGCCGCTGCGCGTGCCGCCCGACATGATCTCGCGCGCCTACCTGAAGATCGAAGAGGCGTTGCGCTGGTCCGAGCTGCCGGTCGGCCGAGGTGACCGCTGCGTCGAGATCGGCAGCGCGCCGGGCGGATCGTGCGCGGCGCTGCTCGAGCGTGGCTGCATCGTAACGGGCATCGACGCGGCGGAGATGGACCCCGCCGTGCTCGCGAATCCGCGTTTCACACACCTACGCGCTCGGGTACGCGACGTGCCGCGTGCAACGTTCAGCGGAGCTCGCTGGCTTATGTCAGACACCAACGTAGCGCCGAAGCACACGCTCGACAGCGTCGAGTCGATCGTGAAGACGCGCAACGTGCGCCTTGAAGGCCTCGTGTTGACGCTGAAGCTCACCGATCCGCGCTTGACCGCGCAGCTACCGGCGTTCCACAAGCGCATCCGCGGCTGGGGATACCAGCACGTGCGCGCGCGCCAGCTCGCGTTCAATCGACACGAGGTGTGCGTCGTCGCAACGCAATTAGCGTCGTGATTTGCCGTTTCGCAAAACTTGAGATTGCTCAACAGCCGCCATCGCCGAGCGGCCAGGGCTTCAGTGCCGGGGGCCCGATGGTTAGAGTAGCGGACGCAGTGACGCGCTGGGGCGTGTCGTGGCTCCGGCCCGTTGATTTAGCGAGGAATGAAACGCATGAAAATGGCATCGATAAAACCGCTGGCGCTCGCCGCCCTTCTGATGGCAGCACCCGCGATGGCACAGGACATTCCGGACATCGGCTTCAAGAGCGTCGGCCGCGGCCGGCCGTTGGCCGCAAGCGTCCAAGGCAAACCGGAGGTGGGGCCGAACTGGATCCGCCAGTTCGGGCAGCAATACGACCCGGCCCACCCGTTTCCGTTGAACGGCTACGCCAACAACGCATTGCCGAAGAACTACAAGCCGTTGCCGCGCGACATCTTCACGAGCGACGACTTCTACAAAGACAAAGAGCTCTGGAGCGATCCACGCTACTTCCGCTGCAACAGCCCGCAGGCCACGGAGTACGTGCGCGGAATCTTGCAGAACCCGCCGGTCAACTCGTCGAAGAATGACGCAGACGCTCCATGGGGCCATTGCGAGATCAGCTACCCGCGTGAAGCGATCGTGAGCCCGTATGGCTTCAAGACGGCGCAGGAGCACTACGAAGCACTCATGAAGGAGACGAAGGGCCGCGGCGGTCCGAGCCTGTACACCTTCGAAAATTTCCCGGCTGCGGAGTGGAACGGCGTCTACGAACGCCCCGCTCGCGCCGCTGCCACCCAGAGCAACTGGTATTGGGGCCGGCACACGCAGATTCCGACGGTGCTCTCGGTGCTGACGCCGGAGTACCAGCAGCGCATGGTGCAGGAGGCCTACCACCAGATGCGTGGCCAGGCGGTCTGGCCCTCCACGTTCTGCTGGCCCGAAGGCTTCATGCGGCGCTGGTATCCGGCCGCCGTGTGGGAGCACTACGTGATCGCGACGCCGGACTTGGTGCAGGTGCGCGCGGGCGTGGCGCGTAACTTCATGCAGGACATTTACGTCGGCCGCGAGTTCAACATGGAGGACGTCCCGAAGGGCGGCGTTCCGCGCCTGGGTCCTGCGGTGCCGCGCTGGTACGGCGACACGATCGGCTTCTGGGACAAAGACGTGCTGATCACGTGGACCAGCAACATCCAAGGCTGGAAGTCACACTCGGAGTTCGAATTCTCGAGCAAGCTGCAGTCGATCGAGATGTACACGCCGATTCGCAAGGACGGCAAGTTCGTGGGGCTCAACCACGAAACGATCCTCTATGATGCCGACGCGCTCGCAGTGCCGGTTCGCATCGTCCGCAACTTCATGAAGATCAATAACTTCAAAGATCAAAATGAAGTGCCGTATCCGTTCATCGAATGCGTGCAGACAATCTTCAACGTCAACGGCAAGAACCAGCCGCTGGCGCCCGGCGCCAAGCTCACGTACGAAATGCCGGATATGTACGGCCGTCCATGGGCCAAGATCTGGGAAGATAATTTTGAGCAAGGCATGAGCAAGCCCGACGACCTGTCCGAGGACTTGTTCAACTTCGACAAGAAGTAGAAGTAAGCGATAGGAATGCGGTGCCGCGTGCTTGCGCGCGGCACCGCTTCACTCCTCCGCTCGTTCCAGCCTCTGCGTGAGGGCGTTCACGCGCAGCAGCGCATTCAGGTCGCTCTTCCGGTAGGCATGCTCCAACGCGGCGAACAGCTGGGATTGTTCGCTTTCCAGGCGCTCGGGGTGGCGCTCGAGTAGTGTCACGTAGTGCTCGAACATGCGCTCCGGAGCGGGCTTCGTGCGGCGCGCCACCGCGTGCCGAACCACTGCATGCAGCGTGTAACGATCGCGCAGCGGCTCTTGCACGAGGTGCCAGCGCTCGAGCTGCGCCAACGCGGGGCGGAGTCGCGCAACGCGGGCCAGCTTGGCGAGCGACGTCGCATCCATGTGGTCGCCCTCCATATGCGCCAGCACGCCGAGTACGCGGCGAGCTTCGGCGCGCAGGCGCGGCCACGCCCACGCGATCAGCAGCGCGATTTCCGGCAAGTCGTCCTCGTGCTCCAGCGCGCGCACGCGAGTCACGCCTGCGTCGTTCAAGAACTCGCCCAGCGCCTTCGCGCTCAGGGCGCGCGACGCCACAATGCTGTCGGCGATGTCGAGCGCCAGCGGATTCCAGCGCAGCAAACGCGTAAGGGCGGCCACGCGTGGGAACGCGCTGCGACCCGACGTGACGAGCGGCGCAACCACGGGGTAGATCAAGACTCCCGAGAGCAGGCAGCGACGCGCGGTAATCACGAACGTGGCGTTGGAATCGGAGAACGCCTCGAACAGGCGTTCCATGGCGCTATCGTCTTCATGGTTGTCGAGCACGATCAACCGCTGCGGGCCGCGCGAGAGAAATCTCCGGAGTCGCTGCACGCGCCCTTCGCCGAGCCCGGTGCCGAAGCGCAACGCCAGCATTTCGCTCAACGTGTGGAAGCCCCATGCGCCGGTGCGGAACCAGTCGACGCGGCCGCCGAAGTCGGCCCGCAGACGGTAGCCGAGCTCCGCTGCCAGCATCGACTTGCCGCTGCCGCCGGGGCCCACCAGCGCGAGGCGCGTGGGTCGCGCGGTGAGGATCGTGCGCGATAGCGTACGCAACTCGGCGTCGCGCCCCTTCATTCCTCGCGGGCGTGGAGGAAAAATCGAAGGGCGAGCAGTCTCGCCCGCTTTTGCGGGTCGCTTCACTCCCCGCGCTGCGCAGTGATCGCAGCCGGGTGCGCTGCGCTCTCACGGATCACGTCGTTCAGCTTGCGCGACATGCGCTCTTCGACTTCAGACACCCGTGCCAGCGGAACCGCGTACCGAACGATGGCCTGGATCGAACCCGATGAGAACTTGAGCTGTACGTTGGCGTGCGCCTCGTCGGCGCCGCTCGACGACGACGTCTTGCGCAGCTCGCGCGTCTGCCGATCGAGCTCCTCCCGATATTTCTCGAGCACGCTGTTCGCCGTATCGAGCAACTGTTGTTTGACGGCACGGTAGTCGCTGCTGGCAGGCACGCTCAGGGTGACTTCGCGCCACGCGATACTCACGCCGGGGATCTGCTTGAAGATACCGCCCGCTGCCTGGAATACGACGGAGTTGGCGAAGGCGACGACGCGACCCGTCGCCGCATAGTCTGGACCGAGCTCAAGCATGTGCAGCCGCACAAGGCCAAGGTCGATCACGTCCCCGGTGACTCCGCCGATCTGCACGCGGTCGCCGACACGCAGGCCGTACTTTCCGACCAGGAAGAAATAGCCCACGATCGACACGAGAACGCTCTGCATGGCGACCGCGACACCGGCGCTCAACAGGCCGGCAAACGTGGCGAGCGAACTCGCTTCGGTAGCGAACGTGACGCCCACGATAGTGACCGCGACGACCGCCATGACGATTCGCCGCACGAGCATGAGCTGATGTCGCCGCCGCATCTCGTGCACGTACTTGAATACCGCGCGGCGCCAGAGCTCCCCGGCACCGAATACGACGGCCAGCAGCAGCAGCAGCAGCCCGACGCGCGTGGCGAGCGTCAGCAGCGCAGAGCGATATTGAGACCGCGTGGCGTCTCGCCAGTTGTCGAGGTTATTTCGGTACTGATCGAGCAGTACGCCGGCCTTCGTCAGCGGCACGAGGGTCGATGCGGTCTGCTTGAAGAGCCACGCCAGCGTGTCGTACTCATCGCGCGCTTTTTTCGTCCCCGCGGCATCGGCCCCGCTGGTGCGAGCGGCCATCGCGTCACCGCGGGCGGACAGCACTTTGAGCTGCTGGTCCGGCAAAGCACGAGTATTGGCGAAGGTCTTGGCGAGCGCCTCAGTGCGTTGGTCGACGTCGTCGATCGTTGCGAGCTTGCCTTGCAGCCTGAACACGGTGCTGGCCAAGTCCCAGATGCCGGGCCTGCCGGTGGCGCCTTGATCCGCGGTGGGCTGCGGTACCGCCACGGTGGTGAGCATCATGCCGTCCTGGCCATCGGGCACACCGGCCATGGGCGTCGCGCCTGCTGTTGCGGCGGGAATCGATGCTGCGATGGCGTTGATGTGCTCCTTGAGCGCACTGACTCCGGAACCGTTCGCGTCAGTTTCCTGCGCGAGCTCGATCATGGTATTCAGGAGATTGCGGCGTGCATTGAGGAGATCGAGCTCGCTCTGTAACTCCGCGAGCGTCGCTTGCAGGGCGGCCCGCGCAGGAGGCTGCGACTCGCCGAGCTGTTTCTGTGCTGCGGCCATCTCTGCCTGAATCGCCCTGCGACGGGTGTCTAGCGCTTTCTGATTTGTGACAGACGGGTCGGGCGCGTCGTCCTGCTTGAGCTCGGCCTGACTGCTCAGCAGGTCGGCGTTCGCCCGCGCGACCTCGAACGCCAACCCTACGACGCGATCCGCCGACTGACGGTTGGCGTAAAGAATAAGGAGATCGCTCGGCTGCGTCGCCGACTGCTGCTGGACGCCGAGCATGCGGTACCAATCCACCGTCTCGTCGAGGATGTGAATCACTTGCTCGCCCGTCATGACGGCGCGTGAAGCAAGCGTGGCCTCGGCGTCCGCGGGAGCTTGCGCGTGAGTTACCGGCGCCAGCGCCAGACCAAGAACGATCGAGGGAATTCCTTTCCGCATGCAACGCTACTCGAAGGGCACAAGAGAGCTTGCCCTCATTCTAGCGCGGCGACTAGCTCGGCGAGCTCGACGGGCTTCGCGAAGTGGAGGTCGAAGCCCGCTCGACGCGACAATTCAATGTCGCTGTCTCTTGCATACCCCGAGATCGCGATCATTCGAGACGAAAGGAATCCATCGGCGCGCAGCCGCCGCGCGAGCTCGTAACCGTCGATGCCCGGCAGGCCAAGGTCGAGGAGCAAGATGTGGGGCTTGAAGTCTCGCGCGGCCTGGAGGGCTTCCGAGCCATCGTGAGCAACTCGCACGGCATAGCCCCGCTGGCGGATCAACCAGGACAACGTGACGGCTGCGTCGACGTTGTCGTCAACGACGAGCACGCGCTTCGTCGTGCCGGGCTCGGCAGCCTGCGTCGGCGCAGTCACCTGCTGAGGCACGGTCTCGTGTTCGTGGCGCAGTAACGGCAGACGTAGAGTGAACGTCGCGCCCTGCCCCACGCCGTCGCTGTGCGCGGAGATGCCGCCGCCGTGTAGCTCGATCAACTGCTTGCAAATGAACAAGCCAATCCCGAGCCCGCCTTGAACGCGATCGAGCGAGTGATCCGCTTGAGTGAACAGCTCGAAGATTCGAGCCAGCATTTCCGGTGCAATGCCGATGCCGTTGTCCCTGATCGAGATGACGGCGTCGCCGTCCGCTCGCTCGACGGCCACTTTGATTCGGCGACCAGTCGACGAGAACTTCACCGCGTTCAGCAACAAGTTGACGATCGATTGCTCGAGCCGCGTGAAATCCGCATCTACTCGCAGCGGCCGCGCGGCAGGCAGCAGCACTTCCAGCTCCTCGGCCGACTTCACCGACGGGCGTACGACGTCGGCGGCGTGACTGACCACTTCCAGGAGGTCGATCGGCTGTTTGCGCAGCTCGATCTTCCCGCGTGCCACGCGCGCCACGTCGAGCAGGTCGTCCACGATGCGCCGCAAAGTCTTGGTTTGCCTGTCGATCAGGCCAAACGCCCACGCTGTGCGGTCGGACGCCGCGCCCGACGGGTCGATCATTTGCACCGCGTTGATGATTGCCGACAATGGATTTCGCAGCTCGTGGCTCAACATCGCCAGGAACTCATCCTTCAAGCGATTGGCGCGCGACAGCTCGTCGGTACGCTCCGCCACTCGTTGCTCGAGCGTCTCGTTGATCTCGCGCAACTGCTCCTCGGCGCGGCGTCGCTCGGCCACCTCGATCGTCAACGCGCGGTTGGCATGCGTCGCGTCTTGGTCCTTCCGAAATAGCTCCGCGAACACGGCGACTTTCGACCGAAGTATCTGCGGATTGACCGGCTTCAGGAGGTAGTCCACGGCCCCGCTGCCGTAGCCTTCGAGCACGTGCTGATCTTCGTTGTAGTACGCCGTGAGAAAAATGATCGGCACGTGCGCCGTTCGCTTTCGCTGCTTGATCACTTCAGCCAGCTCGAAGCCCGTCATGCCGGGCATCCGGATATCTAGAATCAACAGCGCGAAAGGCTCGGACAAGAGCGCGAGCAGCGCTTCGTCGGCCGACTCCGCTCGCACCAACCGATAGTAGGGGTTGTCCAGAATCGTTTCGAGCACGGTGAGATTCTTCGGCTCGTCGTCCACGATCAGAATGTTGATCACTGAGTCACCTTCAGCTGAAGCGGTCGGTGCCGACGACGGATGGCGGCGCGCGCCTCTTTCACGCAGGCGCGGGGGTCCGCGGTTCGCCTCGGGATTCATGTTCATGATTGCGCGCGGATGCTGGTATTTCGACATCGGATTCATTTGGCCCTTCCTAGCGGAACAGCCAAACGCGCATCAGCGACAATAGCTGATCGGTGTTCACTGGCTTCGAGATGTAATCGCTCGCACCGGCGTCGAGGCACTTCTCGCGGTCGCCTTTCATCGCCTTCGCGGTGAGCGCCAGGATGGGCAGCGTGCGGAACTCGGGATTGGTACGGATCTGGCGCATCGTCTCGTAGCCGTCCATCTCGGGCATCATGATATCCATCAGCACGAGGCTCAAATCCCGCGTGGTCTCGACGATCTCGATCGCCGACCGGCCGCTCGTCGTGCTGATGACCTCCATCTCCTGATTCTCGAGCAAGGACGTGAGCGCGAAGATGTTGCGCGCGTCGTCATCCACCACCAGGACCTTGCGGCGGCGCAGCACTTCGCTGGAGCCGTGCAGGCGTTCGAGCATTCGCTGCTTGTCGGCGGGCAGATCGGTGACCACTCGGTGTAGGAACAATGCGGTCTCGTCGAGTAGCCGCTCGGGCGAGCGCACGTCCTTCAGCACGATGCTCTTTGCCATCGTCTTCAATTGCGCCTGTTCGTCCGGAGTCAAATCCTTGCCTGTGAAGACCACGACTGGAACGTCGGCGAGCGCCGGCTTCGCATGCATGGCGGAGAGCAGCTCGAACCCCGACATGTCTGGTAGACGCAGATCGAGCACGATGCAGTCGAAGGCTTGCTCCCCGGCGAGCGCATCGAGCGCTTCGCTGCCAGTCCCTACCGTTACGATCTCGATGTCGTCGTGAGCGAGCAGCTCCACGATCGCCTGGCGCTCGATCTCACTGTCCTCGACCACCAACAGCCGCTTCGTGCGCGGCGCCGTAAAGGTCTTGATCCGGTCGAACGCGGTCTCGAGCGCGTCGGTCGTCGGCGCCTTGATCAGATACGAGAACGCGCCGTGTGCCAACCCGTGCTGACGCTCCTCCTCGAGCGTCAGGATCTGCACGGGAATATGGCGCGTCGCGGGGTCGAGCTTCAACTGATTCAGCACCGTCCAGCCCAGCATGTCGGGCAGGAAGATATCGAGGGAGATCGCGGCCGGCCGGTATTGACGCACCAGCGACAGCGCCGTTGCGCCTTTCGTTGCCACGACTCCTTTGAAGCCTTTGTCGTGCGCGAGCCCGAGCAGGATTCGTGCATAGTGAGGATCGTCCTCGATGATGAGCAAGACGAGGTCGTGCGGGTCGATCTCGTCGCGGTCGTCGTCGATGTGCTCCTCACGCGCGACCGGGAGAATGTTCAGATTGCGCGCGATCTGCGGATGCACTCCAGTCGACGCGTTTGCGGTGCTGCCTTCAGAACCCGAGTAGCGCACAGGCAAATACAGCGTGAAGGTGCTGCCCTGGCCGAGCACGCTTGCGAGCTTGATCTCGCCGCCCAGGAGCAACGCGAGCTCGCGGCTGATCGCGAGCCCCAGGCCGGTGCCGCCGTATTTGCGCGACGTGCCCGCGTCGGCCTGTTGGAACGCTTCGAAAATCAGTCTCTGCTTGTCGGGCGCGATGCCAATGCCCGTGTCCTCGACCGAGAACGCGAGCACCTGCGACGCCTTGCTCAGCACCGGGTGATCGACGCTCCAGCCTTGTGTTGCGAGCCCCACACGAACGTTCACATGACCGTGCGACGTAAACTTCACGGCGTTGGACAGCAGGTTCTTGAGAATCTGCTGCAGCCGCTTCGGGTCGCTGTCCATCGACCTCGGCAGATCGCCTGCAAACAGCACGTCGAACGGCAGGCTCTTCGCCTCGGCGACGTGTCTGAAGTTGCGGTCGATGCTGCTGTGCAGGTCAGCGAACGTGATCGGTTCGATCTCCACGCTCACGGTACCGGACTCGATCTTCGACAAGTCGAGGATGTCGTTGATCAAGTGCAGCAAGTCCGAGCCCGCGGAGTTGATGTTCCGTGAGAACTCCACCTCTTTCGGTACCAGGTGCCCCGCGGTGTTTTCGGCGAGCTGCTGACTCAGAATCAAGATCGAGTTCAGCGGCGTGCGCAGCTCGTGCGACATGTTCGCCAGAAACTCCGACTTGTACTTCGATGTCAGAGCGAGCTCCGCGGCCTTTTCCTCGAGCGCGTGACGCGCCTGCTCTACCTGGGTGTTCTTGCGCTCCACTTCCGCGTTCTGCTCTGCGAGCAGGCGCGCCTTGGTGCCGAGCTCTTCGTTGGTCTGCTGCAGCTCGCTCTGCCGGCTTTGCAGCTCGACCGTGAGCTGCTGCGACTGCGTCAGCAGGCCCTCGGTACGCATCGTCGCCTCGATCGTATTGAACACCGCCCCGATGCTCTGCGTCAGAAGATCGAGGAACGCGAGCGACCCCGGCATGAAATCCTGGAGCGCCGCGAGCTCGATCACTGCTTTGGTTTGGCCTTCGAACAGCACTGGCAACGCAATGACGCTGACACGGCGCGCTCTACCCAAGCTCGACGAGATGCTGATGAAGTCCGACCGGACCCCGCTTAGAAGGATGCGTTTCTTCTCGACTGCGCATTGACCCACGATGCCCTCACCGAGGCGGATCGTCTCCACCGGCAGGACCCTGCCATGCGCGTAGCTCGACAACAGGGTGAGCTGCGTTTCGTCGTCAGCCGCGTTCAAGTGATAAATGGTGCCTTGTTGCGCATTCACGAGCGGCGCCAGCTCGGTTAGCAACATTCGGCCGACGGTCTTGAGCTCGCGTTGGCCCTGCAACATGCCGGTAAACTTCGCGAGGTTCGTCTTGAGCCAGTCCTGCTCGCGATTGCTCTCCGTCGTTTCGCGCAGATTCGAAATCATCGTATTGATGTTGTCTTTGAGCTCGGCAACCTCGCCGCGCGTCTCGACTTGAATCGAGCGCGTGAGGTCGCCCTTCGTCACGGCGGTGGCGACCTCTGCGATGGCTCGCACCTGAGTCGTGAGGTTGGCGGCGAGCAAATTGACGTTACCGGTCAAGTCTTTCCACGTGCCTGCGGCGCCCGGCACGTTGGCCTGACCGCCGAGCCGGCCGTCCACGCCGACCTCGCGCGCCACGTTCGTCACCTGGTCCGCGAACGTCGCGAGCGTGTCCGTCATGTTGTTGATCGTGTCGGCGAGCGCCGCGACCTCGCCTTTCGCCTGCACCGTGAGGCGCTGCGTGAGGTTGCCGTTCGCGACGGCCGTCACGACCTTCACGATGCCGCGCACCTGCTCCGTGAGGTTCGACGCCATGAAGTTCACGTTGTCGGTGAGGTCCTTCCACGTGCCGCCGACGCCGCCCACCTGCGCCTGGCCGCCGAGCTTGCCCTCGGTGCCCACCTCGCGCGCCACGCGTGTCACCTCACCCGCGAACGAATTCAATTGATCCACCATCGTGTTGATGGTGTTCTTGAGCTCCAGGATCTCGCCCTTCACGTCGACCGTGATCTTGCGGTTCAAGTCGCCGCGCGCGACGGCCGTCGTGACTTCCGCGATGTTGCGCACCTGACCCGTCAAGTTCGAGGCCATCGAGTTCACGTTGTCCGTGAGATCTTTCCACGTGCCCGCAACGCCCGGCACCACGGCCTGACCGCCGAGTCTGCCTTCGGTGCCCACCTCGCGCGCGACGCGGCTCACCTCGGACGCGAACGAGCGCAGCTGCTCCACCATCGTGTTGATGGTTTCTTTCAGCTGCAGGATCTCGCCGCGCACGTCGACGGTGATCTTCTTGGATAGGTCGCCGTTCGCGACCGCGATCGTGACCTCCGCGATGTTGCGGACCTGGCCCGTGAGATTCGAGGCCATCGAGTTCACGTTGTCCGTGAGATCTTTCCACGTGCCCGCGACGCCGCTCACCTGGGCCTGGCCGCCGAGCTTGCCTTCGCTGCCGACCTCGCGCGCCACGCGCGTAACCTCCGACGCGAACGCCGAGAGCTGATCCACCATCGTGTTCATGGTCTCTTTCAGCTGCAGGATTTCGCCTTTCACGTCGACCGTGATCTTGCGGCTCAGGTCGCCGCGCGCGATGGCGGTCGCGACGTCGGCGATGTTGCGCACCTGGCCCGTGAGGTTGTTGGCCATCGAGTTCACGTTGTCGGTCAGGTCCTTCCACGTGCCGGCCACGCCGGGCACCTGCGCCTGGCCACCCAGCTTGCCGTCGGTGCCGACCTCGCGCGCCACGCGGCTCACCTCGGCCGCGAACGAACGCAGCTGATCGACCATCGTGTTGATGGTTTCCTTCAGCTGCAGAATCTCTCCCTTCACGTCGACCGTGATCTTGCGGCTCAAGTCGCCGTTAGCGACCGCGATCGTGACCTCGGCGATGTTACGCACCTGACCGGTGAGGTTGTTCGCCATGGAGTTGACGTTATCGGTCAAATCCTTCCACGTGCCGGCCACGCCTTCGACGGCCGCCTGACCGCCAAGCTTGCCGTCGGTGCCCACCTCACGCGCGACGCGGCTAACCTCGCTCGCGAACGCGTTCAGCTGGTCCACCATCGTATTGATGGTGTTCTTCAGCTCCAGAATTTCGCCCTTCACGTCGACGGTGATCTTCTTCGACAGATCGCCCTTCGCGACGGCCGTCGTGACTTCCGCGATGTTGCGCACCTGGCCCGTCAAGTTCGACGCCATGAAGTTCACGTTGTCGGTGAGGTCCTTCCACGTGCCCGCGACACCTGGCACCTGCGCTTGTCCACCGAGCTTGCCTTCGGTGCCCACCTCGCGCGCGACGCGCGTGACCTCCGACGCGAAACCGTTCAGCTGGTCCACCATCGTGTTGATGGTGTTCTTCAGCTCCAAAATCTCACCCTTCACCTCGACCGTGATCTTGCGCGACAAGTCGCCGCGCGCCACGGCCGTGGTGACGTCCGCGATGTTGCGGACCTGACCGGTGAGGTTGTCGGCCATCGAGTTCACGTTGTCGGTGAGATCCTTCCACGTGCCGCCGACACCCTTCACCAGCGCCTGGCCGCCGAGCTTGCCTTCGGTGCCCACCTCGCGCGCCACGCGGCTCACCTCACCGGCGAAGCCGTTCAGCTGATCGACCATCGTGTTGATGGTGTTTTTCAGCTCCAGGATCTCGCCCTTCACGTCGACCGTGATCTTCTTCGACAGGTCGCCGTTGGCCACGGCGGTAGCCACGTCCGCGATGTTGCGCACCTGACCCGTGAGATTCGACGCCATCGAGTTCACGTTGTCGGTGAGGTCCTTCCACGTGCCCGCGACGCCGGACACGACCGCCTGGCCGCCGAGCTTGCCCTCGCTACCGACCTCGCGCGCCACGCGGCTGACTTCGCCGGCGAATGCGTTCAGCTGGTCGACCATCGTGTTGACGGTGTTCTTGAGTTCCAAGATCTCGCCGCGCACGTCGACGGTGATCTTCTTCGACAGGTCGCCGTTGGCGACGGCAGTGGTGACGTCGGCGATGTTGCGCACCTGACCCGTGAGGTTGGTCGCCATCGCGTTCACGGAATCCGTGAGGTCCTTCCACGTGCCCGCGACGCCACGCACCTCCGCCTGGCCGCCAAGCTCGCCTTCGGTGCCGACCTCGCGCGCCACGCGCGTCACTTCCGATGCGAAGCCGTTCAGCTGGTCCACCATCGTGTTGATGGTGTTCTTCAGCTCCAGAATTTCGCCCTTCACGTCGACGGTGATCTTCTTCGACAGATCGCCCTTCGCGACGGCCGTCGTGACTTCCGCGATGTTGCGCACCTGGCCCGTCAAGTTCGACGCCATGAAGTTCACGTTGTCGGTGAGGTCCTTCCACGTGCCCGCAATGCCGCCGACCTCCGCCTGACCGCCGAGCTTGCCTTCGGTGCCCACCTCGCGCGCCACGCGCGTGACTTCCGACGCGAAACCGTTCAGCTGGTCCACCATCGTGTTGATGGTGTTCTTCAGCGCCAGGATCTCGCCTTTGACCTCGACCGTGATCTTGCGTGACAGGTCGCCCTTCGCGACGGCCGTCGTGACTTCCGCGATGTTGCGTACCTGCCCGGTGAGGTTTGACGCCATGGAGTTCACGGAGTCGGTGAGATCCTTCCACGTGCCCGCGACGCCGCCGACGCGTGCCTGGCCACCGAGCTTGCCTTCCGTGCCTACCTCGCGCGCCACGCGCGTCACTTCGGACGAGAAGCCGTTCAGCTGGTCCACCATCGTGTTGATGGTTTCCTTGAGCTCCAGGATTTCGCCTTTGACGTCGACCGTGATCTTGCGGGACAGGTCGCCGCGGGCCACGGCGGTGGTCACCGTGGCGATGTTGCGGACCTGCGCCGTCAAGTTCGTGGCCATCGCGTTCACGGAGTCGGTGAGATCTTTCCACGTGCCGGCTACACCCGGCACCACGGCCTGACCGCCCAAGCGCCCGTCGGTGCCGACTTCACGCGCCACGCGCGTGACTTCGGACGCGAACGAACGGAGCTGGTCCACCATCGTGTTGGTGGCCTCTTTCAACAACAGAATTTCGCCGCGCACGTCGACCGTGATCTTCTTCGACAGGTCGCCGTTCGCGACCGCGATCGTGACGTCGGCGATGTTGCGAACCTGCGCCGTGAGATTACCGGCCATCTGGTTCACCGATTCGGTGAGCTCTTTCCAGACGCCTGAGACGCCCTTCACCTGCGCCTGACCGCCGAGCTTGCCTTCCGTGCCGACCTCGCGCGCCACGCGCGTGACTTCCGACGTAAACACGGAGAGCTGCTCGATCATGGTGTTCACGAGCTTCGCGGAGCGCAGGAACTCGCCCTTCAACGCGCGGCCGTCCACTTCGAGATCCATCGACTGGCTCAGGTCGCCTTTCGCGACCGCGCCGATCGCGCGTGCAACGTCGTGCGTCGGGCGTACGAGGTCATCCAACAGACCGTTGAAGGACTCGACCTTCGAAGCCCAACCACCAATCGCGCCCGGCAACGACACGCGTTGCATGAGCCTCCCTTCCTTACCGACGGTGGTGCTGAGACGACTGACTTCGTGCGTGATGCGCTCCTCGTGCGCCAACGCCTGGTTGAATGCTTCCGCAATGCGGCCGTCGATGCCGGGCCAATGCGTGGGCAAACGCACGCCGAAGTCGCCGTCGCGAAACGCGACCATGGCCGTGAAGATCTGCCGCGAGCAATCCTCGGCGGTGGGCTCGACCGCGGACAGCACGTCGCGAACGGCTGCCACCGCCCCTTCGCCGCGCGCGCTGCGACGCGACGAAGACTTTTGGCCCTTACCGTTGCTGCGACCCGTTACGGGCCTTTTCGATTCACGGGCGCCGACGCCGGGGAGTTGTTCATCGCGTGCGGCTTCTTTGGTCGTGCTCATGATTCGTTTCTCGTGATTAGAGGCACCCGCCGATGCTCCGCGGCGGCACCCAGATCGTGACCTTCCAAGCTTTCCGGATACGGCGGCGTCAGGACACAAGGCAGTATCGATTCCCACGCCAATCCTGCCTGTTCGCTGACGCCTGAGCTGTCAGACGACACCTACATCACATAGTCAGCCGGAACCTACAATCAGGTGTTTTGCTGGCCCCCCGAGTGTGCGGAGCAGCCTGCTGCGAGTTCGGTGCCCGCTCCGTGCGCGGGTCCGGCTTGCCGCCCTTTTGGAACCGAGTCGCGAAGCCAGGTAGGCCGAATAACCCACAACCCGCGACCCGTATGGCTCGCAACACGGAAGCGCGGAGTCTTGATGCGTTTCGCGGTTCCCGGATCCGGAAACACGTAAGCTGGCCACAGTTCAAGTTTCGGTCCGACGAGCGATGCCCGTATCCAACCCCTTCATCCATTCCGCGACCCGGCTGTCGGCCTATCACTCTCCGCAGGCGTTCGATCGGGCGCGCCGGTCACCGGATAGCCCGCTTTTCGGGTGCGCAATCGGGCTCCTTCTGCTCGCTCCGTTCACGGCGTCCGCGCTCGAGCTCGGCGAGGCATCCATCAAGAGCGGGCTCGGTGAATCGCTGCTCGTCGAAATTCCGTATCGGCTCGCGGGCACCGAGCAATTGGTATCCGCGTGCGTAGGTCTTGCGCCCGAGCGCACTGCCAACGAGTTGCCGACCTATTCGAGCGTCACTCGCATTTCCGTCACGCCGACTCACATCCAGATCTTCGACGAGCGCCGTGTTCTCGAGCCGCTGATTGGTCTCAACGTAGAGGTGCACTGCGCTGACGCTCCGCATTTCGTGCGCAGCTATCAGTTGTTCGTCGACCCGCCCACGCGGATACCGACGATACTTTCCAATGGCCCCGCAGTCGCCGCTGCGCAAACACAGCCCGCGATCGATGCGACGCGCCTCGTGGTTGCGCCGCTGGCCGCGACTCCCGCCGTTGCAACCGAGACTGCAACTCACACCGCGACACCGCGACGGCTAGCGAACGCTCCAGTCGCGACGACCGAGCGCTCGAACGTATCGCCGCGCGCACGTGGGCTCGAAGGCGGCGACCTGCCGCAAGGTCAAACGTATCGCGTCGTTCGAGGCGACACCTTGTCGGGTATCGCAGCTAGAATCGCCGGCCGACCGGTGACGATCAACGAAGCCGCGGACGCCATCTTTGCGGCGAACCCGGCAGCGTTCGCTCGCGGCAACCCCGACCTGATCGAGGAAGGGCGTTCACTCACTATTCCTAACTTGCTGCCTTCCTCGGCCGCGCTCGCGGCGCCTTCGGCGCCCGCCCTGCCTGCGGTCGGCGAAGCCGAGCGGCCTGCCGCACCGCCTGTGGCAGCGGTAGATTCAGCGCCGGAGCCGTCGACCGCAGCCCAACCGCTAAAGGCAGATGCTGCCAGCCGCAGCGTCTCTCAGGATGCGAGCCTCCCGCTTCCCGCGCCCGCGGCTGTCGTCGCGACGCCGCGCGCAGCGCCGGTGGCCGTGCCGACGAGCAGCAACGTTGCGCCCGCAGCGCCAAGCCCCGTAGTGACGGGAAGGCTCTCGTGGTGGTTCATAGCGGCGCTCGTTGTCGCCGCTCTCATATTATTGTGGGCGCCGCTGGCCTTCGTGCGCCGGCGCCGCGAGCAACAAGCCGCGGCAGAGTCCAACAGCCAGGTTCGGGAACCGCTTCGCCGACGACCGGTCGAACTCGCCAGTCGTATGGGCGTGGTCGAAGGGTCAATGACCGGCACGCACGCGGCCAAACAAGCGATTGCGATGAGCGGCGCGGAACCCACGCCGGTTGTCGACTCCGCCGCTGCCTTGCCGGCCCATCTCGAGGCGCTGGCGCGGTCCATCAGCTCGACCGACCCCGTGGATTTCAATATCGGGGCACCGACCAGAGAGCGCGTCGAAGAAGTGGATGACCGAGGCCCCATCATCGACGCCCGCGACGATACGTTTGAAGAAGGCGCCCCCACTGCGCTGATGCCCGATATGGCCAACGAACCTACGGTGCGCCAGCCGACATCGAGCTCCAAGGCCAAGCGTACGGAGCAACCCATCGACGACGACAAGCACACGCTCACGATCGTCGAGATCGACATGCTTCGCCGGGACTACGAAGCGGAACATACGTTGACGCAACACGCGAGCCAGGACTTGCGCGACGCCATTGCAGACCTCGCCGCAACCAAAGCAGCTCACGCCGCGACCGCAGAAACCGCCACGCTAGAATCACCGCAGATGGAAGAAGCCGCCGACAGCACGTTCAACGCGCCCACTGCACGCATCCGGGCGAAATAGCAGCCGCAGAACTCGGGATGACCGACGTCGCTCCGCTATTTCGTCCATTTCGCATTCGCGGCCTGGAACTCAAGAATCGCATCGTGATGGCGCCGATGACGCGCGCACGTTCACCCGGCGCGTTTCCCAACGATGACAACGTGGCCTACTACGCGCGCCGTGCGGCGAGCGAGGTCGGGCTCATTCTTTCCGAGGGCACGCTCACGCGCCGCAAAGGCGCAGGGAACGACGCCAACATTCCGCTGTTCTGGGGCCAACAGCCGCTCGCGGGTTGGCAGCGTGTGATCGATGCCGTACATGCCGCGGGCGGAAAGATGGGCCCGCAGCTCTGGCATCAGGGCATGAGTCGCAAGCCTGGCACCGGACATTTTCCCGACGCGCCGTCCGATGGCCCGTCGGGTATCACCCTGCAAGGAGACAAAGTTGCCGCAGAGCCAGGTGAAGCCGAAGTGCTCGACATGGCGCAGGCGTATGCGGATGCGGCGGGCGATGCCAAGCGTCTCGGGTTCGATTGCGTGGAGCTGCACGGCGCGCACGGATATCTCATCGACGAATTCTTCTGGGAGCGTACCAATCAACGCAGCGACCGGTTCGGCGGCTCGATCGAGAAGCGCGCCGAGTTCGCCGCAGAAACGATCCGCCGTTGTCGACTCGCGGTGGGCGAGCTGCCGATCATCATTCGTATCTCGCAATGGAAGTCGGGCGACTTCGCAGCGAAGGTTGCGCTCGACCCGCAGCAGCTCGAGCGCTGGGTCAAGGTACTCGCCGACGCGGGCGCCGACGCCATTCATTGCTCGCAGCGGCGCATCCTCGAACCGGAATTCCCAGACATCGATGGGCAGAGCGGACTCAACCTCGCAGGCTGGGTCAAAAAACTATCGGGGCTACCGACGATCAGCGTCGGCTCTGTGGGACTGAACTCCGAATTCATCGGGGCCTTTCGCGGCGAAGGCTCGAGCGTCGGCAAGCTCGATGAGACCATCGAACGCCTCGATCGCGGCGAGTTCGATCTCGTCGCAGTGGGGCGTGCGCTGTTGCAGGACCCCGACTGGGTGCAGAAAGTAGAAGCGGGCCGACAGAACGAATTGCGCGACTACGACGCGAAATCGCTGCAGACGTACTTCTGAAATCAGCGGACACGATTACCTGAGCGGCACCTCAGAGGGACGGGCGCTTTTGGCTGCCGAATTCCACCGACGCCGACAGCCTTCGGCTTACCCACTCGCAGCGGCGGCCGCCCTCTTTATCGCATAAGATTCAGCTCTGTCGATTCCATTGAGGCGCCAATGCCCGGACCGCACGCCGTTCTGCTTCTCGCGGTAACGATTTCCGTATTCTATTTGTACACACGCCCGTGGATTCGTATCGAGCTGGTCTCGTTGCTGTTGCTCGTGACGCTCCTACTCATCTTCTATCTCTTCCCGTACTACGAAGCCGGTACGCGACTCACTGAAATCGAGATTTTCGAGTCGTTTGGGCACCCAGCCCTGGTTGCGATCTGCTGCCTGATGATATTGGCGCGCGGCTTGACCGTGACTGGCGCCATGGAGCCCGTGGTCCGGGTCCTCGGCCGTGTTTGGAAATTGAACCGCTCGCTCGGGTTGCTGGTCACACTCCTCATCGCCGGCGGAGCGAGTGCGTTCATCAACGACACACCGGTTCTGGTGCTGATGCTGCCGTTGTTGTTGAGCCTCGCGACACGCACGAACTACCCGGCTTCAAAAACACTCATGCCCGTAAATTTCGCGATTCTCGCGGGCGGCACGCTAACCAGCATCGGCACGTCAACCAACGTGCTTGTGCTGAGCATCGCTGAGGATCTCGGTATGCCGCGCATGGGGCTGTTCGATTTCACAGAAACCGCGCTCATCGCCTTTGGTCTCGCGTTGCCGTATCTCTGGTTGATCGCACCGCGGCTGTTGCCCGATCGCGGACAAGCGCCAGCAATTTCGAGCCGGCAATACGAGGCCAGCTTACGCGTGGCGACCGACAACACCAAGGTCGTCGGCAGGACCGTCGCCGATCTCGGGCGCACGCTCGGTCGGTCCGTCCCTGCGTTCGCGCTGATTCGCGACAAAAACGAAGTCTCGATGGCCGAGACGAGCGGGCTCGTCGCCGGCGACATCCTGATGCTTCGCGATACTCCCGAAGGACTGCGCGAACTCGCGGCTGCACTCAGCGTGGACCTATTCGAGCGCGGAGGCGCCGGGCGGTTCATCGAGAGCGAGGACGCGCGGGCTGACGCAGCGCTCGCGGAGATCGTCGTCGGCAATCAGTCGGCCCTGCATGGCCGCACGCTGAAGGAGGTCCGCTTCGCAGAGGAGCACCAAGTGGTCGTGGTCGGGTTGAGCCGCGGAACCGGAGGGTTGTTGCGCAGCGTTTCCGATATCGGCGACACACAACTCAGCGCTGGCGATGTCTTGCTGGTGCAGGGCGCGCGCGATCGGATCGAGCGGTTGCGCGGGCGCCCAGACCTCATGCTGCTCGACGCGAGCCTCGTATTGCCGCGTTCGCCGCTGGCCCCGACAGCGCTCACCATCATGGCCATAGTCTTGATTCTCGCCGCACTCAAACTATTGCCGATCCACGTATCCGCCTTCTTGGGCGTCATGGCGATGCTCGTAACCGGCTGCGTGCGTTTCGATGGCATCGGACGCGCGTTGAGTCTCGAGGTTGTACTGCTGATCGCGTCGAGCGTCGCTCTCGGGCGGAGTTTCGTCGCGACAGGCGCCGCGAGCTGGATTGCACAAGGCATTGCCGCAGTGGTGATGCACGTGCCACCGGCAGCACAGATCGCGATCTTCATGGCCTTTGCGGCGCTGCTCACGAACTTTGTATCGAACGCGGCTGCTGCGGCCGTCGGAACACCGATCGCGGTAGCGACGGCGGTAGCTCTCGGCCTGCCGCTCGAGCCGTTCGTGCTCGCGATATTGTTCGGCGCGAATCTGAGCTACGCGACGCCGATGGCATATCAGACCAATCTTCTCGTGATGAACGCGGCTGGCTATCGCTTCAGCGATTTCGTGCGCGTCGGCGCGCCGCTTGTCGTGCTATTGCTCGTAGTGCTCTCCGTGCTGCTAGCGCGCCGGTACGGCCTCTAGTCTGACTTTTCTGCCTGCCACCACTCACGGCATCACAGCGCGCCCACGAACGGTGGCGCCATTCGTTCACGCGGCCTCGTCTTGCGGAATCGAAGCGACGAACAGCTTCTGCGTGGGGTATGCGAACTCGATCTCGCGCTTCGCAAACTCTTCGTGCAGTCGCAGATTGATCGATTGCTGAATATCCATGTACCGGTTGTAGTCTGCCGAGCGGACGTAATAGACGGTCTCGAAGTCGAGCGATGCGGCGGCGTGCTTCGCGAAGTGGCTACGATCAAAACGCGTATCTTCTTGGGCCTGGATGATCTCGCGAATCAAACTCGGTATTCGTTTGAGCGCTTCCATCTTCGTTTCGTAAGTAACCCCTGTCGTAAACAGTACGCGTCGCTCGGACATGCGGCCGTAGTTGCGCACACGACTGCCCAACAGGTCCGAGTTGGCCATTACAATTTGCTCGCCGCTCAAGCTGCGCAGACGCGTGCTCTTGACGCCGATGGTTTCTACGGTGCCGAGAACGTCATCCACGACCAGGAAGTCGCCGACCGTGAACGGTCGATCGAGCGTGATCGATAGCGACGCGAACAGATCACCGAAAATATTCTGCACGGCCAACGCCACCGCGATACCACCGATCCCGAGGCCGGCGACCAGGGCCGTGATGTCTACCCCGAGATTGCCGAGCGTCAACAGCGCTACGAATGCCCAGATCACGGTGTTGACGATGACGTTGATGATCCCGAGCGAGCCGAGGACGGCACGATCCACTCCGAGGCTGCGGCGGCGCTTGTGCTCGATCAGCGCCGAAGCACCCGCAACGCCCCAGATACCAGCCTGCCAAAACACGGCGATCGTAATTGCCGACGAGAACACAGCGGCGGTGCGGGGACCAATCTCGAGCGACTGAAGACCCACGAACAGGGCAAGCACGACAAAGAACGGCAACGCAGTGCGACTCAGCACCTCGAGGGGAATCAAGACGATCTTCGCTCCCTCGACGTGCTCAAGGCGTCGATGGTAACGGCGCGCCATGCGGCGAGCTGTCAGCAGCGTGATTAGAACCCCTGCGGCTATCGCAACGCCAACGAGCCACACGGTGACCGAGTTATTGAAAACCGGTAGCGACCAGAGTCGCTCGAGAGTCATCGACATGGTCCTCTCCTTCCGAACGCTGCAGGGCTTTCGACCGTAACGATCGATGGTGCTACACGTCAACCCCGAGGATTCGGGTCGCGCCGTCGGCAATCACGTGTTAAGTTCCGGGTGGATCTGATACGCCACGCGAATGGCAGCGTCGATCGTGGGCCAGCTTGCGCGTCGGGACGCGCGCGATGCGGACCGGTCATCGAAGCCACACCACAGGCGCAATGCCATTGAATCACGCCAATACGCCGGGACGCGATGCGCAGAAGAATGCGCTCAGTCACGCGTCGCCTGCTGAGCCACACAGCAAATCGTTCGCCGTGCTGGCCGTGGCGGTGCTTGGAGTGGTGTATGGCGACATCGGCACGAGCCCGATTTACGCGTTGCGCGAGACCTTCGCCGGTAAGGATCCCATACCCGTCTCACCAGACAACGTTCTCGGCGTGTTGTCCTTGATCTTCTGGACGTTAATTCTCGTGATCTCGCTGAAGTACATGATGTTCGTGCTGCGCGCGGATAACCGCGGAGAAGGTGGGACGTTTGCGTTGCTCGCGTTGCTGAATCCGGATCGCCAGGACCGCGTCCGCAGACGCGCATTGATTCTGCTCGGGATCCTCGGCGCATCGATGCTGTACGGCGGCGCGATGATTACACCGGCCATTTCCGTGTTGAGCGCGGTCGAGGGACTGCAAGTCGCCGCGCCGCAGCTCGATACCTACGTCGTTCCGATCACGGCCGTGATTTTGTTCGGTCTGTTCGCCCTGCAGCGCGGCGGTACGGCGAAGGTGGGGGCGATATTCGGTCCATTGACCGTGGTCTGGTTCGCTGTGCTCGCGGCGATGGGTATCCGCGGCATCATGCAGGCCCCGGAAGTGCTGAAGGCCATCGACCCGCGCTATGCGATCGCTTACTTCGCCGGCAATGGACGGACCGGCTATTTCGCGCTGTACGCGATTTTCCTGGTCACGACCGGGGGCGAGGCCCTGTATGCCGACCTCGGACATTTCGGGCGCGTGCCGATCCGCAGGGTCTGGTTTGCGTTCGTGCTGCCGGCGCTGCTCCTGAACTACTTCGGACAAGGCGCGCTGTTGATAGTGGATCCGGCTGGCAGCGAACAACCGTTCTATCACCTTGCCCCCGCCTGGGGCCAGTTGCCGCTCGTTCTCCTCGCCACGGCGGCCACCTGCATCGCTTCGCAGGCCGTAATCACCGGCGCCTACTCGATGACGCGTCAGGCCGTGCATCTCGGTTTGTTGCCGACTTTGAGAGTGCGGCAAACGTCAGCTGCAGCACGTGGCCAAATCTACATGCCGACGGTGAACTGGCTCTTGATGGTCGCCGCCATCGGGCTCGTTCTGGCGTTCCAATCCTCCGGAAATCTCGCGGCGGCCTACGGTGTGGCTGTCAACTCGACCATGGCGATCACCACAGTCCTTGCATTCAACGTCGCGATCGAGCGCAGCCATTGGCGACTTTCGCAAGCCGTAGCGTTGTTAGTCGGCCTCCTCTTCATCGACCTCGGGTTCCTCGGCGCCAACCTCGTGACGATTCCGGACGGCGGTTGGCTGCCGCTGCTAATCGGCCTAGCGCTGTTCACGATAATGACGACCTGGCGCACCGGCGCGACCCTGCTCGCCCGGCAAATCGCGAGCACCGCTCCCACGATGGAGACGTTCATCGGCAAGCTGATTGCGGATCAAATACCGCGAGTTCCCGGTGTCGCGGTTTTCTTCACGGGGCGACTGGGACAGACGCCGCCCGCGCTGCAGAAACTCGTGCAAAGCATGGGCGTGCTACACGAGCGCGTGGTTCTCGCCACCGTCGTCGTAGAGCCCGTCGCCAAGACCGAGCCGGCCGAGCGCATCGAACTGACTGCGCTCGACGCAGGGTTTCATCGCCTCGTGTTGCGCTACGGCTTCATGCAGCGCGCGAACATTCCGTCCGACCTCGCACGGTGCGCGGAACTTGGTCTGACTTTGGAGTTGGATCGCGTGCGCTACTTCATCGGCGAGGTGGATCTGCTCGCCGGCCGCAAGCTGCATGGTATGGCGGGTTGGCGCGACCGCCTTTTCATCCGCATGGCCATCAATAGCAAGGACATGACGGCCTACTATCAAATTCCCGCCGGACAGGCGATGAAAGTTGGATTTCAAAAGGCGATTTGAGGACGAACAACTGCGCGCGATTCTCATCCGATTCGCCATTCCGGCACTGATAGCAGTCAGCGTTGGCATTCTTCGGAGTGCCATATGCCGACACCTTGCCGTCAATAACTGAGATTCCGCTCGCGCAACCACGCGATTACGCCCGATACGCTACCAAAGCGATAGCGCGCGCGAGTCTCCTCAGTCGCGCCAACACGAATAGAAAAGCCGCCCAACATATTGACCGCGTCGAATCCATCCTCGTCGGCCAGATCGTCGCCAAAAAAAACCGGCGTGCGACCGGCAAATGGTTCTTCGCGCATGAAAGCTTCGATTGCAGTGCGCTTGGTGTAACCACATGGAACCAGTTCGAAGACGAATTTGCCGGCCCGCACTTCGAATTGCCCCGCTAACGGAGCCGCAAGCGCGCGCAGCGCGTCGCTCACGCTCGATTCCTTCGCCGGTGCGAGACGATAGTGCATCGCCAATGCCGCGCCCTTGTCTTCTAGCAAGAGTCCCTTGTGCTGAGCTTGCAACCTCAACAGCGCCATCCGCGCCGGCCCCAGTAGTTCGACGGGGATGTGTGGGCGTGTAATACGGCCCTGCGCATCGCGCCGCTCCAATCCATGCTGCCCAGCAGCGGGGAATACACAAGGGACGAACAGCCGGTCGAGCTCGCTTATCGCTCGCCCGCTGATCAACGCCAGTGCGCCGTTTTCCCGCTCTGCCGCAAGTTGCAAGCTGTTGCGCAACGCCGCGGGTACTTTCACCGCATGCGGTGTCGGCGCAATCTCAAGCAAGGTGCCGTCGACATCGAAGAATAGAGCTATGCGCGCGGGGATAAATGAGCCGCGCAAGGTCATACGCAGACCTTAACGGACTCCACCGTCGCACTCAACCCAACGCGTCCGTTTTCGAGCACTCCGCTACGCTGGCGGCACCCGCGACAACGCCGCCCAGTCGATCGCCTGATCGAGCTGCGAGTATTCGAAGTGTCGGATCTCGGCGGCGACGAAAATCTCGACCAGTGGGGGCGCGAGCTTCGCGAGCGCACCGTCGACACACAACGCAACCCGAGGAATCTTACGGTGATGCTCGCGCACGAAGTGCACGTGTCGTAGGAAACTACCGATCGATTCCCAGCCCGGAAATTCGCGCGCGTGCACAACCATGCCGTGCAGCCCACGGCCCGACGCGAGCCACGGATCGATCGTCGCAGCCAAGACGTCGAACGACTCGGCGGTAAGCTTTCCGTGCGGCTCTACGACCAGCACCTCGCGGTCCTCGAGCAATTGGTAGTTGAAGTTCTTGGGGTCGGCCGGCGCACTTAGCCAACCGATCGCCGCATTCCACTCCGCGTCATGAAAGACCTTGAGCGGACAAGGAAACAGCGCGTGCGTGGCGCGCCGCAGCCAGGCCTTGTCGGTGACGACGGCGCAGCGTTCGAACAACCAGAAATAGCGCAGCCCGACCTGCATGTCGGCCCATGCCGCACCGGGAGCGAACGATTCGAATGCGGGCGCCACGTGGTACAAGAGTCGCACGCGCTGGCCCGTCCGCCGGGCGTGCGCAAGCAGTGGCTCGAGCACTTCGTCGTAGTCCTGGCCAGTGATCTTGCCCGTGGCGCGAACGCCAATCAGGCCGTCCGGCAAACCCTCGATGTGCTCTAGCATGTCGTGATCCTCCTCGACAGCTCAATTTGTTCCTTGGCGGCAGCCACAACGTGCGCCGGCTCGAACCCGAAATGCTGCGCGACGACTTTCATCGGCGCCGACAGTCCAAAGGTATGCAGGCCGAGAATGGTTCCGCCGAAACCCGTGTAGCGTTCCCATCCAAACGTCGACGCTTCTTCCACGGCAACGCGAGCCACAACATCCGGCGGCAGCACGCTGTCCCGATACTCTTGGCTCTGATGTTCGAATAGCTCCCATGACGGCATGCTAACCACTCGCGCACTAATGTCTTCGGACTGGAGTTGCTCATAGGCACGAATACATAGCGAGACTTCACTGCCTGTGGCCAGCAGTAACACCTCCGGCTTATGATTCGCGGCATCGGCAACGACATACGCGCCGCGGGCGACACCGCTCGCAGACGCGAATTTCGTTCGATCCAAAGTCGGCAGAGCCTGGCGCGATAGCACCAAACACACGGGCCGATCTTTGATTCGCATAATCGCCCGCCACGCTTCGACGACTTCATTGGCATCCGCGGGACGAAGAACAATCATGCCGGGCATTGCGCGAAACGACGCAAGGTGTTCGATGGGCTGGTGCGTCGGCCCATCCTCACCCATGCTGATCGAATCGTGTGTCCAAATGGTGATAACCGGCAGCTCCATCATCGCGCTGAGACGCAGCGCGCCACGACAGTAGTCCGTGAAAACCAAAAAGCTGGCGACATAGGGGCGCAGCTTGGTTAGGCTCATGCCGTTCGCGATGGCGCACATCGCGTGCTCGCGCACGCCGAAGTGGAAATTCCGTCCGCGATAGTCGCCCTCCTGATCGCTGGATTGAAACTCGCCGGCGAACTCGAACGTCAAATGAGTCTTGGTTGAGGGCGACAAATCCGCTGCGCCACCCAACAGCCACGGCATCTTTCTGGCGATGGCGTTCAGAACCTTGCCCGACGAGTCCCGCGTCGCCACGCCCTTCGCATCTGCGGGGAATGTTGGCAACTCACTATCCCACCCTTCAGGCACGTCGCGGCGCTGCATGCGTTCCAGCTGCGTTGCTAGGTCGGGATATTGTTCACCATAGGCTGACAACAGTTTCGTCCACGCCGCACGACTCGTGGCACCGCGTCGGCCAAACTCCTCATTGAAATGCGCGACAACACCGTCGGGAACATGGAACTGCGCGTCAGGATTCCACCCGTAAGACTTTTTCGCGAGCCGCACCTCTTCTTCGCCTAGCGGTTCGCCGTGCGCCTCGCGCGTATCCTGTTTATGCGGTGCGCCGTAACCGATGTGGCTTTGAACGATGAGGAGAGTGGGCCGATCATTCGTATCGCGGAAAACCCGGAACCCGAGCTCTAGCTCTGCCAAATCGTTTGCGTCACTGACGGGAACGATATTCCAGCCGTACGCGCGAAAGCGCGTGGCAACATCCTCCGTAAACGTGATGCGAGTGGATCCCTCGATGCTCATGTGATTGTTGTCGTAGATCCAACACAGGTTCGATAACTTCAAATGGCCTGCGAGCGACGCAGCCTCGCTACTCACGCCTTCCATCATGTCCCCGTCGCCGCAGAGCGCGTACACAGAGTAGTCAAAGACTTCGAAGCCGGGACGATTGTAGGTAGCCGCGAGCCAGCGTTCGGCAATGGCCAATCCGACGCTGGTCGCAACGCCTTGCCCCAGCGGACCGGTGGTGGTCTCTACTCCCGACGTCCAGCCATATTCGGGATGACCCGTGCAACGGCTCCCGGCCTGACGAAAGCTCTTGATATCGTCGAGCGACACTGCCAGTCGATCGCCTTGCCCGTACGACGCATGCATTGCCTTTACACCGCACAGATGCAGCACGCTGTAGAGCAACATCGACGCGTGGCCGGACGACAGCACGAAGCGATCGCGGTTCGACCAGTCGGGAGCCTGGGGATCGAAGCGAAGAAAACGCTGCCACAGGCAGTAAACCGTCGGCGCCGCATCCATCGGGGTACCGGGATGACCGGATTGCGCCTTCTGCACCGCATCGATCGATAGTGTGCGAATCGTATTGATGCAGAGCTGATCGAGTCGTGCGTTGTCGACCATGGCGCTAGTCCGTCAACCTGAGAGCGCCGTGCTCTTCGTAGCGACGCACTCCAACAGATCTTTCCAGGACTTGGAGAAAGATTCTGCCCCTTCGCGTTGCAGCTGCGTCGCGAGCGCCACATCGTCGATACCGGCGTTCACAAACGCGGCCAGCACTTCTTCGGCATCGCCGCCATCCACGGGTAATACATCTTTCACACGCCCGTGCTCAGCGAACGCGTGCAGCGTGTTCTCCGGCATGGTGTTAATCGTGTTGGGAGCTGCCAGAGCCTCTACGTATAGAACGTCCGATGCAGCAGGGTCTTTGGTTCCCGTGCTGGCCCAGAGCAGGCGCTGCGGTTGGGCACCGGCATCGCGGAGCTTTATCCATCGACGCGACTCCAGCAGAGCGCAATACGATCCATACGTGCGCTTGGCAATCGCGATACCGAGCTGGTTTTTCAGGCGATCCGGAACCTTATCCGCCACCGCAGCATCCCAACGACTCACGAATATCGAAGCCACCGAACCGACTCTTGGATCGCGACCGGCGGTGAGGCGTCGCTCGATCCCGCGCATGTAGGCTTCGGCGGCCGCCACGTATTGCTCGCGCGAGAACAACAAGGTGACGTTGACCGGCACACCAGCGAAAATCGACTCCTCGATTGCGGGAATGCCGGCCGCCGTGCCGGGGATCTTGATGAAAAGATTCGGCCGCTGCGCGCGCGCATGCAGTTTGGCCGCCGCGCTTACCGTACCGACGGTGTCATCTGCCAGCAGCGGTGATACTTCCAGCGAAACCCAGCCGTCCACCCCTCGTGTTGCGTCATGAACGGGACGAAACAAATCCGCCGCTTGTGTCAAATCCTCCAGCGCCAGCTCGTAAAACAATGCTTCGCCCGTCGTTCCCTCAGCGCTCTTCTCGTGGATCGCATCGTCATAGAACGAAGCGTCTTTGATCGCCTTGTCGAAGATCGTCGGATTGGAGGTCAAGCCAGTGACGGACAACTCGCGGATGTATTCGCGCAGTGTGCCGCTCGTAAGTAATCCGCGGGTAATGTTGTCGACCCAAATACTTTGGCCGAGATCGTGTAGGTGTCGTGTCGCTTTCATCATTCCTCCGATGTGGGCGAATTCCACAAGCGAAATCCGTAGGGAAGTAGGCACGTGATATGCGACCCGCCGATGTCGATGACCAGCACTGCTTGCGTCATGACGTCTGCGCCGCCGCGGCGGGGCGCTCCCCCTTCTCGCTGACGCGCTTCGCTTGTTGTTCCGACATGGAAAGCAAATGGGCGGTGTTGATGAGCGCCATGTGCGTCAGGGCCTGCGGAAAGTTTCCGAGCATTTGCCGACCCTGCGGGTCGAATTCCTCGGGCAGGAGGCCAAGATCGCTGCGCAACGTGAGCAGGCGCTCAAATAGAGCTTCGCCTTCTTCACGACGCCCAGTCAGCACGAAGCAGTCCGCAAGCCAGAACGAGCACGGCAAGAACACCCCTTCCCCCGCCGGCAGCGCGTCGACATCGGTGGCGGTCGAGTACCGCAGCACCAACCCGTCGACGACAAGGTGGCGCTCAATCGCCTCGATCGTTCCTCGCACCCGCGCATCGTCCGGGGGTAAGAAGCCAACTTGCGGAATCAGCAGCAGACTCGCATCGAAATGTGTCGACTCGTAAGACTGTACGAACGAATTGCGCCCGGCGTCATAGCCGCGACTGCAGACCTCGGCGTGGATCGCTTTGCGCACTTGCCGCCAACGTGTCACGGGGCCTTCGAGGGAAAATGCTTCGGCATCCTTGATCGCTCGATCGAAGGCTACCCACGCCATGACCTTCGAGTGGGTAAAGTGTCGGCGCGGCCCGCGAACTTCCCAAATACCTTCATCCGGCTGCTGCCAATTCGATTCCAAGAATTTCAACAACGCCAGCTGTATTCGCCAGGCGGCGGGTTCCGATCCCAACCCTGCCGCGCGCGCTAAGTGCAAGGTATCCATGACTTCGCCGTAGACATCGAGTTGGAATTGCTTGGAGGCGGCGTTCCCGACGCGCACAGGCGTGGCATCGCTGTAGCCCGGCAACCAACTCACTTCGTATTCGTCGAGGCGGCGCTCGCCGGTCACGCTGTATAGAACTTGCAAATCTTCTGGGCTGCCTGCCACCGCGCGCAGCAACCATTCGCGCCAAGCCGAGGCTTCCTCGTGATAGCCCGTTAGCAGCAACGCATTGAGCGTGAATGTCGCGTCCCGCAGCCAACAGTAGCGGTAATCCCAATTGCGTTCGCCCCCGCGATGCTCCGGCAGGGAGGTGGTGGGCGCGGCGACGATTCCACCGGTCGGTGCGTAAGTCAAAGACTTAAGAACGATCAGCGAACGCACGACGGCGTCATGCCAGCGTCCTTGATAGGTACACCGTGCCGACCAGGCGCGCCACTCCTGTTCGGTGGCCGCGACCCAATGTTCTGGATCTACAGCTTCGAGCATTGGTTCGTGAGACGGGCGATAATTGAGCGTGAAGCTCTTCCGGTCGCCCGAGGCGACTACAAATTCCGCGACCGTCCGCATATCCTCGCCGCGAACATCGACATCGGTGCGCAACTCCAATGTGTCCGGTCCTGCGGTCGCGAGCAACGCGCCGCCGGAACGCCGTACCCAAGGCACAATCGACCCGTAGTCGAAGCGGATGATGAGTTCCATGCGCATCGCGACTCGCCCGCGCAACCCCTCGACGATACGCACCACATCCCAACGCTCATTGGAAAGGGGCATGCAGTCGGTGATGCGCACGGCGCCGTCGGCCGTCTCGAAGTCGGTCTCCACAATCAAAGTACCGTCGCGATAGCGCCGGTCCGTGCTCAGAATCGCGTCGGCGGGCGCAATCAGCCAGCGACCATGCCGAGGTTCGCCGAGCAACGCGGCAAAACACGCGCCGGAATCGAATCGGGGCAGACACAGCCAGTCGATGGAGCCGTCGCGGCCGACCAGCGCGGCGGCGTGGCAATCGCCGATCATGGCGTAGTCTTCAATCGCCAACGGCATGGCGACTCTGCTTCGATGGGTTGTGCCAGCCCACAGCGGATTCGACGAGCGCATCCGCCGCTTTCGGCCCCCAACTGCCTTTCTTGTAGAAATGAACTCGATGATGATCCTCGAGAACAGGATCTACGACCGCCCAGGCCGCTTCAACGGCGTCTTCGCGAGCGAAGAGCGCACCATCGCCGGCGATGGCGTCTCCCAACAGACGCTCGTAAGGCGATTTCGCCCCCGACTGTTCCTCGAGCAAGTAGAGTTCCCGCTGCTCGCCGACGAATTCTTTCCCTGCTCGTTTAACGCGCGCCGCAATAGCGACCGCGGAATTCGGAGACAGCCGAAAGCGCACGTAATTGGCTCGCCCGGCACTCGGCCTGGCATCGTCGAATAACTGTTGCGGTGGCGGTTTCAACTCCACGAGCACTTCAGCCGCGGTGGTCGGAAGGCATTTGCCGGACCGCAAATACCACGGAACGCCGTGCCAACGCCACGAGTCGACATACAACCGCAGCGCGCAAAAGGTCTCTACATCCGAACGGTGGGCCACGCCCGATTCCTTTCGGTAGCCCGTGTACTGACCACGCACCACGTCATCGGATTGCAGTGGACGCATCGCTTGAAACACTTTGGTTTTCTCGACGTGCACCGCATCGAATCCGCGCCGTGCCGGCGGCTCCATTGCAAGCAACGCGACGATTTGAAACAGATGATTTTCGATCACATCACGCAGACAACCGGCACTTTCATAGAACGAGCCACGCCCTTTTACGCCAAAATCCTCGGACACGGTGATCTGAATGCTCGCCACGCAGTCACGATTCCAAATCGGCTCCAAGAACGAGTTGGCGAATCGGAAGTATAGAATGTTCATGATCGCTTCTTTGCCGAGATAGTGATCGATTCGAAAGATCGCGTCTTCCGGGAACACCGACCGCGCAGTGCGATTGAGCGCGCGTGCGGAAGCCAAGTCGCGGCCGAACGGCTTCTCGACGATGACGCGCGCCCGATCGGCCAACCCGGCCCCGCCCAGCCCTTGGAGGACAGTCGCGAAGAGCGAAGGCGGAATGGCGAGGTAGTGGGCCGGGCGTCGCGCCTTGCCCAGCGCCTTCTTTATTGCGGCGAACGTGGCGGACTCACGGTAGTCGCCCTGCACATAGTGCAAACGTGAAAGTAGACGCCGGAGCGCGTCACGATCGTCGATTCCACCCGCTTGTTTGATGCTCTCCGTTACGTGATCCCGCAGCCGCGCCAGACTCCACTTCGAAACGGCTACGCCGACGATGGGGATGTTCAATGCACCGCGTTTACTCAGTGCATACAACGCAGGGAAGATCATTTTGCGGGCGAGATCGCCCGTTGCTCCGAAAAGCACCAAGGCATCCGAACGGGACGCGCCGCCGTGGGGGTTGTCCCTGATGGGCTCCGCTCCAATTCTGTTCATCGTGACCGCCGAACCCCCTGGTGAACCATTGCGATCCGAGTGTCCCGTATGCGACCGGAATGAACAAATTAACCCACTGTCACGATCGCAAACTCGTTGGCGACACCCGCCCAACTGGACTACAGCCGTTAGTGCCGTCGTCCAGCACGGCAAAGCCAGCGCGGAGCGCACGTGGGGCTGGTGACGCCATACCGACTCGAACTGTTACCCTGAGAGTCGGTTACGCAAACGCCGGTCGAGGAGGAGAACCCACGTGAACGAGACGGCCGCAAACGCACCGCGTCGTCGCGATTCCGCGCCGGGCGGTTCCGAACCCTCCGGCGGCGGCCGTCAGGGCACGAAAGATACCGGCACGAAGTTCCACATGCCTCCGCGCAAAATGTGGCTCACGTTTCTGGTCGTGATCGGCGTGAACTACCTGATCATGCGGGTGCTGTTCCCCGGTCCCGACGAGGCCATCACCGTGCCCTACACGACGTTCAAGGAACAGGTGGCGGACGGTAACGTCGAATCCATCTACAGCCGAGGCGAGAGCATCGAAGGGCGGTTCACAAAGGCAGTCACGTGGCCGCCGCCGAGCGCCGCTCCTGCCGCAACGCCTAGTGCGAACGAAACGCCGGCCGGCTGGTTCTCGCGCCCTGCCGGGCCACGTTCCGCAACTACGTTTACCACGACCCTGCCCGCGTTCGTAGATCCCGGCCTCGAGTCATTCCTCATCAAGAACAAGGTGGAGATCAGCGCGATTCCGATCCAGAGCGGCAACACGTGGGGATCGCTGCTGCTCGGGTTCGGGCCCGCGATCCTATTCATCGCGTTCTACATCTGGATGTTTCGGCGCGCGGCGAACCAAGGCGGCGGAATGAGCGGGCTCATGGGCATCGGCAGGAGCAAGGCGCGCCGCTACGACCAGGAATCCGGAACGAAGGTGACGTTCGAGGATGTCGCCGGCATCGATGAGGCGGAGAACGAACTCGTCGAGATCGTGGATTTCCTGAAAGACCCTGCGAAGTACACGCGCCTCGGCGGAACCGCACCGAAAGGCGTGCTGCTGGTGGGATCGCCGGGAACGGGCAAGACACTCCTTGCGAAGGCAGTCGCCGGCGAGGCAGGTGTCCCGTTCTTTTCAATGAGCGGCTCCGAATTCGTCGAGATGATCGTGGGCGTCGGCGCGGCGCGCGTGCGCGATTTGTTCAAAGAGGCGCGCAAGAGCGCGCCAGCGATCATCTTCGTCGACGAGATCGACTCGATCGGCCGCGCGCGCGGACCGATGTCGATCGGAGGCTCGAGCGAGCAGGAGCAGACGCTGAACCAGATCCTGACCGAGATGGACGGTTTTTCGAGCCGCGAGGGTGTGATCGTGCTCGCCGCGACCAACCAGCCCGACGTGCTCGACAAGGCGCTGCTGCGTCCCGGCCGCTTCGATCGCCGGGTGATCGTGAACCTTCCCGACAAGGCCGGTCGCGAAGCAATCATGAAGGTCCACGCGCGCAAGGTGCCGCTCGCGAGCGACGTCAACTTAGCGGAGATCGCAGCCTCCACTCCGGGCTTCTCCGGCGCCGACCTGAAAAACCTCGTGAACGAGGCGGCACTGCTCGCGGCGCGCCGCGACCAGCCGGAGGTCCGCGAGAAAGACTTCCTGGATGCGCTCGAGAAGATCGTGCTCGGCCCAGAGCGGCCGCTGTTGCTCACGCGCGAGGATCGCGAGCGCATCGCCTATCACGAAAGCGGACACGCGATTCTCGGGCTCGTGGTTCCCGGCGCCGATCCCGTCAACCGCGTCACGATCGTGCCGCGCGGCCAGGCGCTCGGCGTAACGTATCAACGCCCGCAGACGGAACGCTACAACTATCCCGAAGCGTACCTGCGCGCACGCATCGTCGGCATGCTCGGCGGTCGTGCGGCGGAAGAGCTGGTGTATGGCACGAGAACCACCGGTGCCGAGAGCGACATAGAGCAGGCGACCAACCTCGCGCGCAGCATGGTGACACGCTGGGGTATGAGCGACGAGCTTGGAATGGTGCAGCTCGCGCCTCGCCAGAATCCGTACCTCAGCGGCGGATTCGCCGCCGACAAGCCGTTCAGCGAGGCCACCGCCCGCGTGATCGACGCCGAGGTGCTGAAGATCATCAACGACAGTCACGCGATGGCGACGCGGCTCCTCGCCCAGCATCGCAAGCAACTCGACGCGCTGGTCGAAGCTCTGCTTGCGCGGGAAACGCTGGGCGAGCGCGAGATTCTCGAGGCCACGGGACTACCCCCAGCGCCCGCGCTCGAGAGCGGGCGCGTGGCCGCGGCGAGTCGCGGCGAAATCGCCGCGCAAACTGCGCAGTGATCGAAAGCCGAGCCGCCGAGATGGGTCAGCGGTTTGCCGCGTCTGCCTGCTATCGCCGCTCGAGGACTCCGGCCCAAGCCGCCGCCGCCACTTCACGAGCGTTGCGATCGATGAGATCGCCGTGCGACAACACGATCTGTTGAAAGTCCCACGCAAGAATGCGCCGAAGCGATTTCGCCGCTGCCTGACGGTCGTTCCAGCCCAGCCGATACTCCGGCGCGGGACGCGGGTGGTTCCACATACGGAATACGTACTTGAACCAGAACTTCAATGCGCCGCCGGTATCTGGCGTCGCGTCGGTAAAGTTCTCGATGAGGTCAACAAGGATCAACGTGCGGCTGGCACGGTGCAGCATCGCGACCTCGCGCATGACGCGCGAGCCCTGCACCAGCGCCTGGTCGATTTCACCCCCCCAATCGGCGGGGGCCACGTCACCGAGCAGGCCGTCATATTTCAGACCGGGGCGCCTGCTCTCGACGCCGGGGCAGATCCATGTCTTTGCCCTTGGAAACACGGCTTGCGCGGCGGCAACGTACGTGTGGTGGAAATTCCCGGGGGCCACAATGTGGGCGACCGGCCCTAGCGCCGAGATCTCTTCGGCGATCGCCGCAGTCAGGTCGCACGGCGAGTGCAGCACGAGTTGGCCGGAGGCAAGGCGGATCACCGTCATCCTTGCCTCGAACTTCGTACCCGCCAATCGCATGGGATAGGCGCAGAGCCATATCTGATCTACGACATAGGGCGTGAGGTGCATCGCGGTCCATGGTATAGCTGAAGAATCTTCCGAGGTCAGTGAGCCGGTTGCCGACAACCGGCAGCCCGGCTGCCTGCCTCATGCGTTCGATGTCGGCAGCTTGCATTTTCGCGAAGCGACGGGCTTGATTGCCGACGGAAAGCAGGAGAAACGAATGAAGAAATTAGCCCTCACGCTTGGTCTTCTGGTACTTGCCGTCGGTTCGCCGACGGTGTTCGCTCAAGGCGGCGGCGCAACCGCTACACCGGCGGGGCGTCAGGTGCAGGTCACGGAGAAGATCCTGCCCCTGCGCATCCCCGGAGAGACGCTCGGTGAAACCGAAGGCGTGTCGCTGAATTCAGCAGGCCATCTCTTCGTCTACTCACGCACGGGCTGGAGCGGCAGCTCCCGCGGCGGCAACGCTGCGCGCCTGTTCGAGTTCGACAAGGGCTTCAAGTTCGTCAAGGAATGGCTTCCGAACGCGTACGGCCTGTCGTTCGCACACGGGCTGCGCGTGGACCCGCAGAACAACGTGTGGGTCGTGGACGAAGGCTCGAACATGGTCATCAAAGTCGACCCGACCGGCCTCGTGTCGATGGTGCTCGGCCGCAAACCCGAATCGATCGATTGGTGGGAAGAGCACGTCGAGCACGGCGTGCACGAGCCGAAGGGCGAGCGCCCGAAAGCGCAGCGCGGTACGTACAACCGCCCGACCGACGTCACGTGGGGCCCGGACGGTAGCATCTTCGTCGCCGACGGCTACAACAACTCGCGCGTCGTGAAGCTCGCGCCGGACGGCACCTGGTTGAAGGAGTACGGCAGCTACGGTAACGGTGACGGTCAGCTCAACACCGTGCATTCCATCGCCGCGGGCGACGGCCACGTGTACGTGGCGGATCGCGCCAACCGCCGTATCCATGTGCTCGATTACGACCTGAACTTCCAGCGCTACATCACCGGCATCGGCATGCCATGGGCCGTACAGGTAACGCCGAAGTACATCTACAGCGGTGACGGCGACGGCAAGATCTACCGCCTCGACCACGACGGCAAGCTGATCGACTGGGCGCAAACCGGTATGGGCCAGGGGCAGACGGGCTGCATCATCCACACGCTGCAGGCCGTGAGCGACACGGAGCTCTACCGAGGCTCGTGCACGCTCTGGAACGTGGCGAAGATCACCTTCCCGAACTGAGATACATGAACACTGAATTCAGACCGAAGGCCTACGTGAAAGAGAAGTGCCCCTTCTCATTCAAGTTCCTCGTGTTCGCGGCCGAGTCCGGTTTGCTCGATCGCATCGACGTCGTGCGGCTCGATCCGAGCGACCCGGGCTACGAGGCCACGCGGAACATGTTGAGTGAGAAGCTCGGCAAAGCCGCCACGTTTCCGGTCGTGGAAGTGGAGCTCGGGCAATACATGGCGGACTCCGATCGCCTGATCGAGCGTTACGCCGCGGAAGCGCACCTCGAAGCGGGCACGATGCCCGTGCTGTCGTTCTACAAAGAGACGATTTTCCCGCAGCTGATCGAGCTCTTTCAGATCAAGCACCCGAAAACGGCGACGGGCGGCACTCAGGGAGCGGGCACTTCGTAGCTCTGCCTGCCCGGCAATCCGTGCTCGAGAGCCGGTAGCCACTCAGTACTGGCCGGAGGGCGCGTCGTCGCCCTACACTGCGTAGCAAGCCAAAAAAGACCCTGGGGGGGTTACTCAGATGAAAGCAATCGCGCACCTATTAGGCACGGCGCTGTTGAGCGCATTGAGCATCGCCTGGCTGGTACCGACCGTGAGTTCAGCTGCAGAGGAGGTTAACGCCCAAACACTCGTTGATCGCCTGCAGATCCAGGATCTGATCACGCGGTACTACAACAATTTCGGCCGGGAGAACGCTGAGAGCTTCGCGGACTTCTATGTAGACGATGCCGAACTGATCCTGGGTGAACGCCACTTCAAGGGCAAGAACGGCATCCTGGAGGCCTACGGCCGCGCGCCCGGGCAGGCACCGCGACCACCTCCCCCCCCGCGCTTTTCCTTCATCGTGGCGGTCGACAACCCGCTCATCGTCGTGCACGGCAAGACGAACACGGCGACCGCGCAGCTCGTCTACACCGAGTACGTGATCGAAAAGCAGGGCGAGCAGGCCAAGGTCATCACGCAGGGCAAGGAATACAGCACCTTCGCCAAAGTCGACGGTCACTGGCGTTACAAGACGCGCCTGATCAAGGGCGGCACCGCGCTGCCGGAAGGCTGGAAAGAGTAACTACGATGACATCTAAAAAAGGCTCGACCGCTATGCGTATCGCGCTCGCAACCGGACTCGCGACGCTCTTCTCGGTGGTAGCGCATGCGCAATTCGGCGGCCCCCCGCCGGTGTTGTACACGCCTGCGGAAGGCGCCAAGGACTTGAAGTCCGTGCTGTACAACTGGCCGTGGCGCATGGTCATGCTGCGCGGCCTCGAGGAGCATGAGCTCGCCGTCACGCTCGAATACCGCGGTGAGGGCACGATCCAGGTCAACGGCCAGGCCTGTGCGATCACGCCGTATAAGGCCACCGCCCGGCCTGGAGAGCTCGGCAAATCCGGCTACCGCATCGGCAGCGCGTACCAATTTGCCGGCAGCCGCACGCAGATCGAATGCACGCTGCCGAATGGTACGAAGTATTCCAACATCGAAGTCGTCAGCGGCAAGTACGCCTGGGACGAAGACAGGCCGGGCGCCGGTCTCGTGAAAGGCGAAGGCACCGCCAAGCCGATGCCCGGCAAGGTCGACGAGCGCCTGATTCGTCTGTGGGCCAGCCCGCAAGGGGCGGTCAAAGCCGCCTTGGCCGGCGCCGGAATAGGTCTGATGAAGGTCTACCGTAACCCGGGCGGGCTGCTCGAGGCCGGCAAAGACAAGATCGGCGACACGTCCGTCCGCTGGGAGGGCAACACGCCGCTCGTCACGTTCCCGATTCCGGGCGTCGCCGGCGCAACCGCCGTCGCCACGCTCGACGACAAGTTCATGGCGAAATCCGTCGTCGTGAAGCACGGGCGCGATACGTACGAATTCACCTACAGCGACTACAACGACTACAACAACCCGCTCAATCGCATCGAATCTCAGTACGCCGGCAAGATGACGGAGCGCCTGAACGGCAAAGTCATGCGCGATCTAAAGACGGCGGTGACGGAAACCGGCAGCGTCTACGTCGTCGTGCCCGTGCCCCCGAATGTCAGCGGTGTCCCCACGCCGCCCCTGCCGATGTATGGCAGCGACCAGAAACCGATTGCGCTCACTTCCACCGCGGCCACCCCGCGCCTGCCCGACGGCAAGCCCAACCTCACCGGCAGCTGGAGAAGCGGCAACAAGTTCTTCATCTGGCGCTATGGCAACCGCCGCTGCTCGCCGACGCAGCTCGACGGCTGTAGCGAGGCGTGGAATCAGACGCTCGATTTCGAGTTCGAGGCGGCTCCGCGCTTCGGGCCGAATCGCCCGATCTACAAACCGTCGGAGTGGGACAAGGTCGTCTATCTCGACATGTGGACGAACAAAGAAGACCCCGTCATGACCTGTCAGCCGCTCGGCATTCCGCGGCAGGGCGCGCCCGGGCGCATCTTCCACACTGACCATGACATCACCATGATCTACGGTCGCGGCGGCGACGGCGGCGGCGGTTACTCGGACTTCCGCGTGATCGCAACCGACGGCCGCGCATTCGATAAGAATGCGCTCCGCCAAACCATGTACACCGGTCATTCCGTCGGCCATTGGGACGGCGACACGCTCGTCATCGAGTCGGTGGCGTTCGTGCCAGAGACGTGGCTCTCGCGCGGGGGATTTTTCCACTCGGAAGACATGAAGGTCATTGAGCGCTTCACGCGCAAGGGCGAGCAGATGCTCTACGAGGTGACGGTGGACGACCCCGAGGTGCTGATCCAACCGTGGAAGGAGAACCCGCTGCTCATGACCCTGGCAGATGGCCCTGAGGCACCGGGTGGCTTCGGCGATCCCACGTTGGTAGGCACGGAGCGCGGCAACTGCGAGACGTACGAGCTCGGCGACGTCGACAATCAGATCCACCACTAGCATTCGCGCAGTGACTGGAGCCCATCGCCGCGCGGCCGATTCGCTGCGCGCTGCGGCGCGAATCGTCGCAGTAAGCGTCCTTCTGGCCGCGGGCTTGGGCTCGGCTCTCGGTCAGAGTGCCGCGATCGCGCTCTACAGCCCGCCGACGGCAGCAGCGCTCGAGCGAATGGACCGGTATCTGCGAACCGAGAGCAAGCTCGAGCCGCGGCTCTTCCAGATCGCGAGCCTGGTCGCCGCGCGCGAGATGAACCTTCAGTACGAGTGGAACGAGCACGAGCCTGCTGCGTTGCGGGCCGGTGTTACGCCGGCCGTGGTCGATGTGGTTCGGCTTAACAAGCCCGCGACGGATCTCTCCGAGCTCGACGCGCTCGTGATCGATTTCGGCCGGCAGCTGTATCGCACCCGGCACGTGAGCTCCGCCACATTTTCGGCGGTCGTCCGCCACCTCGGGCGGCAGCAAACGTTCGACGCCATCGTGGCGCTCTCTCTCCCCGCCATGCTGGGAATTCTGCAGAGAGCCGTCGACCAGCAACTACCGGCCAACGCGAATCCACGCGCATTGCCCGAGCTATCCGGCGTCGGCACGCCGACGGGGCGACCCGGAGAGTTCGTCGACCTCGGACCGCGGCCACCACTGCCTGCGGATGTGGATGGCGACTCCTACTATCGCTTGCCGCTGGTCAAACGCGACGCGCTCGACGCAACGGGCCGCGAGATCTTCGATCGACTGGTGGGAAAGGAGCGCGACACCGCGCCCCGCGGCCCCGTGGGCATGACGCTCAACAGCCCGCTACTGGCGGACCCCGTGCAGCAGCTCAATGACGTGCTTCGGATGAAAGGCGTGCTCGACCGGCGCTTGGCCGAGATCGTCGTCGCCACCACCGGGCGCGAGATGAACAGCCAATACCAGTGGATAGTGCATGGCGCCACTGCCGAGCAAAACGGTGCTGGCGCGAACGTGCTCGAAGCCATTCGCGTGGACGGCGATCTCTCAGGTCTTGATGCCCGCGACGCCGCAGCCATCGCGCTCACACGCGAGCTCTTTCGCGAGCGGGCCGTACGGCCCGAGACGTTCGCCGCGGCGGCGAATCAGTTAGGCATCCGCGGCGCCGTAGAGCTTGCGGCACTCGCTGGGGATTATCTGATGATGACCACCGTGTACAACGCACTCGGCATGCGACTGCGCGGCGATCAGAATCCGAGTCTTCCGCACCGCGCCGGCGCGCCAGTGGGAACCGAATGGCGCTAGCGAGCGCGGCCTTCTAGTAGAGGCTCTTCGGAAACAGCATGAAGATCAGGTCTTGGAGGCGCTGCAGGCCGCTGCGCGCGGGCTGGCGCGTTAGCACCTGGTCTTCCGCGGTCCACTCCACCCTGCCACGCGAATTCAGCGAGAGACGCCAGGCATTTTCGGGACGCATGTCGCGCTCCATTAGCGAGGCGAGCCGCACGCCCAGCGAGTCGCTTTCAACCAGCACGCCCATTTCGGTGTTGAGGTCGTTCGAGCGCCGATCGAGGTTCATCGAGCCGACGAACACTCGCGTCCCGTCCACCACGATGGCTTTCACGTGCAGCCCCATGAATTCGGCGTGAGTGGGCGGGGTGTCGGCAACCAGCGGCTGAATCGCGGCATCCGCACGCGATTCGTACAGTTCGACGCCGGCCTCGATGAGTCGCTTGCGCCATTGTTTGTAGTGGCTGTTGACCGCCGGCACGTCCTGGGAGGCAAGCGAATTCGTCAGTAACTTTATTTTCACGCCGCGCGCAGTGAGGTCGCGGAACAGGCCAATGTCCACTTTCTCCGGAATCACATAGGCATTGTCGATCAGCAACTCCTTCTGCGCGCTGGCCATGAGCTGGCGTATGGCCTCGGGCATGCGGTGGCGTACCTTGTCGGCAGCAGGAACGTCGGTCACCACGCGGCTTTGGCCCGCTTCGATCGACGCCGTGAGGTCGGCAATGTCGGCATGCCAGTCGCCCCGCGCCAGCGGGAAGCGTTGTTGAACGGTCGAGTCTCCGACCGACTCGACCAGCGAGCGCTTCTGCGCCCTCACATCCCGGCGCTGCGGATGCAGCTTCAGCTCCTTCACTTGCACCACCCAGGAGCTGTTCCAGAAACGGTCGAACACATCCGAAGCCTGGCGTGAGACCGGCCCGACGCCGAGTACATCGAGATCGCGGAAATTCGACTCCTGCGAGTAGCCGAAATATTCGTTGCCGATATTGCGGCCGCCCATGATGGCGGCGCGATTGTCGGCGATCAGGAGCTTGTTATGCATGCGCTGGTTGGCGCGACCCATGTGCCGCAAAAATTCAATCACACGCCCCGGCATCGAGCGCGAACGCCAGGCATTGAACAGACGCAGTTCCATGTTTGGGTGCGCATTCAACACTGAGACTTCCCAATCACGCACCTTGAGTTTGCCGTGCTTCTCGATCCAGGTGCTGATGTCGTCCAGGATGAGCCGTACTTTCACGCCGCGGTCGGCCGCGTCCATGACGTGCTTCATCAGCAAGTCGCCGGAGGCATCGCCCAGCCAGAAGTAATACTGCAGGTCGAGCGAATGCTCGGCGGAGTCGACCAGGGCCAGCCGCCAGTGCAGCGCTTCGTCGTTGGAGTCCAACAGATGGAAGCCCGAGCCGTTGGTGGCCACCTTCGGCTGCAGCTGTGTTTCCAACTGAGCGAGGGTGCCGCTCGCCTGAGCCGCCATGGCCTTGCCCGGCGGCCCCTTCGGCAATTTGTCGGGAAGCGTCGCACAGCCGGCGGCACCCAGCATTAGCAAAATCGGTACAACGAACTTCGGGCGAATCACTCTTTTCACGCGCGGCAGTATCGCACGCGAGAAGTAGGGCCTTCTGTTAGCAATCGCGCTCAGCGCCAGCCGAGCTCCGGCGCCACGTACTTGAGGATGCTCTCGAGCGCGTGCGCGTTGTATTCGACGCCGAGCTGGTTCGGCACCGTGAGCAACAGCGTATCTGCGGCGGCGATGGCCTCGTCCGCGGCGAGCAGCTTCACCAGTGCGGCAGGCTCGGCCGCGTACGAGCGGCCGAAGATCGCACGCGTGGTCGGGTCGATGTAGCCGATCTGATCCTGCTCCTCGCCGCTGCCGCGGCCAAAGTACGCGCGATCGCGGTCGTCGACGAGCGCGAAGATGCTGCGGCTCACGGACACGCGCGGCTCGCGCTTGTGCCCGGCCTTCTTCCACGCTTCGCGGTACACCTCGATTTGCTTGCGCTGCTGCACGTGCAACGGCTCGCCGCTCTCGTCGGTCTTGAGCGTAGAGCTTTGCAAGTGCATGCCGAGCTTGGCGGCCCACTCGGATGTGGCGTTCGAGCTCGAGCCCCACCAAATGCGCTCGCGCAGCCCCTCCGAGTGCGGCTCCAAGCGCAGGAGACCGGGCGGATTTGGGAACATGGGGCGCGGATTCGGTTTCGCGAACCCTTCGCCCTTCAGCACTTGCAGGAACACCTCGGCGTGATTGCGCGCCATGTCGCTGTCGGTCTGGCCTTCCTGCGGCGCGTAACCGAAGTGGCGCCAGCCGTCGATGACTTGTTCCGGCGATCCGCGGCTGATTCCGAGCTGGAGCCTGCCGCCCGCGATCAGGTCCGCGGCGCCGGCGTCTTCGGCCATGTACATCGGGTTCTCGTAGCGCATGTCGATCACGGCCGTGCCGAGCTCGATCTTCTTCGTGCGCGCGCCCGCCGCGGCGAGCAGCGGGAACGGCGAGCCAAGCTGACGCGCGAAGTGGTGTACGCGGAAGTACGCGCCGTCGGCGCCGAGCTCTTCGGCGGCGACCGCAAGCTCGATCGATTGAATGAGTGCATCAGCGCCCGTGCGCACCTGCGAGTGCGGCGACGGCGTCCAGTGCCCGAACGAGAGGAAACCGATCTTCTTCATAAAGCGGCTCGAGGTCCTTGCGTGTTTCTTTTTATCACTTTGCCGCGCACGAAAAGGCGGAAGCGCTCCGAGTCTATCAGCGCCAGGTCGGCACCTTTCATACGCCGCCGGGCTGCGATGATGGCGTGACCGTACGCAGCTTCGCTTGCAACGCCGACTTCAATTAATTTACGAATTCGCATTGAGAAATGCTGACAAGGTAGTCTCGCTCGCCGCCTACCGGCATCCGGACCCTCCGGAGGACAAGCCATTGTGGACTACCACCAAAGCGATGCCAAAACTCGGCCCCCATGTCGGCGAGCTGTATCGCGGCCCGCTCGAAAAAGAACCGCTGCCAGGGCCGGACTCGAGTGAGGCCTGATCGAAGCACGGCACCGCCGCTTCGTGTCTTCGCTTCGCTTCCTTCACGAACCTCGCGACCTCGGCGCGTTCAGGCACTGCATTATGTTGGCTTGGGATGGAAAGGGGATTCGCGCGCACGCAAAATGCATGGACGTCCCCAAATCGGACCAAATTGCTTTAGACGAATTTGAGCGGAACGTTCGGGGTCCTAGCTCGATATCGGCTAAGCGGTCTCAACTGGAGTCATGCGTAGTTTGGTCGAGACACAATCATCGCCAGGCCATCACGATGTTCTTCAGCGTGACGTTCTGCCTGTCACCGGGGCCTCAGATGAGCTGACTCACATCGACGTGGCCGAGGAAGGCTTTGACGATATCGCCAACGTCACGGTTAACCTCGACAAGCCTACTACTCTGGATGATGACGAAGGCGATATTCCCGCTTCACTGAAGGAACGCACTATCGAGCTGGCACAACGGAAAGAGTCGACGTCGACCGCTGTCGATGTAGTCGATGCCTTCCGTCCGGGGCAGATTATTCGTGATCGCTATGTCATCGAAGAGATCATCGGCGAAGGCGGCTTCGCGATGGTGTACCGGGCGCGCGACATACGCAGGGATACCGCGGACGGACGCGACCGCCATGTCGCGTTGAAGGTCTTGCGTCCAGAACTGCGTGAACGTCCGGACGCCATCGCCCGATTGAAGCTGGAGTTTCGTCAGACACATCGTCTGTCGCACCCCAATATCGTGAAGGCAATCGATCTCGACGCCCACGACAATACCTGGTTCATTGTCATGGAGCTGCTCGAGGGAGAAACCCTCGCCGTCCAACTGCGTCGATGCAAAGCCGATACCGCGCCGCTCTCAGGAGCGGTCGCTGTGCTCGCGGCCTGCGCCGATGCGCTGTGTTTCGCGCACCAGCACGACATTACGCACGGCGATTTCAAGCCGACGAACGTATTCGTACTGGGTGACGGCAGTGTTCGAATCATCGACTTCGGCAACTCGTCGGAATCGACCTCATGCGCCTCTGGCAATCTGCCCGATCAGATAGACCGAGTAGCCACTCCCGCCTATGCCAGCCCGCAGGTGCTTGCGCGCGCGATGGCTGGACCACGTGACGACCTTTTCAGTTTCGCGAGCGTAGCGTTCGAAGTGCTTACCGGAGGTCCGCCCTTTCCGCGGCGATCTTCCTTGATAGCACGAGCGCACGACGAATCACTGGTTGAGTCTAGCGCGCTGTCGAAGCGGCAAATCGCCGTGCTGAAGCGGGGCTTAGCATGGCAGCCCGAGGATCGGCCCGGTTCGATTCGCGAGTTCTTCCTTGCCCTGACAATGCGCGAACCTGCCGGTGTTGCGCTGGAGGATAAGGCAGCGGACATCCGGGCCGATACCGCGCTGGTAACGGTGCACGAAGCTCCACCAAAGCCTGCTGTCCAAACAGTGGAGCGCCGACCGCCCCATGCCTTGCCACGCTATACATGGCCAAGATTTTCTGTAGTTCCGTTATCGAAACGCTTGCTGTCATATGTCTCGCTGACGAGCTTCGCGGTTTTCTATTTGGGGTTTTTGCTGTTGCGTAGTCCCAGCGCCGAGTTGGCGTCGCCCGAGCCGACGCGATCGAAGGCATCTCAGGTTGCGCTCGTGACGGAGACGGCAACAACACCGGAACCACTCACAACAGCGGAGCCGGTAACAATTCCGGAGCCGGAAGCTGAGCCGGTGGGCCAATCCCCGGAGGAAAGCCCTGCTAGTCAACCCGCGCCCGTGACACGACGGGCGCTTGTCCCACCCGCGCCGGCAGTGTCCTTCGACACGTCCAGCATGACGGTGGCGGAACGCGCAGTGGCAGCCGCGATCGTTTTAAACCGGGTGGGTAACCGCTCCGGCCGGTTGCGGGCAACGTGGCAAATAGAGGAAGGGTCGGCGAAAGCGGAGCAGGACTTCAGCGGGCCAATGTCGGGCGTCGCGGAGTTTGCCGATCTTCAAGAGAGTCGCATACTCTTTGTGCCGCTGTTAGAGAATTTCGAACGCAGCGGTGATCGAACATTCGCCGTTCAGTTGACTCAAATTTCGAAAAACGCGGCGGTTGCGCCGGTTCGAAATGTCAGTGTCACCATCGTGGACGCGGATTGATCGTTGCCAGCCGCTGCGCGCGGGCTGGCGCATCAACGTCTGGCCCTGAGCGGTCCACTCCACCCTGCCTTTAGTCGGCCGTGCCGTTGTACGAATTGGTATGAATCGCCATTTCGTCTCACTTCTTCTTCATTTGCCTCCGGCCGAGGGCCGTACCATTGTTTCGAGCAGTCGCTCCGCCACGGTTTCGAGATCGCGCGCCGAGCCGGTATGCGTGGGCGACACCTGGATGATCGTGCTACGCGGCGCGACCAACCAATAGAACCGCTCGCGCTGCGAGAGCTTTCCAATCGGCCCCGCCTGCTCGCCCCCGACGCAGATGGTCGGAATGGCCGCGAGATGCATCCGCACCGACTCGAGATCCACCGTCGGGTCGAGCGCGATGAGCCGCTGCTCGTTGAGCTCGATCCTGGCGAGCAGAAGATCGAACTTCGGGCACGAGACGATCACACCCGCGTTGACGAACTCCGCGCGTTCCACCTTCGGCACGACGCGAACTATCGCGTAGTCATATGTGACGGGATCGTGCACGAATCGCCTCCTCCAGAAAAATCTGCCGCGATTCGAGCCGGCCCTGTAGATAGGCCGCGTAGATCTGCGGGCTCCTCGATGCGCCGCCCGGCGCGTCATCGCCCATCCACGCTGCAGGCAACAATGCCACGACGGCCGCAATGGCCTCCGGCGTAATGCGTCCGGCCATCAGCCGATCCGCTTCTTCGAGCTTGGTCGCGAACGGCAACAGCACGTGATCCTTGATCATCGGGAACGGCGTTCGGCTGTGCGCGAGGTAGTCGTCGTCCCAGGCGTGATGAAAGTAGAGCGCGGCGCCATGATCGATGAGCCAGAGCCGCCTGTGCCACATCAGCAGATTCGCATTGCGCGCAGTGCGGTCCACGTTCGTGACGAACGCATCGAACCACACGATGGCGGACGCGAGGTCTGCGGACGGCGTCTCCGTCACGGGATCGAACATCACCGCGCCGGGCAAGTAGTCGATGGCGAAGTTCGTGCCCGCGCTCGCGCGGATCAAACTCTGAATCTCGGGGTCCGGCTCGGTGCGCGCGAGATCTGGATCGAGCTGCGCGAAAACGATCGCGGGCACAGGAAGCCCGGCAACGCGCGCCAATTCTCCCGCGAGCAGCTCTGCCGCGAGCGCCTTCGGCCCTTGCCCCGCGCCGCGGAATTTCAGCACGTACATGCCGTCGTCGTCGGCTTCGATGATGGCAGGCAGCGACCCGCCCTCGCGCAGTGGCGTCACGTACCTGGTGGCGGCTACGGTTTTCACGGCCTGCATTATGGCAGCTGATCGAGCTCGCGACGTGCTTCCTCGAGCACGCGTTCGGCGTTGTCCGACGCCTGCGCTGCCTTCGTGGCCGCGGCCTCGGCCTCGTTTGCGCTCTCGCGAGCGGCATCCGCGTCCGTGACGAGTTCGGCGAGTTGCCTCTCTGCCTTCGCGCGCCGTTGCGCCGTAGCCTTCGCGCGTTTCGCGGCTGTGGCGAGAGCCGCCGCCGTGCGCTCAGCCCGCGTGCGGGCTGTGCGGAGCTCGCGCTCGGCCTCACGTACCGCCGCTTTTGCCGCGGTTGATTTGCGCCGACGCTCTTCTGCGTCGTGGCGCGCCTTCGCGTCGTGCGAATCCTTGGCCTTCGCGGTCTTTTTGGGCGCGCGTTCGTCGCGAACAGAAAGCGAGGCGCCTCCGCCACTCAGGGGGAGCAAACCCGCCAACATTTCAAACCCCGGCGGCGCAAGGTCGGCGGTGAGGCGGCCCGCCTGCGGCGCGTCGGGCAGCGAACCGTAGGTTGCAAGCGCTTCGAGCGTGGTCGTGACTCGGCGCAGCATGTTCTGCGCGCCGCTGTAACCAGCGTGTTGCAGCACGTCGTTCGCGATCTGCACGAGCGCCGCTTGCGCGTTACGTCGGTCTTCGAGGTGCTCGCGCAACTCCGGCGAGTTGTGCCGGTGCTTCGACTGCGCTTGCCGAAAGCGATCCCCCGCTTCGATCAAACGCGCGAACGGTTTGCGATGCTGCCAGTAGAGCTGATTGACGACCCACGCAGCCACGGACGGCTTCGAAAAACCCTTCACTGCGTCCGCCTCGGCCTGCTCGCCGGCCTTCTTGAGGCGCGCGGCGAGCGCGTTGCGCGCGGGCGTAAATTCGCCGAGCGGCAGCTTGAACAGCGCGTCGATCTCGTCTTCCATGGCCGCCCCCATCCTGCGAACTGGCCTAATAGTGTGACAAACGCACCAGCGCCGGCCAGGGCCGCCTCGCCAAACTCACCGTCGACGATGCTCACGTCGCGCTTCGCCACGCTCGTGGCCCATACAGTGAGCGCGAGCAACGCGCTGAGTCCGAGACCGAGCGCGGCAGCCTGCAGCCAGTGAGCATCGGGGATCATCAGCGCCGCGGCTCGAACAGGTAGTGCGCGACCCACCACTCGCGGCCCCGGTCGTGCCCGAACAGCTCGGCGCACGACATAAAGAAGAGGCGCCAGCGCGTCCACCACAGCGCTGCGTGGTCGACACCGTAGGTCTCCGCGAGGATCGGCGTAAGTACCTCGCGCCGCGCGTCCATGTTCGCGAGCCAGGCCTCGGCCGTGCGAGCGTAGTGCGTGCCGTCCCAGCGCCAGCGTGCGACGATCGCCAGGTGATCCTGGAAACGCAGCGCCAGGTCGTCGCTCGGCATCATGCCGCCGGAGAAGAAGTGGCGCGCCATCCAATCGCTGGCGTCGCGCGCCTCGAATGAATAAGGTGTGCCGCGGTGAACGAACACGTGCATGAAGAAGCGCCCATGTGGCTCGAGCCAGCCGGACACGCGGCGGAACATCTCGGGCCAGTTGCGCAGGTGCTCGAACATCTCCACGGAGACCACACGATCGAAGCGCTCGGCGCACTGCAGCTCGGCCACGTTGGTAGTCACCACCTGCACATTGGTAAGGCCGCGCGAGCCGAGCTCGGTCTCGATGTACGTGCGCTGCGAGTGCGAGTTCGACACCGCGGTAATCCGCGCGTGCGGATAGCGCTCGGCCATCCACAACGTCAGCGAGCCCCAGCCGCAGCCGAGCTCGAGAATGCGTTGGCCGTCGGCAAGACCCGCGTGTTCCGCGGTGGCAGCCAGCGCCGCATCCTCGGCGGCATCGAGGCCGTGCACGCCTTCGGGCCACCAAGCCGAGCTGTACTTGCGCCGCCGGCCGAGCACGTGGCCGAAGAACGCGCTCGGCACCTCGTAGTGCTGTTCGTTCGCGAGATGTGGCACCAGCGCGATCGGCGCGTCGCGCATCGCGCCGACGAAAGCTTCGGTCTGCGTCGCCGCGGCCGCGGGGTCGTTCGCTGCAATTTCGGTCAACCGCGCGTGCAGCAACCGGCGAATGCCGACACGCACCAGACGATCCGGCACGACGCCGCGCTCGGTTGCTTCCAGCGCCAGATTTGCGAGGGGCATCGCACACTCCTAGTGTCGGGCCACGGCCCGGCTTGTCGCGTTCTGGATGTAGATACGCGGCCAGGCGAAATTTGGATCACAGCGCCACGCGCGGCAGTGATCCAACGCCGCGCCCCCGCCGTAGAAGGAGCATGGAACTCGTTCGACGAGAAGGGCCGTCGCCGGCCGGTTGGCCGGCGCCGCTGGTATTCGGCCGCGTGGCGCCGGTGACGGACGCCACGGACCGACACATGCCTACCGAGGACGAGATCGACGCCTGGATGCGCGCCGTCGCACGATCGGCGGACCGACCCGCGTTCGCGGAACTGTTCAGACACTTTGCGCCGCGCATCAAGGGCTTCTTGAAACGCGGCGGCGCGAGCGATGCGCTGGCCGAGGAGCTCACGCAGGAGACGATGGTGGTGATGTGGCGGCGAGCGGCGACGTTCGACTCGACACGTGCGCAGGTGTCGACGTGGCTGTACACGATCGCACGCAATCTGCGCATCGATTACCACCGGCGCGCTCCGGGCGGACCCGCCGAGCCGCCGAGCGAGTGGGACGCCGAGCAGCAGCCTGCGGACGCGCACCTGACGCCCGACGAGTTACTGCACTCAACGCAGCGCGAAGACCGCGTGCGTCAGGCGCTGGCCGAGCTGCCACCGGAGCAGGCGCAGCTGCTGCGGCTTTCCTTCTTCGATGAGCACGCGCATGGCCGCATCGCGCAGGATCTCGGCATACCGCTCGGCACCGTCAAGTCGCGCATCCGGCGGGCGGTAATACAACTGCGCCACATTCTGGAACGGAACCGAACATGATTCACCATCACCCCGACGATGAGTTTCTGCTGCCGCTGGCGGCGGGGCGTCTCCGCGCCGGCCAGGCGGTCGTAGTGAGCACGCATCTGGAAAGTTGCGTCGAATGCCGCGCGCGACTGCACACGCTGCAAACGGTGGGCGGCGTGGTGCTCGAAGAGTCCGCGCCGGTCGCGCTCGAAGCCGGCGCGTGGGAGCGCACGCTGCAGCGCATCGACGGCGCCGCGCCGGAACCGGGAAGCGCCGCAGCGTCGCCCGCAGTGCTACCGCACCCAGCGCTGCCGCAGGGTGTGGCGTGGCCCGCGAGCTTGCGCAGAGCTCGCGTGAGCCCTTGGCGCTTCATGGGGCCGGACATGCGCTATGCGCGCGTCACGGTTCCGCACGATCCTACGGCGAAGCTGTATCTGCTGCGTATCGGCGAAGGCCGCAGCCTGGCGCGCCACACGCACAGCGGCATCGAGTTCACGCAGGTATTGTGCGGAGCATTCGACGACGGCCGCGCGATATTTGGACCAGGCGATTTCGACGTGGCCGACGAGGAAGTGCACCACCAGCCGGTCGTGCAACCCGGCGCGACGTGCGTGTGCCTGGCCTATGTGGGCGCGCGCATGCGCTTCGACGGCCGCCTTGCATCGCTGGTCGGCGGCTTGATCGGGATGTAGCCGCGACGACCTCGCACAACACGAACTGGTAGGAACCGCCATTTCGTTTCGATTCCGGCTAAGCGTGTTGCAAAACGCACCAACGCCGGCCGAGTCCTCTCGCCAATTCATTGGCTCACAGACATAACCGGGCCTGGCACAGCAATTGCTATTGGTGTTCAACGGCGACGAAAGCGCCCGAACCCACCCCCCAATAGGAGATTGCGTCATGTCTTTGGTACGAACGAACGGGCTCCGCGCAGGAATTGCTGCGGTGATCGCAGGACTGGTCGTCGCTCAGGGCGCGCTGGCGGATGGCAGGCCCAATGTCGAAACGCTGAGCCGCACGATCGATGTCGCGTCACTCAACCTTTCCTCTCCCGCCGGCGCTCAAGAAGCGTACAGGCGGATAGCCGCGGCGGCGCAGCACATCTGCTCGGCGACGCTCGACGGCGCGCACGGCGTGGCTCGCATGAAGGAACAGCGCGAAGTCGTGCAACCGTGTTTCGATGCGGCCGTGCAAGGCGCACTCGAACAGATCACCAAGACGACTGGAATCGATGTCAAACAAGTCGCCGGCTTGGATCGCAACGGGCTGGTCGCACGGCGCTAGTCAGCGCTCGTAGACTCCGTCGGGGCGGTCTCCGGGCCGCCCCCATGTCCGCCGGCGTGCGGTGAGCATCGAGTTCACGCAGGTGCTATGCGGGGCCTTCGACGACGGCCGCATTGCATCGCTGGTCGGCGGCTTGATCGGGATGTAGCGAGGCGTCCATTGACCCCCCGGCGGGGCGGACGGAAGGTCTACGACCAAGCCGGTCCTCCCTCGCGTCAACGCTGCGCGCTCGACGACCTGACCGGGTGCACGAAAATCTCGATGCGCGCCGTAGTGTTGGGGCTAGAGAGGTTTGTCTCGTCGTCTGTGGACGCGTAGAGCACCTCGCCACTCTGCGAACGAATGGTGGCTGCCAGCGCGTACATACGCTCGCCCTTCAGCACATCCCGATTGACTTCGAGCGTGAAAGGAATCGGCACTTGCCGCCCCGCCGAGTCGAAAATTTGCATTGCGACCGTGACCGGGGGCGTGCCTTGCGTTGATTCCTCGAGGCGAACCTCGACCTTGGCATCGGGCGGCAGCGCCACCTTCTCGCGATACGTGACGGTACCGCTGAGCCTGGTGGTGCCCGCAGCCAGGGCTCCACCTTGGCCGTCAATTCCGCTTCCGCACGCGGCGAGAGTTAAGGCGGCCACCGCCGCAAGGAGTACCTGCGCAACGCACCGCGGGAATCGATCCTGCGACGGGACGGTTGTTCCAATCATGCTCCACCTCCGCTACCACGCATGGTTACAGCAGAGGTTATTTTGCGCCACCCGGTTGCGCGGCGCAGTCAGGAGTAATACCGCTTTTTGGCGTGCGGGCCCCGCTATTTCTTGAGCTCTGCGTAGAGCTGGCCTACAAAGCGGTCCGCCGTGGTGCCGGGCTGCTGCACCTTGGCGTCGTAGTCGGCCGTGGGCTTGGCGGCGACGACCTGCTCTTGTGTCTTTCCTTCTTTCACGAGCTTCGCGACCTTGTCGCGAAGTGCGATGACCATGTCGCGGTGCGCCTTGACGGCCGCGACGTCCACCACCGGACCGTGGCCGGGGACGATCTTCGTGGCCGGACCGGCCGCCTTGATCACGGCGTCGAGCGCACTGATGAGCCCGGGCAGCGAGCCGCCGTTCGTGCGATCGATGTTCGGGTACTGAATCGAGCGAAAGAAGTCGCCCGTCATGATCACGTTCGCCTTCACGAACTGCACGAACGTGTCGCCATCCGTATGCGCCTTCGGCGCGGGAATCAGGTGAATCTCCTCGCCGTTCAAATACAGCGTGAGCGGCGCGTCGTACGTGAGCGCGGGCAAACCGGCCGGCGGCATCGGCACGCCGGGCTGGCCATTCGCGCCGGGGCTCGGATGCTCGAGCCGTTCGCGCAACTCTGGGCGAGCGAGAATCGTGACACCCATCTTGCCGAAGTTCTCGTCGCCGCCCGTGTGATCGCCGTGCACGTGCGTGTTGACCATGAACTTGATGGGCTTATCCGAGATCTGCTTGATGGCCGCGGCGATCTTTTCGGAGAGCGGCGCGAACTGCGAGTCCACCATGAAGACGCCGTCGGGGCCCGGCAGAACGCCGATCGTGCCGCCTTGGCCTTCTAGCGTGTAGAAGTTGTCGGCGAGTTTCGTCGTTTTAATTTCGACTTTGCTGAAATCCGGTGGTCCCTGCGCTTGCAAGGCGAGTGGTGCGAGGAGCATGAGCGAGAAGCTCGCGAGCGACGAGAGGTGGCGGCGGTTCATTGTTTTCCCCCGGGTGTTCGAAGAATGATGCCTCGCGAGTCTGTCACACGGCGAACGAGGCGAGCAAACGCCGCGGTGCACTGGGGCGGCGCGCAGTCCTGGCCCCGCGCAGATAGTATCGGGCGGCACGTAAGGCGTCGGGTCGTCAGGTCGCGCCAGCTTGGTCGGACGCGCCTCCGGATGTAGAGTCGCACCAGTTAGAACGATTCTTGAGGGCAACATCATGCGATCGCACATCTTGATTCTGTCGGCGTTGCTCGCCGTTGCGAGCGCAACCACTTGCATCGCCGCCGAGGAAGGTTCGGTAAAAGAAGACGCCAAGGATGTCGGTCACTCCGTCGGGGACCTCGCAAAGGATGTCGGCCACAGCGCGAAGAAAACGGCCAAAGCCGTGGGGCATGGCGCGCGCGACGTCTCGCGCACGATCGGCCACGCAGTTCGCGACGGCGCAAAGGAAACCGGGAAGGTGACCAAGCGCGAAGCAAGAAAGATAAAGAAGGCGGCGACGAAGTAGTAGGTGCCCGCGGCTTGATTGCCGCCGCGGATGCTTGCCGGCTGGGGTCGGCCCGCAGAAGGCACCGTCTGGCCCGGACGAGAGCACGGTGTCGCGCGACGGCGCGGTCTATGTCGCCGATCGCATCAACAAATCGAATTCAGTGCTGAAATCGGGCGGCGCGGCGCGCACAGGGCGGCCGCGCTGCGAGACCGATTAGGATCCGATGTTCAGTCGGCGGATGAACGCGGTCGCCGCAACCGCCATCGGCTTCGTCTTTACCGCGGGCTTCTTGCTCACGGGCTTCATCCACGCCGCTGCAGCCTTCGAGATGGCCGACTTCGAGACGCTCGGTGCCTCATGGCTCGCGGCGGCGGGAGCGCTAACGCCACGAGCGGCTGCCTTGCGCTGCCCGCGAGCCTTGTCCTTCGCGGCGCGCTTGTCTTGCTTCGCAAGCTCGCGCTTGCGCTTCGCCTGGTTGTTAAAGTTGGCCATTTACTACGCTCGGTTGACTTAGGTGCGCCACCCTAACATGTGTGGCACGCCGCGGCGCACATCGATGCTGCGATCTTAGGGGCCCGGCCACAAACCGTCGCGGCCCTGCGGTATTTCCGTGGGCAAGAATGCGAGCTGCAGATTGACGACGCTCTGATAGTATCGGCCGGCATGAAGCACCTCCTGTTCGCTGTGTCAGCCGCCCTGCTCGCTGCGACGGCGTCGATCGGAGTCGTCGCGCAAACGGCGCCGAAAGCCCCCACGTTCGTAGTCGACCCGCACTGGCCGCAGATCCCGAACCACTGGGTGCTCGGCGAGGTGACGTCGATTTCGGTCGACCGACACGATCGCATCTGGGTGCTGCATGTGCCGCAGTCGATACCCGAGGCGCAGCGCGCCAACGCCGCCCCGCCCGTGCTCGAGTTCGACTCCACCGGAAAGCTACTAACTAGCTGGGGCGGGCCGGCCGAAGGCACCGTATGGCCCGGACGTGAGCACGGCATCTTCGTGGACGCGAACGATTTCGTCTGGATCGGCGGGCGCGCGGGCTGGCCGCGGGAAACCACGCCCGGCGTCAGCGACGACATGATCCTGAAGTTCACGACTACGGGTAAGCTCGTTCTGCAGATCGGCCACAGCGGGCAAGGCAAGGGCAACCTCGACACGGAGAACGTACGTCAGGCGACGGACGTGTTCGTCGACACTACCGCGAAAGAAGTGTTCGTCGCCGACGGCTACGGCGACAAGCGCGTCGTGGTGTTCGACTCCGAGACCGGCGCGTTCAAGAGGATGTGGGGCGCTTTCGGCAACCCTCCTCCGCCCACGCTGGCGCCGAACGCACCGGGGCCACAACCGCAGACCACGCCCGACGGGCCACCAGAGTTCGGTCTTCCGCACGCCATCAAGATGTCGCGCGACGGCACGGTCTACGTCGCCGATCGCATCAACAATCGCATCCAGCTGTTCACGCGTGAAGGGAAATTCTTAAGGCAGGTTCGCGTGACGAATGACGCGAACGCCACCGTCCCGGTGCCCGCGGGGTTTGCGTTCTCGCCGGACAAGAAACAGCGGTTCCTGTACGTCGTGGATTCGGGACCAATGCGTGTCGTGATCTTCGATCGCGCATCGATGACGCAGATCGGCGTGGTCGGCACGAAAGGCAAAGGCGCCGGCGAGTTCGACATCGTTCACCACATCGCGGCCGATTCGAAGGGCAACCTCTATACGGCCGAGATCGTGAATAACCGCCGAGCGCAGCGATTCGTGCTGCAGAATAAGTAGAGTGCGGCGCTTACTTCTCGCGTGCATCTTTGCGGCTACGGTTGCGACGAGCGCGAACGCGCAATGGCCCGGGTTCGTCCGCAAGGAAACGCCGCGCACAGCGGACGGCAAGCTCAATCTCGACGCACCGCCGCCGCGTTTGCAGAGCGGCAAGGTCGACTTCTCGGGAACCTGGGAAAGCCGCGTGCCGCCGGGCGGGCCGCCGGCCCCCGCGCTGCCGAATCTGAATCCGGCCACGGAGCCTCCGATCGCGAGGTTCTTCAACGTTGGGCAAGAGATCCAGGGCGGGTTGCCGTTCACGCCGTGGGCGGCCGAGCTTAGAAAGCAGCGCATGGCGAACAACTCGAAGGACAACCCGGACGCGCACTGCCTGCCGCTCGGCTTCATGCAGCTGCATACGCATTCCCAGCCGCGGAAGATCGTGCAGACGGCGAACGATCTCGTGATCATGTACGAAGCGAACAGCGGCCTGCGCAACATCTTCACCGACGGCCGCGCGCTACCCACCAACGATCCTCAGCCGTGGTGGTTCGGCTACTCCGTGGGCAAGTACGAAGGCGACACGCTCGTCGTGGAGACGATTGGCCTCCGAGACGATGGCTGGCTCGACGTGCAGGGCGCGCCGTTCACGAGCAGCGCGAAGATCACGGAGAGGTTCCGCCGGCCTACCTATGGGCGCATCGAGATCGACGTGACCGTCGACGACCCGAAGGCCTACACGAAACCCTGGAACGTGCGCGTCAACTGGCGGCTCGGAGCGGACGAAGAACTGATCGAGTTCGTCTGCCAGGAGAACAACGTCAGCGAGAAGT
>JBDTOT010000004.1:0-152949 GCA_039933105.1 Gammaproteobacteria bacterium | reverse complement strand
ATTGGTCGGGGTGATAGGATTTGAACCTACGGCCCCTGCGTCCCGAACGCAGTGCTCTACCAGGCTGAGCTACACCCCGAAATGCCGCGAGAAACGTGGCGCCGCGAGTCTAACATTGCCGGCGTCGGGTTGCCGGCGGCTCGCGTCCCGTGCCGCGGAAAGAGGGCGTCGTTATACGCTGCGTTCACGGCGCGAGCAAGCCCAAGCCCGTGCCGTGACGGCTCGGCGCGCACCTAACACATTCGCACTGCATAATCCGCCGCACGATGGCGTCCGGACACCACCCCAATTGAGTGACCTTCACGCACTGGGCTTCGATGAATTCTTCGCAGCGCAGCGCGAGCCGCTGCCCGCGGAGTGGGTGCCAGCGCGCGTTGCTGCCGAGGGGCAGAGCAGCTTCCATCTGCTCGGTTGCCAAGCGCCGCTCGGCGATCTGCCCGGCCGATTACTGAGCTCGCAGCACAAGATGGCGCGCCCCGTCGTCGGCGATTGGGTCGCCGTGATCGACGGCCCCGAGCGCGCGTCGATTCAACACCTGTTCGACCGCCGCACCGCACTGGTACGGCGCGCCGCGGGCACGCTGGCCGAGCCGCAGGTCGTGGCCGTGAACGTCGACGTGTTCTTCGTCGTGACGGCCGCGAATGGCGACATCAACGAACGGCGACTCGAGCGCTACATGACGGCGGTCTGGAACAGTGGCGCCATACCGGTGCTGGTGCTCAATAAGATCGACCTCGCCGCACGGCGAGAGCCGTTGCTCGAGGCCATCGGCGATGCTGCGAAGGGCGTGGCCGTGGTGTACGCGAGCGCGAAGTCCAGCGAAGGCCTCGATGCGTTGCGCGCATATCTCGCGGCCGGCAAGACCGTGGGTTTCGTGGGCTCATCGGGCGTGGGGAAGTCGTCGCTCGTGAACTGCCTGCTCGGCCGCGACGCGCAGGCCGTCGGCGGGCTGCGCAACGACGAGCGGGGCCGGCACACGACCACGGCGCGTCAGCTCGTTCTCTTGCCGGAGGGCGGCGTGTTGATCGATACGCCCGGCATGCGGGAGCTTGGGCTGCTCGACGATGCGGGCGGCATCGAGACGAGCTTCACTGATGTGCTCGCGTTCGCGGAGCGTTGCAAGTTTCGCGATTGCGCGCACAGGGGCGAGCCCGGCTGTGCGGTCGCGGCGGCGGTGCAGAGCGGCGAGTTGCCGGCAGAGCGTTTTGCCAGCTACCGCAAGCTGCTCGCGGAAGTGGGGGCGGCCGATCGCAAGCGCGACCCGATTCTCGCCGGCCGCAGTAAAGCTCGTACGAAGGAAATCAGCCGCGCGCTGCGCGCACGCGCGAAGCTCGACCCGAAGCTAAAACGCGACGACTAGTTCTCGTCGCGCGAGGCGACGAGCATCTTGCTGAACGTGCCGTCCTGGTTGAACGCCGCGTGCTTGTACACGCCGCCGATGTGCAGGATCGTGCCAAAAATAATGATCCGCGAGCACCACACGTGAATCGTGTGGAACACCGTGAACGCCAGCATGCTGTCGGGGAACGGCCCCGGGATCGCGAACCAGGTCCATACCTGGATCGCATCGCCGCGCGACCACACCATCAACGGCCCCGACAGCAGCATCGCGCCGACCGCCGCGATGATCAGGTAGTGGCAGTATTTGCCGCACTGATAAAAAAACCCGGCCTGCGCGGGCATCGGCCCCGGGTGTTTGTACCAGAATCGCCAGATGATTCGCGCCCACAGCAGGGCGTAGGCGGAGATCGCGATCGACGTGTGCAGGTTGAGTGTGGCGAGCGAGCCGTTCGCACGGTCGGCATTGATCGAGCTGCCGATGAACCACAACGTCAAAATAATGATCGCGGTGAGCCAATGCAGCGCGATCGATAGCCAGCTGTAGCCGTTTTTCGGGTCGCGAAAGCGCATGGGCCAGCGATGATACCTGCAAACGCCGCAGCGCCTAGAGTTGATATTTCTGAAGGAACCGCGGCTGCGAGCCCGAATCGTGGGACGTCAGCGCAACAGAAATGTCAGCAGGAATACCGCGAGCTTGAAGTTCACGAGCTTCAGCCCCTTGCGCGCTTCGGTAGGAGACAAGCGCGCGGTCATCGGCATCGCGCCGAACACCTTGCCCTTGATCAAAAGATCGTTGCCGCTGCGTTCGAGCGCCTCGATCTCCATGAGCTTGGAGTTGTCCGTCGAGTAAAGCGTAAACATCTAGCGCTTCCCGATCTTCGAGGCATCGATCTTCAGATCCTCGAATGCCCGAAGGGCAGCAGCGCGGCCTGCGCCGAAGACGCCACCGCCGGGATGCTGAAACGGACCCACGAGGTAGAGGCGGTCGCAGCCTGGCACCACGTTGTAGCCGAGATCCGGCGTCGGCCGGTGCGATTGCGCTTGGTACGTGACGGCTGCGATGCCATGCAGATCGCCGCGCCGAAAGCTCGACGACGTGCGTTCCATGTCGACGGGGCTGTCGCTGTGATATGCCAGCACGCTGTCGCCCAGGTTGTCGAGGAAGTTCTCCATGTGGCTCAACATGCGCTTCACGTAGTGGTGCTTCGTGTCGTCCCAGCTGCGGCCGTCGGCGCGCTGGTAGGGGACGTAGTCCCACGCGTGCATCGTCGCGCCGCCGGCGGGGGCGCGCGACGAATCGAACATCGTGAGCGAACCCAGGCCCACGAGCGGATAGCTCGAGAATTCGCCGTAACGCAGGCTGTCGAATGATTTGCGGATCGTGTCGTACTTATTCGGCAAGAGCTCGATCATCACGGCTTTCACGTGTGCGCCCGCACGAAACTTCAGCGGCGCCTTGAGCGCCGCGTGCACGGTGATGCAGCCGATCTCCGAGATTTGCGTAGCAGACGCGGCCTTGACGACTTCCGGCGCGACGCCGTCCACCATTTTACCCAGGTCGTGCGGGTGCAGTGCCGCGACGACGCCGTCCTTCGCCGTAAACTCGCGGCCGTCCTTCGTCGCGACGCCGACGGCGCGGCCGCCCTTCGTACGGATCGCCGTGACGTCCACGTCGCCGAGCACTTCGCCGCCGTTCGCCTTGATGCTGGCGATCAGCGAGTTCGTGAGCTCACCCGATCCGCCCACCGGAACGCCGAAGCCAAAGCCCTCGAGGAAGCCGACGAACACGAACGATCCTAAGCCGGTGGCTTTTTCGTCCGGCGACACCAGGTTCTCGCCGGCCACGCGTGCGAAGTGCATACGCACTTTGTCGTGCTCGAACACGCTGCAGAGAAAGTCGTGCGAGCTCATCTGCATGTAGCGCCACAGCTCGCGGCCTTCGCGGCTCTGGTCCATGAGGGCATAGGTCGCGCCGAGCGGGGCCGGCGCCGAATAGAACGCTCCCAGGAACATCGGCATGTAGCTGGCAGCCTTGTCAGCGAGCCAGCGGTAGGCGTCCGCATCGTGCTTGCTGAATTTCGCGATCTCGGTGTACGTGCGCTCGCGATCGCGGTAGAGGCCGAGCGTGGTGCCGTCCTCGAACACCGACATCATCGGCAGCTCGGGGAACACGTATTTCAGGCCATGTTTTGCTTTGAGCCCGAGCTCGTCGTTACGCAGCAGCGGGTTGCCTTGAATGAAGATGTGCGCCATCGAGTGCTGGTCGTGCTTGTAGCCCGGCTGCGTGAGCTCGCGCGTCACCACGCCGCCGCCGAACCACGCGTTGCGCTCGAGGACCAGCACCTTCTTGCCGGCGGCAGCGAGATACGCAGCAGCCACGAGCCCGTTGTGGCCGGAGCCGACGGTGACGATGTCGTATGCAGTGCTCATGGGAAAGTCCTCGCGGCTTTTGTGTGCGTTGTCGTGCCGCAGCCGCCGTAGCATACCCGCTGGCGCGCACTTGCCGGAAGGCAGACGCTGCTATACAACGTAGAGCGGCCGCCGCGCGAGCGGCCGGAAGAAAAGCAGACAACGACGACATATGTACGCGTTGCGGAATTAGGGGGGGATCATGCAAAGCACGAACACCGGCGGCTTGGCCGCTCCGGCTTCCTGGGATACTACCTACGAGTGGCGCGCGGTCACGTTGCTCGGGCTCGGCTTCGGGCTCGTGGGCCTCGATCGCTGGATCATCGCCACGCTGCTGCCGCTCGGCATGGCTGCAGACTTGGGACTCAATGTGCAGGACGGCGGCAACGTCATCGGCGCGCTGGGGCTCGCGTGGGGCGTGTTCGCGATCTTCAGCGGGCGGCTCTCCGACAAGATTGGCCACCGCAAGGTGCTGATCCCCGCGATTCTGTTGTTCTCGCTCCTCTCGGGTCTGTCGGGCATGACGACGGGACTCATGGGTCTCGTGCTGATACGTGCGCTGATGGGCGCGATGGAAGGTTCGTATTGTCCCACCAGTTTCACCGCCGTCGCGGCGGCATCGCGGCCCGCGCGACGCGGCTTCAATCAAGGATTGCAGCAGAGCGGCTTTGCGCTACTCGGTTTGGGGCTGGGCCCGATCATCGCCACGCAACTGATGCGTGTCGTGCCGTCGTGGCACTGGGTATTTTGGATCTGCGCGTTGCCCGGCTTCCTCGTCGGCATCCTGCTGTACATGGTGCTGCGCGAGCCGGCGCAGACGCAGGGCGGGGCACTGATCGGCGCCACGCAGACTTCGGGCAGCTGGTGGCTGGTGCTGAAGAGCCGCAACATCGTGCTCGGCATGCTGGCGCTGTTCTGCGCGATGTCGTGCGTGTTCGTGCTGAGCGCGCTCGTGCCGACGTATCTCGTCGAGTTCCTCAAGCTTTCGCCGACGCAGATGGGTGTAGTGACATCGGCACTCGGGTTCGGCGGCTTCTTTGGTCAGTTCGGCATGCCAGGACTCTCCGACGTTTTCGGGCGCAGGCTCATGGCCATCATTGGGTTCGTAGGTTCGGCAGTGTCGTTGTGGATCTTCACGCGCACGGGCGCCGATCCCGTGCTGCTTTTCATCGGCTTGTTCGTCGTATCGTTCTTTTGCCTCGGTAACGTAGCGCTGATCACTGGGCCCATTGCGACGGAGGCGGCGCCTATCGGTCTCGTGTCTTCGGCCATCGGCGTCGTGGTAGGCGCGGGCGAGATCTTTGGCGGCGGCGTCGCGCCATCGATCGCCGGCTTCATCGGCAACGCGTACGGCATCGAGAACACGCTCTACGTCGCATTGACGGGCGTCGTGCTCGGGATCGCTGTGAGCTTGTTCCTGCGCGAAACGGCGCCGCGCAAGCTCTCAACTGCGAGCTAGCCGGCCGGCGCGTCCGGCGGCGTAGTGGCCTCGACCGGCGCCTCCGGTTCGAGTTCCTGCTGCGCCATCTGCCACACGGTGATGAAAAACGCCGCGATGATCGGGCCGATCACGATGCCCGCGAGCCCGAAGCCAGCGAGGCCGCCGAGCGTCGACAGCAGAATCAGGTAGTCCGGCATTTGCGTATCGCGACCCACGAGAATGGGGCGCAGCAGATTGTCGACCATTCCGATGCCGAACACGCCGATCAGGATCAGCACGATGCCGGCCACCAGGTGGCCGCTCGCGAGCAACATGATCGCAGCCGGTAGCCACACCAACGCAGTGCCGACGGCCGGCACGATGCTCAAGAGCGCCATCACCGTGCCCCAGAGCACGGGAGCACCGATGCCGAGTATCGCGAAGGCAATACCACCGATCGCGCCCTGCACGGCGCCCACCACCAGCGTGCCCTTCATGGTGGCGCGCGATACCTGTGCGAAACGATCCAGAAGTTGGCGCTCGCGCTCGTCGCCGAGCGGCAGTGCGCGCACCAGTCCATCGAGCAGCTTCTGGCCGTCGCGCAGAAAGAAGAACAACAGGTACAGCATGAGGATGAAGAACACGAGCACTCGCAGCGTGTCTTGACCGATCGCGAGAGCGCTCGATGCGATGAACTGTCCCGCGTTGACGGCGGCCGTCGAAAGCTGTGCCTCGAGCTTGCTTGCATCGACGCCGAACCGTGCGAGCAGCTCACCGAGCTGCGGAACATATTCGACCACATGCGCGTATAGGTCTTCGAAGCCGAGCTGGCGATCGTTGATGCGTGCATACAGCGCCGCGGCCTCGGTGGTGACGGCCGCGCCGACGAACAACAGCGGCAACACGACGACGAGCACGACGACCGCCACGCTGAGCACCGCGGCGAGCGACGTGCGCGGGGCGAGCCGCCGCGCCAACCACGTATGCAACGGATACACGACGATGCCGAGCGCGATGGCCCAGAATATGGGCTGGAGAAAGTCGTGGATGAGCCAGAAGAATGCGAGCGTGACGGCGCACACGAGCGCCAGAAAGAAGATGCGTTCGACGCCCGTGTCGATCATGGCTGCGAGTCCCCCGGCGTAGAGGCGCGCCGTTTCCGCCACCACGCGACGCGTTCGGCGAGCGTCTTCTCGAAGCCGGAATCGCTCGGTGCGTACCACTGCGCGTCGCGCAGCGCGTCCGGCAAGTATTGCTGGCCGGCCGCGTGGCCGCCTTCGGAGTGATCGTAGCGGTAGCCTTCGCCGTAGCCGATGTCTTTCATGAGTCGTGTGGGCGCATTGCGAATGTGCAGGGGCACGGGCGCGGCCGGGTGATCGCGTGCCGCTTGTTGCGCTTCGCCCCACGCGGCGTACACGCGGTTCGATTTCGGCGCGGTGGCGAGGTAGACGATCGCCTCGGCAATGGCGAGATCGCCCTCCGGCGAGCCCAAGAAGTCGAACGCGTCCTTCGCGGCCAGGGCTATCGACAAGCCGCGCGGATCGGCGAGGCCGATGTCCTCGACGGCCATGCGCACGACGCGGCGTGCGACGTACAACAAGTCTTCCCCGCCTTCCACCATGCGCGCAAACCAGTACAGCGCGGCGTCCGCGTCGCTGCCGCGCACGGCTTTGTGCAGCGCCGACATCAGGTTGTAGTGCTGCTCGCCGGATTTGTCGTACTGCGCGAGCCTGCGCTCGAGAATGTCGGCAACTTCGGCGGCCGGCACGGGTGTCGCGCGTGGTTTGCGCGCGAGGTGGCTCACTACAGCTTCCGTGGCGTTCAGCGCCCGGCGCGCGTCGCCGTCGGCGTGACGTACGAGAAGTTCGAGCGCGTCGGGTGCGAGCTCTGGAACGTTGCGATGCTCCTTGGCGAGCTGGCGCAGCGCGCGCGTGATGATCGCGCTCATCGCTTCAACGGAGAAGGGCTGCAGCACGAATACGCGAAGGCGCGACAGAAGAGCCGAGTTCAGCTCGAACGAGGGGTTCTCGGTGGTCGCCCCGATCAGCGTGATCACGCCGGTTTCGACCGACGGCAAGAACGCGTCTTGCTGCGCGCGGTTGAAGCGGTGGATCTCGTCGCAGAAAAGAATCGTGCCGCGTTGCTCGGTGCGCCGCCGTTGTTCGGCTTCGCGAATGATTTCGCGCACGCGCGGTACGCCCTCGGTCACGGCGCTGAACGTCACGAACTCTTTGGCCGTGTAGTGTGCGAGCAACCTTGCGAGCGTGGTCTTGCCGCAGCCGGGCGGACCCCACAGGACCAGGCTGCCGATGGTGCCGCTCTCGATGGCTTCACGCAGCGGTTTGCCCGGCCCGAGCAGCTGCTCGTGGCCGAGAAAATCCGCGAGCGACTCGGGGCGCAGCCGGTGCGCGAGAGGCGCTTGCGTATCGGCGGCGGCCGCGGACTCGGCGGCGAACAACTGCGGCTCTTCGATCACGACGGTCAGCACCTCTAGCGAGCATTCTACTGATTGCGGCGCGGGTGTGATGCCCTTCCGGGTTTTGCGACGGGTGGGCGGTGCTACACTCGGTTCATGGTCACGACAGACCCCCGTTCACGCAGGCGCACGCACGCCTGGCCACTGGTCGCGGGAGCGTTGCTCGCCGCGTTTACGCTTCGGCCCATCGTGGCGCAGGAGCAGCGCGATACGATCAAGCCAACGCTGCACGGCAAGCATTGGGTTGCGATCGCCGGCAAGCCGCTCGGTGCGACGGCCGGGGCGAAGATATTCGAACGCGGCGGCAATGCCGTCGACGCGGCTTGCGCGATGTTGGGCGCGCTCGCCACGATGTGGGACACGCTCTCTTGGGGCGGCGAAACGCAGGCGCTGATTTACGATCCGCGCAGCGGCAAGGTCCGCGCGATCAATGCCCTCGGCATGGCGCCGACGGGCGCGACACCCGAGTTCTTCCGCTCCCGCGGCATGCGGGGCCCGCCGGAACTTGGGCCGCTCGCCGCGCTGACTCCCGGCACGCCTGGCGGGCTGATGGTGATGTTGGCCGAGTTCGGCACCATGAGCCTCGAGCAGGTGTTGCAGCCGGCCATGGAGATGGCGGCCGGCTATCCGATGGAGCAGACCGAGGCCATCAACATCGAAAGCAACAAGGAGCTGCTGGTTCGCTGGGAGTCGTCGCGGCGCGTGTTGCTGCCGAATCTCGATCCGCAACATCCGCAGCACTGGGCTGCGCCGCGACCTGGCCAGATCTTCGAGCAGCCGGAGTTGCTTGCCACCCTGACGAAGCTCGTCGAGACCGAACGCAAGGCGCTTGCTGCCGGCAAGAATCGTAAGCAGGCCATCATGGCCGCGTACGACCGCTTCTACCGCGGCGACATCGGCGCCGAGATTGCTTCGTCCATTCAGGAGGCCGGGGGCCTGATCACGAAGGAGGATCTCGACCGCTGGCAGGTGTACGTCGAAGACCCCGTCGTGACGAGCTACAAGGGCATCGACGTGTACAAGCTGTCGAGCTGGGTGCAGGGCCCCGTGTTGCTGCAGACGCTGAACATTCTCGAGAACGTCGACCTGCGCTCGATGGGCTACAACAGCGCGCGCTACATCCACACTCTGTATCAGGCCATGAATCTCGCGTACGCCGACCGCGATTTCTACTACGGTGACCCCTATGTGCCGCCGGTCGAGCCGCTGAAAGGCTTGCTCTCGAAAGAGTACGCACGTAAACGTTTCATGGAGATCAACTGGGAGCACAACGACGCCGGTGTGAAGCCGGGCGACCCGTATCCGTTTCAGGGCCAGACCAATCCGTACGCGAAGCAACTCGAACGGTGGCGGCCGAAGATCGCACCGGAGCGACGGCGTGCGGCGGTCGACGACGAGACACTCATGACGCACGACGAGGCGTTCATGGCCGGCACAACGTCGCTGCAGACCGCCGATGCGAATGGCTGGGTGGTGTCGATCACGCCGAGCGGCGGTTGGGTTCCGGCGTTCATCGCAGGGCACACGGGGGTGGGTTTGTCGCAGCGCATGCAGGCGTTCGGCATGGACGAAGCCCAGAATCCGTTCAACGTGCTCGCGCCGGGCAAACGCCCGCGCGCCACGTTGAGCCCGAGTATTGCGTTACGCGATGGCAAACCATTCCTGTCGTTCGCCGTGCAAGGCGGAGACGCGCAGGATCAGAATCTGTTGCAGTTCTTCCTCAACATGGTCGAGTTCCGGATGAGCGTGCAGCAGGCCGCCGAGGCCGCGAACATCAACAGCTATCAGCTGCACGACTCGTTCGGCGATCACACGTCGGAGCCCGGTCGGCTCGTCGTTCGCGTCGACACGCCGTCATGGGTGCGTGCGGAGCTCGAGCGCATGGGCTACCGCATCGAAACCTGGAACAAGACGTCCGGGCCGATCAATGCCGTGTTCATCGATCGTGCGCAGGGTTCGCTCTGGGGCGGCTCGAGCGATTTCGGCGAAGACTACGGCATCGCCTGGTAGCGACTCCTCTCGGCAAGCCACTTACCTTCGTTGGCAACGAGTCCGGTAGAATGCCGTGCGTCGTTTCATGTTCGCGTGGGGTCGGATGAGCTTCCTCGAATGGTTGGAGCAAACCGATTTCGGGACTTGGGTAGGCGAGTCGCTCTGGGCGTACCCGTTTTTCGAGACCATGCATACGATCGGCATGGCCATGGTCATCGGCTCGCTCGGCCTCATCAATCTGCGAGTGCTGGGCTACAAGTCCGATCTGCCGATCTTCGCCACGCAGAAGTTGCTGCCGCTCGCGTGGATCGGGTTCACCATGAACCTGGTCAGCGGCCTCTCACTGTTCGCCTCCGACGCCCAACACTTTTGGCACAGCTACACGTTCCGCGTGAAGCTCGTTCTGATCATCCTCGGCGGTATCAATGCGGCAATCTTGAGTCGGCGCGTGTTTCAGGAGCCGGCGGCTGGCGCGCCCCCCGTCGTGCCGACGAGCGGACTGAAATGGATCGCGGCGAGTTCGCTCGTGTTCTGGTTCGGCGCGATTTGCGCCGGTCGGCTGATCGCGTACTTGCCATGACTCGAGCTCGGGAATGCTCACCGCTACCCGCTACCCCCTGATGGGTCGAGGTCCACGCTGATGGAGTTTCTGGTTTGGCTCGAGCACTCGGCCATCGCAAATGCGATCCGCACGACGCCATGGATGTACCCCACGTTCGAGACGCTGCACTACGTGGGGCTCTCGATGCTGGTCGGAGGCATCATGCTGATCGATCTGCGCGTGCTCGGCTTTGCTCGGCAACTCTCACTGAAGAGCATGATCGGGCTGCTGCCGTTCGTTTGGGTGGGATTCATCATCAACGCGACGACGGGTAGCCTGCTGTTCATCTACGGGGCCACGGGCTTTGGCACGAACAAAATGTTCTACTTGAAGATGACGTTCATGGTGATCGCCGGTTTGAACGCGCTTGCGTTCGATCTCGCGGTGCGGCGCGCGACGTCCGACTGGGTAGGCACCGACCGGCCGCCGTCGTATGTGAAGGTGTTTGCTACGCTATCGTTCGCGCTCTGGCTCTGCGTCGTGACGACCGGCCGTTGGATGGCCTACCGCTGACGCGGCCACGGCTCGTGAATGCAGCATGGCGCTAGATCCGGAGGTGACAACGTGAGTATCGCAACGAAACAAGGAGGGGAGCTCGGCGAGCGCGACGAGGTCGAACTCGAGGCAGCCGTGCTACGCCGTTTGTTGAAGCACTTCGACGAGCGTAAGGACGTGCAGAACATCGAACTCATGACCCTCGCGGGGTTCTGCCGCAATTGCTTGAGCAAGTGGCTCGTGGAAGAAGGGCGGGAACGCGGGCTCGATGTCGATATGGATAGTGCGCGCGAAAAGGTCTACGGCATGCCGTACGACGAGTGGAAAGCGGAGCACCAGCAGCAGGCGACGCCGGAGCAGGTCGCCCGGTTCGAGGCCGCCGAAAAGGCAAAAGAGAAACGTTAGCTAGAAGCGGCGCTGAGCCGCAAAGTGTGCGAGATCGACGAGCCCGTCGCGGAACTTCGACGCCGGTAACGGCGCCAGCGCTTTGATGGCCACGGCCACTTCCTCGCGCGCGCGCTCCGCGGTATAGCGCAAGCCACCCGAGGTCTCGATTGCGAGCTGGATCGAGGTCAAGTTCCGCGTGCCACCTGTTTCGATCGCCTCGCGGATCATGTGCCGCTCGGCGGCCGTGCCGTGCGCGAGCGCGTAAATCAATGGCAGCGTCGGTTTGCCTTCCGCGAGATCGTCGCCGATGTTCTTGCCGAATTCCTCGGCTGACGCTGCGTAGTCGAGCGCATCATCGACGAGCTGGAACGCTTGGCCCAAGTGCCGGCCGTAGCTCACGAGCGCCTGTTCTACTTCATCGTTCTGTTCGGCCAAAATCGCGCCGACGCGCGTGCCCGCTTCGAACAGCTTCGCTGTCTTGCGGTAGATGACTTCCATGTAGTCGGCTTCGCTGATGTCGGGGTTGTTGCAGTTCATGAGCTGCAACACCTCGCCCTCGGCGATGGTGTTCGTAGCATTCGCCATCACGTCCATGATGCGGATGCCTTTGAGCTCCACCATCATCTGGAACGCGCGCGAGTACAGAAAATCGCCCACGAGCACGCTGGCCTGGTTGCCGAACACCGCGTTTGCGGTCTGCTGGCCCCGGCGCAGGCCCGAGCTATCGACAACGTCGTCGTGTAGCAGGGTGGCCGTGTGGATGAACTCGATGACGGCGGCGGCGGCGATGTGACTCTGATCACGGCCGCCACAGGCGCGGGCCGCCAGCAACACGGCGAGCGGTCGCAGGCGTTTGCCGCCGTTATGGATGATGTGGTGCGCGACCTGGTTGACGAGCGCTACGTCGCTGCCGAGGCGGCGCACGATCGTGCGATTGACCTCGCCCCAATCGTCCCCGACGAGGGCACGCAAGGCTTCGAGAGACGGGATCGTCGGTGTCGTTTCGGCCAGTGACATCGCTAGGATTCTACCCTCATTGGCTGGCTCGCGGGCGCTTGGCCGTTAGGGGTGCGGGCGTTTCGAAGGGTTGCGAGAGGCGTCCCTACCGACGCGTCTTGCAAGGTTGCCATCGCGGACCCTTGCCCGAGTCGCGTGACCACTTATCTGACGGCGGAGGGCCTGTTTTCGTTGACCCATGGCGGCCAAGTCTCTAGAATTCCCAGCCTTTCCAGCGGGGGTTCCCCCGTTCTCGCCCAGGAGTAGCAAGCCGTGTATGCCGTTTTTCGTACTGGCGGTAAGCAATACCGCGCCAGCCAAGGTGAGCGTGTTCGCATCGAAAAGCTGGTCGCGGACGTGGGCGCGGCGGTCGAGTTCGACGAGGTATTGATGGTCGGCGAAGGCGCCGACATCAAGGTCGGTGCGCCGCTCGTATCCGGCGGTAAGGTGTCCGCCAAGGTCATCGCGCAGGGTCGCGATGAAAAGATCATGATCATCAAATTCCGCCGGCGCAAACACTACCGGCGCACACAAGGTCATCGTCAGGCGTTCACCGAAGTCGAGATCACTTCGATCAGCGGCGCCTGAGTGAGCAAGGAGTAACGGCATGGCACATAAAAAAGCAGGCGGCAGTACCCGAAACGGTCGCGATTCACACTCGAAACGACTCGGCGTCAAGTGCTTCGGCGGCGAGCAGGTCGGAGCGGGCAACATCATCATCCGGCAGCGCGGCACGCAGTATCACGCGGGCGCGAACGTGCGGATGGGTCGCGATCACACGCTGTACGCCGGCGCCCCAGGGCGCGTGACGTTTGCCACGAAGGGCCCGAAGAGCCGCCGCGTGGTCAGCGTTCTCGCCGACTAGCGCCGCAACGAATCGACCAGTAACAGAAGCCCCGCACCGCGGGGCTTTTTCGTTCTAGAGACGCATCCATCATGAAATTCATTGACGAAGCGGACGTCCGCGTCGAAGCCGGCTCTGGCGGGCGCGGCTGCGTCAGCTTCCGTCGCGAGAAGTTCGTCCCGCGCGGCGGCCCGGACGGCGGGGATGGCGGCGACGGCGGCAGCGTCTACCTCGTCGCCCGCGAAGGCGTGAACACATTGGCCGACTTCCGCGTGCAACGGCGGTTCCGCGCCAAGAGCGGCGGCGGCGGGTCCGGCAAAGACATGACGGGCGCGGCGGGCGCCGACCTGATCGTCGAGGTGGCTAAGGGCACCGTGGTCACGGACCTCGATACCGGCGAGATGCTTGGGGATCTGTCCCACGACGGCGACCGGTTGCTCGTAGCGAAGGGTGGAGAGGGCGGGCGCGGCAATACGCGCTTCAAGACGAGTGTGAATCGCGCGCCGCGCCAGTCCGACCCCGGCGAGCCCGGCGAGAAGCGGAAGCTCGGGCTTGCGCTGAAGCTGCTAGCGGACGTGGGGTTACTCGGCGCCCCGAACGCCGGCAAGTCGACGCTGACGCGCGCCATATCGGCTGCACGGCCCAAAGTCGCCGATTATCCGTTCACGACCCTGCACCCGCAGCTCGGCGTGGTCCACGTAGGCATGGACCGCAGCTTCGTCGTGGCAGACATCCCGGGGCTGATCGAGGGCGCTGCGGCCGGCGCCGGGCTCGGAATCCGGTTCTTGAAGCACCTCGAGCGTACCCGGCTGCTGCTGCATGTCGTGGATGCTTGCGAGGAGCTGTCAGGCGGCGACGCCGCCGTGACTTATCGCGCCGTGGAAGGGGAGCTCGGCGAGTACTCCGACGCGCTGGCTGACCGCCCGCGCTGGCTCGTGCTGAACAAGCTCGATCTCCTGCCACCCGAGCAGCGGGACAAGCGCGTCAAAGCCATCGTGAAGAAGCTCCGCTGGCGCGGGCCGGTCTATGGAATCAGCGCACTGGCGGCCGACGGGACCAAGCGCCTTACGCAGGACGTGATGACGTTCTTGGAAGAGCAGCGAGCGGCGGCCGCAACGGCCGAGCCGTCAGGGCATCGCGCGTAGCTTGGCGTTGAGCTGGCTCTTGTAGTGCGCGGCGCGGCTCTTGGTGAGGATGCCTTTGCCTGCCATCCGGTCGATCTCGGGGACGACCGCGGCGAACGTGGCCTTGGCCACATCCTTATTGCCGGATTCGACCGCCTTGACCACGTTACGCACCGCTGTCCGCACGCGCGATCTCAGTGCGACATTGTGGGCGCGACGCTTGATCGCTTGGCGGGCACGCTTCTTCGCTGACTTAATGTTGGCCAATGTAACTTTCCGCTCCGGGACGGGTCCCGGAAAAGGGCGGTATTATTTGGAGCCACCGCTGGCAAGTCAAGCAAAGTCTAAGTTCGGCCGCTGTTCGCTATGACCGTTGAAGCCCACGAGGCGCAGCGACCTGCGCCGCCCGACCGCCTGTTGACCACCACATCCGTCGTCGGGTTCATGACGCTGCTGTCGCGCGTCACGGGGCTGGCGCGCGATATCGCGTTCTCGTCCTGGTTTGGCTCTGGTGTTGTCATGGACGCGTTTACGGTGGCGTTCAAGATTCCGAATCTCATGCGGCGGTTCTTCGCCGAAGGCGCGTTTTCGCAAGCCTTTGTGCCTGTGATTTCCGAGTACCGGACGCATCGCAGTCAGGCAGAGACGCGCGACCTGGTCGATCGAGTGGCCGGAACGCTCGGGCTCACGCTGCTCGTGGTCACGGTCGTGGGCGTGATCGCGGCGCCGCTACTGATTCTCGCGTTCGCGCCGGGGTTCCGCGGGGGCGACGGGCGCTACCCCCTAGCCGTCGACATGCTTCGGCTGACGTTCCCCTACGTCCTCTTCGTGTCTTTGACGGCTCTTGCCGGCAGCGTACTGAACGCGTACCGCCGGTTCGCTGTTGCCGCGTTCACGCCCGTGCTGCTGAACGTCGTAATGCTCGTGTTCGCCGGCTGGCTGGACCCGCGTCTCGGCCGACCGGGGCTCGGGCTCGCCGCGGGCGTGTTCGCGGCCGGCGTCGTGCAGCTCGCGTTCCAAGTGCCATTCCTGCGCTCGCTCGGGATGCTGCCGCGCCCACGGTGGGACGCCGCACACGAAGGCGTCCGGCGCATCGGGAAACTGATGCTGCCTGCGGTGTTCGGGTCATCGGTGGCGCAGATCAGCATTCTGCTCGATACCCTGATCGCTTCGTTTCTTGCGACGGGCAGCATCAGCTGGTTGTACTTCTCCGACAGGCTTGTGGAGTTTCCGCTCGGCGTTTTCGGTATCGCGCTCGCGACGGTGATCCTGCCGCGGTTGTCGGAGCACCACGCGATGCGGTCGAACGAGGCATTCTCCGCCACGCTCGACTGGGCACTTAAGCTCGTGCTCGTGATCGGCGTGCCCGCGGCGCTCGCACTCGCGGTTCTCGCGCAGCCGCTGATGGCGACGCTGTTCCATCGCGGCGCGTTCACGGCACGCGACGTCGCGATGTCGGCGGCTAGCTTGCGTGCCTACGCTCCCGGGCTCATCGGGTTCATCTTGGTGAAGGTGCTCGCGCCTGGCTATTTCGCCCGCCAGGACACACGGACGCCCGTTCGAGCCGGCGTTCAGGCGTTAGTGCTCGGCATGGCCTTGAGCGTCGTGTTCGTCGTGGTGCTGGCCAAGACTTCTTGGGCACCGGCGCACGCAGGCATCGCGGCCGCGACCGCGTGCGCGGCGTTGCTCAACGCCGGGCTTTTGCTGCGCGGATTGCAGCGCAGCGGCGTGTACCGCGCCGGCGCCGGCTGGCCGCTGCTCGCACTACGCGTCTTCGTACCGAGCGCCCTCATGACAGGGCTATTGCAAGTGACGCTCGCAGGTTGGGGTGATTGGCTCGAGATGGACAGCGCGGTGCGCGTCGTAGCGCTTGCGAAGCTCGTCGCCGGGGGTGCGATCGTATACTTCGGCACCTGTTATCTGTGTGGCCTGCGGCTCCGCGATCTCACTTTGCGCGTCGCGGGTTGAGAATCGCCATGCAACTGTACCGCACGCTCGCAGCGCTTCGCAGGCCGGGCTCCGCCGCGCCCCGCGTCGTGACGATCGGCGTGTTCGACGGGCTGCACATCGGCCATCGCGCGATCCTCGAACGCACGCAACAGGAAGCCGCCGCAGCGCGTTGCCGCACGCTCGTATTCACGTTCGAGCCGACGCCGAAGGAGTTCTTCTCGCCGACGAATGCACCGCCGCGCCTCACGCGTTTCCGCGAGCGCTTCGAACTCCTTACGCGTTTCGGCATCGACGACTTGTTTTGTCCGAGCTTCGGTCTGGTCCGCGACCTGACCCCGGAGCGATTCATCGAAACGCTGCTCGTCGGCACACTCGACGCTCGCCACGTTGTGATTGGCGACGACTTTCGCTTCGGCGCGAACCGGCAAGGCACCGTGGCCGATTTGCGCGCGGCCGGCGCGCAACATGGCTTCGAAGTAACCGAGGTGGCGCCCGTGTTCTGGCAAGACGTGCGCGCGAGCAGCACGGCGATTCGGCATGCGCTCAAGGTCGGTGATCTCGATGCCGCGCGCGGCATGCTCGGTCGCGACTACTCGATCTCGGGGCGAGTCGTGCGGGGCCTAGGGCTCGGCCGCAAGCTCGGGTTCCCGACCGCCAACGTGAATCTCAAGCGGTTACAGGCGCCGATCGACGGCATTTTCGCGGCGCGAGTGACGGGACTCGGCTCCCGAGCGCTCGCGGGTGTCGCGAGCGTCGGCACCCGACCGACCATCGGCGGTCGCGAGCCGTTGCTCGAAGTTTTGATCTTCGATTTCGACGGCGACATCTACGGCGAATACATCACGGTGCACTTCGTGAAACGTCTACGAGAGGAGCGCCACTTCGCCGACTTGCCCGCGATGCAGCGCCAGATGCATGTTGACGTGGCGGCTGCGCGGGCTGTGCTAACCGATTGAATCGCGTACACTTGAGCGCGCAAATTTCGCAGTCCCGCCTGCCTTGAAGACACCTATGTTCGAACCAGTCGGCGCTCGCTATGACGGTCCGGAGATCGAGAAACACACCCTCGACTTCTGGCGCCGCGAGAATGTGTTCGGCCGCTTGATGGCCGAGGGTGCGGGGCGGCCGCAATTCGTCTTCTACGAGGGTCCACCGACTGCGAACGGGCGGCCCGGCATCCATCACGTGCTCGCACGCACGTTCAAGGATTTGTTCCCGCGCTACAAAACCATGCGTGGCTTCCACTGTCCGCGTAAGGCCGGGTGGGACACACACGGTCTGCCCGTGGAGCACGAGATCGAGAAAGAGCTCGGCATCTTCGACAAGAAGCGCATCGAGCAGGAAGTCGGCATCGCAAGCTTCACGGCGCAGTGCCGCGCGTCGGTGATGCGCCACGTGGCCGAATGGGAAGCCATGACGGAGCGCATGGGCTTCTGGGTCGATTTCAAGGACGCGTATTTCACGCTGCACAACGACTACATCGAGAGCGTGTGGCAGCTCTTGAAGCAACTCTGGGACAAGAAGTTGCTGTACCAGGGCTACAAAGTCGTGCCCTACGACCCGCGCATCGGCGCCACGCTCTCATCGCACGAGGTGGCGCAGGGCTACCGCGAGGTGGAGGACCCCTCCGTCTACGTGCGCTTCCGCGTGCAGGGCGAGCCGGACACGTCGTTCTTGGTTTGGACCACGACCCCGTGGACGTTGCCCTCGAACCTGTTGCTCGCGGTGCATCCCGATGTCGAGTACGCGTGGGTCAAGCGCGGCGGCGAGACGCTGATCCTCGCGCTTAAGCTCGTGCCCGCGGTGCTCAAGGACGAGTCGCACGAGATCGTTCGCACCGCATTTGGCCGCGAGCTCGACGGCATGCGCTACGAACGCCTATTTGACTACTTGCCCGTGACCGGCGATGTGTGTCGGGTGCGCACCGCGGAGTTCGTCACGACTGAGGACGGCACCGGCATCGTGCACATCGCGCCGGCCTACGGCGAGGACGATTTGAAGCTCGGCCAGCGGCATGGCTTACCTGTGCTGCACGGCGTGGGCGAGGACGGCTGTTTCTTGGCCGTAGTGAAGCCGGTGGCCGGCAAATTCTTCAAAGACGCCGACCCCGTCATCGTCGAGATGTTGCGCGAACGCGGCCTGCTGTTCCGCGCGCAGAAGTATCTACACAACTATCCTTTCGGCTGGCGCACCGGCGACCCGCTCATCTACTACGCCAAGAACGCGTGGTACATCCGCACCACGGATTATCGGCAACGCATGGTCGCGCTGAACGAGACCATCAAGTGGGTGCCGGAGCATATCCGCGAGGGGCGGTTCGGCAACTGGCTCGAGAACAACATCGACTGGGCGCTGTCGCGCGAGCGGTTCTGGGGCACGCCGTTGCCGCTGTGGACCGACGGCAAAGGCGACTACGTCTGCATCGGCTCGATCGCGGAGCTCGAGCAACGCGCGGGGCGCAAGCTCGGCGATCTCGACTTGCACCGGCCGGCCATCGACGGCGTAACGTTCAAGCACGATGGCCGCGAATATCGGCGCGTGACCGAGGTCATCGACTGCTGGTTCGATTCGGGCGCCATGCCCTACGCCCAATTGCATTACCCATTCGAGAATCGCGAGGCGTTCGCAAAGAGCTTCCCGGCCGACTTCATCTGCGAGGCCATCGACCAGACGCGCGGCTGGTTCTACACGCTGCACGCAATTGCGACGATGGTGACCGATCAGGCCGCCTACCGGAACGTGATCTGCTTGAGCCATATCGTCGACGGCGATGGCAAAAAAATGTCGAAGTCGCTCGGCAATATCATCAACCCCTACGACGTATTCGACGCTGTCGGGGCTGATGCACTGCGCTGGCATTTCACCGCGCGCGTGGCGCCGGACGTGCAGAAACGCGTATCGGTAGAGATCGTTGCGGAAGTCGCCAGCAGCTTCATCAACACATTTTGGAATACCTACTCGTTCTTCGTGATGTACGCGCGGCTCGATGGTTTCGACCCGCTGCGCAGTGTGCCGCTGGCGGAGCGTCCCGAGATCGATCGTTGGGCCATTTCGCTGCTGGAGAAAACCATCGCCACTGCGACGGCAGCACTCGACGACTACGATGCGCTGAAAGCCGGCAGTGCGATCGAAGGGTTCGTGGATCAGCTCAGCAACTGGTACGTGCGGCGCAACCGCCGGCGGTTCTGGAAGGCAGCGAGCGGGGCCGATAAGCAGTCGGCATACCTCACGCTGTACGAGTGCCTAGAGACGGTCACGCGACTGATGGCGCCGTTCGTGCCGTTTATCACGGAGACGGTTTATCAGAACCTCGTGCGTGCGGTCACTTCGAGTGCGCCTACGAGCGTGCACATGGCGAGCTGGCCGCAAGCCAACGCTGCGCGTCGCGACGAACAGCTATTGGACGAGACGACAGTCGTGCAGCGCGTGGTCGGTCTCGGCCGCGCGGCGCGCAATGCGTCGCGTCTCAAAGTGCGCCAGCCTCTCGCGCGCTTGCTGATTCGCGTGCCGGACAGCGCTGCGGAGGCGGCTGTACGTCGCCACGAGGACCAGATTCTCGATGAGCTGAACGTGAAGCGCCTCGAGCTGATCGCGCGTGACGCGACGCTCGTGAGCTACCGAATCAAGCCGAATCTGCCCGTGATCGGTAAGCGCTACGGCAAGCTGATACCGAAGATCCGCCAGTATCTTTCGACCGCCGACAGTGGGGCGATCGCGGCCGCTGTCGCGCGCGGCGCGGCGCAGACGTTCGTCATCGACGACGAGTCGCTCGAGATTCAGCCCGCGGACCTGCTGGTCGAAAGTGCGTCAGCGGAAGGGTTTGCCAGCGCGGAAGAGGGAGGCTACCTCGCAGGCCTCGACACCACGTTGAACGACGAGCTGCGCCGCGAGGGCGTGGCGCGCGAGCTCGTGCGTGCCGTGCAGGATGCGCGCAAGCAGGCCGGTCTCGAGGTTGCGGATCGCATCGTGCTGTACGTCGAGGGCGACGATGCGGTTGCCGCGGCGCTGGCCGTGCACCGCGAGTACCTGATGAACGAGACCCTCGCGAGCGCGTGGCGGCGGCCGGCCGCGGATGCCTATGTCGCCCGCCAGGACGAGGGCGACGCGCGTTGGGCCATCCACCTCGCGCGTGACGCGGAGGCGCTGTGACGCCGCGTCGCTGGTTCGGGTTGCGTGCCGGCGCCGGCAATTGGCTGTGGCTTGCAGTGGTCGTGATGCTGCTCGATCAGTGGTCGAAGTACCTCATCACCGACAATCTCGCCGAATTCGACGAGATCATCCTGTTGCCCGTTCTGGAGATCATGCGGCTACACAACGAGGGCGCCGCGTTTAGTATGTTGAGCAACGCGGGTGGCTGGCAGCGATGGCTGTTCATTGGTCTCGGTCTGACAGTCAGCGTCGCGATTCTGGTCTGGCTGCGGCGCCTGCCGGGGAAGGGGCACAACCTGCTCGCCGCTGGCTTGTCGCTGATTCTCGGCGGTGCATTGGGCAACGTGACCGACCGCGTACTCTGGGGGCACGTGATCGATTTCATCCGCGTGCACTACCAGCAGTATTACTTTCCGGCCTTCAACGTGGCGGATTCAGCGATCACCGTCGGCGCGGCGCTGCTGATCCTCGACAACCTGCTCGAGTACGACCGGGCACACGCCGCCCGTAAAAAGCGCTAGATCACCAGCACGAAGTCGAGTTGCTGCCCGTGGCGCTCTTGACACCTTGCGCGGTGATCGACAGCGACGTACACATCGCATCCTGCGTCATGTCGATCCGCCCGCCTGACGCTGGCGTGGCCGTTGCCGTATAGGTGTTCGCGTCGTTGCCGGCGATCGTCAGCGCATAGGAACCGTTCTCGGTTTTGCCGGTCGAGAATCCGAGCGTCGCGAGATCCGCTGTGCCGCCGTAGGTGCGATTCGCGAGATAGAACCGCTCCTGATTCGTTTGGAGCTGCAGCAACGCGGTCTTCGCCTCAGTGCGTTGGGCGCGCATCGAGTACTGCCGATAGCTTGGTATCGCGATGATGCTCAACACACCGACCACCATGACCACCGCCATGAGCTCGAGGAGGGTAACGCCCGCCATCCGGCGACGATTCAACCTATTCATATTCATCGCTCGTCTTCCTTGAGCCTCAAGTCTAGTCGAGGCTGCGCTGTGTCCAGAATGTGCGGACAGGAACGTTCCTGTAGCCGGCCGGGAAGCAGACAAGACCGACGCACTCCGTCGGCACGTCGCCTTCCTGGTCGTCCGGAATGCCGTTGCCATTGGCATCGGAATCCTGGCCGTTCGGAATACCGTCGCCGTCGTCGTCTTCCTGGTCGTCTGGAATGCCGTTACCGTTCTTGTCGGAATCAGTCGAGTCCGGAATACCGTCGCCGTCTGAATCCTGCTCGGCATCCGGAATGCCGTCGTGGTTCTTGTCAGGACCCAAGAACAGCGTCTGAGCAGCAGGCAAGATGCCGCCCTCGTTCTGAACGAACAGGTCCGACATCGTGAGCACCGTCGGGTCGCTTGAGCCATCGAGGTTCGTGACCGGCGCGCCGTTGAAGATGTTCATCTGGTAAATTCGGTTGATGCCAAGCTGCGGTTGACACGAGCTACCGCCGTTACTCGGCATGAACGTGCTGAAGATGATCTCGTTGTTGAACGTCCGGGCTTCCGCGAGCACCTTCTCGCCGGTCCACCCGCCGATGTTCAGATCGAGGCGCCAACCGTTGCTGCCGTGCGGGACGGTCGTGTTCACGGTCGTGACAGGCGCAAGGCTGCCGTCAGTGATGATCGTCAGGGCATCGTACTGTGCCTGCGTCAGGGGCCCAACGTTGTAGTCGCGCAGCGCGTAGAACCGGTCTTGATTGGATGTGCTGAGCGGGTGCTCGCGGTGGCCCGAGCCGATGCCGATGTGAATGAAGTTCTCCGTGCGGGTGTTCACGGGGGCGATGTCCGGCGCGTAGTAGAAGCGGCGCACATCCGAAAGGGCGGGGCTCGCGTTCGGCGCCCCGCCGAGTTGTGCGATCACACCACCCGCAATCAGGTTCGCAGCCGGCTGACCGTTGGATACGTCAAAGCGCCAGATTTGCCCGCCCATGTCTGCCGCGTATATCCGGTCGGCGAAGCCGTCGCCGTCGAAGTCGGCAAGGCGCACATGCGCCGGAAACGAGTAGGACATCGAGCGGCCTGCGGTGTTGAACCGCTTCGTGGCGCTGGCGGTGTTGCTGGCATACCAGAGCAGCGAGCCGCTGACAGCGTCGACAATGTAGATCGAGTTGCCGATCGTGTCCGTGGTCAACGCGCTGTTATCCTGGTCCGGCTCGTAGCCGCCCGCGATCACGAGCACGAGTTTGTTCGCGTTCTGTGTCGTGCCGGAGATGTTCATGTGCGTCGTTACCGGAGTCGCCCAGGACTGTCCGAGGCCGGGCAGCTGCGCGCCGTCGAGTCGGAACATGACGGTCGGGGAGTTCGGGTTGCTCACGTCGAGCGCATAGTAGAAGTCGCCGCCGCGGCGCATACCGAAGTACAGGTACACCTTCTCGCCTGGATCGATGACGCCGTTGTTGTCGGCGATTGTCTGCACGCGCAGGTCGCCGTCGATGCCGTACAGCTTGCTGGCAGACGACTCATCTTTGTACAAGTCGATCTGCTTGCCGAGGAACTCGGGCGGCAGGAACGACCACTTCTCAATACCAGTCGTGATATCGACCGCATGCAGATAGCCATCGTTCGTGGCGAAGAACACCACGCCGTCCTGCACAGTCGGGCCATAAATCACGGACACCGGCTGAGAGTGCAGCGGGTCGCCCATCTGGTGGCGCGGCTCGTTCGTGATGTTGTTCTGATTCGTGTCGGGCAGATCGAGACCCGTGATGAAGTCAATGACCTGATCGCGCGTCGGATCGCCCGGCAGGCCGGCGTTCAGCAGCGCACTCGTGATGCCGGCGTTGGTTTTGGCCACACGGTTCGAGGCGGCTGTGAGGCCCGGTGTGCCGAGATACGTATAGACGAGCCGGCTCGCGGGCGGAGGGATCAGGTTGGCGGCGCCGCCGGCGTCGACGGTCGGGCCGTCCACAGTGGCCGACCAGATGCTGCGCGTCGTGTCCGTGAAGAAGCCCGTGGCCGGGTCGACGGCCGGTACGCCCGTTGCGTCGACGATCACGCTGTCGCTGCGCAGTCGGTACTTTTTCAGGTTACCTGGCCAGTGAGTACGGCCGGACGGGCGGAACACGCTGATGAAGAGTTCGCTCAGGTTTTGTGTGCGGTTGAACGAGTTCACGGCCACTGTGGGTGCGGTGAACGTCGTGTTCGTGGTCAGGATCGAGGTCACGATGTTCGACATTGCGTTCGCGAGCGTCGCCGTATCGTTGGCGGTGTAGTACTTGCCGCCGCCGCGCTTGGCGGTGTCCGAAAGGTTCGGCAGATCGACCGTGAAGCCGATCGTGTACGTGTTGACGTTCTGCTGGCCTGGCAGCGTCGACATGTCGCCCTTGTTCATGAACTCGGCCAGGTCGTCCAGGCAGTCGCCGCCGTCTGGCGAGAAGCCCGCGGGATAGGTCTCGATGTCGCAGCTAGGGCCAACCAACTGGCCGAAGCTCGTTCCGTTGGCGTCCTTAACCGCCTTGATCTTCGCGTCGGCGGCGACGTCCTTGGTCGGCTCGCCGTCGGTCAGATAGACGACGAAGTTCTTCTGGCAGTCGTAACCGATCGGTGACAGGTAGTTGGTCGGGTTGCCCGGGGTGCGCGATCCCGGGACGCTGGTTGGGTTCCCGTAGTCGACCTTGCGGCCCATGTAGTATTGCGACGCCTCCCAGAGCGTCTCCGACAACGGCGTCCACGTGTGAGCGACCAGCGCGTTGACGGCTGCCTTCATCGGCGCTCGTCCCGTCGCGATGTCTGTCATCGGGAACGCCACGTAGCCGCCCTGGCTTCCCACAGTGTTGTTGACCGGGTCATTGAACGTCATGAGGCCCACGTTCACGCCGCTGACCGAGTCGAGCAGGTTGGACGCCACGTCCTTCACGACGTCGATGCGGGGCCGGAAGCGGGTGGGACCGAACGACCAGTTCAGGTAGTTGCCGCTGTACAGCGTGTACGTCTCGTCGGCCGGCGTGTTGCCCCACGAGATTTCCTGGCCCGCCGTGCCCCAGTAACCGGCGACGGCGGCGAGCCCATTTCTAGCATAGAGCTTAGTCGCGTCGACCCCGTCACCGTCCATGCCGCGGTCGGAACGGCACTCTACCAGGCGCGTCTTCTGCGCGTTCGCGATGGTCTCCCAGCGCTGGCCCGTGCCCGAGTTCGTCGGGTCGTACTGCGCCATGTTGTCGGTGTAATACCCGGCGGTGTTGAAGGCCTGTACCGCTGCGTTGCACTTCAGGGCCGACAGGTTGAACCAGCGGTCCGTGGTGCAGGCCGGCGGATTGCCGGTACCGATACGCCAGTACACGCGAGTTGGATCGCAGCCCGCGCTCGGATACGTGATCGTGCTGTCGTAGGTGTCCTGCGTATCGACGAGCGTGTCCATGCTGCCCGAGTTGTCGAAGATGAACAGGATGTTCGGCTGCGACTGCGAGTTCTGGCTGGTGCCGACGAACAATTCGGTGTCGTCGGCGAGCGCGGGCCCGATGGCCAGTACCGCCCACAGAGTACCGAGGCCCAGCCAAGCGAAGCGCTTCATGATGGCATTCATAGTCGGGTCCTTCGAAAGGGTCTAGTGCCTTCCTGGCGAATGAGGGTCGGTTAGCGAGTTATCGACTCGGGCGGCGGACCGCCACTCGCGTTACGCGCTCGGTGACAACGTCAACGTATACGTTGGCCACGGTGCGGTCGTTGGTTGTCGAATTTACGCGAAGGTCGTTCATGATTTGCAAGAAGTCGGCATATGAAAGTTCACGACCGTCGACGACGAATTTCGCTCCGTCTACGAAGCGGCGCGTACTGACGCGGCCCGTGTCGCCTTCATGCAGGGTCACGCTGCCGCTCGTGTCCTTTGGCAGCGTGAGCTGGCTCAGTGTCAGCTCGAACGGTCGTTCGGGTTGACCGAGTACCCGAAACGCGCTGGCCGAGCCCATGCAGCCCAGCAGGGCGAGGATGGCGAGGATTCTGATCATCATGATGGCGTGCCTCCGGAGCGGCTAGAGCGCGCGTCCTACAACGTAGAAACTCTGGGTGATCTGTGACGTGGCGTTGCGAGGGCCTCTGCCGATCGACTGCACGTCGAAGTGGAAGGCGTCGAACTCGCCGAGGCTGAACGCTCTGCCGGCCGGGACGGGGGTGTTCCAGCGGTAGTTGGTGAGCGCCTTGCGGTTGTAGTCGGGGTCCGCTGTCCAGTCGAGCGTGTGCGTCGTGTCGGTGCTGTAGTCGCGCGTTCCGAGCACGATGTCGATAGCGTCCTCCGTCTGCTGGAACGCGTCCTCCTGGAACTGCGCATTCGCCGCCATCGTGATCTGCATGGTGGCCGTGTTCATGCCGGACACGCCGAGGACAGTGAGCACGAGCAGGAGCACGAGCCCCACGACCAGCGTGGCTCCGTGCTGCGCAGCGCGCCCGCGGATCGGATACGGGGCCATTGGCCGTTTTATTCTCATGGGTAGGTTCACGCTTTAATAATCGGGCGGCCGGTTGTTGCGCAGGTAGATCGTTTTCGAGACGACCATGCGGCGGAATCCGTCGTTGAAGGGCCCGACGTTCTGGTCGGCGTAGACGTAGGTCGCGGTGTCGGTAAAGCCGTTCTCGACACGCTCGGCACGTACCCGCAGCCAAATTCTGACGGCAAGGATCTCGGCGTTGGGTACGTACCCGGCATTGGTCGGGTCGATGATGGGGTCGTTCGGATTGACGTAGCGATCGGCGGATCCACGGCTCAGGCCGCCCGGGGAGTCCATGTCGACGCCGAACTGGACTTGCATGTCCTCCACGCCCGCGATGACTTCTTCGTTAGTGATTACACCGTTGGTGCCCAACACTTTGCGAACTAGCGCTGGTTGTGCGGTGGCCGTGGCGCGGCGCACGTAGTAGCCGCTGACCATGAGTCTATGGATTTCCGCACGACCTCCGGCGACGTCGTATCCAGCCGGAGTTGTGGCCACATCGTAGAGCGTGCCGTTGAAGCGTGAGCTCACTATCGCCAGCTGCCCGGCGGTGTTTGCTGGGGTCACGACGTCGTCCCCGGCATGGCGCACGACGAGCGTATCGGAGTTCGTCTCGACCGGTACAGAACCGGGGCAGCCTGCGGCCCAGGGCCAGGGCGCGCTGCCGTTACTGCCCTGCACCGCCTGGTTCAGGTTAATGGTCCAGTTGTTGCCGCAGGTCGTAGGGCCAATGCCTGCCGGGTCGGTCGGGGCGCGTCTATTGAGGACGAGCTCGCTGCGCGAGACGAGGCCCCAATACTGCGCCATGCGGACATCAGGCTCGAGTGCGTCGATCGCGAAGCGGGCGGTTTCCTGTAGGCGGGATACGGATTCCGTGATCCTGAACGTCGTGCGGCTCTGCATGAACACGGTCATCGCGCCGATCATCAGGAAGGCGCCGATCGCGAGCGCAACCATGAGTTCGATCAGCGTCATGCCGGACTGCAGCTGCTGCGTCTTCGGTTTTGTGTGCACTTCGCTCATAAGCATTGCCGGCATTACAGGTTCGGTACGCGGATGGGCATCTGGTAGTTCACCGCGCCGAGCCCGGTCTCCTGCCAAGTGACGGTGATCGTGTAAGTTGGCGGCGAGGTGCCGGCGAACACTACGGTGCCGACGCCGTTCGGCAGTTGCTGTGTCACCTGAGTGGTCCAGACCCACAGATCGTGCGCCGCCATCTGGGCAGGCGTGCAGTTCACACCGCCGGGCGGATCGCAGTTGTTGTTGGCCGCGGCGCCGCCGTAGTTGGCGCCACCGAGGCGATTCACGCGAATCCGGTCCGCCATATCGGCGGCGAGGTTCACGGCCTGGGTGCGGGACAGCGCGGTGCGGCTGGCGCCCAGGCCCTGGCCGTACAGCGATGCGATGCCGATCATACCCACCGACACGACGACCAGCGCGACCATCGCCTCGATCAGGCTGAAGCCGGTTTGTTTGTGGTGGGGCGGCGTGTGCATGTGGAGCGTCCTCACGGGCAAGTTGCTCCTGCGACCCCGATCTGGGCGTCGACGTCGGCCGTCTCTGTCAAAACCTGACCGCGTCCCGGTCGATCGACCGTGACCGCGCGCGCACTCGACAGGGAGCCGGCCGCGACGCGGCGGCCGCGATCGTCGCAATAGACAACGACGCGCGGGGTAGGAGCGCACAGAGCCGCTGCCTGCCGCGTGAAGCCGTTCTGTCCGAAAGAGACGTTGCCGCAATTCGCCGAGACGCGCATCGTGCCGCCTGGCGCTACTTCGCGCATCAGGACGAGCTCGTTGGCATCAATGACGCCGTTGCCGTCGGTAGCATTCGTCAGGTCGCGCGCGCCGTTCGCATCGAAGTTGTTGTTCTCGTCGACCCAGACGACGAAGCCGAGGGCCGCGGCGTCGGCTACGGCGTTCGGTGAGCACGTCGGAGTCGCGGCCGTCGGGTTCGCACTCAGGCATATGCCCACTGGTGACTGCCGTTTGACGGCTTCTGTCCGCGCCATAATGAGGCCGGTCAAGAGCTGGTTGGCAGCGGCTGTCATAGCGCTATTGCGCTGGAACTCCATGACGTTCGGTACGCCGATGCCGATCAGGATGCCGGCCACCAGCAGCGTGATCAGCAGCTCCCAGAGCGTGAAACCGGTTTGGTAGCGAAGGTTCATGGGGCCGGACTATGAAGGAGCCCACGGAAGAGGGCGGTCTTCGCCCGACGTTCGGTCGGGTCCGCGGGACGAGCGGCGGTCGGTAGCCCGCTTATGACAAGCTTGCGCACACGAGGGGTTTGCCGTCCGGGTCCACCTGGTCGACGCGCGGCCGGCCGGTGTAGCTGACGATCACGGCTCGAGCCGCGGGCGTGCCACGACGGTCGCAGAACACGACGGTCCCATTCGTGCTCCGGCGCAGCAGCGGTCGAAACTCGAAGAATGGTCGATTGCCCACGATACTGCCGTCGAGCTCTGGCGAGTGCGCATAGATTAGAGGTTCCTCTGGCGAGCGCTCGGGCGGCAGGAGGCCGTCCACGTTCGCGAACACCATCCAGCCCGCATCGAAGCGCAGCTCGGCTCCTCCGCACCGACGCCAATCGAGCGTTTTACAGAGGATCACGGAGTGGCTGCGTTTTGCGGCTTCGCTGCGGGCGACTTGCACCGCCAACACAAACGCGTTGACGTCGGCCGTGCGGCGCGAATCGAGGACGATGCTGCGAAAGCTCGGCACGGCAAGGGCCATGAGTATTCCTGCGACCGCGAGGGTGCCGAGCAGTTCGAGCAAGGTGAAACCGGTGGTGCGCTGCATCGGCGTTCCCGAGGAAGGGATCGTCGAACGTAGTGCAGGGCGGGGATCTCGATCGATCGCAGAAACTGGCGAGTTCGTCGACAATGCGATTGGCGTGTCCGCTCGCAGTGGGTTTTGCGCTTAAGCGGTGCGTCTGGGTATACTGCGCAAGTCGCTGATTCTTCTAAGGGTCTGACGATGAACAAAGACGAAGTCACGCAGCGGCTCTTGAGCCGTGGTGTCCTGCCGACCGCACAGCGCATTGAGGTCGGCCTGCTGCTGTTCGCACGGCCGCAACATTTGTCCGCGGACCAAATCATCGCCGGGTTGCGCGCCAGCGGTTCGCGCGTGTCGAAGGCCACGGTTTACAACACGCTGAACCTGTTCTGCGAACGTGGCCTCGCGCGCACAGTCGAGGTGGACCCGGCGCGCCAGTTCTACGATTCGTCGATCGATGCCCACCATCACTTCTTCAACGTCGATACCGGCGAGCTCACGGACATTCCGCTCGATGCTGTGACGTTGGATGTCGCAGCGTCACTGCCCGCAGGAACGGAGCAGACCGGCGTCGATGTAGTCATTCGAATCCGCGGGAAGGGCCAAACTGGGGTGCGATAAGGGGCGCGCTCAGGCACAATACGCCCGCAAACTGCCGGCGTAGCTCAGTTGGTAGAGCATCCGCTTCGTAAGCGGGGGGTCGGGGGTTCGAGTCCCTCCGCCGGCACCATCAAAAAAACGCCAGAATTCGCCGCTAGGCGCCATGCTGAGCGCCAATAGTGTTCGCCAGGCTGCTAAGCTCCTCGCAAGCCAAGGGCTTGCGCGCGTTGGGGGTTCCAAGGGACGCGCGTGAGCACCGTGTACGAGTATCGGGGGACCGAATGTCGTCGCTCTTGCGGGTGGTGGTCGTGGTCGCGATCGGTCTCTCGGGCTGTTCGTCGGGTCACGAACAACCAGCCGCTGCTGCCAACGCGCCGACGGTCGTCTGGCAAACGTTGTTCGATGGGTCGAGTCTCGGGGGCTGGGGCCGCATCGGCGATGCAAATTGGCAAATCGTCAATGGCGCCGTTCAGGCCGATATGGGCACGGGATTCTTGCTGACGAATGGCGTGTACGAGGACTTCGATCTCGAACTCGAGTTTTGGGATACCCCGGACACGAACAGCGGCGTGTTCATCCGCTGCGCGAATCCCGCTCAGATCGGCGCGGCTACGTGCTATGAGGTCAACATCTTCGATCACCGGCCCGATCCCGCCTATCGCACAGGCGCCATCGTCGGTGTTGCGAAGCCTCTCGTGATGCTCGACACCGCCAATCGTTGGAATAGGTATCAGATTGCGGCACATGGCAAACACTTGCTCGTAAAGCTAAACGGGCAGGTCACAGTCGACACTGAAGACGACAAGTTCGCGGCCGGACCCATCGCCCTGCAATACGCGGCGGGCCGTGTAATGTTCCGCGACGTTCGCATCACACCTAACTGACCAACATCATCGAGCGGCATGTGGCACTACCCAAGGAAGACGACGTGAAGATGCAGGAGGCAGAGTCGCCACCGGGACGCCGACATTTCCGGCATTTTTTTCGCGGCTGGCTTCGCGATCCGCGCTCGATGGGCGCCGTGGCTCCGAGCGGTCGTGCCCTGGCGCGGCTCATCGCGACCGGAGTTACCTCTACTTCGACGGTGCTCGAGCTCGGGGTTGGCACGGGCTCCCTGACGGAAGCTCTGCTTGCCAAGGGTGTGCAGCCTGCAAATCTGTATCTCGTGGAGCGAGATCCCGAGCTCGCGGCGATTCTGCGCAAGCGCTTCGTCGGTTGCCATGTGTTTGCGGCCGACGCGCTGGCGCTGAGTCGGGAACTGCCGCCCGGTCTCAAGTACGATTTCGTCATCAGCGGCTTGCCGCTGTTGTTGTTCTCGCCAGATCAGCGATTCGAGCTGCTGTATGAGATTCTCGCGCTGCTCCGCACGGGCGGCTCTTACCAGCAGTTCACGTATGGGGGCCGGTGCCCGATCGATCGTGAGACGAGACGCAAACTCAACGTCGACAGCGTGCTCCTCGGTATCGCGGCGCTCAATTTGCCGCCTGCCTTTGTGTACCGACTCACGCGTTCGGCCGGCTAGGGAGCCGCGGTGGCCCTAACGTTGCGATTCTGTGCCTTGATGCTGGCGTCGCTGGCGCTGACGGCATGCAGCCGTGCGCCGCCGTCGGCGGTAGCTGGCTCCACGTCGCGTGCCGCGCTCGGACCTATACATGCGCTCGCATCGCCCGTAGGCGCAAACGGCGGGGAGCCGCGGTTGTCTCGCGATGCCACCGGGTCGTTGATCTTGAGTTGGGCCGAACCGGTCGGCGACGCGGGCGATTTCGCGCTGAAATATGCGCGCCTCACTGGGGACGACTGGACCGGCACTGCGGTGGTCGCGCAAGGACGAGACTGGGTCATATCGGCCGCCGACTTGCCGTCAGTGCAAGCGTTGTCGCAGCGTCTGTGGGTTGCCGACTGGCGCGTGCAGTCACCAGCGTCAGCGGCCGCGTACGACATTCGCGTCGCCGTGTCCGCCGATGCGGGCGCCACGTGGAGCGTTCCGCTGCTATTGAACGACGATGCGACCGCGAGCGAGCACGGTTTCGTCAGCTGGTTTCGCGACGGGGAGCGTGCCGGAGCCGTGTGGCTCGACGGCCGCGACGAAGCCAACGACGAGCCGGAGTCGGCCGCCGGGGAACCCGCCGGTACGAGCTTGCGCTACGCATTTCTCGGCGCCAATGGCCAACTGCTCGAGCAGGGCGTTATCGACAACCTCGTGTGCGATTGCTGTCGTACCGACGTCGCGCTGACAGCGGAAGGTGCCGCCGTCGTATATCGAGATCGCAGCGCGACGGAGATTCGCGACGTTGCAGTTCGAGTGCGAACCTCCAGTGGTTGGTCGGAGCCGGCGCGCCTTGGCCCGGACAATTGGCAGATCGCAGGCTGCCCAGTCAATGGGCCAGCGCTCGATGCTAAAGACAACGGCGTCGTGGCCGCGTGGTTCACCGCGGCGGACGGTCACGGTCATGTGCGCTTCGCGCGCTCGAGCGATGGCGGCGCCAGCTTCGCCGCTCCGGTGGAGATTGACGGCGATGGTGCTTTTGGTCAGGTCGGCGTTGTGCTCACGGACGACGGCCGCGCATTCGTCAGCTGGTGGCGGCGCGCCGCGGATGGGCGTGCAGAGCTTGCTGTCCGCGCCGTTGCGCGCAACGGGGATCTCGGCGAGCGGCAGGTCGTCGGCACGACACACGCGAGCCGCCCCGACACCGTGCCGCAGATGAAGCGCAGCGGCCAGCGGGTGGTGTTTGTGTGGACGGAAGACAACGACACCGGTCAGAGCGTCAAGACGGCGTATGCCGATCTCATCGAAGGTGGGTGAGCTCCGCTCAGACCGCGCGCAGCAGTTCCGCGACGTGAGCGCCAATGGCGAGCGCCGACGTCAGCCCCGGCGATTCGATGCCGAACAGCTGCGCGAGAGATGCACTGCCTCGCTCGGTGCGGACGCGGACCGAAAAATCCGCGGCCGCCTCACCGCGGCCTGAAATCTTCGGGCGAATACCCGAATACGCCGATGAGAGTCCGCCGTCGGGAAGAGCCGGCCAGTAACTACGGATTGCGCCATAGAACGCGGCAGCGCGCGCGGGATCCACTGCGTAGTCGAGCGACTCCGGATCGACGCCCTCGGCAAGCCACTCGACGTCGGGACCGAAGCGCACGCGCCCGGCGAGATCGAGGGTGGCATGCACGCCGAGGCCGCCGTCCTCGGGCAGCGGATACACGAGACGTGTGAACGGGCTGCGGCCCGTGTACGTGAAGTAGCTGCCCTTTGCGAAGTGCGTTCGTGGAATTGTTTGCTCCGCTGCGCCGAGCAGTTGAGCGACGCGCGTCGCATGCAGCCCGGCTGCATTCACGACGGTGCCTGCGCTTAGCGTAAACGGGCCGTCGGCTGTGTCGCATGTGAGCCGCAATTTCGCCGCGTCCTTTGCCGCGGCGGTGAACCGGCAATGCGTTGCGATTGCGCCGCCGGCAGCCTCGAGGTCGCCCTGCAACGCGAGCATGAACGCGTGGCTGTCGATGATGCCGGTCGACGGCGACAGGAGCCCGGCCAACGCGTGCACCTGCGGCTCGAGTCGCTGCACGTCGTGCACGGATAGCATCTCGAGTTCCGTGACACCGTTCGTCGCTGCGGCCGCACGGACAGTCTCGAGTTTTCCAACTTGGCCCGCATGGGTCGCCACGAGCAACTTGCCGCAGCGCCGATGCGGCACGTGCTTGGCTTCGCAGTATTCGTAGAGCCGCTCACGGCCTTCGACGCAGAAACGCGCCTTGAGGCTGCCACGCGGATAGTAGAGTCCTGCGTGGATCACCTCGGAGTTGCGCGCCGATGTCTCCTCGCCGATCGCGGCGTTCTTCTCTAGAACGATGACCTCGCGACCCGCGAGGGCAAGCTCGCGCGCGATCGCGAGACCGACGACGCCGGCGCCGATGACGACCGTGTCGATGCTGTCGCTCAATGCATGAGTACTCTGGCGGAAAAACGAGCGGGAATTCTCGCAGTCGCGGCACTACGTGTCGACTGTGCAGCCCGGCACTGAGCGCACAGCGCTCATGCTAAGGTGGCCGCCGTCGTTTCGCGCACACGGAGTCCAGTCGAATGGCGTCATCTACCGCAGCCAGCGTCGAGCACGTCGCCGCATTGATCCGCGGCCGCCGCTCGGTCGATCTCTACGAGTCGGACCCCGTGCCGAATGCGTTGCTGCTGGAAGCGATCGAGGTCGCTCGCTGGGCGCCGAACCACCGGCTCACGCAGCCGTGGCGCTTCTATCTAATTGGGCCCAACACGCGTCGCAGCGTGACCGATCTAGCGGTGGAGCTCGACATCGCGAAAAAAGGCGAGCGAGCGGGTCCCGTGCGTCGAGCGCGGCTCGACGGCGTCCCCGGGTTCCTCGTGCTCACGACGCGCCGTAGCGACGACGCGCTGGTCGAGCGCGAGGACTACGCGGCATGTTGCTGCGCCGCGCAGAATCTCGCGTTGTATTTGTGGGAGCGCGGCATCGGTACCAAGTGGACTACGGGCGGTATCACACGCGACCCGCGTTTCTACGCCTTGCTCGGCATCGAACACGCGAAAGAGTCCGTCGTCGGTTTCATTTGGTACGGCAAACCGAAAGTCGTGCCGACGCAGCACCGTAAACCCGCGGCCGATCTCGTGACGCAGCTGCCGTAGTTAGAGCGGTTCGCCCGGTTTCGCGGAGCCAGCAAGCCAAGCGGCGCCCTCGGCATAGAGCTTCTGCACTTCGGGGCCGCGCAATCCCGGCAATCCAAGCCGCACGTTGAAGCCCGCCTTGGTTTGCAGATAGCCAAGGTGCCTGTAGCCTTCGGGGAAGCGCGCCAGCAGTGCGGCGTCGAGCGGGAGCTTCGTGCCGGGCTCGACGGGGTCTAGCCGGTCCTTCTCGTAGATCGGTTGGCGGCGAACGATGGCCCAACGTTCCTCGCGCTTATCGAAGAAGTCGTAGAACCGTCCCGTGCACACGACGTCGGCGACGATCCCGTCTACGGCTGCGCGCTGATTGATCGTCATCTTGGTCTGCGCAATCGCGCGCGTGCCCGAGACATCGCAGGTCATGCCGCCCAGAAAATGAATGATGCTGACACCGCGCTCGAAGCCGGCGCGCCGAGCCTTCTGAAACTCAGTGGCGGGACCCTGGAACCACGTGGCCGTCATCCAGCCGTCGTCGTGCCACACGGTCGCGAAGCGCTGCCAGTCGCCGGAATCGCTCCAGAGCACCCAGTCGTTGACGACCTGCGTGATCGCGAGCCGATCGAGCAATGCTTGCTCCATCGCTAGCGAATCAATCCGCCGCGTGGCGCAGACCCGCCGGGTGGGGCAGAGCCCGGCACGATGATCGACGACGCCTGCTCGCGGCGTAACTCCTCGAGGCGGCGCACGGTACGTGCGAGCGCGTCTCGGGCCATGTCGCCGAATTTCGTGATGGCGTCGTCCAGTGAAGTGGCCGGTACCTCGAACGACAGCGGCAGTGCGCCGGCCGGCGTCAGCACCTGTGTCTGGCCGACGTACACCACCGGGCGCGCGGTGTCCGTGTCGCCGGCAGGCGTGACGGGTGTCAGTCGTTGAAGAGTACCGACGCGCCGGTCGGTGAAGGTCTCCTCTCGATAGAGACCGGTGCGATCCATCGCGATATCGGCGTCGCCAAGCTCGTCTGCCATGCTCGAGTCCTCTTTTCTTAGTGGCCGCGCCGGGTGCGGCGGGCGGAATAGGCTAGCACTTTATCGCATCGCTGCGGTTTCACGCGTCGCGGATCAACACGTGGGTCGCGACCGTCGCGCCCGTGCCGCCGATGTTCTGGACCAATGCGACCTGCGCGCCGCCCACCTGGTTCTTCCCAGCGCGCTCGCTGAGTTGCAGGAACGCTTCGGTGAGCTGATAACAGCCACTTGCGCCGACGGGGTGGCCCCGCGCTTTCAACCCGCCGAATGTCGTGAGCGGCAGATCGCCGGAAAGCCCAATGCGTTCTTCGTGAGCCCAGTCGAGCCCGGCGCCCGGAGCTGCGAAGCCGGCAGCTTCGAGGATCAGCGCCGTCATGATCGTGTACGCGTCGTGCGGTTCGAACAAGTCGATATCCGCGTGAGCGACACCGGCCTGGCGCAGCGCGCGCTCAGTAGAGCTCTCGACGGCGGTGAGCTTCAGCGGATCGGTACGCCGCGATAGTGCGAGGGGCGCCGTCGCCAGCGCGGAGCCCGCGATCCGGACTCGCGCATGCGCCTCGGTTGCGAGGTGAGGCGCCACGAGCACGAGCGCCGCCGCGCCGTTGCAGATCGGCGAGACATCGAAGAGACGAATGGGATCGGCCACGAGGCGGGAAGCGCGATACGTGTCGATGTCCAGGGCTTTGCGCAGCAACGCGTTGGGGTTGCTCTGCGCATTCCTGTGAGCGTTGATCGCGAACGGCGCGAATCGTTCGGCCTCGACGCCGTGCTTGTCCATATACGCACGCATGAGCTTGGCGTTCAGGGAGAGAAACGATTCGCCGCAGACGCCTTCGAGCTCCCAGTCGGCCGCGGTTGCCAACGCGCGTGTGACGGTGTCGCGTTCGACGTGGGTCATGCGCTCTACGCCGCACACCACGACCACGTCGTGAACGCCGCCGGCGACTGCGAGATAGGCCATGCGTGCAGCGGCGCCGCCCGACGCGCACGCGGCTTCGATTGTCACGGCTTCGATTCCGGCCATGCCGGAATAGTCCGCGATCAGTCCGCCGAGCTGCTGCTGATTCGCGAGAATGCCGGACAGCATGTTGCCAACAAACAAGGCACCCACTGCGGCCGATGCGATGCCGGCATCGGCCAGCGCCGCCTGCACGGCTGCCGCGCCGAGATAGCGGCCGCGACTGCCGTTGTCCTTGTTGACCGGCGTCTGTCCGGCGCCGGCGATGAAGACCTCTCTCACCGAACCCCCAGCGCCCATAGGCGCCGTGTTTTTGTCGCCGCGCATGATGGCAAACGACGCGTGTGAATACCATCGTGCGACCCGGCTGGTGCGAGGCTGTCCGGACGTGCGCATCGGCTATCATGCGGCCGCGGGCAATGATGGGAGTAAACGTTGAGCACTAACGGACGAATTCTGTTGGTTGGCTTCGGCAACATGGGGCAGGCGTTGGTTCGCGGCTGGCTCGATGACGGTCGCGCGGCCGCTAGCGTGCGCCTAGTCGAGACTGCGGCAGGTGCGCGGGAAGTCGCGCGCGGTCTCGGTATTGCTGCCAGCGAGACTCTTGCTGCGCTCGAGGATTTTCGACCCGACGTCGTCGTGTTGGCCGTGAAGCCGAACCAGATCGGCAGCGCACTAGCCGAGTGTTCCATCGCAATGGGCGCGCCGATCGTGTGGCTGTCGATCGCTGCGGGCAAAACCATCGCGGCGCTGAGCTCGACGCTCGGTGCAGAGGCGGCAATCGTGCGCGCGATGCCGAATACGCCGGCGGCAATCGGTAAAGGGATGACCGCGCTCGTGGCCAACGCAGCAGTCACGTCCGAGCAACGTGCCCGTTGCACCGATCTCATGGGGGCGGTCGGCTCCGTGGCGTGGCTCGACGACGAACGGCACATGGATGCCGTGACGGCCGTGTCGGGCAGCGGTCCGGCCTACGTGTTCTTGCTGATCGAATGTCTCGAGCGCGCGGCGGTCGATGTCGGTCTCGAGCCCGCGTTGGCGCGCCAGTTGGCGCTCGCTACGGTGAGTGGTGCGGCTGCGTATGCGACCGTGGCCGACGCCACACCGGCCGAGTTGCGTCGACGCGTGACGAGCCCGAATGGCACGACTCAGGCTGCGCTCGAGGTGCTGATGGCGGGCGATGCCTTGAGCGGGCTCATGACGCGCGCTGTCCGCGCCGCAGCCGAGCGCAGCGGTCAACTGTCGGGCGCGTAAGCGAAGGGGTAGGCGATGGCGGGATACTATTTCGACGAGTTTGCGGTGGGGCGCGTGTTCAAACACCCCATTCGGCGCACGGTGACGGAAACGGACAACGTCCTGTTCAGTACGCTGACGCACAATCCGGCACCGCTGCACATCGATCACGAGTACATGCGCACGAACTCCGAGTTCGGCCGGCCGTTGATGAACAGCTTCTTCACGCTCGGGCTGATCGTAGGGATCTCGATCAACGACACGACGCTGGGCACGACGGTCGCCAATCTCGGGCTGACGGAAGTTCGATTCCCGGCGCCACTGTTCGTGGGCGACACGGTGCACGTCGAGACCGAGGTCATGGCCACTCGCCCCAGCGAGTCCCGGCCGCATAACGGCATCCTCACGCTCGAGCATCGGGGTTACAACCAGCACGACGTGCTCGTCGCGATCTGCCGGCGCGCGGTGTTGATGCAGCGCGCCCCGCAAGACAAATAAAGAAAACGAGCCCCGGAGGGGGCTCGTTCTTTGGCCTGAGACCTCAGTTCGTCGAAGTGAAGAAGACCGAGATGTGGTCTGCGGCGAGCGTGTTCGTGCTGGTGTCGTAGGCACCTGTTGCCGTCAACGCCACGGCAGACTCACCCGCGTTCAGATGCGTCGTGATCGCCGTCACGAGATCCGCAAAGCTCGTGAACAGATCGATGTTGCCGCGCTTCGCAACACCGAACAGCACCGACCCGGTTCCCGATACGATCGTCGGCGACGACGCGAGCGCCAGCAGATCCTGATGCTGCAGATCGACGAACAGGTCGTGCCGGCCGATGCTCGTGTTGTGCAGGTCGAGAACGATGCCGGTATTTCCGAGCGTCGCGAACGGCGCGGCGGTGCCGTTCTTGCCCCAGCCGATGGCGAGCAGGTCCGGGATGTCGCCGCGGTCGATGACGGTGCGGCCGGCGAAGTCCGGCGGTGCGGCGCCAAACGGCGTCACGAAGCCGAGTACCTTCGCTGATTCACCGGCGGTCACAGACGCCAGGCTCAGCGTTCCCGTGCCGACTTCGTAGTCGGCTGGGTTCGCATCGACGGCCGTCGAGGTGCCCGTCCCGGCGAAGTCAAACATGTCGACGCCGAGTCGATCGATCGCGCGCAGATTCAGGTTCAGTTGCCCCGCCACCATGCTGTTCACCACGCCTCGTACTTGCGTCGGCAGCAGGCGCACCCGGCCCGCCGTTGCGTCGAGACTGGCTGCGGTCGTCGAGGTCGTCGGATCGGCGAACGTACCGAAAGCCATGATTCCCTGGCCGACTGAGATTGCGTCCGTCGTGAATGTGCCCATGGGATCGCCAGTCTTCAAGACTTTGGTGTCTGCCCCGATCGTGATGACGGCCGTGCGTACCGCGCCGGGGCCGTGGTCGTGACGTGCGGCAAAGGCGCCTTTGACGGTGAGTTGTGTGGCAGTCCGCGACACGACGTTACCTTGCACCGCATCGAGACGTTCGCCGCCGACGCTGTCGCCGGCCTGAACCGTGGTCGCGGTGAATGTTTTGTCCGCGGTCGACAGAGTGCCGAAGGCCACCGTCAACGTGCCGGCGGGTAGTGCCGCGAGCGCCGTGAGGCCGTCACTCCCCATCGATGCGACGCCGTTGATCTCGAATGACGTCGTCGACGTCGTATGGACAGTGGCTTTGCCATGATCGCCGTCTTTCACGAACCACGGCCGAACCTGCACGGTGTATGTACTGGCGGTCGTGTCGGCGGAGATCAGCGCGCCACGCACGCGCAGGTCGCGTTGCGCTGCCGGCTCGACGTCGGCCACGATGTACGGTCGAGCGGTGACGACAGGGGGATTCTGCGTCGTGTCGACGGAGTTCGAAGCCGCGAGGTCGAAGTCGAGCGTCAGGAACGAGACGCGCGCCGGCGTGACCACGAGATGGTTGCGATTCGACAGCTGCACAGTCAGTTCGGTGACGCCGAGCGCCTGGCCGTTCGAATCGACGACGTTCGCCTTGACCGACTGTCCAGCCACCTCGACGAAGACTTCGGCCGTGGAATAGTCGACGCGAATGGTGCCGCCGAGGAAGTCGCCGCCCGCCAGCGTGGACGCCGCCAGCAGGTCGGAAAGATCGGTTAGTTGCGCGAAGTCTATGCGCGTCGTCGCGGGCAGCAGCTCGACGGTAGCGCCGTTCTGCCGTTGCAGAGTGACGGATTGGACGTCGACGGAGTAGTTCAGGAAGTCGCCTTCGGCGTCCGTGACCCCCACCATCAGAGTGCCGCATGAACTTCCGCTGCAACTCGAGTCGGTGCTGCCGGTCATCGTCGAACCGCCTCCACTCGAACCGCCGCAGCCGGCGAGGGTCAGAGCGGTAACGGCGATCCCGGCGAGCGATCGCCAGCGCAGTGATCGGAGCAGAGTGAACGTGTCCATGGACCGCCTCCTTGGCGAGTGTGTTCAGAAACCGAAACGCAGTGTTAGACCCGCGGTTGACGCCGCTAGCTAAATGTCGCCCTATGGAGACGGTTTCGTGACCGATTCGCTTTGTAATCCCGGCGATTACTGTCAGAATGCCTTGGGTACGGGGGATGCCGAGACCAATCAAGAGGTTGCGCTGACAAATGAGTGCCCGGGTTCAGGACGGGACGGGGGGCATTCCTGCCGATGAGGCGGCCCGCGAACGACATCGCCGTTCGCCGGCGAATTCGCACGAGCCGGGCCTCGACCTGATTTGCACGAAGGTCGCCGTAGACTTCCAAAGCATCGTCTCGAGCAACGCCGGGGAGCGCATCACCGGTGGTCTACAGCAGTTGACGGATGCCTGTGGCGCCGACGCTATCTTCGTCGCGCTCGTCAGCGAGGACGGGGCTCGTTTCGAGAAGGTGTACTCGGGCCGCTCGAGCTTCTCGGCGTGCAATCCCGAAGTGTTGCTCGGCCGTGAGCTTGCCGACTTCCCTTGGATCAAGGGCCGGCTCGAGCATCTGCGGATCCTCGAGATCAAAGACACCGCGAAGGCGCCGTTGCCGCAGATGCACGACGCTGCGAATCTCGCGAGCCTCAACGTCGGTGGATTGCTCGTCGTGGGATTCAACGTTCGCGGCCGGCTCGGTGGCATGCTCGGCGTGTGCGCCGCTTCGCCGAATCCGGAATGGGGCGCGGACCTTCACCTCGCTTTGAAGCTCGTGAGCGTGAGCTGCGCGAGCGGTCTCGAGCGTATCGAGCTGCAGGAAGACTTGTTCTCCGTGCAGGAGCGCGACCGGCTCGTGACGAATACGGCTAACGATGGCCTGTGGGACTACGACGTTCGCGAGAACACCATGTATTTCTCGCCGCGTTGGCGAGCGATGCTCGGTTACGTCGACGCCGACGTGCCGGAGTGGCGGCTGCTCGTTCACCCGGACGATCTCGCCCAGGTGCAAACGCAGCTGTGGGATCACTTGGAGGGGCGCGCCGATCTGTTCGAGAGTGTGCACCGCATGCGGCATGCGGCCGGGGACTGGCGCTGGATCCAGAGCCGAGTGAAAGGCCGGCTCGATGAGAATGGCCGTTTGCGTCGGCTCGTGGGCGTGGAAACTGACGTTACGGAGCGCAAGCTCTACGAGGAAGCGCTGTTCCGCGAGAAGGAGAGCGCTCAGATCACATTGCAGTCGATCGGTGACGGCGTAGTGACCACCGACGGCGAGTCGCGGGTGCAGTATCTGAACCCCGTGGCGTCGGAGCTCACGGGTTGGAAGCTCGACGACGCGGTCGGCAGGCTCATCGACGAGATCTTCCGCGGCTTCCACGAGGAGACCTGCGAGCCGATCGAGAATCCGGTTGCGGTGGCCATGCGTCGCAACCGGCCCATCAAGTCCGTACGGCCGGCGCTGTTGATTCGCCGCGACGGCAACGAACTGTATATCGAGAGCACGGCAGCGCCGATCCGGGATCCTGCGGGTGGCGTCACGGGTGGCGTGCTCGTATTCCACGACGTCAGCGAGTCGCGCGAGTTAAACCGCCGCTTGAGCTATGCCGCGAGCCATGACGTGCTGACGGAGCTCGTGAATCGGCGCGAGTTCGAGCAGCGGCTCGAGCGTGCGTTGAAGAGTGCGAAAGCGCGCGAGACGTCGTACGCCGTGCTGCATCTCGACCTCGATCAATTCAAGATCGTGAACGACGCGTGCGGTCACAACGTAGGCGATCAGCTGCTGATCCAGATCGGCGCGCTGCTGAAAGCGAAGGTCCGCTGGCGTGACACGCTTGCTCGGCTTGGCGGCGACGAGTTCGGTGTGCTGCTCGAGAGCTGCACGATGGACGAGGCGTTGCGCACCGCGGAGCAGCTGCGCGAGAGCATCAGCGAATTCAGATTCGCCTGGGATGACCGCACGTTTCGGCTGGGCGTGAGCATCGGCGTCGTGCCGATCACTGCCGCGACTGACGACGTGGCGTCTTTGCTGACGGCTGCGGACAGTGCGTGCGCCGCGGCAAAGGATGCGGGCCGCAACCGCGTCTACAACTACCAGGAAAACGACATCGATCTGATGAAGCGGCGCAAGGAGATGCAGTGGGCCGCGCGCATCAGCAACGCACTCGACGAGAATCGGTTCGAATTGTTCCGCCAGACGATTCAGCCGCTGCAGGCCAATAGCGAGACCGGCGCGCACTATGAGCTATTGATTCGCATGCGCGACGAGGCGGGGCAGCTGGTCGCGCCCGGGCTGTTCATCACAGCCGCGGAGCGCTATGGGCTCATGACAGCCATCGATCGCTGGGTCATCGCGCAGGCGTTCACGTGGCTCGTTTCCGAAGCCGACGAGCGCGAGCGGTTGTCTCTGTGCTCGATCAATCTGTCGGGCCAGAGCCTCGCCGACGAGAAGTTCCTGCCGTTCGTGATCGAGCAATTCCAGAAGAGCGGCCTGTCCGGTGCGTGCATCTGCTTCGAGATCACGGAGACGGCCGCGATCGCCAGCTACTCGCAAGCCAACCGCTTCATCCACGCGGTGAAGGAGCTCGGTTGCCGGTTCGCGCTGGACGATTTCGGCACGGGCCTTTCGTCATTCGGTTACTTGAAGCACTTCCCGGTCGATTTCCTGAAGATCGACGGCAGCTTCGTGAAGGAGATTCTCCACGATCCGATCGATCGCGAGATGGTGCGTTCGATCAACGAGATCGGACATCTCACGGGCAAGCGCACGATCGCGGAGTTCGCCGAGAACCAGGAAATCATCACCATGCTGCGCGGCATGGGCGTGGACTACGCCCAGGGCTACGGTGTCTCCGAGCCCAAACGCCTCTCCGACCCCATCAAGACGGAAGCCGTCTAGCTTCCTCCATCTTTCTTTATTCTCCGCAACCTTCCCCGAACGGGCGCGCCCTAGTTACGGGGCGAAGCGCATCGAGAGGTCGATCGCGAGAACGTTCTTCGTGAGAGCGCCCACTGAGGCGAAGTCGACGCCGGTGGCGGCGATCGAGCGCAACGTGTCGGCATCGACGCTGCCGGAGGCTTCGAGCTCTGGGCGTTGGCCGGTGCGAGCGTCGCGGCGGCGCACCGCTTCGCGCATGTCGGCGAGCGAGAAGTCGTCGAGCAAGATGCGGTCGGCGTCCGTGGCGAGCGCGTCCTCGAGCTGCGCCAGCGTCTCGACCTCGACTTCGATCATGACGTTCGGCGAGCGCTCGCGCGCCGCGCGTACGGCTTCCGTTACGCCGCCCATGGCGGCGATGTGGTTTTCTTTGATCAGGATCGCGTCGAAGAGGCCAATGCGATGATTCGTACCGCCCCCGCACAGCACGGCGTACTTCTGGGCTAGGCGCAAACCTGGCAAGGTTTTGCGCGTGTCGAGCACGCGCATGTGCGTGCCGGACAGCAGGTCCACGAACCTCCGTGTGGCCGTTGCCGTGCCGGAGAGGAGCTGCAGAAAGTTCAGCGCCGTGCGCTCACCAGTCACGATGCTGTGCCCCGGCCCTCGTAGAGTGCAGACCACGTCGTCGGTGGCGATACGGTCGCCATCTTTGGCGTTCCAGGTCACGGCGACATTCGGGTCGAGTTGCCGGAACACTTCGTCGAACCAGGCCCGGCCGCAAAGCGTTGCGGGCTCGCGCGTGACGACGTGCGCGATGGCGACCTTGCGGGAATCGAGCAGCGCAGCCGTCAGGTCGCCGGCTCCGATGTCCTCCGCCAGCGCGTTCTCGACGACGTCGCGGATGTCGTTCGGTAGGGCAGGCGTCGCCATAGTGTGGGCGTGCTCCGAAAAAGATAGGACCCGGGAGAACGAGTCTGCCGGGTCCTATGTGGATGGATCCGAAGGTCTAGAGGAAGAAGCCGCCGTGACCGAAGCCGACCATGCTCATCAGCATCGGGATCGACAAAAGCGTGTTCGCGCGCGACGCCATCCCGGCGACCTTGCGCGCCTTTGCGATCTGGTCGGCCGTGGCTTCGACCAGGCCCAGCACCTTCTTCTGATTTGGCCAGATGAGGACCCAGACATTGAACAGCATGATCGTGCCGAGCCATGCGCCGACGCCGATGACCATTGCGCCGCCCTGCAGGGTGAACGCGGGCACGAACAGGCCAGTGTGGCCCAAGTAAGCGGCACCCGTGAGCCACGTGGCTACCGCGCCCCAACGGAACCACAGGAGCGCGCGCGGTGCGACATATTTAGTGATACCGGCGCCACCAGGGCCGCCCTGATCCTTCGCGGCGGCCGCGAGCGCCGGCGTCTGCACGAAATTGAAGTAATAGAGCAGCCCGATCCAGGTGATACCTGAAAGCACGTGCAGCCAGACCATGAAGCTGGCCACATTGAAGTGGATTCCGTTACCGAGCAGCCCGGCGAGGACCGCAATGACGATCGCGAGGACGACTCCGGCCGTGATCGTGCCCTTGATGGTAGTGAGTGGGTTCATTCTTGTTTGCTCCCCTGAAGGACGTTGAATGCTTGGAGTTGTCGTTCGCGCCACTCTATATTGCGAGCGGCGTCCCAAGAGCGGGGGGTTGCCCCGGCCCAAGGACTGAAGAAGAATAGGTGAGAGGCCGGTGCAGTTCAACGCTGCGGCCTGGAAATCTGTAGCTTGACTTTGCGGCCACCCGCGCCGATGTAGGTACCGAGGAGCACGATCATGGAAATAAACGAACGCATCAAGAAGCAGCTCGATACCTATCCGGTGTTGCTGTACATGAAGGGCACGCCCGACTTCCCCCAGTGCGGTTTCTCCGCCAAGACGGTGGGCATTCTTCGCGCCACGGGTGTGAAGTTCGCGTACGTGAATATCTTCGAGGACCCGGAGGTTCGCGAGGGATTGAAGGCCTACTCCAACTGGCCGACGTTCCCGCAGTTGTACGTGAATGGCGAGCTTATCGGCGGCTGTGACATCGCGGTCGAGCTGCATGAGTCGGGCGAATTGCAGCAGATCCTGTCGAGCGCCAAGCCCGCTGTCGCCCAGGCGGAATAACGCGCCTTAGCGGCCGTAGAGGCTGCGAAACCGGTTCACGACCGTACAGAACAGCTTCGCCGTCATTTGCGCGTCGTACAGCGCGGAATGCGCCTGGTCGTCATGCCATTCGAAGCCTGCGGCTGTCACGGAACGACTGAGCACGGTCTGGCCATACGCCACGCCCGCGAGCGTCACCGTGTCGAAGCTCGAGAATGGGTGGAACGGATTGCGTTTCAGCCTCGTGCGTTCGACGGCGGCATTCAGGAACTGCAAGTCGAAGAACGAGTTGTGACCCGCGAGGATCGCGCGTGTGCAGCCCGTGGCTTTCAGCTCCTTGCGCACCTCCTGAAACATCGCGCGTAACGCGTCCGCTTCGTCGATGGCGGGTCGCAGCGGGTGATACGGATCGATGCCGGTCACCTGTAGCGACGCCGGGTCGAGGCGCGAGCCCTCGAACGGCTTGATGATGTAGCGATGGTGCTCGGCGGGCTGAAGATCGCCGTTGCTGTCGAAGCGCAGAAACACAGCCGCCATCTCGAGCAGCGCGTCGGTCGAGCTGTTGAATCCGCCCGTCTCGACATCGACGATGACCGGCAGAAAGCCCCGGAAACGGCCGGCGATCGGGCTGACGGGCACGACCGCCATTTCGGGCTTTGCGTCCGTGCTCATGCCGACAACCTTTCCGCAAGATCCTCCGGACCCCGGCTGCTGCGTTGCAACAACTCGAGCGTGAAGCGCACACCGAAGCCTGTGATGTCCGTGGGGATATGGCCGAGCCCGCCTTTGTGCTGGCCGGCGCTCAAGTCCACATGTATCCACGGAATGGCGGCCGGCACGAAACGGGAAAGGAACCGCGCCGCAAGAATGTGATCGCCAGCGTTCTCGACGGAGCATTGCTTGATGTCAGCGATATCGCTCTTCAGTGCCTCGTCGAAGTCTTCGTCCATGGGGAACGGCCACACGCGTTCGCCGCTGGCAACGCCGGCCGCCGTCAAGAGTGCGTTCGCGGCGCTGCGATTCGAGAAGACACCCGAGTAGCGCTCGGTCACCGCTTGTATGCACGAGCCGGTCAGCGTTGCGTAGTCGATCATTAGTTGCGGCTCGTCGCGGGCCGCGAGCGCCAGCGTGTCGGCCAGCACCATGCGGCCTTCGGCATCCGTGTGAATGACTTGGATGGTCGTGCCGTTAGCGGCACGCACGAGATCTTGCGACTTGTAGGCATTCGGCGCGAGGCGATTCTCGGTCAGCGCGAGCCATGCGTCGACGCGGTAGGGTGCGCCGGTCTCCGCAAGTGCGAGCAGCGTACCGAGCGCCACGGCGCTTCCCTGCATGTCGGTGTGCATGTCGAGCATATGAATGAACGGCTTCAAGTTCGTGCCACCGGTATCGAAGATCACGCCTTTGCCGACCAGCGTGAGCGCCGGGTGTCGTATGCGTGGCCGATAGGAGAGGTGCACGATGCCGGCGTCACGGGTGGCATTGCCGCGCGACACGGCAAGGAATGCGCCGGCGCCGAGTTTTTCGAGTTCGCGCTCGCCGAGAAACCGGTACCGGATGTCGCGGGTGGCCGCCAGTTCGGCAATGGCGGTGCGATAGTTTTCGGCCGTCTTCACGTTCGGCGGTAATGCCGTGAACCAGCGCGCAACGTTGTTGCCGAGCGCTTGTGCTCGAGCCGCGGCAAGGTCGATTTTGGCGCGCGCACCGAGCAGTTGAAGCTTCTTGAGCGAGCCACCAACGGCAGAGTCCGGCTTCGACTTGAACTTCGGAAGCGCGAACGAAGCGGCATGTGCAGCCGCTACGAGGCCATCGAGTGCGCGGCGCTCGGCCTCGGCGTCGAGCCCGATGGATGTGACGCCGAGGGACGCGGGCTGTTCGCGCAGACACTCACGTACGACCTTTGCACCCCACGACAAGGCAGCGAACGACGTCGACGAATCGAATCGCGCGGCGGTGATGCCGGTCGCTCGGCGATTGGGCGCTCGTGAGGTCGCAATCTCGTCGCCACGCCGCGTAGCGCGTGCCAGCAGCATGGCGAGTTGTTTGCCGTGCGGCAGTCTCTCGAGCGCACCCGCCGGCGCGTTCTTGCCAACGATGACCAGGGTATGGTCGAGCGCGTCAAGCGAGGCACGGGTCAGGGAGCGAACGGTCTCGGTGGTTTTCAGCGGGGCGAAATCAGGTAGCTCGATCATGCGGCGGGTGTCACGGTGCGGGTCATTGTGCGCGGTGCGTTGCCTTGACCGTGTGTGGTCAAAACCCGATCATAGCGCATGGAGTACAGTGTCTCATGGCCACAGCAAGACCACTGCCTTTGATCGCGCTCCGCGGCGACGATTTCGATCCGGAGGAGACGCAGGAGTGGCTCGAGTCGATCGACTCCGTTCTACGAGTACATGGCGCCGAGCGCGCTCACTTTCTTCTGGAATGCATGATCGACCACGCGCGCCGTTCCGGCGCGTACCTGCCGTATAGCCCGAACACCGCTTACCTGAACACTATTCCGGTAGGTCAGCAGCCGGAGTATCCAGGCGATCGAGCCATCGAGCGCCGCATCGAGGCGTACATCCGCTGGAACGCGATGGCGATGGTGTTGCACGCGAATCGCATCAGCTCCGAGTACGGCGGCCACATCGCGAGCTACGCGTCGTCCGCGACTTTGTATGAGGTCGGGTTCAACCACTTCTGGCGTGCACCGACCGCAGAGCACCGTGGTGATCTCGTCTACTTCCAGGGGCATTCCTCGCCGGGTATCTATGCGCGTGCGTTCCTCGAGGGGCGCCTCGACGAGAATCGACTGAATCATTTCCGCCGTGAGGTCGTAGGCCCGGGTGTTGGCTTGTCGTCGTACCCGCACCCGTGGCTCATGCCGGACTTCTGGCAATTCCCGACCGTGTCGATGGGCTTGGGCCCGATGATGGCGATCTATCAGGCGCGGTTCATGCGCTATCTCGAAGCGCGCAGCATCATCCCCGCGCAAGATCGCAAAGTGTGGTGTTTCTTAGGCGACGGCGAGACCGACGAGCCAGAGTCGATGGGCGCCATCACGATGCCGGTCCGCGAACGGCTCGACAATCTGGTGTTTGTCATCAACTGCAATCTGCAACGGCTCGATGGGCCGGTGCGCGGCAATGGCAAGATCATCCAGGAGCTCGAGGCCGCTTATCAGGGCGCAGGCTGGAACGTCATCAAGGTCGTGTGGGGCTCCCGCTGGGATCCGCTGCTCGCGCGCGACGACAAAGGGCTGCTGCGCAAGACGATGGAAGAATGTGTCGACGGTGACTACCAGGCGTTCAAGGCGAAGGGTGGCACCTATACACGCGAGCACTTCTTCGGCCGCTATCCCGAGCTCAAGGCCATGGTGGCGCACCTCTCCGACGAGGACATCTGGCATTTGAACCGCGGCGGCCACGATGCCGTGAAGGTGCATGCGGCGTATAGCCAAGCCATGCAACACAAAGGTCGGCCCACGGTCATCCTGGCGAAGACCGTCAAAGGCTTCGGCATGGGCGAAGCCGGCGAAGGCCAGAACATCACGCATCAAAAGAAGAAACTCGACGACGAGGATCTGAAGATCTTCCGCGACCGGTTTCACGTGCCGATTTCGGACGAGGATCTCGCGCAGCTCAAATACTACAAGCCGGCCGACGATAGCGAAGAGATGCGCTATCTGAAGGAACGCCGCACCAAGCTCGGCGGATCCTATCCCGTGCGGCGACCGAGCACTGAACGGCTGGAAGTGCCAGGCCTCGACTTCTACAAGGCGCAGCTCGAAGGCAGCGGCGATCGCGAATTCTCGACCACGATGGCGTTCGTCCGGATTCTGACCGCCCTCTTGCGCGACAAGAACATCGGCCCGCGTGTCGTGCCGATCGTTCCCGATGAGGCGCGCACGTTCGGAATGGAAGGCATGTTCCGCCAGGTGGGCATCTATTCGTCGCTCGGCCAGTTGTACACGCCGCAGGACTCGGATCAGCTCTCTTACTACCGTGAAGACAAGAAGGGCCAGATTCTCGAGGAGGGTATCAACGAAGGGGGCGCATTCTGTTCCTGGATCGCAGCCGCCACGTCGTACGCCAATCACGGCGTGCAGATGATTCCTTTCTATATCTATTACTCGATGTTCGGCTTCCAGCGGATCGGTGACTTCGCGTGGGCCGGCGGCGACATGCGCGCGCGGGGCTTCCTGCTCGGTGGCACGGCCGGTCGCACCACCCTCGCGGGCGAAGGTCTGCAACACCAGGATGGTCACAGCCAGCTCGTCGCGACCACGATTCCGAACTGCCGCGCATACGATCCCTGCTACAGCTATGAGCTCGCCGTGATCATTCAGGATGGCATGCGGCGCATGTGCACGGAGCAGGAGAACGTTTTCTACTACCTCACCGTCATGAACGAGAACTATGCGCACCCCGCCATGCCTACGGGGGCCGAGGCCGGCATCCTGAGCGGCATGTACGAGCTGCGCAAAGGCGGCAAAAGCAATGCGCGCGTGCAGCTGCTCGGTTCCGGCACGATCCTGCGCGAGGTTCTCGCGGCGGCGGACTTGCTCCAGGAGAGCTTCGGCGTTGCCGCCGACGTGTGGAGCGTCACGAGCTTCAGCGAGCTGCGGCGTGAGGCGCTCGATGTCGAGCGCTGGAACGCGCGCCATCCGGACGCCGCACCGCGCACGAGCCACGTGGCCAACAGCTTCGTAGAACGACAGGGCCCGTTCGTTGCCGCGACCGACTACATGAAGCTCGTATCCGATCAGATCCGCCAGTGGGTGCCTGGACGCTACGTCGTGCTCGGCACCGACGGCTATGGTCGCAGCGACGGTCGCGAAGCGCTGCGTCAGCATTTCGAGGTCGATCGCAACTCCGTGGTGGTCGCGGCGCTCAAGGCGCTCGCCGACGACGGCAGCATCGACCGAAAGATCGTCGTCAAAGCGATCGCCGATCTCGGTATCCAGCCGGACAAGCCGAATCCGGTCACTCAATAAACTACCGCCAACAAGACCCCGCCAGTGGAAGTTGTCGTACCGGATCTAGGTGATTTCGCCGACGTGGAGGTCATCGAGGTGCTCGTGAAGCCCGGCGATGCTGTCACGACGGAGCAGGGCTTGATCACGCTGGAGACCGAGAAGGCCACGATGGATATTCCATCGCCGGCGGCCGGGCGCATTCGTGAGCTCACTGTCAAAACTGGCGACCGTGTATCCACCGGCAGCGTGATTGCGTTGCTCGAAACCGTTGCGCCTGTCGCCGATACACGTGCCGAGGACGACCGGACGGTGATCCCACCGAGACTGGCGCAAGCCGCTCCGACAGCGCCCGCAGCACCCGCTGCGCCGCGGCCCGTTGTCGTGCCCGACCTCGGCGACTTCGCAAGCGTCGAGATCATCGACGTCCTCGTGAAAGCTGGGGACGAGATCGCGGCCGAGCAGGGCGTCGTGACGCTCGAGACCGAGAAGGCCAGCATGGACGTGCCCGCGCCCGTGGCCGGCAAAGTTCTCGAGGTCAAAGTGGCCATCGGCGGCAAGGTCTCGGCGGGCGATGTCTTGCTGATCATGCAGCCGAGTTCGGCTCCTGCGCTTGCCGCGCCAGCCCCCAACGCACCCGCCGCGGCCAACCCCGCACGCGCTGCTGCGCCGCAGCGGCCCGTGGCCGCGCGCGTGGCGCCGAGCGGCCGCAGTGCGGTGGCCTCGTCTTCGACTTCATTCGCCGAAGCTCACGCCGGCCCTTCGGTTCGCAAGCTCGCGCGGGAGCTTGGTGTCGATCTCGGTCGTGTGCGCGGCTCAGGCGCAAAAGGCCGCGTCACCGCTGACGATGTCAAAGCGTTCGTTAAAGAGATCATGCAGGGCGGTGGCGCTGGCGGCGTTGCGTGGCCTGCCGTGCCAAACGTCGACTTCGCGAAGTTCGGGCGAGTCGACACGGAGCCGCTGTCGCGCATCCAGAAGATCTCGGGCCCTCGCTTGCACGCGAGCTGGGTCAACATCCCGCACGTCACGCAGCACGATGAAGCGGATATCACGGAGCTCGAGGAGAAACGCGTCGCGCTGAAGTCCACCGCCGAGAAGCGTGGCATCAAGCTCACGCCGCTGGCGTTCATCATTCGCGCGTGCGCCCTCGCGTTGGCCGAGATGCCGCTCTTCAAGTCATCGCTTGCCGCCGACGGCGAGCACCTCGTGATGAAGCACTACACGCACATCGGCTTCGCGGCAGACACGCCGCAAGGCCTCGTCGTGCCCGTGATTCGCGACGCCGACAAGAAGGACGTCTATGAGATCGCGAAGGCGCTCGCCGAGCTGAGCGACCGCGCGCGCAAGGGCAAGCTCACCTCCGACGATATCACCGGCGGCGTGTTCACGGTGTCGAGCTTGGGCAGCATCGGTGGCCGGTTCTTCACGCCGATCATCAACGCGCCCGAGGTGGCGATTTTGGGCGTCTCGCGCAGCGCGTTCCAGCCGGTGTACCGCGATCTCGCATTCGTGCCGCGCCTGATTCTGCCGCTCTCGCTCGCGTACGATCACCGTGTCATCGACGGTGCGAAAGCCGTGCGCTTCACGACGCGGCTTGCCGAAATCCTTGCAAATCCGGGCCGCCTGGTCGAGGCCATTCCGTGAGTCTGCTCGAGGTGCGGATCCCGGACCTCGGGGACTTCAGCGCGGTCGACGTCATCGACGTGCACGTCAAAGTGGGCGACAAGGTCGCGGCTGAAGACCCGTTGCTCACGCTCGAAACGGACAAAGCCACGATGGACCTGCCCGCGCCGAGCGCAGGCACTGTCGTCAGCGTGGCGTCGAAAGTGGGCGACAAGGTCTCGATAGGCGATCTCGTGTTGACTCTCGAGGCCGACTCCGCGACGACGAGTGCGGCGCCGCCGAAAGCTTCGTCTGCCGCAGCGCCGGCTCCATCGCGACCTGCCGCTGCGTCGCCGGCGCCGAAACCAGCAGCGGCAACACCGCCCGCGAGTGCACCCAGCTTCGGCCGTCGCGTTACGGTGCTCGGCGCGGGGCCCGGCGGTTATACAGCGGCATTCCGCGCCGCCGATCTGGGACTCGACGTCACGCTGATCGAACGTGGGCCGACCCTCGGCGGCGTGTGCTTGAACGTCGGCTGCATTCCATCGAAGGCGCTACTGCACGCCGCGCGCGTGATCGAAGACGCCGCGGAGATGGGCGCGCATGGCATTACGTTCGCGAAGCCGCAGATCGACGTCGCAAAGCTGCGCGACTGGAAGAACAAGGTCGTGCGCCAGCTTGCTGGCGGCCTCGATACGCTGGCGAAACAACGCAAGGTTCGCGTAGTCCGCGGCACGGCGAAGTTTACGTCGCCGCATCAGATAGAGGTCGAGCGCGCCGACGCGCGCGAGGTCGTCGACTTCGATCAGTGCATCATCGCGGCCGGCAGCGAACCGACTGTTTTGCCGGGGCTGCCGAGCGACCCACGCATCATCGATTCGACGGGTGCTCTCGAGCTCGGCGAGTTGCCGGAGCGTTTGCTCGTGATCGGCGGCGGCATCATCGGGCTCGAGATGGCCACGGTCTACGATGCGCTCGGCGTAAAAGTGTCCGTCGTGGAGCTCACCAAGACCCTGATACCCGGCTGCGATCGCGATCTCGTGAAGCCGCTCGAGAAACGGATCTCATCGCGTTACGAAGCCATCCTGCTCGGCACTCGTGTCGTAAAAATGGAAGCGGGGCCGAACGGCATCACGGTGCACTTCGAAGGCGATCAAGCACCCGCCACGCCGCAGGTGTATGGGCGCGTGCTCGTGGCCGTGGGCCGCAGTGCGAACGGCCGCAAGCTGGCGCTCGAGCGCGCCGGCGTCGAAGTCAGCGAGCGCGGCCTCATTAAGGTCGACAAGCAGCAACGCACGAACGTGCCGCATATTTTCGCGATCGGCGACATCGTCGGTCAGCCAATGCTGGCGCACAAAGCCAGCCACGACGGCAGAGTGGCGGCGGAAGTTGCCGCGGGGCAGAAGAGCTTTTTCGACGCCCGAGTCGTGCCCGCCGTTGCCTACACCGATCCCGAGGTCGCCTGGGTGGGGCTCACCGAGGAAGAGGCAAAGGCCCGCAGCGTGCCCTACGAGAAAGGCGCGTTCCCGTGGGCCGCGAGCGCGCGTTCGTTGACGCTTGGGCGTGGCGAAGGCTTGACCAAGCTGCTGTTCGATCCCTCGACTCACCGCTTGCTTGGCGCGGGTATCGTTGGTGTGAACGCGGGCGACCTGATTGCCGAAGCGGCGCTTGCAATCGAAATGGGGGCCGACGCGGCCGACGTGGGACTCACGATTCACCCGCACCCGACGCTGTCGGAGACGTTGGCGTTCGCCGCGGAAGTGGCCGAGGGCACGATCACCGACCTCTACATCCCGAAGAAGCGCCACCAACTCTAAATTCGATCAGTGGTCTCTTTGATCCGGCCGCAAACGACCTCTTCCAATATCTCGATCAGCAGGGGTTTGGCGCGCGTTGCGACGCCTGAGAGAGCCGCATCGCGAAATCCAAATTCAGGACGTCGACGTCCGGCATCGTAGTCATTGTGTCGCCTAACGTTTGAGGTAAGCCGCGTGCCCTAGGCACGTCGGCTTGACCAAATGGTTAGGCATCACCTGAGCTGCGCCTTGTTGCCCCTTGGCTCACCAAGCGAAGCCTCGGCATGATGGCGAAGACGAGAAGCAGAGCAATGTAGACCGAACCCGAAACCTTGTCTCGGCTTGCGATGAACTCGGCCAAGGACCGGTCTTGAAGAAGAACCGCCAAGCCTAGTTCCGCTGCGACGGATAGGGCAAGGGCTAGAAAGCCTGCAACCAGTGAGCGTCCGGGGGAGCAGATCTCCGGGTAGCGGCGCAGCAGGTACCCAGCTGCGAAGAAGATGACTGCCGCCATGATCGGCATCTCCACAAGTTCTGCCCAGCGCTCGCCTATGCGCGGGACCAGTACGGGTACCCGGAACACGCCGAGTACGAACCCGGTGCCAAGCACGATGGCGAAGTACACGAGCGCGGCGCGGATGGTCTTTGACACTGGTGCGAGCTGCTGAGGCAGTGTTTGTTAGGCCCGAACGATGAGCCATGCGTAGATCGCAGCTGCGGCGAGACTAAGCAATGTACGCACACCATGGAGATTACCCCAGCGCACCAACAGTTCTCGCGCTTCGTCCGAGTTCAGATCCAACGAGCCAGATAGAAGCCGGTGATTCGTGGGCATGATGCCAATGAACGTGAATGGCACAACTGCGCCGATCGAAACTGCCGCTACTAACCACGCAACGCCATCGCCTGCAAACCAAACCGCAGCACCAGCGCAGAAGCTGACCACCGCAAGCGGCGCTTGCAGCCACGTAGCGCGCTTGTAGCTAGGGGCCCACTGCATCGCAGCACTGCGCGTATCCATGAGCATGCGCGCCGGATGCTCGGCGACGTTTATATAGAGCGCAGCGCCCGCAAAAAGTGACGCAGTGACGACAGCCAGGAACTGCAACGCCTCGATCACCGTGAGTGCTCCAATTGGGGCCTAACTGTAGCTAGGCAGCGTAACGCCGCAACAAAAATGCGGCGAAACGCCGTATATCGTGATGACGCGCGCATAGGTGATTGTTTCCACTAGACCACTATGCACGTTATGCGTCAATTCGTGCTCCGCAAATATGCGGAGTCCAGAAACCGGGTGCGGGCGGGGAACGCTACGCGTGTACTAGGCCGGCGTTTTGTCCGCGTACTCGCAGAGATCTGCGATCAGGCAGATCGGGCACGCGGGCTTGCGCGCCTTGCAGATGTAGCGTCCGTGCAGGAGCAACCAGTGGTGCGCGTTAAGCTTGAACTCGTCCGGCGTAACGCGCACGAGCTCGTTTTCGACGATGCGGACGTTCGTGCCGTGCGCGATGCCGGTTCGGTTTGCCACGCGAAAGATGTGCGTGTCGACGGCAATCGTAGGCTCGCCGAACGCCGAGTTCAGAATCACGTTGGCCGTCTTTCGTCCGACGCCCGGCAATGCCTCCAGCGCGTCGCGGTCGCGCGGTACTTCGCCGCCATGCTCCGCGACCAGCGCGTGACACGTCTTCAGAATGTTCCTCGCCTTGGTGTTGAAGAGACCGATCGTCTTGATGTAGCTCTTCAGGCCATCCTCGCCGAGCGCGAGAATCGCGGCGGGAGTGTTCGCGACAGAGAACAGCTTCGCCGTAGCCTTGTTCACGCCGACGTCCGTTGCTTGCGCCGATAGCACAACGGCGACCAACAGCTCGAAGGGCGTGCCATAAACGAGCTCCGTGCGCGGAGCGGGACTCGCGGCGGCAAATCGTTCGTAGATCTTGCGTCTGCGCGCAGCGTTCACTGCGCCGAGTCCGCGCATGGCTGGGTGAGTCGAGCCCTGAGCGCCAGCAGTGCAGCCACGCCGAAGAACGCACCCGGCGGCAGTAAAGCGATCAACATCCCAGAGAAGTGAAAGTTCAGTCGGAGCGCAGCGGCGCCGGGGCCGAACAGCGTCGCCATACCCGCGAACAATGTGCCCTGGCCCGTGATTTCGCGAAGCCCTCCGAGCAGCACGAGCACGCCGAGGGCGCCGAGGCCGGTGGCGAGGCCAGACAACGTCGCTTCGACGACCGGGCGGCGAGTTGCGACCGTGTCTGCCTGCGCGACCAGCGCGCAGTTTGCTGCGATCAGCGCGATGTACAGCCCCAACGCTTCGTGCAAGTCGTCGAATAGTGCGTTGCTCACGAGATCGACGCCCGTCACGAGCGCCGCCGCAACCAGAATGAACAACGGTATGCGCCACGCGGGCGCGACGGCGCGCTGTACGAGCGAGATCACGATGTTCGTCAAGAGCACGACGGCTGCGGTTGCGAGGCCGAGCGCCAGGCCGTTGACTGCCGACGTCGTGACCGCGAGTAACGGCGACAGCCCGAGGAGCTGGACGAACGTCAGGTTGTTGCGCCAGAGTTTATCGACGACCGTGGTGCGAAGGTTGTTAGAGGTCGGGCTCATGCTCGGTGACTGCGGTTTCTCGAGCCGCGTTGTAGATGGCGTCGCGATGCTGCTCGAAGTATAGCAATGCGTTTTTCACCGCAGCGACGACGGCGCGCGACGTGACCGTGGCTCCCGTGATCGAATCGAACTGGCCTTTGTCCTGTTTGACGAGCCACGTCTCGCGCGCTGGTGAAAGCAGACTCTTGCCGCGAAACTGTTCGATCCAGCTGCTCTTGTCGCGGTTGATCATGTCGCCTAGCCCCGGCGTTTCACGGTAGCGCACGGCGCGAACCCCGGTGACGCTCGAATCGGCGCCCACGCCAACGATCAGGTCGATAGGCGCGTTGTACCCGTGCGGAGCGACGCTCGTGAGCACCGTTGCGACTGGCTGCCCGTGGTCGCTGAGCACGAACACGTCGATCGGAGTGGAGCTGCCGAGCAGTTCTACGTCCGAGAAGCTCAAACGTGTCGTGGTTAGATCGTGGCCGAGCAGCGCCGGATCGAGCACGCTGTTCAGTCGCGCGACGAGTCGTGCGCGCTGATTCATTGCGATGCGCTCGTGGCTGAAATCGTACGCCGCGCGCACGCCGAAGAACGCCGCCACCGCGAGCACGCCGGCGACGACCGCGGTCAGTACGACGTTGCTTTCACCTTTGGCCATAGATTCGCGGCCGGGTATAGCGGTCGATGAGGGGTACCGCGGCGTTCATCAGCAGCACGGCGAATGCGAGACCGTCCGGGTAGCTACCCCACGTGCGCAGCACGTACGTCAAGAGTCCGATGCCGGCGCCATAAATGAAGCGGCCGCGCACTGTCGCCGCAGCCGATACGGGGTCTGTGGCAATGAAAAAGGCGCCGAGCATGCTGGCGCCGCTGAATAGATGGAAGCCCGCGGACGCGTAGTGCGCAGGGTCGATGAAGGAGAACACGCCGGCCGGCACGAGTAGGCCCGCGAGCATGGCGACCGGAATGTGCCAGCGAATGACGCCGGCGTAGAGCAGATACAGGCCGCCCACGAAGATCAAGTTCGCAACCCACTCCCACCCGCGGCCGCCGAAGTCGCCGAACAGTGCTCCGCCGCGAATCTCGAAGAAGCTGCGGCCCGAGCGTACGCCTTCTTTCACGACGTCGAGAGGCGTGGCTCGTGTCAGAGCGTCGACGTCGAGCGTGGCGGGCAGATGTCCAAGGAGCGAGTAGTTCAGTTGCTGGAAGAACGAGAGGCCGTGATAGTCGATGTCGCCCATCTGCGGCGGCACCCACTGCGTCATCTCGACGGGGAACGAGATCAGGAGCACGACGTAGCCGACCATGGCCGGATTGAACAGGTTCTTGCCGAGACCGCCGTAGAGTTGCTTCGCGAGCAAGATCGCGATGCCGCCGCCGAGCAACGGAATCCATGCTGGGACAAGAGGCGGGAGCGCAAACGACAGGAGCGCGGCGGTCACGAGCGCGCTGTAGTCGCGCAGAGCCTGCCGCGTACCGCGGCCGCGTAGCCGCAGCACGGTTGCCTCGGTCAGCACCGCACCTAGGGCGACGAGAACGAAATTGATCAGCAGGCCGTAGCCGAAGAACCAGGTGTAGCACAGCGCCGCCGGCAACAGCGCGAACAACACGCGTTGCATGACGACTGCCACGCTGACAAGCGGAGGTGCGTGCGGCGCGGATGTCTGCTCGAAGTGCATATCAGGTCTCGTCGGCCAGCAGCAGAATGCCGCCGCTCAAGTGCAGCTCGAAGACGTGGTCGACCATGGCCGGTTGCCTAAAGACGCGCGAAGCCGGCGAACCCCAGGAACGCGAGGGACACGATACCCGCAGTCACGAATGCGATTGCGGCGCCGCGAAACGGCACCGGCACGTCGGCATGCGCGAGCCGCTCGCGCAGTCCCGCGAACAGTATGAGTGCGAGGCCGAAGCCGATTGCGGCTCCGATACCGTAACAAAGTGCGGCCACCAGGCTGCGGCTGGCCGTGGAATTCAGCAACGCGACGCCGAGCACGGCACTATTCGCTGTGACGACCGTTGCCGGCACATCGAGCATCCGTTTGGTGAGCGGCGAAGCGCGCCGCACGACGATGCCCGCGACGTGGACGGTGACGGCCACAACCACCACGAAAGCAATCAGCCGCAGGTACGGCAACTCGAGCGGCACCAGCACGTAGCGTTCCACCACCTGCGTCAGGACCGCGGTGATCATCAGCACGACCCCGGTCACGAACGCTGTGCCGATCGCCATTTCGACGCGGTCGGAAGCGCCGAACAGCGCGTCCACGCCCAGCGTTTGCACCAGCACGAGATTGTTGACGAGCGCCGCCGCGATCACGACCAGCGCGAGCTCAGTCATGGGTCAGCTGACCTTCATGCCGGGGGTTGCGCCGGAATCCGGGGAAAGTAGAAAGATGCCGTCCTCTTCGCCGCTTGCCGCCAGGACCATGCCTTGCGATATGCCGAAGCGCATTTTACGTGGTGCCAGGTTCGCCACGAGTATCACGAGGCGACCGACCAGCGCCGCCGGATCGTACGAGCGGCGAATGCCGGAGAACACCGTGCGCTGCTCGGTGCCGACGTCGAGCGTCAGCCGCAGCAATTTGTCGGCGCCCTCCACGTAGGCCGCTTCGACGACTTTCGCGACGCGAAGATCGGTGACCTGAAACTGTGCGAGATCGATCTCCGGCATGCCGGGCTCCTTGGGTTTCGCGGCGGGGGGCGGCGCGCTGGCCGGGGCGGGCGGTGCGCCCACGATGGCCTGCACGCTGGCGGCCTCGACGCGGGTTAGCAGCGGCTCAAACGGCGCGATTGGCCGGTCAAGCAGCGGGATCGCGGCGTCGTCCCACCGGAACTCACCTGCGGCCAGCAACTGCTCGGCGCGCGCGGCGAGTTTTGGCACGATCGGCTTCAGGTAGATCATCAGGACGCGGAAGAAGTTGAGGCCCTGGGTACAGATTTGGACGATCTCTTCTTCCTTGCCTGGTGTTTTCCCGAGCGCCCAGGGTTTGCGCTCGTCGATGTATTGGTTCGCGCGATCGGCCAGCGCCATGATCCGACGGATCGCGCGCGCGTAGTCACGTTGTTCGAAGTCGGCTGCGACGTCGTACGCCGCCGCTGCAAATTCGACGTAAAGCTCGGGCTCAGGCAGCGCGGGCGCGAGGCGACCACGGCCTAGTTTGTGCACGAAGCCGGCGCAGCGGCTCGCGATGTTCACGAGCTTGCCGACGAGATCGGAATTCACCTTTGCGACGAAGTCGGCGAAGTTCAGGTCAATATCGTCCATTCCGGGACCGAGCTTCGCCGCGTAGTAGTAGCGCAGGTAATCCGGGTCGAGGTGCTCCGCGAACGTCGCCGCCGGAATGAACGTGCGGCGACGCTTCGACATTTTCTGCCCGTCGACGGTCAGGTGGCCGTGCACGAACACACTCGTCGGCTTGCGGTAGCCGGCGCCGGACAACATCGCCGGCCAGAACAGCGTGTGGAAGTAAGGAATGTCCTTGCCGATGAAGTGGTACAACTCGACCTGGCTGCCGACACCCCAGAAGTCCTCGAACTTCAGCCCCTCGCGGCGGCAGAGATTCAGGAAGCTCGCCATGTAGCCGATTGGGGCGTCGAACCACACGTAGAAGTACTTGTCGCGCTCGCCCGGAATCCGGAAGCCGAAGTAGGGAGTGTCCCGCGAGATGTCCCAGTCCTTCAGCCCGGCTTTGAACCACTCGTCGAGCTTGCGCACGAGCGTGCGGTCGATGTGCTCGTTGACCCAGTCGCGCAGTTCCTTTTCGAACAAACTGAGCTTCAGGAACAGGTGTTCGGACTCACGGACGGTCGGCGGCGTGCCCGACAGCGTTGACACCGCATCCTTCAGGTCGAGCGGCGAGTAGGTGGCGCCGCAGTTCTCGCACGAGTCGCCGTACTGATCGGGCGCGCTGCAGTTGGGGCAGGTGCCGCGGACGTAGCGATCGGGCAGGAACATCTGCCGCTCGGCGTCGTAAGCCTGTTTGATGACCTTGCGCCCGATGAAGCCGCCGTCCAGGAGCCGCTGGTATAGGTCGGTCGTCAGCTCTTCGTTCTCGGGGGAGTGCGTCGTCAGGTAGTTGTCGACGCTGATGTTGAACGTGACGAAGTCGCGCCGATGCTCGGCTGTGATGCGCTCGACCAGTACGTCCGGTGCGATGCCTTCCTGTTCTGCGCGCAGCATCGTCGGCGTGCCGTGCGCGTCGCTGGCGCAGACGTATAGACAGCGAACGCCGCGCAGCCGTTGAAAACGGACCCAGATGTCGGTTTGGACGTAGCCGAGCAGATGCCCCAGATGCAGCGAGTTGTTTGCGTACGGCAGGGCGCTCGTAACGAGAATGGTGCGCTTGACGCTCAACTGGCTGGGCTCCCCGCTGAGGCAGCGTCCGTTGCTGCCTGGCGGGCATTATGCCACGCGAGCTGCGGCCTCAGGCGTCTTTGAATTGCTCGAACTTGGATTTGTCCATGGCCTGCAGATAGGCCTCTTCGCCGGAGATCTGTCCGTCCTCGAAGAGCTTCTTCAGTGAGCCATCCATCGTGCACATGCCGTTGGCCGCGCCCGACTGCATGACTGTTTCCAGCTGTTCGAGCTTGCCCTGACGGATCAGATTGGCGGAAGCCGAGGTGTTGATCAGGATCTCGAGCGCCACGAGCCGCCCCGTGCCGTCCTTCTTCTTCAGCAGTTGTTGCGACACGATGCCGCGCAACGAGGTCGATAGCATGTTGCGGACGTGGTCCTGCTTGTCGGCCGGAAAAATATTCACGACGCGGTCGATCGTGGCGGCCGCGCCGTTCGTGTGCAGCGTGCCCATGACGAGCACGCCCATCTCGGCGGCTGTCATCGCAATGCTCATTGTCTCGAGGTCGCGCATTTCACCGACGAGAATTGCGTTCGGATCTTCGCGCAACGCAGAATGCAGGGCTGCGGCGAACGACGGTGCGTGTAGGCCGATCTCGCGCTGGCTGATCAGGCACTGCTTGCGTTGATGTACGAACTCGATGGGATCTTCGATCGTGAGAATGTGACCCTTCAGGCGGCTATTGATTGCGTCGATCACCGCGGCGAGCGTGGTCGACTTGCCGGAGCCTGTCTTGCCGGTTACAAGGATCAGGCCGCGGGTAGCGGTGGCGAGCTCGTGCAGCGCTTTCGGCATCTTCAGCTCTTCGAGCGTCAGCGCCTTCGACGGAATGCCCCGGAACACGGCGCCCACGCCGTGCAGGTGGCGGAACACATTCACGCGGAAGCGCGCTACCTCGGGGATGGCGTGCGCGAAGTCGGCAGAGTCGTGCTGGTTGAATTGGGCAATCGACTGCTCGGACATGATCGAGAAAAGCTCGGCTTTGAGCTCCTCGGGATCGAGCCGCGTATTGTCGAGCGTGATCAGATCGCCGTGCACGCGCATGCGCGGCGGGTCACCCGCAACCACGTGCAGGTCCGACCCCTTACGCATTTGCATGCTCTTCAGAAACTCGTTGATCAGCGACACGGTGCTTCCCTCAGCCTACGCTGACGCCACTCGGCAGTACGGTCGTGTCGGTGACGAAACGCTCGAACCTCTTGCGGTCGACCGCGAAGCGATAGGCATCGTCCGGGTCTATCTGCTTGGCCTGGATCCCGTTCAATAGCGCCTGGTCCATGAGCTGCATACCTACGTCCTTGCCCGTTTGCAGGTTGGCCGGGATCTGGTGCGTTTGCTCCGTCATGATCAGTTTCGCGATCGCGCGGTTCATCACCAAGACCTCGACGACGGCGCGGCGGCCGCGCCCGTCGGGCGTCTTGATGAGATTCTGCGTGACAACGGCGTGCAGGCTGTGCGCGAGAAAGCTCTTGGTCTGTTCGCGCTGGTCGGCCGGCAGCGCATCGATGATGCGGTCGACGGATTTAACCGCGCTCGTGGTGTGCAGCGTGCCGAGCACGAGATGGCCTGTCTCGGCGGCCGTCATGGCCATACTGATGGTGTCGCCGTCACGCAGCTCGCCGACAAGGATCACGTCGGGGTCTTCGCGCAAACTCGCGCGCACGCCCTCGGCGAAACTCGGGATGTGGGTGCCGAGCTCGCGTTGAATGATCTGCGAGCGCTTGCTGTTGTGCACGAACTCGATCGGGTCCTCGAGGCTGATGATATTGCAGTTGCTGGTGGTATTGATGTAGTCGATCATCGCCGCGAGCGTCGTCGACTTGCCCGTGCCAGTCGAGCCTGTGACGAGCACCATGCCTTGGTGCAGGTCGCAGAACTTCTGAATCACGGGCGGAAGACCCAGGCTGTCGAGGCTCGGGATCAGGCTCGGAATGTTCCGAAACGTGGCGCCGACGCCCGTCGCCTTGTGATAGACGTTGACGCGAAACCGGCCACCCTCGCCGCTGATGTACGAAAAATCGATATCCTCGCCGCGCCGAAAACGATCCTTCTGCGAGTCGCTCAATATCTCTTCGACGTAGCCTTCGAGCTCCTGGTCGCCGAGGTCGCGAAATTTGATCGGCATCAGATCGCCGTGCAGGCGCAGCATCGGCGGTACACCCACGGCGAGGTGGATGTCGGAGCAGCCCTGCGCCGTGCCGAGTTTCAGGAATGCATCAATACGGGCCATCGTGTCTCACTTCAGGCTTGGAACTACGGCCTCGAGCGCCATGCGGAGCTCGTCCATCGAGGCGTGGCGCTTCACCTTGTCGACGCTCATTGCCTTCGTGATGACGTCCGCCAGTTCGCGTGGAACACTCGGGTTCGCCTCTTGCAGCGGTTGGGCCTTGCCCTGCACGTGTTGATACATAACTGACATGTGGTCGCCACGGCTATAGGGCGGGTTACCGGCCAGCATCTCGTAGGCAATGACGCCGAGGCTGTAGATATCGGCGCGCTCGTCAACCTTCTTGCCGAGAATCTGCTCGGGCGCCATGTACTTTGGTGAGCCGATCACGTAGCCGGTTTTCGTCAGCTGCGTGTCGCCGCTCTTTGCGGCTGCGGCGACGCCGAAGTCCACGATCTTCACGAGGCCACCCTCATTGATCAGGATGTTTGCCGGCTTCAGATCGCGGTGGATGATGCCTTGCTGGTGCGCGACGCTCATACCGGTGCAGATGTCGACCGAGTAGGCGATTGCCTTCTTCGGCTTCATCGGTTTCTCGTTCGCTATCTCGGTGCCGAGCGTGTGCGAAGGGAAGTATTCCATCGAGATGGCGTAAACGCCGCCGATGTACAGGAAGTCGTAGATGCGGATGACATTCTTGTGCGTGATGCGGCGGGAATATCGCAGCTCGTGCACGAAGCGTTTCAACATCTCTTCGTCCGAGGAGACGTTTGCGTTCAGAAACTTCAGGATCAGGCGCTCTTCGACGACCGTGTCCTCGACGAGCACCACGGTGCCGAACGCGCCCTTGCCGATTTTCTGGATGTACTTGTAGCGTCCCTCGATCATGTCGCCTGCCTGAAGCCCGCTCAAGTCGAACGATGGCGCTTCCGGTGGCGGCGGCGTGGGCTCGGCGCCGTCGGGGCCTTCGACCAGCAGAGTGCGGGCCGTCGAGGTCGAGGCTATCGGGGGCGGGGGCCGCGAGGGAGGCGGCGCCGCGCGACTGGTTGTAGCGGCCATCGGCGGCGCAGTCATCGAGCTTGCGACGGTTCCGGCACTCAGTGTGCCGGTGCCGACGAAGCGGCCGCTCGGCGAGAGTTTACCGTCGATTTTTTGCAGCGCCTTGTTGGCGGCCCTCAGCACCGTCTCGTCACCGCCTTGAGCCGCCTGCTGAATGTAAGGGCGAACGGCTTCAGCCTGCTGCTCGCCGGCGAGTTGCGCGACGGCATTGATCGCCGCGATACGCACCTCTTTCTCGGTGCGCTGCAGGAAGGGTAGGACCTTGTCGAGGACCTTGTAGTTGCCGAGCTTGCCGACGGCATTCAGGGCGACCGGCAACGAGCGATCGTTCTTGGCAACCATTTCGAACAACGCGGGTAGCGCTTTCGCGTCGCCCAGCTCCGCCAGTGCGTCTGCGGCGCGTTCGCTGACCCACCAGTCCTTGTCGCGCAATGCCTCGATCAGTTTGTCGACGGCACGTTTGTCGCGACATACGACTAAGATCTCAATGGCTGCACGACGGAGGTTCTCGTCCTTGTCGCGTATCAGGTCGAGGACCGCGTCGACGACGCGAGGCCCGCCGATTCGCGCCAATGCGTCGGACGCACGCGAGCGTACCCACCAGTCTTCGTCGGCTACGGCTTCGAGCAAAGACTTCACGCTGTGCGTGGTGCCGATTGCATTCAAGATCTCGACGGCCGCGCGACGGCTGAACTCATTTTCGGATTTCAGCGCAGGAAAGAGATATTTGGCCGTTTCTGGGTGGTTCAGTTGGACAATGACGTCTACGGCCTTGTTCATGACGTCGAGGTCGGCGTCGAGTAGCAAATTCGCGATCAACTGCACATCGACTTTCGTCTTCGAGCGCGAGATGCCGACGAGGGCAGCTTGTCGCACGAGCTTGTTCGCGTCGCGTAGTTGCTCCTGGAGCGTCTTGTTCACGTCCGGCCGATCGAACCGCGCGATCACGTTGATCAAGTGCATCTTGACCAACGGATCCTTGCCGTCCATGCGCGTGAGCAGATCCGGAATCATTTCCTCGTCGGCGACGTCGTCGATCAGCTTGAAGACGGCCGCTTTCTCGCTCGGCTGGAGGAAATAGATCTGACCGAGCAGCTGGCGGACGTTCAAGCGTTCCTTGTGCGCCGTCAGAACTTCGATCACGGCGGGCTTCGAGATGTCCTCCTCGCCGAGCAGGTCGACGAGACGGTTCACGTTGTAGCGTTTGTTGCTCGATAGTGCCCAGGCCGTACCGGAAACCGTGCGGGGGTCGCCGTCGGTTAGACCGCGCGTGATCAGGGGCAGCGTTTTGTCGCTGATGAGGCTGCTCAGGAGTTCCACGTATTCGACGGTCTGGCGTTTGTCCGCCGTCGAGAGAGCTTCGAGGATTTTCGGGATCGCGCTGTTGCCGAGCTTGCCGAGTTTCGCGAAAGCTTTCTTCGCGTTGACCGACGTCGGGTCGGCTTCCTCACGAATCTGCGCGATGAGCCGATCGGCCTGTATTGCGGTTAGAAAATTCATCGGCCTCGCGCGTCACTTTAACCGAGCTGCGTCTCTGAGTGGAAAGAAAGCCTCCGACCCCCGCCGGGCCCCGAACACACGCGACCGGGGATCGAACATAATGGGCACCTGTAGCTGGAAATTATGCCACACGGAATTCGTGGAAACGTAACGTAGATCACAGGTTTGCAGCGCTCGCTCCCGTGTTTTCCCGAGGCGGGAAGTGCGCCAGCATTAGGTTACAATCGCCGCCTTTTCCGGCATTCCCCGCTATGACCCAGACCGGCCAAGAAGCCCTCGAGCAACATCTCGCGACCTTCGTCGTGCCCCAGACAGGCCGCCCTTTGGGCACCGCCGGAACGGCTCTCGCCGTTAAGGCAGGCCCGAGCGGGTGGCAGGTGGCGGTTCGCTGCGGTTTTCCGGCAGCCCACGCGGGTGCGGGCCTGGTCGAAGCGCTCCGGGCGCATTGCGCCGGGCTGCCCGGGGTGGGGCAAGTCGAGTTCGCTATCACCAGCGAAATCGTTGCGCACGCGGTGCAGCAGGGTCTGAAGCCCCTGCCCGGAGTCAAGAACCTGTTGGCCGTTGCCTCCGGCAAGGGGGGCGTCGGCAAGTCGACCGTTGCCGTCAACTTCGCACTGGCTTTGGCGCAGGAAGGCGCGCGCGTTGGGTTGCTGGACGCCGACATCTACGGGCCGAGCCAGCCCCGCATGCTGGGCCTGCTCGGGCGACGCCCGGAAACCCGGGACGGCAAGTTGCTGGAGCCGCTCGTCGCACACGGCATCGAGGCCATGTCGATTGGTTTTCTCGTTGATGATCAACAACCGATGGCCTGGCGCGGCCCCATGGTGACCTCGGCGCTCAACCAGCTCTTGATGCAGACTCGTTGGGGCGATCTCGACTACCTGGTCGTCGACATGCCGCCGGGCACGGGCGACATCCAGTTGACGCTGGCTCAGCGAGTGCCCGTCAGCGGTGCCGTGATCGTGACGACGCCCCAGGACATCGCTTTGGCCGACGCGCGCAAGGGGCTAGAGATGTTCCAAAAGGTCCACGTCCCGGTGCTCGGCGTCGTAGAAAACATGAGCATGCACGTCTGCTCGCAGTGCGGACACGAGGAACATATCTTCGGCGAGCACGGCGGAGCCGATCTGGCGGGCCAGTACGGCGTGCCGGTGCTGGGGTCGTTGCCGCTCGATCGGCGAATTCGCGAGGAAACCGATCAGGGCAAGCCGACGGTCGCAGCCGATCCTACCGGTGCACTCGCTCGGGCATTCACGGAAGCGGCGTTGCGTACCGTGGGAGAGCTCGCTGCCCGCACCAAGGACTACAGCCGGCTATTTCCGAAGATCACCGTCGAGGAAGATTGATGAGCGTGAAGTCCGATCGTTGGATCCGGCGAATGGTCGCGGAGCAGGGGATGATCGAGCCGTTCGAGCCGGATCAGATTCGGCACGTGGATGGCGAGCGCGTGATCTCGTTCGGCACGTCGAGCTACGGCTACGATGTTCGTTGCGCGCCGGAGTTCAAGGTGTTCACCAACATCAACTCCGCGATTGTCGATCCGAAGAAGTTCGACGAGTCGAGTTTCGTCGATATGTCGGGCAAGGTGTGCATCATCCCGCCGAATTCATTCGCGTTGGCGCGCACGGTGGAGTACTTCCGGATTCCGCGAAGCGTGCTGACAATTTGCCTCGGCAAGTCGACGTACGCGCGCTGCGGCATCATCGTGAACGTCACGCCGCTCGAGCCGGAGTGGGAAGGTCACGTGACGCTCGAGTTCTCGAACACGACATCGCTACCCGCAAAAATCTACGCGAACGAAGGCATCGCGCAGATGGTGTTTCTCGAGTCCGACGACGTATGCGAGACGAGCTACAAGGATCGCGGCGGCAAGTACCAGGGTCAGCGCGGCGTCACGTTGCCGCGCACCTGAGCGCGTTTATTTCGGGATGCCGCTCGCGCTCTTTAGCGTGAACGCCGAGTTGACTTCGCCGCTGTCCTTGCGCTGCTCGATTCGCGCGGGCAGGAACTTCATGTCCGGCACCATCCAGATCCAGTTGATGCGCGACGAACCCTGGCGCTGCTGGTTGAACGCGTGGGTCTTGAGCTTGCCCATGCCCGTCGCCGTCTGCGCCTCGCCCTGATCCTGGTAGACGTACTCGGTCATCGAGTCTTCGTCCGTCAGCAGGTAATGCCCCGGTTTGCCGGTCGTCGCGAGGTCACGCATCAACGCGACCTGCAAAGTGCCCGCGTCGACGGCACCGGGCTGGATTGTGAACTCCTTGCGACCCTTCTTGCTGTTCGTGGTCGCGACCTTGCGCTGCCAGTCGAACACGATGTGGACGTTGCCCTCACCTTTACGGCTGCCGTCCTCGTACCAGAATTCGAGCGGCTCGAGACCGGTCGGGGTGACACGGAACTCGCTGCGCTGTATCACAGGATTCGGAACCGCGAGCTTCACCACCATGCCTTTTGCGTGTGTCTCCGACTTGAACTCGTAGACCATGCGATCAGCGATGTAGCGGACGCTGAACGTCGAGTCGCCGATTTCCTTGCCTTTGGCCTCGGCGTTGTAGGTGGCGGTATAAGTCTGGACATCGTCGGCCGCGTGGGCAGCAAGCCAGGGCAACGAGAGTCCGATGAGCAGCAACGATGGGACGACACGCGTAGTCACGATTCATTCCTCCATGATCACGGGCTGCGACAGACGCCGGTCATCCAGCATGACGGAGTCATTTTCGAGTCGCAAGCGACCGCCAACAAACCATTCGACAGCGCGAGGCAGTATTAAGTGCTCGCCGACATGCACACGTGCCGTCAGCGACTCGACGGTGTCGTCGGCGCGAACGGGGAGGCGGTATTGGAGCGCGGCGGGGCCGGCGTCGAGATCAACTGTAACGAAATGTACCGTGGCGCCGTGCCAGCGTTCGCCGGCTTTCAGCACGCGCCGATGCGTGTCGAGCCCGGGATACGCGGGTAGCAAGGACGGGTGGATGTTCAAGATTCGACCCGCGAAGCGCGCGACGAAGCCGGGCGAGAAGATCCGCATGAAACCCGCTAAGACCAAAAGATCCGGAGAGTGCTCGGCGAGCAGTGCGGCGAGCGTGCCGTCGTAAGCCTCGCGCGGAATGCCCTTGCCGCCTAGATGCCGCGCCGGAACGCCCGCGTTGCGGGCCCGCACGAGCCCACGTGCGGCTGCGCGGTCGCTGATGACCACCGCGATTTCTGCGCCGAGTGTGCCCGTGCGTGCGGCATCGAGCAGCACCTGAAGGTTGCTGCCCTCGCCGGAGATCAGGACCGCGACGCGCGGCGCGGCGCGGCTCAAACGATCGTCACCAGCTGTTCGGCGTCGGGAACTACAGCGCCGATGATGGTGGCACGCTCGCCGGCAGCGGTGAGTTCGGCTAGCGCGGCATTTGCATCCGCCGGAGCCACGACGGCGATCATGCCGACGCCGCAGTTGAAGGTGCGATGCATCTCGCGAGGCGGCACGCCCACGGATTCGAGCCAGTCGAACACGGCCGGCGCGTGCCATGAGCCTACTTTAAGCTCCACGCCGAACCCTGCCGGTAACACTCGCGGGATGTTTTCGAGCAGACCGCCGCCCGTGATATGCGCCAGACCTTTGACCGCGACGTTCTTCACGAGCCGCAGCACGGGGCGTGCGTAGATCTTCGTCGGGGTCAACAAGTGCTCGATGAGCGGCCGCCCTTCGAGCATCTCGCGCGCCGCGTTCGGGCGACTCTTCAGAATATGCCGGATCAACGAGAAACCGTTCGAATGCAAACCCGAGGAGCCAATGCCGATAACCGTATCGCCAGCAACGATATTCGAGCCGTCGATCATCTTGTCGCGTTCGACGATACCGACACAAAAACCGGCGAGATCGTATTCGCCGGCTGTGTGCATGCCAGGGTGCTCGGCGGTTTCGCCGCCGAGCAGCGTGGCGCCGGCGATCTCGCAGCCGTGCGCGATTCCCGCGATCACTCGCGCAGCGATGTCGACGTCGAGGCGCGGCGTCGAGAAGTAGTCGAGGAAGAACAGCGGCTCCGCGCCGACGACGACGACGTCGTTCGCGCACATGGCAACGAGGTCCACACCCACCTCGTCGTGGGCGTCGTGGTCGATTGCGAGCTTGAGTTTCGTGCCCACGCCGTCGGTACCTGAGACCAGCACCGGTTCGCGGTAGCCATTCGGCACGCGGAACATACCGCCAAAGCCACCGAGGCCCCCGATGACCTCCGGGCGAACCGTGCGTTTGACCGCCGGCTTGATCCGCTCGACCAGCTCGTCACCGGCGTCGATGTCGACGCCCGCGTCTTTGTAAGTGAAGGGTCCAGTGGATGCCATCGATCGGGCTCCGGACGAATAAGAAGGGAAGGAGGTTGGTGGCTATAATAAGCGACGTCGTTCCGTCGTGGACAGGGATGCTTTCTATGGAGTCTAGGTTGCCGGCGTTGTTGCGTGGCATGACGGCCGCGGTCGTGCTGGCCGGCGCCCTGTGCGCGCGCGAGAGCCCTGCCGTGACGATGCCAAACCTCTACCGCGTGAGCGTGGCGCCGGACACTACGGCGCCGGATCAGCGTGCTGCTGCGATCAAGGCCGCTATGGGCCGCCTGCTGATTCGCGTGACGGGCGACCGTAACGCGCCATTCGATCCCGCGCTGCAAACGCTACTCGCCGATGCCGGTCGGTACCTGGCTTCGTATGGTCTCGATCGGCAGGGTCAGGCGCAGGTCGGGTTCAGCGCCACCCAGGTCGACCAGGCGTTGGCCGCGCTGCAGAAACCGGTGTGGGGGCCCGAACGGCCGCTGACGCTGATCTGGATTGCTGTCGACGACGGCGCCGGCGGCCGCGCATTGCTCGGTGCGAACGATACTCCCGCGCTTGGGCTCGAGCCGACTCCTGCTGGAATGACCGAGCGGCTCGCCGCCCTGCGCAAGGAGCTCCTGGCGGTGGCGGACGAACGCGGCTTGCCGGTCACGTTGCCGCTGCTCGACCTGCAGGATCTCAACGCCGTCACCTTTGCCGACGTCTGGGGTGGCTTCGAGGACCGCGTCGCCGTTGCGTCGGCGCGGTATCGCGCGGACGCGATGCTGATCGGCCGCGTACGGCCGGGCGTCGTCGGCAGCGAGATCGAGTGGCTGCTAGTGACTGGCGCACAACGCCAGGCACTCGAGGGCCTCGGGTTGCGGGACGGGCTCGATGCGGCCGGTGACCGGTTCGCGGAGCAGTTCGCGACGGTGGGGGGGGGCGGTGCCGCCGCGATTACCGTGCTGAACGTCCAAAGCTCGGCGGACTATGGCCGTGTCGTGAGCTACTTGGAGCAGCAGAGCGCCCTGCAGTCGGTCGATGTCGACAGCTTCGACAATGGCGTGCTGAATCTACGCGTGACCGCCCGCGCCGACGCTGGGGTCCTCGGGCGGATCCTCACGCTCGGTGGCGTGCTTAAGCCCGCGGCCGGCGAACGGCCCAGTGGGGCTCTCGTGTTCGAGATCGCTCGTAACGGGGTTGGTCAGTGAGCTGGCGCTTCCTGCCGAATGCCATCTGCATTCTGCGAATTCTGCTCGTCGCCCCGCTGGTAGCGATGATCATCGATGAACGTTACGCCACTGCGCTCGTGCTGATCGTGGTTGCGGGATTGTCCGACGCCCTCGACGGGTTTCTCGCCAAACGGTTCGATTGGCGAACGCGGCTCGGCAGCTTGCTGGATCCCGCGGCCGACAAGCTGTTGCTAGTGAGCACGTTCGTGGCGCTCGCGCATGTCGGCGCCATGCCCCGCGGTGTCGTGGCAATCGTCGTCGGGCGAGACATGGTGATCGTGACCGGCGCCATCTGCTATCAGCTATTCATCGCTCCGTTGGAGGGCGAACCTGCGCTGATCAGTAAGCTGAACACGGCGTGCCAGCTCGGGTTTGGCGTTTTCACGCTGACGTTCGCGGCTTTTGGTTGGCCATCGCCTACCGCGTTACTGCCGCTGGGCGCCGCAGTCGTGTTCACGAGTCTCGTGAGCGGTCTAAATTACGTGCTGCGCTGGAGCTCGCGTGCGTGGCGCGTGACGCATCAGGCCGCATAGCCGGAGTTCCTCGTGGCGCAGTTGCCTCTGGCCTTGACCTTGGCCGACCACGCGAGCTTCGCGACGTTCGTCGCGGGCGAGAACGACGCTGCGGTGCAGCACGTGCGCGCCGTCGCGACCGGGGCGGGGGAGACGCTCTGGCTCTGGGGCGCAGCGGGGTGCGGCAAGTCGCATCTGCTGCAGGCGGCATGTCGCGCAGCGGCAGCCGCTGGCTCGCGTGCGATGTACGTCGCGCTCGGCAACGCGCAGCCGGAGCTACTTGCCGGTCTCGACAGCCTCGACCTGCTCGCCCTGGACGACGTCGATGCGGTTGCGGGGCAGCCTGCGTGGGAAGAGCCGATGTTCCGAATCCTGAACGAGTTCCTCGCACGTCGGGGCGGGCTATTGCTCGCAGCGGCAGTGAGTCCCGCGACAGCAGGGTTCGAGCTCGCCGACCTGCGCTCGCGCGCGGCGGGCGCGGTTGCTTATCGGCTAAAGCCCGTGGGGGACGCCGAACGCGCGCTCGCGGTGCGCCTGCATGCGGAGGCGCGCGGGCTCGAGCTCGACCCGGCCGCCGCGGACTATCTGTTGCGGCGCGTGGATCGCGACATGCGCGCGCTGACGGCCTTGCTCGACCGCCTCGACCGTGACTCGTTGGTCGAGCAGCGCCGGCTCACGATTCCGTTCATTCGCGAACGGCTGACGGGCCGCTCGAGCGGATGAGGGCGAGCAACAACCCGAGCTCGAGCACGCTGATCAGCAGTCCGGCGCTCAATATTGGCGAGGCGCCCGCTCTCGCGACCACTTCGACGCTCAGTGCGCCGGCGTAGGGTACGAGCAGTACGGTAGTCCAACGTGTGGCACCGCCGCGGCGCGTCAACAGTGCATGTAGAGCGATCAGCAGGGGTGCGACGATCGCAGCAGCCACGCACAACGATGCGAGCGTGATGCCGCCCGCCAGCGCTGCAGCTGCAATCAACAGTATCAACGCGGCGTGACACGCAAGCGCGATGCGGCGTAGTGCCACTGGCATCGCTACTTGCGCGCCGCCACGAGAGCGCGTGCGAGACGGGTGACCCGTGCGCCGAGCGCACGCGCGACGTCGTTCTCGTCCTTCGACAACGCAGCGTTCCATTCCGTGGCGAGGTGGGTGGCGCCGTACGGCGAGCCGCCTGTGCGCGTCTCGAACAGCGAGGTTTCGGTATACGGCACGCCGACCACGACCATCCCGTGATGTAACAGCGGCAACTGCATGCTGAGCAACGTGCTCTCCTGGCCGCCGTGCGGCGAAGAGGTCGACGTGAATACTCCGGCCGGCTTGTCGACGAGCGTGCCCTTCAACCAAAGCTCGCTGGTCGAATCCAGAAAGTGCTTCAACGGTGCGGCCATGTTGCCGAAACGCGTGGGGCTGCCTAGCAGCAGGCCGTCCGCCGCGACGAGATCTGCGATCTCGGCGTAGGGCGCACCGTCTTCGGGGACGGGTGGTGTGGCGTTCATCGTCGTCGCGGCGACGGGAGGCACGGTTCGCAGGTGCGCGATGCCGCCCGCGCTCTCGACCCCGCGTGCGGCCTGCCGTGCGAGGGCTGCCGTGCGGCCGTTACGCGAGTAATACAGGATCAGAATCGCTGGCTGCGTCACGGGGCTCGGCTTGGAAGGATCGTGGGGGCAGTGTAAGAAGGTCCGGCAGTGCTTGCCAGGACAGCGGCGCGCAGTCGATTGCTTGACGCCATCGGGGCGAGGCTTGTAGCGTCTCGGCATACTGCCGTCGACAACAAGAGAACAATGGCATGTTGCGAGTACTGCTGACGGTTGGCGCGCTCGTCCTGGCGGGGTGTGTCACGGCACCGCCCGTGCAGGAAATGAGTGATGCGCGCCAGGCGATCAAAGCCGCCGAAGTAGCCAACGCTGCGCGACTTGCGCCCGAGGCGCTCTCGGACGCGCGCCGGTTTCTGGCCGACGCCGAGCAGCAAATTCAGCAGCAGGCGTACGGCCCCGCCCGCTTCAACGCCGTACGTGCCAAGAATCGCGCGGGCACCGCGCTGCGTTCGAGCAAAAACAACGACGACCGCAACTGATCCTGTGAACGCGGGCAACGTCACGCGTGCGATTCGTTATGTGATTGCTGGCCGCGTGCAAGGCGTGTACTACCGCGCGGCGACCGCTGCTCGAGCACAACACCTTCAGTTACGTGGCAGCGTTCGCAATCTAGCGGATGGGCGCGTCGAGGTCATCGCCGCGGGTAGTGACGTTGCGCTGCGCGAGCTCGCGACGTGGTTGTGGCACGGTTCGCCCGCGGCGCGAGTCGATGGCGTGCACATTGAGGAGTGGCTCGAGTTCGTGAACGAAGGATTCGTCGTCACGGCCTGAACGGCCTACTGCCGAAACCATTTCGTGCGCACGCGGTCGAGCACGCGGTCCGAGTACGAGCGCCTACCGACGCTGCCGTTGTAGCGCGCCAAACCCTGTACGAGGTTGCCGCGCTCCATCTCGAGATAGAACCTGAGTATCTGGCAGCCCAGCAGCACGTTCGTTTCGATGGCGAACAACGCGTTCTTGTCCTTGTAACCGAGCTCTTTAACCCAGAACGGCATGACCTGCATGAGACCCAACGCGCTGGCGCCCGAGATCGCGAAACGATCGAAGTTGCTTTCGACATCGATGACCGCGAGCACCAGCTCCGCCGGCACATTCACGTGCGTGGCGTGTTTGTGAACCGCTTTCAGGATCCTCAGCCGTTCCGTCGCGTCGGGTACTTGCTTCGCGAGCCGATGCGACATGTCCGTGAGCCACACCTCCGCGTCGAATCGGTCGGTGAAGCTGTCGGCCTCCGCGACGGCGGCGATCAGGATTTTGCGAAGCTCCGGGTCCGGGCCTGAGCGCGCGTCGGTAGGGCGCGCGGGCTGTGCGGCTGCAGAGGGCAACACGCCTGGCGAAAGCAGCGTGAGGGCCGCGCCGAGGAGACGGCGGCGCTGTTTGCGGTGCAGGATCGAGCGGGGCGTGGTCTCGTTCGTCATGACGGTCGGTGGTCGGTCGGCGGCTTCCGTTCGCGGGCGGGTCGCCTAGCATGGTGCGGTCGAGATGCGCTGACCATGACCTCGATCACAGGCGGCGGCGTGTTCAGCGGCGCGGGACTCAGGTACATTGACCCCCGACTCGTGGCGCCGTGGTCCGGCGACGGCCGATTCTAGCGGTCGCGTCGGCACGGAAGCCAGACTTGGGCGCAGGCAGCGCTGGTCGGAGTCGCGCAAGTTCAAGAAGGAGGCGGAGCAGTCGTGGACGGCCGGCCGAGCATCACACGCCGTAGGGGCATCTATCTCTTGCCCAACCTGTTGACGACCTGCGGTCTGTTTGCCGGGTTCTATTCCATCGTGGCGTCGATCGACGGTAATTTCGAGCGCGCCGCGCTGGCGATCTTCGCGGCCATGTTGTTCGATGGTCTGGATGGGCGAGTAGCACGTCTCACGAGCACGTCCAGCGAGTTCGGCAAGGAGTTCGACAGCCTTTCCGACATGGTGTCTTTCGGTCTCGCGCCTGCCATCGTGATGTACCAATGGGGCGTGCAGCGTCTTGCGGAGTACGGAGCGCTCTGGGGCAGGCTCGGCTGGCTCGCAGCGTTCCTGTATGTAGCCGCAGCTGCATTTCGCCTCGCACGGTTCAACACGAATGTCGGCGTGCAGGACCGACGTTTCTTCCAAGGGCTTGCGAGTCCGGCGGCGGCGGCCGTTGTCGCGTCGATGGCGTGGCTCACGAGCCACTACGGAATCGATGGTTTGAAGGCGCTCGTCGCGGGAGTCACGGTCACGGCGATCTCGGCCCTGTTGATGATGTCCCGGTTTGCGTATCTGAGCTTCAAGGACATCAGTCCTGGTCGGCGCGTGCGGTTCGCGAACCTGCTGTTGATCCCGCTCGTGCTGATGATCATTGCCATCGAGCCGCAACTCACGGTCTTCGCGCTGTTCCTCGCGTATGCCCTATCGGGCCCGGCCGTCTGGCTATGGCGGCGCCGCAGGCGGCAGGACGCCTCTCACTCATGAGCGATCAACGGGAGGAGTATCTCGACGCGCTCGGCATTCCGGTGTGGAAGCTGCGGGCCGCCCCCGCTACGAGCGTCTCGCCGGCCGCGGCCGTTGCGCCGCACCTCGCTACAGCTGCGGCCGCATCCCCGACGACGATGGGGTGGGATGAGCTGGCCGCGAGCGTTCGCGTTTGCACGAAGTGCGCGCTGCACACGACTCGGACTCAGACGGTGTTCGGCGTCGGCCGCCGCGACGCCGATCTGCTCGTGATCGGCGAAGCGCCCGGGGCCGATGAAGATCGGCAGGGTGAGCCCTTCGTCGGCCGCGCAGGCCAGTTGCTGAACTCAATGCTGCGGGCGATCGGTTCGCCGCGCTCCGACGTATATATCGCGAACATCTTGAAGTGCCGGCCGCCGGGGAATCGCGATCCGCAGCCGGACGAGGCCAAGACGTGCACGCCGTACCTCGCGCGTCAGATTGCGCTTGTGAAACCTCGCGCGATCCTTGCAGTGGGGCGCATCGCGGCGCAGTGGTTGTTGCAGACGGATTCCCCCATCGGTAGGCTGCGAGGCCGCGTCGTCCCGTATGGCGAGGCAGGTACTCCGTTGGTTATCACGTATCACCCCGCGTATCTGCTACGCAGCCCGCTTGCTAAAGCGATCGCCTGGACGGACCTCTGCCTGGTTAAAGACCTACTCCGGAAATCCCAATGAGCGCCGCTGTCCACCCTCGCACCGAAGTCAGGCTCATACAGGCCGCCGACTTGAAAGCGGTCGCGGCGGTCGAGCGTGCGGCGTACAAGTTTCCATGGAGCCTCGGCATCTTTCGTGACTGTCTTCTGGCCGGCTATCACTGCCTCGTGCTCGACGTCGGCGGCAGCGTCACGGGCTACGGCATCATGTCGGTCGCGTCCCGTGAGGCGCATCTTTTGAATCTCTGCGTGCACCCGCACGCTCAACACCTCGGTTACGGTCGACGCTTGCTGGGTCATCTACTGCAGCGTGCCGACGAAGCGGGTGCCGAGCGCGTGTTTCTCGAGGTGCGTCCCTCCAATACCGTCGCGCAGCAGCTGTATCGTTCAGTGGGTTTCGAGCAAATCGGGATTCGCCCCGCCTACTATCAAGCGGAATGCGGCCGCGAGGATGCCATCGTCCTCGCTTTCACTCTGCCGCCGTCTCACTGACCCACCACTCTTCTTCTGCTATGAACGAGCACCTGAAAAGGCGAACGTTTGCGATCATTTCGCACCCTGATGCGGGCAAGACCACGCTGACGGAGAAGCTGCTGCTGTTTGGTGGCGCGATCCAGATGGCGGGCACCGTCAAAGGGCGCAAAGCGACTCGGCACGCAACGTCGGATTGGATGCGGCTCGAGCAGGAGCGCGGCATTTCCGTCACCTCATCGGTCATGCAGTTCCCGTACGGGGAAGCGCTGATCAACCTGCTCGATACGCCGGGCCACGAGGATTTCTCCGAGGATACGTACCGGACGCTGACGGCGGTCGACAGTGCGCTGATGGTTATCGATGCGGCCAAGGGCGTCGAGAAGCGAACGATCAAACTGATGGAAGTGTGCCGGCTACGTACCACGCCGATCATCAGCTTCATCAACAAGCTCGACCGCGATGGCCAGCCGCCTATCGAGCTGCTCGACGATATCGAGACGGTACTCCACATCGTGTGTGTGCCGATGACCTGGCCGATTGGCATGGGCCGCGAGTTCCGCGGCATTTACCACATGGGTGAGGATTGCGCCTATCTGTACCAGGGGCGTGACGGCAGTCGGTTGCCAGACGTGCGCCGCGTGCAGGGCATCGCGAGCGCCGATCTCGCCGCCGCGCTCGGTGACGTCGCCATGAAAGAGCTGCGCGACGACGTGGAGCTCGTGCGCGGCGCCACGCCGAAGTTCGACCACGCGGAGTACCTCGCCGGCCGCCAAACGCCCGTGTTTTTCGGTGCCGCCATCCACAACTACGGTGTGCGCGAGCTGCTCGATGCCTTTGCACAGCTGGCGCCGTCGCCGCAGCCGCGCGCTACGACCGTGCGTGTCGTGAGGCCAGAAGAGCCGGCTTTCAGCGGTTTCGTGTTCAAGATCCAGGCGAACATGGATCCCGCGCACCGCGACCGTATTGCGTTCTTGCGAATTTGCTCGGGCGCGTACGAACCGGGCATGCGCATGTTCCATACGCGCTTGCAGCGCGAGGTCCGTGTGGGCGATGCCATCACGTTCATGGCCGCCGATCGGCAGCACGTGGAAGAGGCCTATGCCGGTGACATCATCGGATTGCACAACCACGGCACGATCAACATCGGCGATAGCTTTACGCAGGGCGAGTCGATGGCCTTCACCGGAATCCCGAGCTTCGCGCCCGAGCTGTTCCGCCGCGCGGTGCTGCGCGACCCGTTGAAGCTGAAGGCGTTACAAAAGGGTCTCGCGCAGTTGTGTGAGGAGGGCGCCACGCAGCTGTTCCGGCCCCTCCTCGGCAACGACCTGATCTTGGGCGCCGTGGGCCCGTTGCAATTCGAGGTGGCGGAGTTCCGCTTGCGCGACGAGTACAGCGTCGCTGCCACGTTCGAAAGCGTCGCAGTGGTCGCGGCGCGCTGGGTGCGTTGCGACGACAGCGCTCACCTCGAAGAGTTTACGAAGAAACTCATTGCGAACGTCGCGCGTGACCATCAAGGTCAGCTCGTCTACATCGCGCCGAGCACGGTGAGCCTGTCGTTGACGCAGGAGCGCTGGCCGAAGGTGCAGTTCTTTACGACCCGCGAGCTCTCCGCGACCGCCGCCGACTAGGCACGCTGCGGACGAAACACGTTGACGCGCTGTCGCAGCTCCGCCAGCGCCGTGAGCTCGGGGTCCGGCTCGTAACGCGCGCGCAGGTACGCCGCCACGATGGCTCCGATGTCTGCCGCCGCGGGTGGTGACGCTTTAGCCGCGCGAGCCGCGTAGGCCACCGGCGACTCACCCGGGGCCCGCGGCGCGACGTTTAGCCGCACAAGCGCACGCGTGAACGTCGCGAACGCGCGGGCGGCCGGGTCGATCGGCCGGCGCCGCCGGTCGCGCCAACCCGCGTAGAGCCGCAACCCGACCAGCACGCCGACGGTTCCGATGACGGCGAGGCTGAGCAGCAGCGTCCAGCGCTCGGTGAACTTGAGGTTGCGAACGCCGAACGAGTCGAGCAAGGCGCGTTGCAGTTCGGGTCCGTACCCTACGACCCAGGCGTGCCAACGCGTGTTGACGGCATCCCATGCCAGTGCGGCGCGGCGCAGCCAGCCGAGGTTCAACACACGATCAACGGCCGTTCGGGCCGCGCCCGACCAGCGACCGGAGCCGATCGCGACGCGCTCGGGCGCCACGGCAGCGACGCCGTCCACGCGTACCCAGCCCTGATCCTCGAGCCAGACTTCCGTCCAGGCGTGGGCGTCCGACTCGCGAATAATGTAGTAGCTGCCGAGCGAGTTCAGCTCACCGCCCTGGTAGCCCATCACGACACGCGCGGGTAATCCGGCGGCGCGTAACAGCACTGTGAGCGCCGATGCGTAGTGCTCGCAAAAGCCTTCGCGTGTTTCGAACAAGAACTGGTCGACGGGTTGTTCGCCGAGCGCGGGCGGAGTCAACGTGTATTGAAATGGCTGCGAGCGCAGATAGCCCATCGCGCGATCGATCACCGTGCTCGCGCTCGGTCCATCGGTGATCCAGGTCGCGGCGAGTGCGCGCGCTCGCGGGCTGCTGCCTTCGGGTAGGCTCGTGAAGGCCGCGATCTCGCCTGGCGTCAACGGCTCGCGCGCACTGTAGTCGATGTACGAAGTCACCTCGTAGTCGAGCACGCGCGTGCGCTTCGCGCCGAAGAACGTGCCGAGCTGATAGTCGCTGCCCATTCGCAGGCCACGGTCGCGCGACCAGCTCTCTGGCATGTCGAGCGCGAATGCCCAGCTGCGGCCGTTCGGTTCCAACATCACGCGATAGCGGGTCGGCTCGCCGCGGTATTCGATCGAGTCAGCGACGCGTTCGCCGCGGCGGGCGCCTTGCTGCATCGACCATGTGCGGCCGTCGAAATGCGTGAGCGTGGGCCCGCGCCAGTACAAGGCGCCGGCAGGGGGAGCGCGTGACAGGAACTCGGCGCGGAACGCCACTTCGTCGGACAACCCCAGGTTCGTGATGTCGCCGGGGCTCATCGTGTCGCTCAAGCCCGAGGCGCCGCTGCTCGTGCTGCCCGGGAGAGCCCACAGGGGCCCAGGCAGTCGCGGGAACAAAACGAACAGCACGATCATGAGCGGCACTGAATACAGCAGCAGCCGCCCGGCGAGCACCGCGGTTGCGCGGATCGGCAGCAGGGGGCCGCGGCGACCGAGTTGCAGCAGTGCCACGGTGGTCACCCAAACGAGTACGACGAGATAAGTCGCTGTCAGCGGGCCGCGCTCCGTCAGCACGCTCGCGAACATCATGAAATACGAGATCAGAATCAATACGAGCTGGTCGCGTTGATTGCTCGACTCCAGAAACTTCAGTGCGACCATTACCACGAGTAGCGCCGTGCCGGCCTCCGAACCGTTCAACGTCCGAAACTGGAAGATCACGCCGCATAACGAAATGAACGCCAGCGGAAGACGCACGAACCGCGGCGCCATGGGCCAACCGTACAGCGCTACCGCTAGCCGCCACGTGACGGCGGCGCCGAGCAACGCGAGCGTCCAACCCGCGAGCGCGAGCCAGTGCGGCAAGCTCGCACCCACCACGATCGCGCCGGTCCACAGCAAACGCTGCGCGTCCTCGGAGAGGTCGCGGGCGCGAGGTAACGCGAGTGCCGTCATCGTGGCGCCCCGGCGACCGCTCCGTGCGTTGCTCTAACGCGGACATCCGTGTCCGCGTCGGCAACTGCGCTCTGCGTTGCTCTACCGCGGGCATCCATGTCCACGTCGAGCAGCGCCAGAGCTTCGAGGCACGAGGCCAAGTGCTTCGCTCCAGTGCCGAGAGGAATTCGCACGCCGGGTAAGACGAGGCCGAGCGCGCGGCCCTCGGCGTCGGCGTCGATGCACCATCGGGCCAGCTGCGATACGCGCGCTTCGGGGTCGAGCTCTGCGAGGATGTTCCACTCGAGCACGCACGGCGCACGATCGCCGGCGGCGAACTGTTTCAGCAGCAGCACGTCGTTGCGCGCGTAAGCCTTCCATGCGATTCGCTGCGGCGGGTCGCCCGGCGCCGCCGCCCGCAGGCCCGCGAAGTCCTCGTCGCCCGCGCTCGTTCGGCCCACGGCGCCGTAGCCGCCGCTTTGGGGCAGTGGCCGGCCCGGCGCGGCCGGTCGCGGATACACGAGGCAGCGCGCGTCCATGTGGATCCAGGTCCACGCGCGCAGCAGTCGCCCCGGGTGTCGCGTTTCCACCGCGAAACGTTCGAGCTTCGTCCAGCCGCGCCGTTCGGTATCGATGCCGAGTCGCAGGATTTCCGTGCCGTTTGGCGCGACGTCGACGGGACCTGCCCGGTGACCGCGTTGCGCGAGCTCGATTTCGTAACGTGCAGCGATGCCCGCGTTGTGAACCGCCACCCGAAATTCAGCGCGTTCGCCTGCGAACACCGGAGCCGCCCCGAGGAACCTGATTTCCGCGCCGAGCAGGTTGTTGTGGCAGTGATGCATCACGACCAACCCCAAGCCCGCAAGTAGGAAGGTCAGCGCAAAGCCTATGCTCGCTCCGTAATTGATGGAGCCGAGCAGCATCGCGAACACCATGATGCCGAACACGACGCCGAAACGCGTCGGCAGAATGTAGATGCGACGCCGCGCGAGTGCGACATTGTGAGAATCGTCACCCTGACGCCGGCGAGCCCAATTGGCCGCCCAACGTTCCATGACGCGAGCTGCGGCTGGCATCGCTCAGTGCGCGGTGAGAGGCGTCAAGGTACGGGCACCGCGGCGAGGATCGCAGCACCGAGATTCGTTCCGCTCTCGATCGAGCTGCCGTGCGCAAGTTGCAGCCGGTGCGCGACGATGCTGCCGAGCACGGACTGGATGTCCTCCGGATGCACGCCGCCGTGGCCATTCAGGAGCGCCCACGCCTGTGCGGCACGCAGCAGGCCGATGCCGGCGCGTGGTGAGAGTCCTGCGACGAACTCGCCGGATTCGCGCGTGTACGCGAGTAATGCCTGCACGTAGTCGAGCAGCGGTTCGGACACATGTACTTTGGCGACCTGGTCCTGCAGGCGCAGCAGGACGTCGAGCGAGACGACCGCGTGCTGTTGCTCGACGAGCGCGCGCCGCTCGCCGTTCGCGAGCAAGATGCGTTCGTCGCTCGGCGCGGGATAGCCGAGCTCGATCTGCATCAGGAACCGGTCGAGCTGCGATTCGGGCAAAGGGAAGGTCCCGATTTGGTTTGCGGGGTTACGCGTCGCGACGACGAAGAACGGTACGGGCAGCGAATACGTCGTGCCGTCGGCGGTGACCTGACGCTCTTCCATGGCCTCGAGCAGCGCGCTCTGGGCTTTCGGCGTGGCGCGATTGATCTCATCCGCCAGCACGAGCTGAGAGAATACCGGACCCTTGTGGAATTCGAACCGGCTGTTGTCGCGGTGAAACACCGAGACACCGATGACGTCCGCGGGCAGCAGGTCGCTCGTGAACTGAATTCGGTGGTAGGACAGCCCGAGCGCGCGGGCGAGCGCGTGAGCAAGGGTGGTTTTGCCGACACCGGGCACGTCTTCGATCAGCAGATGGCCGCGCGCGAGCAGGCACGCGACGCTGAGCGTGATCTGGCGCGCCTTGCCGACGACGATGCGGTCGAGCGCCTCGATCACGGGACGGATCAGTACTTGGTGGTCGGCGGCGCCGCGCGTCGAAATCAGCGTAGGAGTAGCCATGGCCGCATGTTCGCCCAAAACGCGCTACCGCGACACCCCGAGCTCAGCCAACTGTGAAGCGCATCGCTCTGTTTGCGCATCTTCGTCCCCCCGCAGCGTCCGTTTGGGGGAGTGGTTAGGAGAGCTCGGTAAGCCGCGCGATCTGGGCGTCGAGCTGGGAGGCGCGTTGCTCGAAGTCGGCGATGCGTGCGTTCTCTTGCGCGACGATGTCGGGTGGCGCGTTCGCGACGAAGTTGTGATTCGAAAGTTTGCGTCGAGCCTTATCGAGATCGTCGCGCGTTTTCGCGAGCTGCTTGCGCAGGCGTTCGCCCTCGGCGGAGACGTCGATTAGCCCCGCGAGTGGCACCAGCATGCGCATGCCGCCCAGCAAGGCGGTGGCCGCTCCGCGCACGTTCTCACCGGGCTCGAGCACCTCGATGCGCTCGAGGCCCGCGAGTTTTTGCAAGTGCAGGCTGTGCGTCGTGATTCGTGCACGATCTGATGGACTTGGGTCGGCGATGCGCACTGTCAACGCCTTCGAGCGCGGCAGATTCGTTTCGCCGCGGATTTGGCGAATGCCAACGACGAAGCCCTTGAGCCACGCTATCTCTTCTTCTGCGGTAGCGTCGGTCGCGAAGGCCGTGGCTTCGGGGAAGGGTTCGAGCATCAGCGTCGGACTCGAAAGGCCGCGCTGCTTCGCGATTTCGAGCCACAGCTCTTCCGTCAAGAACGGCATCAGCGGGTGCAACAGCTTCAGCAGCGCCGAGAGCACGTCGACCAGCGTAGTCTGCGCGCCGCGTTTGAGTGCCGCCTCGGCGTCCGGCGCGTTCAGTACCGCCTTCGTCAGCTCGAGATACCAATCGCAGAACTCGTGCCACGCGAAGTCGTACAGCGTCTGGATCACGACGTCGAGCCGGTACGCGGCGAAGTTCTCGTGCACCGTGCCGATCACGCCGTGCAGCCGCGAGCGGATCCACGTGTCAGCCGTACTGAGTCGCGCCGGCCCTCCGTCGATGCCGTCGAGCTGGCTCAACACATAGGCTGTCGCGTTCCAGAGCTTGTTGCAGAAGCGGTGGTAGCCTTCGGCGCGCGACATGTCGAAGCGCACGTCGCGACCGGTCGTCACGAGCGACGCGAACGTGAGCCGCAGCGCGTCGGTGCCGAACGCCGGGATGCCCTGCGGGAATTCCTTGCGCGTGTTGCGTTCGATCGACTTCTGAAGATTTGGCTGCATTAGCCCGTCGAGACGCTTCTTGAGCAGCGTGTCGAGGTCGACGCCGTCGATCAGGTCGATGGGGTCGATGATGTTGCCTTTGCTCTTCGACATCTTCTGGCCTTCGCTATCGCGGATCAGCGAATAGATGTAGACGTCGCGGAACGGCACGCCGTCCGCGAACTTGAGCCCCATCATGATCATGCGGGCGACCCAGAAGAAAATAATGTCCCAGCTCGTGACGAGCACGCTCGTGGGGTAGAACGTGGCGAGCTCGGGTGTCTTGTCGGGCCAGCCGAGCGTGGAGAACGGCCAGAGCGCCGACGAGAACCACGTATCGAGTACGTCTTCGTCCTGACGCAACACGATGTTCGTGGCGAGGTTGTGCTTGCGGCGCACTTCCGCCTCGTCGCGTGCGACGTACACGTTGCCGTTGTCGTCGTACCACGCCGGGATTCGATGGCCCCACCACAACTGGCGCGATATGCACCAGTCCTGGATCTTGCGCATCCAGTCGAAGTAGTCGCGTGCGTAGGTCTCGGGAATGAAGCGAACGCGGCCTTGCTCGACGGCTTCGATGGCAGGCTCCGCGAGCGGCTGCATGCGCACGTACCACTGGTCTGTGAGCATTGGCTCGACGACTACGCCGCTACGCTCGCCGCGCGGCAACATCGACGTGTGATCTTCGATCTTCTCCAAGAGGCCTTGCGCGGTGAGGTCCTCGAGCACGCGCTTGCGCGCAACGAAGCGGTCGAGACCGCGGTACGCCGGTGGCGCGTCATCATTTATCCGCGCGCTCGCGTCGAGCACGCCGATCATCGGCAGCTTGTGGCGCAAGCCAACCTCGTAATCGTTGAAGTCGTGCGCAGGCGTGATCTTCACGCAGCCTGTACCGAACTCGGGGTCGACGTACTCGTCGGCGATGATCGGAATGCGTCGCCCGGTGAGTGGCAGCTCGACCTGCTTGCCGACGAGGTGCCGATAGCGTTCGTCCGCGGGATGCACGGCAACGGCGGTGTCCCCGAGCATCGTTTCCGGTCGGGTCGTCGCTACAATCAAAACGGCGTTGCCGGGATCACCGACGACTGGATAGCGCAGGTGCCACAGCTTGCCGCGTTCTTCGCTGCTGACGACCTCGAGGTCGGAGATCGCCGTGTGCAGCACGGGGTCCCAGTTCACGAGACGCTTGCCTCGGTAGATGAGGCCTTCATCATGCAGGCGCACGAAGACTTCGAGAACGGCTCGCGATAGCCCCGGGTCCATCGTGAAGCGGTCGCGCGACCAGTCGACCGAAGCGCCGAGCCGGCGCATCTGGCGCGCGATCGTGTTGCCTGAGCGTTCTTTCCATTGCCACACGCGCTCGAGGAACTTCTCGCGGCCGAGTGCGACGCGCGACGTGCCTTCGCGCTCGAGCAGACGTTCGACCACCATCTGCGTAGCAATGCCGGCGTGATCGGTACCCGGCTGCCACAGCGTGCGCCGGCCCAGCATGCGGTGATAGCGCGTGAGGGCGTCCATGATCGTGTCTTGCAGCGCGTGCCCCATGTGCAATGTGCCGGTCACATTGGGCGGCGGAATTACGATGCAGTAGGGCGCGCCGTTGCCCGCGGGTGCGAAGTAGCCCGCCGCTTCCCAGCGTGCGTAGTGCCGAGTTTCAATCTCCGAGGGGTCGTAGTCCTTCTTCACGATCGTCCTTAATCGTTGTCCGTGTTGTCGAGATGTTCGCGCAGCGTGGCGTCGATGAGCTCCGGGAGCTCGCTTCGCAACCGTGCCGAGATGTGCTCGAACAGGGTCGCCTCCATCGCATTGAACGACGAGCGCAAGAGCTCGTCGGCGAGCGCGAAGGTGCGCGACGCGAGCTTGGTCTGCAGCTCGGCGATCAAAGCGTCGCGGTCTAGAGCCGGCCGCGTGCGCCGAATCACATCGGTAAGCACGGGAATATTCGTGTCTATGATCTCGATCTGCTCTTCGGATGGCATGCGTTAGACCTGATGACTATTCAGTTTGTAGCCGCGGTCGCGATAGAACCGGTAGCGCTCGCGGCTCCGCTCGCGGCGCTCGGCGTTGCCGTCCACGACTTCCGCCACGCGCTCGTAACGGCTGAAGAACTCTGGCACGTCCAGCGCGAGGTTGATCATGACGTCCCACCGGCCCGCTGCGGGCTGCTGGTTGATGCCGATTAGCACGGGCTCGAGCGGCGGCTCGCTAAGCGTTTCACGTACGACGCGGTGCGGGATGAAGCTGTTCTGCGAGAACGTCCACAGGAGCTCGTCGAGCTTTCGTGCTTCTTCTTCCGACGTGGAATGAATGAAAACGTGGTGGTCGAGTTGGGTCGCCTTGTCGACGATTTTGCACGCCAGCCTCAGCCTCGCGTCATCGGAATCGGTCTCGAGGATGTAGAAGTCGACCTGCGTCACTGCTGCTCGGTATTCAACAGGAATTCGACCAGCATCGGCACCGGCCGTGCGGTCGAACCCTTCTGTGAGTTCGCGCGCCAGGCGACACCCGCGATGTCGAGGTGGGCCCATGGAACGCCGTCGACGAACCGCGACAGGAAATTGGCGGCCACGCTGGCGCCGCCGTCGCGGCCGCCCGAGTTCGCGAAGTCGGCGAAGTTGCTGCGCAGGGACTCGCCGTACTCCTCGTGCACCGGCATGCGCCATGCGGGATCGAGCGCGCGGTCACCGGCGGCGATCAGCTTGGCCGTGAGCTTGTCGTCGTTGCTGAACACGCCGGTGTAGATGTGACCGAGCGCGATCACACACGCGCCCGTGAGCGTCGCAATGTCGATCAAGCAGCGAGGTTTGAACGTGCGCGCATAGGTGATGGCGTCGCAGAGGATCAGACGGCCTTCGGCGTCCGTGTTGATGATTTCGACGGTTTGCCCGGACATGCTCTTGACGATGTCGCCGGGGCGGGTGGCGCGGCCGCTCGGCATGTTCTCGCACGCCGGAATCACGCCGACCACATTGACGCGCGCGCCGAGCTCGGCGATCGCCGACATGGAGCCGAGCACGCTGCCCGCGCCCGACATGTCGTACTTCATCTCGTCCATCTTCGGCGGCGGCTTCAACGAGATGCCGCCGGTGTCGAACGTGACGCCCTTGCCGCAGAGCGCGATCGGCGCGTCCTTCGGCGAGCCATTGCGGTACTCGATCACGATCAGCCGCGGCGGTTCGTCTGCGCCTTGCGTCACGCACAGCAGAGCGCCCATGCCGAGCTTGCGGATTTCAGGCTCGCCCAGCACTTTGACCTTCAGCTTCGGGTAACGCCTGGCGAGAGCGCGTGCGGTGTCAGCCAGATGCGACGGCGTGCAGACGTTCGGCGGGCGGTTGCCGAGATCGCGTGCGAGATCCGAGCCATTGGCGATGGCTGTGCCGACTTTGACCGCGTCGCGTAGCGGCCCCGAGTTCGTGCCGCGCGTTGCGGCGAGGCCGAGTCGTGTGAGACGCGGCGATGGGTCGGCGCGGCTCTTCAGCTCGTCGAAGCGGTACACGCTCGCGCGAGCGACTTCGACGCTATGGCGTGCCGCGTCCACGGCGTTCACGCCGTCGCCCACGCCGTAGGCCAGGTAACTGATGGCTTCTTTCGTGCCGCTGTTACGCAGTCCCGCGATGGCTGCCGTCAGCGCCGAGGTGAGGCGGCGCGTGTTGAGGTCAGCGTGCTTACCGCAGCCGACGAGTAACCAGCGGCCGGCGGCCGTGCCCTGCGTGCGATGAACGAGCGTCGTGGATCCAAGGCGGCCGGAAATATCGCCTTTGCGCACGAGTTGCTTGATGGCGCCGTGCGCCGCCGCGTCGATTTCGCGAGTAGCGCCACGCAGCTGACCATCTTCGAACACCGGCAAGATCGCACACTCGGTGCGTTGGCTGGCTGCCGCTCCGGTCTTGACGGGAAACTCCATCGTCGACTCCTTCTATTCCGCGCTCGGCTGTTCGCTGACGCTTAAATTCGGCGCACGTGGTCGCCGTCGAGCCGTGCTATCGTGTTGGAATACCGTGGAAAATCGCAGTTTAGTGCATTCGTTTCTTCGAAGGTACTGGCACCGAGTAATCGCGTGAGCCTGATCAGTCGCTATGTCCTGCGCGAAGCCCTTGCGTCTTCCCTGATCGTGCTCGGTGCACTGTTCCTGATCACGATGACGAACGCGTTGGCCAACATCTTTGGCGACGCGGCCGCCGATCGGGTGCCGCGTGAAGCCGTGGCTGCGGTGTTCGGGCTCACGGCAATGAGCTATCTGACTACGCTGCTGCCGATCGCGTTGTTCCTCGGCATCATGCTCGCGCTCGCACGATTGAGTCGCGACGGCGAGATGGCCGCGCTGGCGGCGTGCGGTTTCGGTCCCGGCAGCATGCTGGCGCCGATTGGAGTACTTACCTTGCTGCTGGTCGCGTGCACCGGGTGGCTGTCGCTGGTGTTGACGCCGGCTGCGAACCGGCAGATCGAGGAGATTCGGTTTCAGGCCGGTCAACACGTCGAGCTCTCGGCAATCGAGCCGGGTCGGTTCACCTCGGCGGATTCGGGTGACACGGTGGTGTACGCCCGCGAAGTCGTCGGCGATGAGTTGCGGGACGTGTTCCTCCAGCGGCAGCAGGGAGATCGTGTAGTGGCGATCGTTGCCGCGCGTGGCCGGCGCTTGCTGGACGAGAGCACCGGCGAACTGGGGTTCCTGCTGGAAGACGGACGCCGCTACGAAGGCGTTCCCGGGCAAGGCAAATTCCTGGTCATCGACTTCGGCGAGCAGCGCATTCCCGTGCGGCGCAAGGAACAGCGCGAGTTCACTGCTGCGCCGGCGGGCAAGTCGACGCTCGATCTGCTCGAGTCGTCGCTGCCGGCAGACCGAGCCGAGCTTCAGTGGCGGATCTCCCTGCCAATCTCACTGATCGTGCTCGGCCTGCTCGCCGTGCCGCTCAGCCGTTCGTCGCCGCGCGAGGGTCGTTACGCGCGGCTCGGCATTGGCCTACTCATCTATATGGTCTATGCGAACATGATGTCGATCGCCAGCGTGTGGGTACAGCGCGGCGTCGTCTCGGAGTGGCTCGGCATGTGGTGCGTCCACGGCGTCGTGGTGACGCTGGCATTATTGATGCTCGCGAGGGAGAGCGGCTGGTTCTCCATGCGGCGCGCGCCGCGTCCCCCGTTGGCCACATGATTCTGCTACGCGGCTACATCGTGATGTCGGTGCTGCGCGGCGTAGGTCTCGCGCTCGCCGTGCTCGTGGCGGTCATGACCAGTTTCGACCTGATCGCGCAGCTCAACGACATCAAGGGCAGCTACGATCTCAGCGGCGCCATCGTGTACGTGGTGCTGGGCATACCGCGCACGGTCTTTTCGGTGCTACCAGCCGCTGCGCTGATCGGCTCGTTGCTCGCTCTGGGCAACTTGGCAGTGCACCGCGAACTGATCGTCATGCGCGCCAGCGGGATTTCCTCGTGGCAGCTGTTGTTCTCGGTCGGTCTCGCAGGGTTCGCGTTGTCCGTGCTGATGGTTCTGCTCGGTGAGTCGCTCGCGCCGTCGTTGAGCGCGTACGCGGATGAGATGCGGACGAGGGCAATGCGCGAGGACGTTGGCACGGCTGAAGGCACGGCTACGTGGTTCAAGGACGGTGACCGCATCTTCAGTCTGCGACGCCAGACGGGAGACTCGGGCTATCGTGGAGGCGTACTGCTTTTCGAGCTCGGCCCCGACCAGGCGTTGCGCCAGATCGCGCGCGCGGATACCGCATCCGTCGATTCAGCGGGGCGTTGGGTGCTGTCGAACTACGGTGAGACGGGATTTCTGGAGAACGGCGTCACCTCGCGGACCGAGCGGCAGTCCACGCAGACTTACGACTTGAACCCGGACCTGCTGGCGTTGTCGATCGTGCGCGAAAACCTGCTCGATACGCCGTCCCTGCAGCGCTACATCCGCTATCTCGAGGACAATGGTCTCGATGCGCGTCGCTACCTGATTGCGTATTGGACGCGCATGGCCGACATCGTATCGGTGGTGCTGATGACGATTCTCGCGCTGCCGTTCGTGTTCGGGGGATTGCGTTCAGCGGGTACTGGCGCGCGATTGCTCGTTGGCCTCGTCGTCGGCCTGTCTTACTACGCGATCGGTCAAGTGCTTGCGAGCGGCGGCGAGGTATACGGCATTCAGCCGCTCGTCGTCGCCTGGGCGCCGAGCTCCGTGCTGTTCTTGATTACGATTGTGGCCGTTGCGCGGGCGAGATAGCGGCAGTTTGCAACGGCACGCGAACCACGCGCGTGCTCGTCAAGCGATCGTGCCAGCCACGCCGCTGCGCGTCGAAGAAGCCCCACCACAGACCGAGGCCGAGCGGTAACAACGCGAGTAGGCCGGCCGCCAAACGCAACACTGCGCGCGGCCACGAGAGTGGCGCGCCGTCCTGGCTCACCACCCGAATTCGCCATGCGCGCATACCGAGCGTCTGGCCGCCGTGCACCCAAAAGCCGCAGAAAAACACAGTCACGATCGCGAGCAGCGCGAACTGAAACCAAGGATTACCGGAGGCAATCGCTTCGCCGTGCATGAGAACGGCGAGCAAGGTGAAGCAGGCGAGCAGCCCCACCAGAAGTAACAGGTCGTAGCTCAGTGCGGCGCAACGCTTGAATAGCGAAGCCGGCTCGAACGGAGGGGTGGGCGGGAGATAAGGGGTGGGCACGGCTAAAGAAGGCAGAAACGGCTGCAAAGTCTACCAAATGCCCAGTTTCTGTCCTTGATGTGAGACGTGGTGCACGACCTCGGCACGCGGTCGTTGCCGGTTTCGCGAACCCCGTGCTACATAACCGCGGAATTGACGAATCACTGCATTCTTCGTCGATACCGATCTGATTGAAAAGGATTTTCTATGAAACGCACGCTCAAGCCGACGGCTCGCATAGCTATTAAACCGCTCACTGCCGCGATCGCAACCTTACTCAGTGGAAGCTACGCGGGGGTCACGCTCGCGCAGAGTGCGCAGCTCGAAGAGATCATCGTCACCGCGTCCCGCCGCGAGACGACGATCCAGGAGTTGCCATTCAACATCGCTGCGATCGGCGGCGACCAGCTCGACGAGCAGCGCCTGACGAGTCTGACCGAACTCGGGCGCTGGGTGCCGGGCTTGAGCATCGTCGACCAAGGACCTCGTTCAGCAAGCCTGCTGACGGTGCGCGGGCTGAACGTGCAGTCGATCAACGATAGCGAGTTCCTGAACAATGCTAGTGGCGGCACCGTCGGTACATACCTCGGCGAGGTTCCGCTCTACCTAGATTTCAAGATGAAGGACCTCGAGCGCGTCGAGGTGCTGATCGGGCCTCAGGGCACGCTGTACGGCGAGGGCACGCTCGGTGGTGCGGTGCGCTACATTCCGAAGGCGCCGAGTTCGAAGGAGTTCAGTCTCGAGGCGCATGGCAATCTATACGCGCTGTCGCACAGCGACTCGGAGGGCTACAAAGCCGACCTCGTTCTGAATGCACCGATCGCTGAGGACAAACTCGCGTTCCGCGCTGCGATCGGCTACACGCACGATCCGGGCTTCATCGATTACCCGTACCTCGTGAATCAACCGGGCGTGTCGAATCCGCAGCCCGATCTGAACGACCCGGCGGCCGTAGCGGCCAATCTGCATCGGCAAAACGACGTCGATTGGGAACATACGCTGTCGAGCCGCGTCGCGCTGCTGTGGAACGTCTCGAGCACCGTCGATGTGACGTTCAACTATTACCACCAGGACCAGGACGTCGGCGGGCGCACCGTGAATCATCGGTTCGCGTTCAACACGGGCAAGTACGAGTCCGCGGCGCGGTTCGTCGAACCGAATGACCGGAAGAGCGATCTGTTCAGCGTGGAGGTCGTCGCCGATCTCGGCTTCGCGCAGCTCGTGTCGGCCACGGGCGTGTCCCGCTACGACCAAGTGGGTCAGCGGGATCAAACCGATCTCTTGCTTGACTTAGGCTACGGCTACGAGTCCTTTCCCCAGTTCGTGGCGTACACGCGGGAATTGGCGAAGGAAAAGCGGACGAACGAAGAGGTGCGGCTCGTATCGAAGGGCACCGGCAAGCTCTCGTGGATCGCAGGCGCCTTTTACAATGACTTCGATCTCAACGGAAGCAGCAGTGAGTTCGTGCCGGGGTTCGACACGTTTGTCGGTCTCTCGCTGCCGACGGGAGATCTCGAGTTTCGGCAGGCGTCGCATCAGACGCTGAGTCAGACGGCGCTGTTCGGCGAAGTCGGCTATCGATTCACGGACAAGTTGCAAGTCAACGTCGGCGGCCGATTCTTCAGCTATGACTTCACCAACACGTCGACGATTTTGGTGCCGTTGGTCGACTTCTCCGATGCGAACGCGGGCGCTAGCAGCGACAACGGCTTCCTGGGCAAGATCAACGCGGCCTACGACTTCACGAAGGACGTGATGGGCTACGTCACGTTGAGCGAGGGCTACCGCAACGGAGGCGCGAATCCGGTGGCAGTGTGTCCCGCAATTCCGCCAGGCGGCACGCAGATTCCCTGCGGCACGCCGAACGAAATCAACATCGCACCCGACACCACCACGAACCTCGAGTTCGGAATGCACAGCTCTTGGAATGGCGGCAAGCTCATCTTCAACGCGGCCGTGTATCACATCGACTGGGACAAGGTGCAAACGCTGAGCACCACGGTCAGCGGCGCGTTGCCGATTACCGTGAACGGCGGCAAGGCCGAGAGCAAAGGGCTCGAGCTGTCGCTCCAGTCGCGCGGCGACCATTGGTCGTTCACGGGCACCTACGCGCACAACAGGGCGGAGCTGACGACCTTTGCGCCGGGGATCGTGGACGGTGTCGAGGACGGTCAGCCCGGCGATCGCTTGCCAGGGTCGCCGGAGCAGCAGGCGAGCTTCTATGCGGCTTATCGCCGGCCGCTACGCAACGGTTTCGAGTTGAACGCGGGCTACGGCCTTTCCTACTCCGGCAACGTCTTTACGAAAGTCGGACTGCGCAACGACGGCGAGACGCTCGGCGCCTATACCGTGCACAGCCTGTCGGCTGGTATCGGGCACGAGCGTTGGCAAGCCAACCTCTACATCGACAACTTGACCGATAAGTTTGCGGAGACCGGTGTACGCCTCGATCCGAGTTACATCCGTAACGTCAACGGCTTCGACTTGCGTCGTTACTACCGTGACGTGATCCGCCCACGCACGCTCGGGTTAGAATTCCGCTACCGGATCTAATTCATGGGCGGACAGGTCGATCGGCACCGCGGAACAGGAAGTCGAACGCTGGCATAGCGCCGCTCTGCAGCGGCTGAATTGTGCCGATCTCGTCGGCGCGCGCGCAGCCTGCCTCGAAGTGCTTGCGGTCGCGCCCGAGCACGCCGATGCGCATTTCCTGCTGGGAATGGTCGCCGCCTCGGCGCGACGCTACGGCGAGGCGTGTACGGCCATCGAGCGTGCGCTGATTCTCGACGCCACGCGTTCCGACTATCACGCGCAGCACGCACGCTGTCTGGCCTCACTAAAACACGACGGCGAAGCGCGCGCGGCTGCAGAGCATGCCGAGTCATTGGCGCCGCGTGACGCGTTGACGCTCGACACCCTCGGCGTCGTCTGGTCTCGCCTCGGCGACCACGACCGCGCCGTGGCGGCGTTTCGGCGCGCAGTGGCAGAGATGCCGTCGAATGCCGACTTTCACTACAACCTCGCGGCGTCACTGCGCATCCTCGGGCGATTCGACGAGGCGGAACGTGCGCTCGAGGCGGTTATCGGGCTTGCGCCCCGCGCGTATCGCGCGCATTCGGCGCTCGCAGAGTTGCGCAAACAGACGGCCGCACACAACCACGTCGCGCGGCTCGAAGTCTTGCTCGACGGTGTGGGGGACGATGTGGACGGCGAGCTCCACCTGCGGCACGCGCTCGCGAAGGAGCTCGAGGATCTCGGCGAGTATCCGCGCGCGTTCGCTCATCTGACGGCTGGCAAAGTCCGTAAGCGCGCCACCCTGGACTACACAATCGCCGACGACGAAGCTCTGTTCGCTGCGATCGAACGCGTGTTGGACGGACCGCGGTGCGCCGCGCCGCCTGCCGGTTGCCCGAGTCGCGAGCCGATCTTTGTCGTTGGGTTGCCACGCTCTGGCACCACGCTCGTCGAACGAATCCTGTCTGCGCATTCGCACGTGCAGTCGGCTGGGGAGCTGCAGAACTTCGGGCTGGCTCTGAAGCGTGCGGCGGCGACGTCCTCGAACCGCGTGCTGGACGCGCAAACGATCGAGCAGGCGGCGCGTTGCGATCTCGCCGCTGTCGGCCAGACCTATATCGACAGCACGCGTCCGCTGACCGGCAAGACACCTCGGTTCGTCGACAAGTTGCCCCTGAATTTCTTCTACGTCGGCTTCATCCACTTCGCGCTGCCGCATGCGAAGATCGTGTGTCTGCGGCGGCAGCCGCTCGACAGTTGCTTGAGTCTTTATCGTCAGCTGTTCGCGGTCGCGTTCTCGTCCTACAACTTCACGTACGATTTAGGCGACATTGGGCGCTACTACGTGCTGTTCGATCGGCTGCTCGCGCATTGGCAGCGAGTGCTGCCCGGCAAAGTGCTCGAAGTGTCCTACGAGGCTCTGGTGGCGGAGCAAGAGCCGACGACGCGCGCGCTGCTCGAGTTTTGCGGCTTGCCGTGGGAGGCGCGGTGTCTCGACTTTCATACCAACGCCGCGCCGGTCGCGACGGCGAGCTCGGTGCAGGTGCGTGCCCCGCTGTATGGTACGGCCGTCGGCCGCTGGCGTCGCTACGCCGCGCAGCTCGAACCGCTGATCGCCCAGCTGCGAGCGGCGGGAATTCCGCTCGAGTGACGCTACCGAGGCGCGGCCGATGAGCTCGGGCGCGGTGTCGCCGGAGCCCCGGTGTCTCGTTTGGCTTCGAAATGATTTGCGGCTGCACGATCACGTCGCCTTGACCGCGGCGGCGCGTAGTGGGCTACCGATGGTCACGTGTTATGTCTACGACGAGACGGTCGACGACGCGCCGGGCGGCGCTCGCAAATGGTGGTTGCATGCCAGCCTTCGCGCACTCGGCCAGCATATCGCCGAGCGCGGCGGGGATCTCCTGTTGCGGCGCGGAGCGTCGGCGACGCAAGTGGAGTCCGTGGCCGTGGCAAACGCCGCGGTCGAAGTCCATTGCTTGAAGAGCTATGCACCGAACGGCCGAAGCGCAGAAGCCGAGCTCGCAAAACTGCTCGCTGCACGCGGCATCAAGCTCGTTCTACACGCAGGCGACGCGCTGTTCGACCCCGAGCAGATTCGCAATGGATCGGGGCAGCCGTTCAAAGTGTTCACGGCCTTCTGGAGCGCTTGTTTGCGCTCCGGGTCGGTCGGTATGCCTTTGCCGGTGCCGGCGAAGTTGCGGCTCGTGCGCTCTGCTGCGGCGGGCGATGCGCTCGACGCCTGGGCGCTCGAGCCGAGGCATCCGGATTGGGCGGGCGGCCTCCGCGCCACCTGGATGCCCGGCGAAACCGGGGCGCGCTCACGGCTCGCCGCGTTCGCAGCCGGGCCGCTGCGCGTGTACCGCACGGAGCGCGATCGGCCGGATCGAGAAGGCTCCTCGCGCCTGTCTCCGCACCTGAGCTTTGGCGAAATCAGCCCGCGAACCGCGTGGGCCGCAGCCGCAGGCCGGAACAAAGGCGAGGGGGAGGCTGCATTCCTTCGCGAGCTCGGTTGGCGCGAGTTCGCGCGACATCTCGTGTGGCATTGGCCACGTTTTCCGCACGAATCGTTCCGCGCCGAGTTCCGGCGCTTTCCGTGGAGTGACGATGCCGCTGTGCTCGCGCGCTGGCAGCGCGGGCAGACGGGCTATCCGCTGGTCGATGCTGGCATGCGCGAGCTCTGGCACACGGGCTGGATGCACAATCGGGTGCGGATGGTTGCCGCGTCGTTGCTGGTCAAGCATCTGCTCGTGCCGTGGCAGCAGGGCGCGCGCTGGTTTTGGGACACGCTCGTCGACGCGGATCTCGCGAACAACTCCGTCGGTTGGCAGTGGGTTGCGGGCAGCGGGGCGGACGCGGCGCCGTACTTCCGGGTCTTCAATCCGCTGCTGCAAGCCCAGAAGTTCGATCCGGACGGCCACTACGTTCGCCGCTGGGTTCCGGAGCTTGCCGCTTTGGCCCCCGAGTTTCTCCACGACCCCAGTGCGGCGCCGGAAGCTGCGTTGCGCGCCGCAAGCGTGGAACTGGGCCGCACGTATCCGTTACCGGTGGTGGCGCATGCAGTGGGTCGTGCGCGGGCGCTCGTGGCTTACGCAAGCGTGCGTGGAACCGGTCGCGAGAGTGAAGGCGCTTAGCCGACCAGCGGCTGGAATTCCGGGTGCCTGGTCAGGTAACGCGCGACGAAGGGACACGTCGGTCGCACCTTGAGACCGTTCTCGCGCGCGTAGCGCAGCGCGAACGCGGTCAGTTGCGATGCGATACCGCCGCCACGCAGCGCTTGCGGGACGAACGTGTGGTGGTACTCGAGCGTCTTGGCGTCCAACGTCTCGTATTCGAGCACGGCGTCGGTGCCGGCGATTCGCGCCGCGAACCGGTGAGCGTCGGGCTCATGGTGGATATCGAGTGGAGTAGCCGCGGGCGTACTCACCACTCGCCTTCGCTCGAGTTGCACGACGGAGCGAGGCTATCGACGAGGTCTGCCACGATCTGTTCCCGCTCGCCGTCGCCTTCCTCGCGCAGTACGCCGACTACGTTCGCGTAGTACATCTGGAAGCACTCCGCGCGCGCGTGGCTCTTCAGCGACTTCGAGAGATCGGCCGCGGCACCGATGAACAGCGGCACGTAAGTGGGTTTTGCGCCCGGCTCGACCGAGCGCGAAGCGACGAGGTAGACGCCGGGGACCGATTTGAACTTCGTCTCCCAGACATATACGCGGAATTCGTAGTGCCGCCCCGACCGGCCGGTCAGGCTGACGGTATCGATTTTCGTGGTGGTCTTGGACACTTTGAACTCGAGACTATGTAAAAACGTGGATGAAAACAGGATAGCGGATGCGCGGCGCGCGCGCCGTGAGGCGCTTTGAAAAAACGACGAGACTGGGTGGTTCGGGGTGTGACTATTCGGCGTTCTTTCTGTTAGCCTTGGTTCCGGACCGTCTATTCCGCGCATTTTTGGTGCGGACGTGTCCTCCCTCAAGGACGAGAGTGTGGGGTGCCGTCGTCGGCCACCACCGGCAACAACAGTCGCCCAGCGTCGGGCGCGAGAGGGCGGATCGAAGTCGGTATGCTGAGTTTCGGCGCTACAAGAACAACAACTAGGCCGCTGGAATGTCCCTGAGCGTTTTTCGTTCAACGCGGCATCTATATACAAACGCATTTCGCGCGCGAGGCGCGTCGGCTCTCATGCCGGCCGTCCGCGCGTGCGCCTGAGTGATGGGGGGGTGGGACGCCGGCGTTGATCTAAAATCGACGCCGGCGTTTCTTTTTGGGAGGAGCGCTCGATGGCTTGCAGACTAATTTCGGTGGCTGCGGCGTTATCCCTGTCGTCTATGGTGAGCGGCGCGTGGGCGCACCATTCCGCCGCGCAGTTCGATTTCGGCCAGACCGTGAAGATCCAGGGCGTCGTCAAAGAGCTCAGGATCGCGAATCCGCACACCGCCTTGTTCCTCGAGATCAAAGACGGCAAAGGCGCCCGAGTCGTCGAGTTCGAAGCCCACAGCCGTAACAACGTGTATCGCCGTGGCTGGCGGACCGACATGGTTCATCCGGGTGACACGATCGACATTGAGATTGCGCCGCTGCGCGAGGGTGGGGACGGCGGTTACGTGAAGAACTTCATCCTGAAGAACGGCACGGAATTCTAGGCTCGTCGAAGCGGGTTGGCGGGGCGCCGGACAAAAAAAGAGCCCGACCTTCGTCGAGCTCTTCAGGGGGCTTCTAGATCTCCAATCGGGGAGGAAATCTTCAAAGCGAACAAAAGTATAGGGCTCGAAACCCGCCGAGGCGGTCAAGAAGTGTCAAGGGTACGTGCGGGCCCGCGGCGGGGAAAATGGCGCTCCCTGGGGGAATCGAACCCCCGTTTCGGCCTTGAGAGGGCCACGTCCTAACCGCTAGACGAAGGGAGCGCGGGTGCCGCGCCGAAGCGAGCGCTGTTATGATACCGGCCTTTCCGACACGTTGAAACCACAGCACGGTAGCTTCTTGCACGACACGGACCATAAGTCGCTCGGACCCGTCATTGTTTCGCGTTCGGATCACAACATCAGTCGGGCGCACATCTCGCAGAGCGCCCTCAAAGTCCTGTATCGCTTGAAAGACGCCGGCTACGCTGCGTTCATCGTGGGCGGCGGCGTTCGCGACCTCCTGCTCGAGCGCCAGCCAAAAGACTTCGATATCGCGACGAACGCCGATCCCGATCAGATTCAGGACGTGTTCCGCAACTCGCGACTGATCGGCCGACGTTTCCGCCTGGCGCACGTGCGTTTCGGTCGCGAGATCGTCGAAGTCGCCACGTTCCGCGCTTCGGGCGCTGAGCCCGACGACGAGCGTTCACACTCCGACAGCGGCCGTATTTTGCGCGACAACGTCTACGGCACGATTGACGAGGACGTGTGGCGGCGAGATTTCACCGTCAACGCGCTGTACTACAACATCGCGGATTTCAGCATCTGGGACTACGTAGGCGGCGTCGACGACGTACGCTCGCGCACGCTGCGGTTGATCGGTGACCCGGTCACACGCTATCACGAAGACCCCGTACGTATGCTGCGCGCAGCTCGGTTCTCAGCGAAGCTGGATTTCACGCTAGCGCCCGACACAGCGGCGCCGGTCAAGCAGCTCGGCGGCCTGTTGAAGGACGTTCCGCCTGCGCGCTTGTTCGACGAATTGTTGAAGCTGTTTCATGGTGGCCACGCCGCGCGCAGCTTCGACGTGCTGCGCGACTACGACCTGCTGCGCTATTTGTTCCGTGACACGCAGGAAGTGCTCGAAACGGAAGAGGGCGAAAAGATCGCCGGCTTCATCCGCCGCGGCCTCGAGAACACCGACGCTCGGATTCGCGAGGACAAACCGGTCACGCCCACGTTTCTCTACGCGGTCTTCCTCTGGTTCCCCATCAAGGCGCTTGCAGACAAACTCGAACGCGACGGTTGGCAGAGCGGACAGGCCATGCTCGAGGCGAGCCAACGCATCGTCGCGAACCAGCAGACGGCGTTTCCGCGCCGTTTCAGTTCCCCGATGAAAGAGTTGCTGGCAATGCAGTGGCGTTTCACGCAGCGCCAAGGCGCTCGTGCCGTGCGCATGTTGCAGCACAAACGCTTTCGAGCCGCCTACGACTTCTTGCTGCTGCGCGCGACGGTCGGCGAGGTGGATGCGGAAACCGTAGCGTGGTGGACGGACATCCAAGCGCTGCCACCCGACGAGCAGGGCAAGATGTTCGGCGGAGGCAAAGGCCGCTCCGGTCGGCGTCGCCGCGGCGGCCGCCGCCGTTCGGGGCAGCCCGAGATCACCGACGTTGTCAGTTAGTTTGGCAGGGAGGCCGAAGCAACCGAAGCCGGCGCCCGAGGCGGCCGCACCGTCTGCTGCGGTCGGCCAGCCGAACGCGAGTGGCAACGAAGTCGTTCGCGTCGAGGGCCCGCGCTACATCGTGGTCGAGGGGCCGATCGGTGTGGGCAAGACCAGCCTTGCGAAGCGCCTCGCACAGAGCTTCGCGAGCGAGCTGATTCTCGAGCAAGCGGAGGAAAACCCGTTTCTCGAGCGGTTCTACCGTAACCGCCGGCAGTCGGCGTTGCCGACGCAGCTGTTTTTCTTGCTGCAGCGCGCGCGTCAGATCGAGCAGATTCGGCAGAGAGATCTGTTCTCACCCGTGCGCGTCGCCGACTTCTTACTGCAAAAGGACCGCCTGTTTGCCGAGCTGAATCTCGATGCTCATGAGCTTGGCCTCTACCAGCAGGTGGCCGAAACGCTCGAGCTCGACCCGCCGACACCCGATCTCGTCGTCTATCTGCAGGCGCCGGCCGAAGTGCTGCTGAAGCGGGTCGCGATGCGCGGTATTTCGTATGAGCAGCAGATCGAGTCCGACTATCTCGAGCGGCTTGGCGAGGCCTATGCACGGTTCTTCTACGACTACGACGCTGCGCCGCTGCTGATCGTGAACGCGGCCACGATTGACCCCATTCATCGCGAGCAGGACTATCAGGAACTGCTGCAGACGATTCTGCGCATCAAGCACGGGCGACACTTCTTCAACCCCGCCGGCGCGGCGCTCGCTTAGAGCGAGCGGGAGATCGGCATGTACAAGCAGCTCGAGCAACGGGGCATGGATTCCCCTCCGGTCAACGTCGGCATGCTGCGCGACATGAAGCAGGCGCGCGAGCCGATCGCTTGCCTGACGGCATACGACGCGAGCTTTGCGCAGCTCGTCGACTTCTCGGGTGCCGACGTCGTGCTCGTCGGCGATTCGCTCGGCATGGTGATCCAAGGGCTCGATACCACGGTGCCGGTGACCGTGAACGACATGGTGTATCACGCGCGTTGCGTGGCGCGGGGCTTACGCCGCGCGTTTCTCATCGTCGACATGCCTTTCATGAGCTATACGACGCCCGCTCAGGCGCTCGACAATTCCGTGCGACTCATGCAAGAGGGCGGCGCCATGATGGTGAAGCTCGAGGGCGGCCAAGGGCAGGTAGCCATCGTCGAGCACCTCGCGCAGCACGACGTTCCGGTGTGCGCGCACCTGGGGTTGAAGCCGCAATCGGTGCACAAAATCGGCGGCTTCAAGGTGCAGGGTCGCGACGAGCAGGCGGCTCACCGCATGATCGACGAAGCGCGCGCACTCGAGAGTGCCGGCGCCGACCTCGTGTTGCTCGAATGCGTGCCGGTCAGCTTGGGCGCGGCGATCCGCGCTGCGCTGCATGTGCCGGTCATAGGCATTGGCGCAGGTCCCGGCGTCGACGGGCAGATCCTCGTTCTCTACGACGTGCTCGGCATTACGCAGGGCCGCATGCCGCGCTTCGTCCAGAACTTCATGCGCGGCCGCGACGAGCCGCTCGAAGCTCTGCGTGCATACGTGCAAGCCGTCAAAACGCGCGAGTATCCGGCTCCGGAGCACACGTTCTCGTGAGTCGCCGCGGCGATTCGTCGCAAGCGAACTCCGCGATGCGCAGCCTGCGGGCCGTGCGAACGATCGCTGCGGTGCGGGAGGCCGTCTCGGAGTGGCGCGTGGCGGGCGAAACCATCGCCTTCGTGCCGACGATGGGTAACCTGCATGCGGGGCACATGAGTCTCGCGCAGCTCGTCGCTGATGCGCGTGTGCGCGTCGTCATGAGCATCTTCGTGAATCCGACGCAATTCGGTCCCGGTGAGGATTTCGCCGCGTACCCGCGCACGCTCGCTGAAGACACGGCGCTCGTCACCTCAGCCGGCACGGTGGATTTGTTGTTCGTGCCCGATGCGACCGAGATCTATCCCTTGGGCTTGACCGCGTCCGCGCGCGTTTCGCTGCCCGATCTTGCACGTGACTTGGACGGCGCGAGCCGCCCGGGGCACTTCGACGGTGTTGCGTCCGTCGTAACGCGTTTGCTGAACATCGTCATGCCCGATGTGCTGATGCTTGGTCAGAAGGACTACCAGCAGTTCATCTTGATGCAGCGAATGATCAGGGATCTGCACATGCCTGTGGTGCTGCGCATGGGGCCGACGCATCGCGAGCGCGACGGGCTCGCAATGAGTTCCAGAAATCGCTACCTCGACACGGCTCAGAGGAGCAAGGCGCCGGTGCTGCAAGCTGTACTAGGGCGCGTACGAGATGCCGTGCGTGGCGGCGCGACGAATTTCGTCGAACTTAGCGCCACGGCAAGCAAGGACCTCGAACTCGCGGGCTTCAAGCCCGACTATGTCGAAGTGCGGCGCGCCGCCGATCTCGCTGTGTCGAACGTCGCGGATAAGGACGAAGCACGCGTGATCATCGGCGCGGCATGGCTCGGCCGGGCACGGCTCATCGATAATCTGCTGGTCTAATCTTCGCTGACCGCGACGCGATTGCGGCCGCGTTCTTTGGCGTCGTACATCGCGCCGTCGGCACGTTGGATGAGCGCGGCAACGTCTTCGCCGGCGACGAGGCCGGCGATGCCGACGGAAATCGTGATCGCAGGAGTCAGGCTCGCGGGCGACAGTACGCTCACCTGCTCGCGTAGTCGCTCCGCCGTCTGACGCGCCTGCTCGAGCGTGAGATCGGGCAGCAGAACTGCGAATTCGTCGCCGCCGAAGCGGGCGGTCAAATCCGTCGGGCGCAGGTATTCACGCAGCGTGTCGCCGACGGCGACCAGCACGCGGTCGCCGGCAATGTGGCCGTACTGGTCGTTGAATAGTTTGAAGCTGTCGACGTCGATCATCATCAGGCACAGCGCGGTTGCCGACTGTTGTGCGCGGGTGACTTCGCGCTCGAACGTCACATGCATCCAGTGGCGATTGCCGAGCCCGGTCAACGCATCGGTGTGCGCGTTGCGCTCCGCTTGCCGCAGCACGCCGAGGCTACTTGCAATGAACTCGTTGTCCGAGCGCACGCGTTCGGAGAGCACCACCAGCAGATTCTTGCAGAACACGTGGGAGCGATCAGCCATCTGCCACAGCAAATGATGGCTGATGACCATCAGGTGCGAGTTCTCGGCCGCGACGACCCACGTCGAAGGATCTCTATCCTCGATCAACGACATCTCGCCGACGCAGGTGCCGGGACCCAAGTCCGCGATGCGCGGCGTGTCGAGGGCGCCGAGGTGTACGCTGAGCCGGCCGCTCAAGACCACATACACACAGCGATTCGTTCGTTGCGGCGACAGCACCACTTCGCCCGCGTTGATGTCGATGCGTGCGCATTGTGGCAGCAGGTCGCCGAGCGAGTCCGGGCCGACGCCGCGAAACAGCGCGATGCTTTGGAGTAGGGAACGGCGGAAATCCGTGTCGATTTCGTGCGCCAACGGCTGAAGGTTAGCGGTGCTCATGACCGCATCGTACCGGCCCCTCAGTGACGTCAACGTGACGGAGTTGGCACTACGCCCGATCAGGACGCGACCAGCCGCGCTTTGCATTGCGCCAGCGCACCCAAGGCCGCCCCAGCGGGGCGCGGAAAATCCACGCCGAGCTGTGTCAAAGCCTCGTTGACCAGCTTGGCAACCTGCCAACGCGCGTAGTGCTTATTGTCGGCTGGGATTGCATACCAAGGTGCCCACGGCCGCGAAGTGGCGTTGAGGCATTCATGGTACGCGGTCAGGTAATCGTCCCAACGGTCGCGCTCGTCAAGGTCGCCGGGGTTGAATTTCCAGTTCTTCACCGGGTCGTCGATGCGATCCAGCAGGCGGTCGCGCTGCTCGTCCTTCGAAATGTTCAGCCAGAATTTCAGGATCACGGTGCCTTCCTCGGCGAGATGTCGCTCGTGATCTACGATCGCGCGGCATCGATCTGTCCAGAGCCCCTGTCTGGGATTCACGGCTTGGTGTTGTGCTGCGAGGAACTGAGGATGCACCCGCACGACGATCACTTCCTCGTAGTAGCTGCGGTTGAACACGGCCACGTTGCCGCGCTCCGGCAAGCGCAGGGCGCTGCGCCACAGGAAGTCGTGCGCCACTTCGGCTCGGCTCGGTTGCTTGAACGGCGTCACTTCGAGACCGCACGGGTTTACGCCGGCGAGCACATGGCGAATCGTGCTGTCCTTGCCCGCAGCGTCGAGCGCCTGGAACACCAGCAGCAGCGCGAAACGACCGTCGGCGTACAAGCGGTACTGCGCATCGCCGAGCGCTTTGGTTTCCGTCTCGAGCTGGTCCTTCCAGTGCCCGTCCTTCTCGTGGTCATTCTCGTGCGTCGTCGGTGCGTTGCGCGCATCGAAGGTGCCGTCGTAAGGGACGAGTAGCGAGTGCGTTGTGGCAGTAAACATAGTGGCCTCTCGATCAAGAATTCGGGCGCTGAGCGTGCTGTCGCAACGCCCACGCAACGTGTTCGCGCACGACCGCCGAAGCGTCATCACGCCGCGCATTCAACGCCGCGACGATGGCGTGTTCGCGCGGCGCATTGCCGAGCGCTACCGCGACGTTGCGCAGCCAGCCTTCGTAGCCGGCGCGACGGATTGCGCTGCCGGTCGTGCGAACTTGCCATTCCGCTTCGGACCACGCGAACAGCTCCACGAGACGGGTGCCGTCGAGCGCGTGCCGCGGTGCGAAGTCGTCGACTTCACTCGCGTGAGCGAACTTGTTCCACGGGCAGAATAGCTGGCAGTCGTCGCAGCCGAAGATCCGGTTGCCGATCGGTGCGCGCAGCGGTTCCGGGATCGAACCGCGCAGCTCGATCGTGAGGTACGAAATGCAGCGCCGCGCATCGAGCTCGTAAGGCGCGACGATCGCCCGTGTGGGGCACACGTCGATGCACGCGTGACATGAGCCGCAGTGCTCCGTGACCGGTGCATCGGGCGGTAGCGGCAGATCCGTGTAGATCTCGCCCAGCAGAAACCACGAGCCGTCGCGGTCGAGCAGGTTAGTGTGCTTGCCTATCCAGCCCAGCCCGGCATTGCGGGCGAGCGCCTTCTCGAGCACGGGCGCGCTGTCGACGAACACGCGATAACCGAAGTCGCCGATACGTTCCGCGATTGCATCCGCCAGGCGCTGCAGGCGCGCGCGCAGCACCTTGTGATAGTCGCGGCCGAGCGCGTAACGAGCGACATAGCCCGTGCGGGGATCGCCTAGCGTGCTACGCGCGTCGCGCGATTCGGCGCGCAAGTAGTCCATGCGAACGGAGATCACGCGTACGGTGCCGGGCACGAGCTCGCCCGGGCGGCTGCGCTTAGTGCCGTGGCGTTCCATGTACGCCATCTCGCCGTGCCTGCCTGCCGCTAGCCAGCGCTCGAGCAGTATTTCGTCCTCCGCCAGCGACGTTGCGGCGACACCGAGCTTGGTGAAACCGAGACCGCGCCCCAGCTGTTTGATGGAGGCGGAGAGCTCGTCGAGTTGTGCTGCGGTGAGTTTCGTCACGCGGACGTCGGCAGGTGCGCTGGGGCCAGTATAATCGCCGCGATGAGCGGTCCCGCCCAAGAGTTGCCCGAGAACATCTATAGCGTCGCCGATGTGCGAGCGCTCGAACGGCTCGCGAGCGAGCGCGGTGGAATTCCGAGTTACGAGCTGATGTGCCGCGCCGGGGCCGCGGCGCTTGCCGTCGTGAGCCGGCGCTGGCCGGACGCGAAGTCTCTCGTGATCGTGTGCGGTGTCGGCAACAACGCGGGCGATGGCCTGGTGATAGCTCGACTGGCGGCGGCCGCGGGTCTTTCCGTGCGGGTGCTCGCGCTCGTATCGAGCGACAGGTGGCACGGTGACGCTAGCCGCGCAGCCGCCGATTGCATTGCGGCTGGAGTGCGCATCGAGCCTTTCTCAGCGCTGGCGCTCGAAGGTGCCGATGTCATCGTCGACGGTGTATTGGGAATCGGTATCGACCGCCCCGTAGCCGGCGCATTCCTCGACGCGATCGAGGCCATGAATGCTGCGCGTCGGCCGATCCTGGCGCTAGACGTTCCGAGTGGCGTGGACGCCGACACCGGCGCACCACGGGGCGCTGCTGTGAATGCCACGGTCACCGTCACGTTCATCGCACTAAAACAGGGACTGTTTCTCGGCGCGGCGGTCGACTATCTCGGCGCGCTCGAGCTCGCGAGCCTCGACGTGCCGGCGGCGCTCGCCTCAGGAATGAAGCCTCGCCTCATACGGCTTACGACTGCAGATCTCGATCGAGTTCTGCCGCGTCGCGCCCGCTCGGCGCACAAAGGGTCGAACGGGCGTGTGCTGCTGATCGGCGGCGGCGTTGGGATGGGCGGTGCAATACGCCTCGCGGCCGAGGCCGCTCTGCGCGTGGGCGCCGGTCTCGTCTACGTGGCAACCCATCCCGACAACGTGACGTCAGTGCTGAACGGCCGGCCTGAGATCATCTGCCACGGCGTCACGAACGCCCGCGACGTCGATGAGTTGCTAACCATGGTCGACGCGGTGGTATTGGGGCCAGGCCTTGGGCAGCTGCCGTGGGCGAGGGCGCTACACGAGCGGGTGCTCGCGACCGAACTGCCGCTCGTGGTCGATGCCGACGGTCTAAACTTCCTCGCGGTCACACCCTCCCGCCGCGGCAACTGGGTGTTGACGCCGCATCCCGGCGAGGCGGCTCGGTTGCTCGGCAGGAGCACAGCCGCCATTCAGCAAGACCGAAGCGGTGCGCTGCGTGAGCTGGTGCGTCGTTACGGCGGTGCGGCCGTTCTCAAGGGCGCCAACACGCTGGTCACCATGGCCGAGGCGGATGAGCCTCCGCGTGTGTGCGATCGCGGCAACCCCGGCATGGCCACCGGCGGCATGGGCGACGTGCTCGCGGGCGTGATCGGCTCCTTGCTGGTTCAGAGCCGCAGCCTGGCGGGCAGCGTCCGTGCCGCGGTGCTACTGCATGCGCTTGCGGGCGACTCGGCGGCCAGCGACGGTGAACGCGGCATGCTGGCGAGCGACCTCTTTTCACACCTACGTCGATGGGCCAATCCGAGGTAATAAAGAGCTTCCGTTCAGAGGCGGAGCTCATTGATTCTGCTGGGCAGTTTGCCCGAGCTTTACGAGCGGCCGGCTGCCGGCCGCTCGTGCTCGGTCTTGCGGGAACGCTCGGTACTGGGAAGACCACGTGGGCCCGCGCGATGCTGCGTGGGCTCGATTATCAGGGTCGGGTGCCTTCGCCCACGTATACGCTGCTCGAGCAGTACGATCTCGGTGACTTGACGCTCGTGCATCTCGATCTGTATCGGTTGAGCGGCGACGCGGAGCTCGAACACCTTGGCGTACGCGACTGGCTTGCCGATGCCAATGCCTGGGTCGTGTTCGAGTGGCCCGAGCGTGCGCCCGCGCTGGCCGCACGGTGCGATCTCGTCCTCGAGTTCGCCGACAGCGGCGACAGCACGCGGCAGCTGACCTTGCGTGCCAGAACTCGGGCCGGAATCGAGGCCTTGGAGCATAGTTATCAGGCGGGCGTTAACAACGAACGCTAATCCACAGAAAACATTGAAAAAGGCGGCGAAACGCGTAAACATAAGGCGTCGCCACAATGGAGCGCAGTCGGGTGTTGGTAGGGGGTTGGCTGCGGGTCGCAACGTTGCTCGCGCTGCTTCTGCTCGGTCGCATCGCGGCCGGCGCTACCGTCAATGGCATTCGCCTGTGGTCCGGTCCGGAAGGCACCCGCGCCGTGTTCGAGCTCACCGGTCCCGTCGAGCACCGAGTCTTCGCGCTGTCGGACCCGGATCGGGTCGTAATCGATCTACCGAATACATCCAGCGCGAGCTCGCTCGCATTGCCCGACGGCCGCGGAGTTGTGGCGTCCGTGCGCACGGGGCCGCGTGCCGGCGGCGATCTGCGCGTCGTGCTCGAGTTGAATGGTGCCGCGAAGCCCAAGACATTCCTGCTCGCGCCGACGGAACAGTACGGCCATCGCCTCGTCGTCGACCTGCCACTCGCGGAGTCGACAGCCGTCGCACGGCGCTCACCCGCGGCCCCCGAGCGTGGGCGCGAGGTCGTCGTCGCGATCGACGCTGGTCACGGTGGCGAGGATCCAGGTGCGAGCGGACGGGCGGGCGCCGAGGAGAAGGATGTTGTGCTCGCGATCGCGCGTCGAGTCGCAGAGGAAATCAACTCGACTCCCGGCATGCGGGCCGTGCTAACGCGCGGTGGCGATTACTTCGTGCCGCTACGCAAGCGCACGGAGCTCGCGCATCAGGCACAAGCCGACTTCTTCATGTCGATCCACGCCGATTCGTACCGAGACCGTAATGCGAAGGGCGCGACGGTATACGTGCTGTCCGACAAAGCCGCGAGCGACGAGCAGTCGTTGCTTTTGGCACAGCGCGAGAACGCGTCGGATTTGATCGGTGGCGTTTCTCTAGCCGACAAGGATCAGTTGCTGGCGCGCGTGCTGCTCGATTTGTCGCAAAGTGCGGCGCTCAGCGCGAGCACGGCTGCCGGACAGCGCCTCATTCGCCGGATGTCTGCCGTGACCTCGATGCGCCGCCTGCAGGTTCAACAGGCGCCGTTCCTCGTGCTGAAGTCTCCCGATGTTCCGTCGGTGCTCGTCGAGACGGCGTACATATCGAATCCACGCGAGGAATCGTCGCTGCGTAACCCCGGCTATCAGGCGACGCTCGCAACGGCACTGCGTCAGGGCATCGTGGACTACTTCACTGCCAACCCGCCGCAAGGCAGCTACTTCGCGGCGCCGGCGTCGCCAGGTGCGACCGCGGGCGGGCCGGTTCGCCACGTCATCGCGAGCGGCGAGACTCTCTCCACCATTGCTGAGCGGTATCGCGTCAGCTCCGCCAGTATTCGCCGCTCCAATAGTATGAAGACCGACGTCGTTCGAGTCGGCCAGGTGTTGACGATTCCGGCCAGTTGAGCGCGGCGACGTCGTCGCTGGCGCCTGAGGTACACTCGCCCCGCGCGCGTCGCCACGCGCCAAGGGTTTCGCGTGACCATCCGAATTCTGCCTTCGCAGCTGATCGACCAAATCGCCGCCGGCGAGGTCGTCGAGCGGCCCGCGTCCGTCGTCAAGGAACTCGTCGAGAATTCGCTCGATGCGGGCGCGCGCTCGATCGAAGTCGCGATCGCGGCGGGCGGCTCCGCTCTTATTCGCGTTGCGGACGACGGCCACGGCATTGCAGCGGACGAGATGGCGCTCGCGCTGTCGCGTCATGCGACTAGCAAAATCGGCACGCTCGATGATCTCGAGGCGCTCACTTCGATGGGGTTTCGCGGTGAGGCGTTGCCTAGTATCGGCTCGGTCTCGCGCATGACGTTGACGTCGCGTACGTCGGCGCCGGAGCACGCATGGCGCGTCACCTGCGATGGTGGCGACATCGGCGTGGCGAAGCCAGCCGCCCACGCGCTCGGTACCACGATCGAGGTGCGCGACCTGTTTTTCAATACGCCGGCGCGCCGCAAGTTTCAACGGTCTGAAAAAACCGAGGCCGGACACGTCGACGCCGTGCTGAAGAGCCTCGCGCTCGCACGATTCGACGTCGAGTTTCGCCTGCTGAACAACGATCGGATCGCATGGCACGCGCCGGTCGCTGTGGCCAGGGTCGAGCAAGAAGCGCGGTTAGCGGATCTCTGCGGCGAAGAGTTTCTCGCGAACGCACGCTACTTCGAGCGCGAGATAGAAGGATTGCGCCTCACGGGCTGGCTCGCGGCGCCGGCATTCTCGCGCAGCCAGGCCGACATGCAGTACACATTTGTCAACGGTCGCTTCGTGCGCGACAAGCTACTGCGGCACGCAGTTCGATTGGGTTACCAGGACGTCCTTTTCGGGTCGCGACAGCCAGCCTTCGTGTTGTACCTCGATATCGATCCGCGCCGCGTCGACGTCAACGCGCATCCGGCCAAGCTCGAGATCAGATTTCGCGACTCGCGACTCGTCCATGACTTCGTGTTTCGCACGGTAGAGACGGCGCTCGCCGGCACGATTGCGGCAGCAGAAGCACCCGCGGCGCCTGTGCATGGCGCCACGCTGGCTGAGCACGTAGCGGCACACCGCGCTCTGGCGCCCGGTGCGCCGACGCATCAAGCCCCCCTCGAACTGCGTGGCAGCCAGGTAAGAGAGCACGTGCCGCTCTACGAGCGACTGCATTCGCACGTCGCGTCGCGCGCCGTCGCCGACGATCCAACCGTGCCGCCGCTCGGTTACGCCCTCGCGCAGTTATCCGGTGTCTACGTCCTAGCCGAGAATCGGTCTGGCCTGATCATCATCGACATGCATGCCGCTCATGAACGTGTCATGTATGAGCGCCTCAAGAACGCGCTCGGCGCCGACAAGCTGAAGTCGCAGCCGCTTCTCGTGCCAGTGACGCTGGCGGTCACGGCACAGGAGGCCGATCTGGCCGAGGAGGCCGCCGCCGAACTGCGTGCGCTCGGTTTCGACCTGCTGCGGCGCGGCCCGCGGGAGATCTCGGTGCTCGCACTGCCGTTGCTCCTAGATGCGGGAGAAGTCGAGCCGCTCGTGCGCGATCTGCTCAGCGATCTCTCGGCGAATCAGGGCGCGGGGCGAATCGAATCTGTCGTCAACGAGTTGCTGGCAACCATGGCGTGCCACGCCGCGGTGCGCGCCAATCGCCGATTGACGATCCAAGAGATGAACGCGTTGCTGCGCGAGATGGAACGCACGGAGCGCAGCGAAGCGTGCAATCACGGTCGGCCCACATGGACGCAAGTCACGATGGCGGATCTCGACCGGCTGTTCCTTCGCGGCCAGTAGCAGGCCGGTGTGAGCGTAGTTCTGCGGTGCATTTGTCTCACGGGGCCCACGGCCTGTGGCAAGACCGATCTTGCGTTTGAACTCGCGAAACGAATACCGCTCGAGATCGTCAGCATGGATTCCGCCATGGTGTATCGCGGTCTCGACATCGGCACCGCCAAACCATCGGCTGCTCTGCAAGCCGAGGTGCCGCACCATCTCATCGACATCTTGGACCCGAGCGAAGCGTACTCGGCGGGACGTTTCGCACGCGATGCGGCGGCGGCAATCAGTGGCATCGTCGCCCGCGGGCGTTTGCCGTTGCTGGTCGGCGGCACGCTGCTCTACTTGCGCGCGCTGCGCGACGGGCTCGCATCACTTCCGCGCGCCGACGAAGCGGTGCGGCGCCAGCTCGATGCCGACGCAGCCGCGACGTCGTGGGCGATTCAGCACGAGCGCTTGCGTGGCGTGGACCCCGAAGCGGCGGCGCGAATCGCACCGGCCGACCGACAGCGGATTCAGCGCGCACTCGAAGTGTATGTGCTCACGGGACAGCCGCTGTCGCAATTGCAACGCCAGGCGCAAGTCACACCTTCTTTCGATGTGCGGACGATCGCACTCGTTCCTGAGCGTCGCGAGGATCTTGCCGCACGCATCGAGCGCCGCTTCGACGTCATGGTCGCCGCCGGTCTCGTCGCAGAAGTGGAGCGGTTGCACGCGCGCGGCGACCTCACACCCGAGATGCCGTCGATGCGTGCCGTGGGCTACCGCCAGATTTGGGGCTACCTAGACAAAAGTTACGACTGGGAAGAAACGCGCCGCCGCGCCATCGTCGCGACGCGTCAATACGCGAAGCGTCAGCTCACTTGGCTACGCGGCGATCCACGGTGCGAGGCGTGGCCCGCGTTTGCACCGGATTTGATCGCGCGCTGTGTCAGGCAGGTGACACTTTGCGGCGGGATCGACGCGAAATCTTAAGATGCTGTGCTAGCATTAACGGCGTGGGGAATAACTACTGTGCCTGCGCGGTACAGCGATCAGCGAGATTTCAAATAACGCGTCGCGCCTGGGCGACTCGGGCCGACCGAATCTCGTCGATGCGAAGAATAATAAGAGGAGAAAGTCATGGCCAAAGGCCAGTCGCTTCAGGACCCGTTTCTGAACGCTTTGCGTAAGGAAAAGGTCCCCGTTTCGATTTACCTCGTGAACGGCATCAAACTGCAAGGCCAGATCGACTCCTTCGATCAGTTCGTCGTTCTGCTGCGCAACAGCGTAAGCCAAATGGTCTACAAGCACGCCATCTCGACGGTCGTACCGGCGCGTAATGTTCGCGTGCCGGCCATGGATGAGGAAGAGACAGAAGACTGAGTGCCGTTCTCCGGCACACGGAGGGAAGGTTGCTCGATCGCCCACGCAGCGGTGAACGCGCGCTGCTGCTGCACGTTGGTCTCAAAAGACCGTGCTTAGACGATGAGATCCAGGAATTTCACGCGCTGGCCGAATCGGCTGGCGCTACCGTCGTTGCCGAGCTGACCGCGCGGCGCGATCGTCCAGATCCGAAGTTTTTCATCGGCAGCGGCAAGGTCGAGGAGGTCGCCGAACAAGTGCGCGACTCGGGCGCCGAGTTGATCCTCATCAATCAGCCTTTGCGGCCCGGCCAGGAACGCAACCTGGAAAAAGCGCTGAACACGCGCGTCCTCGACCGAAACGGCCTGATCCTCGACATCTTCGCCCAGCGTGCGGCCACGTTCGAAGGCAAGCTTCAAGTGGAGCTCGCGCAGCACGAGCACTTGGCGTCGCGTCTGGTTCGCGGCTGGACGCATCTCGAGCGACAAAAAGGCGGCATTGGTCTGCGAGGACCGGGAGAAACCCAGCTCGAGACCGATCGGCGGCTGGTGAGTTTACGGATTCGACATCTGCGCGAGCGTCTTAAGCGCGTCGAGCGGCAGCGCGAGGCGAGCAGGAAGGAGCGGCGTCGCGCCGAGGTCCCCACGGTGGCGCTGGTCGGTTACACGAATGCCGGCAAGACCACGCTCTTCAACGCGCTCTCGGGAGCGCACCTGCTGGCCAAAGACCAGTTGTTTGCCACGCTCGACCCCACGATCCGCCGGTTACCCCCGGGGGGCAGCGAAGAGGTGCTCGTCGCCGATACCGTTGGGTTTGTGCGCGACCTGCCTCACGAGCTTGTCGCCGCGTTTCGTGCAACCCTCACGGAGACCCGCGAGGCCGCGCTGCTGCTGCATGTCATCGATGCCAGCGACCCTCACCACGAGGACCGTCGACAGCAGGTCGAAAAGGTGCTGAATGAGATCGGAGCTGCCGAGGTTCCCTGTCTCCCGGTGTACAATAAGATCGACAGGGCCGGCGCCGACTTCGTCGGGGAGCCGGAAGGACTTTCGCCCAATAGGTACTGTGTTTCGGCCGTAACGGGCAGCGGCCTCGCGGAGCTACGCGCCGCCATTGTGGCGCGGGTCAGCGGTGAGCGGTTCGTTGGTGAGCTCCACTTGGGGCCGCAGCAGAGCCGAGTACGGGCGAAATTGTTCGCGTGGCACGCCGTTCGCGGCGAAACCGCCGATCCGAATGGCGGCTGGACCTTGGCCGTAGAGCTACCGGCGCAGCGCTGGCGGCAGCTACGCGACCAGGAGGGCCTCGCGGCAGAAGAATTTGGACGCAAAGCGTGAGTAGCGATGGCTTGGGACGACGGCGAAAAGAAGAATCCGTGGCGCTCCGATAAGGATAAAGGTCCCGTGGACCTGGATGCCGTAGTACGCGACCTGCAGCGCAGGCTCGCGGGTCTGTTCCGTGGTGGGCGCGGCGGTGGCGGCCGTGGCTCGGGCGATCCACCGTTGAGCTCAGGCTTTTTCGCGAGCGCGGCTGTGCTCATCGCCGCGATCTGGGCGCTCACTGGGGTGTATATCGTCGACGAGGCGCAACGTGGCGTGGTGTTGCGGTTCGGAGCATTCCAGCAGCTGACGCAACCGGGCTTGCGGTGGCACCTACCCTGGCCCATCGAGAGCGTCGAGCGGGTCAACATCAACGCGACCGAGCAGCTCCCGTACTCCGGCAGCATGCTGACGCGCGATGAGAACATCGTGAACGTCGATCTGCGCGTGCAGTTTCGACGCACGGACGCGCAGAAATTCATGTTCAACACGCGCGAGCCCGAAACCACGCTGATCGACGCGACGGCCAGCGCAATCCGTGAAGTCGTGGGGCGCAACGTGCTCGATTTCATTCTGACCGAAGGCAGAACAGAGGTTGCGCGAGATACACAGGAATTGCTGCAAGCGACGCTTGACTCCTACGGCGCGGGCATCACGGTGTATGAAGTCAACATGCAGGATGCAAATTTTCCGCGCGAGGTCGAGAGCAGCGTGCAGGATTCGATCAAGGCTCGCGAGGATCGCGAGCGGCGCATCCTCGAAGCACAGTCGTACTCGAACGAGATCCTGCCGCGGGCACGCGGTGAGGCGGCAGTGCGGCGGCAGGGGGCCGACGCTTACCGCTCGCAAGTCGTTGCCAACGCCGAGGGCGAATCGGACCGCTTCACGTCCATCCTCGCGCAATATCAGAAGGCGCCGGCCGTGACTCGCGAACGCATGTACCTTGAAACAGTCGAGGCCGTTCTCGCGAGCTCCACGAAAGTGCTCGTGGACACCAAGGGAACGAGCAATGTGTTGTATCTGCCCCTCGATCAACTCATGCAGCGCCGGGCCGCTGGCGAGCGGGGCGGAGACACCTCGCCGGGCGTAACGGCCGTGGCTCCGTCTCCCAATGTCATACCGCGCTCCCGCGAGCGCGAGACGCGCTGAGCGGGTAAGGAGCATTCCGTCGTGAGTCCGCGTTTGAATCTGCTGTTGATCGCCACGGTGGTGATCGTGATTCTGGTCCGGATGTCAATGTTCACGGTCGACCAGCGCGACTATGCCGTCAAATTTCAGTTCGGCGAGATCGTCCAGGCCGACTACAAGCCAGGGCTGCACTTCAAAGTGCCGTTCGTGCAGAACGTCGAGCGGTATCCGAAACGCATCATCAATCTCAAGCCTCAGGCAGAGAAGTTCCTGACGGGCGAGAAGAAGAATCTGATCGTCGACTACTTCGTGATGTGGCGGATCATCGACCCCGCACAGTACTACCGTGCGGTGCGCGGCGACGAGACACTGGCCGTCGAGCGTTTGTCGGCGATCATCAAGGAAGGCATCAAGGCTGCGATCAGCCAGCGCACCGTCCAGCAAGTGGTGTCCGCTGAACGGTCGGAACTCATGGAACAGATGCTAAAAGCCGCGCGCGAACGCACGCCCGAGATCGGCATCCAAATCGTCGATGTGCGCGTCAAACGCATTGAACTTGCGGACGAGGTCAGTGAGTCTGTCTATAACCGCATGCGGCAGGAGCGCCAGCGCGTCGCGTCGCAGCTTCGCGCCGAAGGCGACGAGGAGTTCGAGCGGATCCGGGCAGACGCCGACCGGCAGCGCACCGTGATCCTTTCGGAAGCCTACCGCGATGCGGAGCGGATTCGCGGTGCGGGCGACGCGCGAGCCGCCGAGATTTATGCGGAAGCATACTCGAAGGACCGCGACTTCTACGCTTTCTACCGCAGCATGCAAGCGTACCGGCAGTCGATTGGCCGCGAGCAGGACGTGCTCGTGCTTCAGCCAGACAGCGACTTCTTCAAGTACTTGCAGAATCAGCTCGGCACGTCGACTAAATAGATCATCGTTAAGATCATCTTTACGGAGGCTTGAGGCGTTGGCCTGGGCAGATCTTCTTGCGGGTTTCGCTTTCTACCTGATTTTCGAGGGGCTGTTCCCATTCGCTGCGCCGCCCCATTGGCGGCGCGCTTTGTCCGCTCTGGCCGGGCTCCCGGATAACCAGTTGCGGCTCTTCGGCCTGGCGGCAGTCATCGCCGGATTGGCGCTGCTGCTTGGCGTGCGAGGATAGTTGTGGGTCGAAACGTTGTCGTGATTGGAATGCAGTGGGGCGACGAGGGCAAAGGCGCCGTCGTCGACGTGCTGGCTGACCGCGCTCACGCGGTCGTGCGTTTTCAGGGTGGGCACAATGCGGGTCACACGCTCGTGATCGGCGATCGCAAGACGGTGCTGCATCTGATTCCATCGGGAATTCTGCGCGACGATGTCGTATGCCTGATAGGCAACGGCGTCGTCGTCTCGCTCGATGCGTTATGCAAGGAAATGGACGAGCTCAAGGCGCGCGGTGTGCCGGTCGAGCAGCGGCTGCGTGTATCGCCGGCGTGTCCACTGATCCTGTCGTCACACGCGTTGCTCGACCGCGCACGCGAACAAAAGAGCGGCGCGGGGGCGATAGGCACGACGGGCCGCGGCATTGGGCCCGCATACGAGGACAAGATCGCGCGCCGCGCACTCCGCGTCTCGGATCTGTTCGCGCCGCGTGAGCTCGAGCAGAAGCTCGAGCGGTTGCTCGATCTGCACAACTTTTTGCTGTCGCATTATTACCAGGCGGAGACGGCGGATCCGCGGCGCGAGCTCGACAACCTGCTCGCGCTCGGCGAGCGCGTGAAACCGTTGGTCGTCGACGTGGCGGAGACGCTGCAAACTTTGCAGCACGACGGGCGAAGCGTGTTGTTCGAGGGCGCGCAAGGGGCGATGCTCGACATCGACCTCGGCACGTACCCGTTCGTGACGTCGTCCAACACGACGGTGGGTGGCGCCGCCGCCGGCTCGGGCCTCGGGCCCGCGGCCATCGATTACGTGCTCGGTATCGTGAAGGCCTATACGACGCGCGTCGGCGCGGGCCCGTTTCCGACCGAATTGCACGATGAGATGGGCGCCCATCTCGGCAAGATCGGCAACGAGTTCGGCTCGACGACGGGACGACCACGCCGCTGCGGGTGGTTCGATGCGGTATCGCTGCGCCGCGCTGTATTCACGAACAGCGCCACGGGGCTCTGCCTGACCAAGCTCGACGTGCTCGATGGCGTGCCCGAGATCAAGATCTGCACGGCCTACCGCCTGGACGGCAAAGTTCTCGAAACTCTGCCGCTGCTGATGGACAGGTTCCGGGACTGTGAGCCGGTGTATGAGTCCGTGGCGGGCTGGACGGCGCCCACGGCGGGCGTTACCACCTACGGCGGCTTGCCGAAGGAAGCGAAGGCCTACCTGCAGCGGCTCGAGCAGCTGGCCGGCGTTCCGATCGACATCGTTTCGACGGGTCCGGCTCGCGACGCCGTAATCATGCGTCGCCATCCGTTCGATTGAGGGCTATAATAAGAACGATTCGTATTTAGCGCCTGACGCGGAGCCCGACCCTGACATTGTCCGACCTAAAGCCCGGCGACCGCGTCCGCATCGATACGATCGATACAGCCGATCCTGCGGTGCAGCGCTTGATGGTGCTTGGCCTCGTCGAAGGGGCCGAGCTCAAGTTCCTTCGCGCCTCGCTCGGCGGTGATCCGCTGGAGTTCCGCATTTACGGTGCGTCGATCTCGTTGCGACGCGCGCAGGGGCAGCATTTCCACGTGAGCCAGGTGGGGGCCCATGGCCACTGGGGTTGAAACCGCAGTCTCGGTCGATACGCTGACCATCCATCGCCGTGCGGCGGGGACAGTCGCCGTTGTCGGCAACCCCAATGCCGGCAAGAGCTCGGTGTTCAATCGGTTGACGGGCCTTCGGCAAAGTACTGCGAACTATCCCGGAGTGACCGTCGAGCGTCGTTTAGGCCGTGGAGTATTTGGCAAGACATCTCTGGATCTTGTTGATCTTCCTGGTACTTACTCGCTCAGCCCTACCTCCGCCGACGAACGCATTGCGGTCGAAGTGCTATTCGGCCGAGTCATGGGCACGCGTAAGCCCGACGCGATGCTCGCAGTCATCGATGCGACCCGGCTGTATCAGGGGCTGTATTTGCTGCAGCAGCTCATCGAGCTCGGCCGGCCCATGATCGTGGCGCTGACAATGACGGACGCGGCACAGCGCCAGGGGTTGCGTATCGACTATGCCGCGCTGCAGGAAGCGCTGGGCGGCGTACCGGTGTACCCCGTGGTGGCGACGACAGGACGCGGCTTCCCGGCGTTGAAAGAAGCGCTCGGTCGATTGCTCGAGACGCCCGCACCGCGGGTCGTCGAGCATTGGGCGGAACTTCGCAGGGTGGCCACCCAACTTGCCGAGCGTTGGCATGTCGGCGGCGTGGATCTGCATCCGATCGAGGTCGAACGGCAGCTGATCGACGCCGGCACGCACACGGTCGCGACGCAGTTGCAGGCGGAGCTTGCGACCGCGCGCAAAGAGCTATTCGGGGATGCGCCTCCATTGGCCGTCGAAGCGCGCCGACGCTACGCGTGGGTACGGGCCACGCTCGCGCGTGTCGAGACACCCGGCTCGCTGGCGGCGAGCCGCGGCGCGGTCTTACTCGATTGGATCAACAAGCCCTGGCCGGCCACGGCGCTGTTCGTCCTGGCGATGGCATTGGTATTTCAGGCGGTGTTCGCGTGGGCGAAGCCGTTCATGGACGCGATCGACGCCGGAATCACCGCCATCGGCGCCACGATCGGCGCGTGGCTCCCTCCCGGCGCGCTGAACAGCTTCGTCGTTGACGGTGCGATCGCAGGCGTCGGTAGCGTCATCGTGTTCCTGCCGCAGATCCTGATCCTGTTCCTCTTCATCATCCTGATGGAGGACACGGGGTATCTCGCGCGTGCCGCGTTTCTCGTCGATCGCGCAATGCGTGCAGTGGGTTTGTCCGGGCAGTCCGTGATTCCGTTGCTGTCGAGCTTCGCCTGCGCGGTGCCGGCGATCATGGCCACGCGCGTGATTCCGAATCGCCGCGACCGCATCGCCACGATTATGGCCGCGCCGTTCATGACCTGCTCGGCGCGCTTGCCGGTGTATGCGTTGTTGATCGCGGCGTTCGTGCCAGTTCGCGCCGTAGGCATCTTCAATCTCCAGGGCCTCGTGCTGTTTGGGCTGTATGTGATCGGCATCGCGGGTGGCGTGGGCACCGCGTTGCTGTTACGCCGATCCGTGCTGCGCGGCGAGAACCCGACGTTCATTCTCGCGTTACCCGAATTCCGAATGCCGAATCTGCAAACCGTGGCCCTCAAGCTGCTGGATCGCGTGCGCGTATTCCTGAAACGGGCCGGCACCGTAATCTTCTCGGTCGCCGTCGTCGTGTGGGCGCTCGCGTACTTTCCGCGGTCAGCGGCCGTCGACGATCACCGCGCGCAGGCGCGCACGGTAGCGGCAACGACTCTGAGCGGTCAGGATTTGACGCGGCGTTACGCGGAGATCGACAACGAGGCATCGGCCGAGCATCTCGCGCAGAGCTGGCTCGGCCGGGCAGGGCACGTCGTGGAGCCGGTGTTTCGCCCGCTCGGCTGGGATTGGCGGGTTTCGGCGGCGGTCATCGCCGGGTTCCCGGCGCGTGAGGTCGTGGTCGCGGTGCTCGGCACTATTTACGCGGTGGGCGGCGACGCGGACGAGCAGACGCTTGCCGGTCAGCTCACGGCGGCGCGACACCCAGATGGCAGCCCTGTCTTCACGCTGCCGATGGTGCTCGGGTTGCTGCTGTTCTACGCCTGGTGTCTGCAGTGTGCGGCGACACTGGCCGTCATCCGGCGCGAGACCAATAGCTGGCGCTGGCCGATCTTCGCGTGGACCTACATGACCGCGCTGGGTTACACGGGCGCATTGCTGATTTATCAACTCGGAACGTAGTGCCTTCATGAGCAAACGACCGCAACACGCAGCGATGGATTGGCGCGAAGCTTCGCGCGAGACCGTGGGCGACTACCGAATTTTTACCGTCGAGCGTTCTAACGCAGTGTCACCGGTAGACGGGCAAGTGCGCACGTTCCACCGCATTCAGTCGCAGACCTGGACGCAAATTGTGCCGATCACGACCGACGGCCACGTCGTCATGATTCGCCAGTACCGTCATGGCGCGCAACGAGTCACGCTTGAAATACCGGGCGGTCTCGTGGATCCCGGCGAAGATCCGGCCGCAGCCGCGCTACGCGAGTGCCTCGAGGAGACGGGCTATCGTGCGCGCCATGCGGAGCCACTCGGCGTCGTGAACCCGAACCCCGCGTTGTTCGCCAACCGGTTGCACGGTTACTTCGCCACGGGTGTCGAGCGCGAACGCGCCGTGCAAAACACGGGCACGGAGGTCACCGAGCCGGTGCTCGTGCCAATCAGCGCGCTGCCCGCCATGCTCGTGTCAGGCGAGATCGACCACGCGCTCGTCACTCAAACGCTCTGGCGCTATCTGTACTTGCACGGCCCGCGCTGACTCATCGCGCGGCCCTGAGGCCGAATCAGTGAACCGCGAGGGCTTCGTCGACGCCGATGTCGGCGCCGGCCTCGTGCGGCGTCAGCAATTGGCGCTGCCACATGGCGGCGTAGGGGCCACCGCGTCCGAGCAGCGCGGTGTGAGTGCCTCGTTCGGCTATGCGCCCCTCGGCCAGCACGATGATCTCGTCGGCGTCAACGATCGTCGACAACCGGTGCGCAATCACTAGCGTCGTATGGCCGCGCGACACTTCGCGCAACGAGCTCTGGATTTCACGCTCCGTACGCGTGTCGAGAGCGGAAGTGGCTTCGTCGAACAGCAATATCCGCGGCCGCTTCAGTATCGTACGGGCGATCGCGACACGCTGTTTCTCGCCACCCGAGAGCTTGAGCCCGCGTTCGCCCACCATGGTCTGATAGCCGTCGGGCGAAGCCATGATGAAGTCGTGAATGCGTGCGAGGCGCGCGGCTTCTTCGACTTCGGCCGGCGATGCGCCGGGCCGGCCGTACGCGATGTTGTAGTAGATCGTGTCGTTGAACAGCACAGTGTCTTGCGGGACGATGCCGATCGAACCACGCACGCTGGCTTGCGTCGCGTCGCGGATGTCTTGGCCATCGATGCGTACGGCGCCGGTGGTCACGTCGTAGAAGCGGAACAGCAGGCGGGAGATCGTGGATTTACCGGCGCCGCTGGCGCCGACGATGGCAACCTTCGCACCCGACGGCACGCGAAAGGATACGTCGTGGAGGATCGTGCGCCGCGGGTCGTATGCGAAGCTCACGCGATCGAACTCGACGGCGCCGGCGCCGGGAAGCAGCTCGGGGGCGCCGGGAGAGTCTTTCACGTCTGCGCTCACGTTCAGCAGCCGGAACATCGACTCCATGTCGGTAAGCGACTGTTTGATCTGCCGATACACGACTCCGAGGAAATTCAGCGGAATGTACAGCTGAATCAGGTACGTGTTGATGAGCACGAAATCGCCCACTGTTAGCTTGCCGGCGATGACGCCGCGCCCCGCCATCAGCATGAGCACGGCCAGCCCGACGCCGATGATCGCGGCCTGGCCGATGTTCAGCAACGACAGCGAGCTCTTGCTCGCGACAGACGCGTGTTCGTAGCGCGCCAGCGCCTGATCGTACCGGTTCGCTTCATACTGTTCGTTGCCGAAGTACTTCACGGTCTCGTAATTCAACAGGCTGTCGACCGCGCGTGTATTGGCCTCCTGGTCCGTCTCGTTCATCTGGCGCCGATACTTGATACGCCATTCCGTCACCGAGAGGGTGTACGCGACGTAGCCGATCACGCAGAGCAGGGTGACAGCGGCATACGAGACGTCGAAGAAGGCCCACAGGATTCCGCATACCAGCAGAATCTCGATCAATGTTGGCACGATATTGAACAGGACGAACGTCAGCAACGTATCGATGCCGTTGGTGCCGCGCTCGATGGCGCGCGACAACCCGCCGGTCTGGCGCTCGAGGTGGAACGCGAGCGAGAGACTGTGTAGGTGCCGAAACGTCTTCAAGGCCACCGTGCGGATCGCGCGCTGCGCGACCTTCGCGAATACCGCATCGCGCAGCTCGGCGAATGCGATGGTCGCGATTCGCAGCACGCCATAGCCGATGACGAGGCTGAGCGGCAGCACGATCGGGGTGTTGTGCGGTGTGGCGAACAGATCCACGAGCCGTTTAAACAGCAACGGGACATACACCGTCGCGAGCTTACTGCCGGCCAGGAGCACCAAAGCCAGCAGGACGCGCCCCCGAACGGCGAAGTCGCCCGCGGGCCACAGATGCGGCGCGAGGTCGCGCAACGCACGCCATTCGGTGGCGCGGCGCGCGTTGTTGGGCGGTGCCGGGAGGTTCATGAGCGGTCGTGGGAGTTTGCCATAAAAGACTACGAGCGGCACGGATGGCTCGCGCGCTGCGCGACGGTAAGCGCACGGTTTGCAGAGGCGCGGTAGTGGCGCGTGTAGAATCGTCTTTCAGGAGTCTTACCAGTCGCTCGATGATGATAGTCCCGATCGCGTCGCCGTCGCTCGTCGTGTCCGCGGAGACCGCGGGGCTCGGCAACCGATTGAAGTCGTGGGCTTCCGCGATGCGACTGAGCAGCGAAGCGCGCATCTGTTGGCCGGTCAACACGAACATGCCGGCGACGTTCGGCGAGCTCTTCGCGAACGACATCGCCATCGACGCGGTACCCTCGGGCGCGCTGGAATACTCGTCGTGGCGGTTCGCGATCCTGCCCGAGGATGTCCCGCATCTGCCGCGCGGCTTCGCGACGGTGGGCGCCGGCGCGCACCCCATCGTGCGTGGTCTTGGGAAAGCGTTGTGGACGCTGAAGGGCCGAAAGACGGATCGCTATCGTTTCATGGTGTTCCCGAAGCAGCACTCGCGGCGCTCTACGCGCGCCGATGCGCGCCACATTGACCTCGAGTACGAACGCATTCCGCAGTATTTCCACGACGTATACGGCCCGCTGTTCCGCCGCATTCGCGTGCGTGCCGAGATTGAGGCGCGCGCCGCGGACTGGGCGGCGAAAACGCTCGATCCCGCTGTGATCGGCGTCCAGGTCCGCACGTGGCGAGATGATCCGCGCCGCTACCGCAAGTATCACGTGCCGGCGCGCCGCCGCTTGATCCGAATGCTGGACGGCGCCGAGAGCTCGGCGCGTTTCCTCGTCGTCAGCGACAGCGACGAGATCGTGACCGAGCTGATGCAGCGCTACGGTGTCCCGCGCGTCCTGTGTTTTCCGCGCCAGACCGCGCGGCACGACAGCTGGCGGACTACCGCCGGTATCACGGAGGATCTGATCGACCTGTTGCTGCTCGCGCGCACGGAACGACTATTCGCGAGCTACCTCTCGACCTTTAGCGAAGTGGCGTGGTGGCTCGGCGGCGCGAAGGCGCGCGTCACGGTGTTTTGAACGTCGCGGCCGCGCCGTGCGCGTGCGTGACGCATTGGTTTCAAAGTAACATGTGCTGTCGCGTCGCGGCGGTGCCCTGACCCGCGGCTCGCGAGTTGGAGTTCCAGCATTGACGACAAATAACAGGTGGCTGCTCGATCACGCGGCCAACGTGAACTCGCAGAACGGCGAGGACGGCATCATCGCCAAGATCCTTGAAGTGATTGGTCAGCCGGTCGGCTGGTGCGTCGAATTCGGTGCGTGGGACGGCAGTTACCTCAGCAATACCTACGACTTGATCTCGAGTCGTGGCTTCTCGGCGGTACTGATCGAGGGGTCTGAGCGGCGTTTCCGGGATCTCAGGAACAAGTTCGCAGGCAATCCCAAGGTGCTACCGATCAGCGCGTTCGTCGGCTTTTCGACCGCGGACAACTTGGATACGGTCCTCGCGAAGACATCGATCCCGGAGGATTTCGACGTGCTCTCGATCGACATCGACGGCAATGACTATCACGTGTGGAAGGCGACCACGCGATATCGCCCGCGGCTTGTCGTCATCGAGTACAACCCGACGATTCCCACCGCTGTCGACTTCGTGCAGCCCGCTGACATGAACGTGAATCAGAGCTCGAGTCTGCTGGCCCTGACGGGGCTCGCCCGGGAGAAGGGCTACGAACTCGTTGCCGCCACGCTGGCCAACGCGCTGTTTGTGCGCAGCGAGTATTTTTCGGCTTTCGGGATCGAGGACAATTCCCCCGCTGCGCTTCGGGCAGACGAATCCATGGTCACCCACATCTTCAATGGAATGGACGGAACCGTCTTCATACGCGGCTCCGGTAGGCTCGGTTGGCACGGCATTCCGTACCGCCAAAAACGAATGCAGCTCGTTGCCCGGCCGTTTCGCCGCTTTCCGGACACCTTCGGGCCGATTATGCGGAAGCTCGCGAAGGCGTATCGATCTGTGCGCAAGCGCGTGTAGCGTCGTTTTAGATCGGCAATGAGCGATGTCAGGAAACGCGTCAGTGCGCTTTTGAAGAAAGTCCGGATCGGGCGTCGCGGCTCCACAGCGAAACGCGCGGCGCGTCAGCTCTTACAGGGTTTCGAAAGGTTCGGGATCGACTTCGTTTTCGACGTCGGTGCCAACACCGGCCAGTTCGCACAGCAGATTCGTGGTGCCGGATTCTCCGGGCCCATCGTGAGCTTTGAGCCACTGTCCGACGCGCACAAGAAGCTGCGCGAAGCCGCGACCAGCGACGCGCGCTGGTCCGTCCATGACCGTTGCGCCCTGGGTGATTCGGACGGCTCGACCGTCATCTATATCGCGGGCAACTCGGTGTCGTCGTCCATCATGACGATGTCGCAGGCCCACGAGGATGCGGCGCCGGGGTCAGCCTACGTTGGCCAGGAGACGGTTCCGGTATGGAGATTGGATTCGGTCGCAGCATCGTACCTTGGGGTTGCGCGCCGACCGTTCCTGAAGATCGATACACAAGGGTTCGAGTGGCATGTTCTGACGGGCGCTCGTGAAACGCTGCCAAGACTTGAAGGCGTACTGTGCGAGCTGTCCCTGGTCGTCCTCTATGAAGGCCAGCACCTTTGGCGCGAAACGATCGATCGTTTGGAAGCCGCCGGTTTCACCCTTTGGGGGCTTCAACCCGGATTCACGGACAAGTACGGCCGCAACCTGCAGGTCGACGCAATTTTTTTCCGAGTGCGTTGAGTCGTTAGGCCTCGCGTCAAGCGGCGCGCGATTCGTTTCGGGAGAGGTACCACGCGTACGTCGCGGCAATGCCGTCTGCGAGTTTCGTGCGTGCGCGCCAGCCGAGCGCCGTGCACTTGGCGACGTCGAGGAGCTTGCGCGGCGTGCCGTCGGGCTTGCTGCTGTCGTACGCGATCGTGCCGCGGAAACCGACGATGTCGCGGATCAGTGTCGCGAGGTCGGCGATAGTGATGTCCTCGCCGCAGCCCACGTTGATGATTTCGGGGGAATCGTAGCGCTCCATGAGGAAGCACAACGCGTCCGCTAGGTCGTCCACGTACAGAAATTCGCGCCGCGGCGTTCCCGAGCCCCACACCGTGACCTCGGCGTCGCCGGCTTCCTTCGCGGTATGAAACTTGCGCAACAACGCCGGCAAGACATGCGACGTCTGCAAGTCGAAGTTGTCCCCAGGTCCGTACAGGTTTGTAGGCATCACCGAGATCGCCTTGAAGCCATACTGACGCGTATAGGCCTGGCACATCTTGATGCCCGCGATTTTCGCCACGGCATACCACTGGTTCGTAGGCTCGAGCGGGCCAGTCAGCAGCGACGTTTCCGTGAGCGGCTGCGGCGCGAGCCGTGGATAGATGCAGCTCGATCCCAAGAAGCAAAACTTCTGCGTGCCATTTCGGTAGGCGGCATCGATCACGTTGGTCTGAATCAGCAGATTGTCGCGAATGAAGTCGGCGGGGTAGGTGTCGTTGGCGACGATGCCGCCGACCTTGGCCGCGGCCATGAACACGTAGCCCGGCCGCTCCTTCGCGAAGAACTTCTCGACGGCAACCGCGTCGCGCAAGTCGAGCGACGCTCGCGGCGCGCTGATCAGGTTGCCAAAGCCGCGCGCTGCGAGTGCCCGGCGGACGGCAGAGCCCGCGAGACCGCGCTCGCCGGCGACGAACACGCTCGACTCCTTGTTCATTCGCGGTGCTGGGGAACTGAATAGCCTTCGCGTTTGATCAGCGCGTCGCGTTCGGCCAACTTCGAGTCGGAGTCGATCATTTCACGCACTAGCGCGTCGAACGTGACCTCGGGCGTCCAGCCGAGCTGACGTTTCGCCTTCGAGGCGTCGCCAAGCAGAGTTTCGACTTCGGTGGGGCGGAAGTAGCGCGGGTCGACGCGAACGAGTGTTCTGCCGCTGGCCTTGTCGATGGCGTGTTCCTCGAGGCCTTTACCGCGCCAGTCGAGGTGTATGCCGAGGCACTCCGCCGCGCGAGTGACGAACACACGCACCGAGTACTGATGGCCAGTGGCGATGACGTAATCCTCGGGCTGCGCCTGCTGCAACATCAGCCATTGCGCGCGCACGTAGTCGCGAGCGTGACCCCAATCCCGCAGCGCATCGAGGTTGCCCAAGTATAGGCAATCGTCGAGGTGCACTTTGATGCGCGCGAGACCGCGCGTGATCTTGCGAGTGACGAACGTCTCGCCGCGCAGCGGCGACTCGTGGTTGAACAGGATGCCGTTGCACGCGAAGAGGCCGTAGGCTTCCCGATAGTTCACCGTGATCCAGTACGCGTATACCTTCGCCGCGGCATAAGGGGACCGCGGATAGAAGGGCGTCGTCTCGCGCTGCGGCGTTTCCTGCACCTTGCCGAACATCTCGGAGCTCGATGCTTGATAGAAGCGCGTCTTCTCGGCCAAGCCGCAGATCTTGATCGCTTCGAGCAAACGCAACGTGCCGAGCGCATCGGAATTCGCCGTGTACTCAGCCGTTTCGAACGACACCGCGACGTGGCTCTGCGCCGCGAGATTGTAGATCTCCTGCGGTTGCACTTCTTGAACGATGCGAATCAGGTTCGTTGCGTCGGTCAGGTCGCCGTAGTGCAGGATCAGCCGGCGGTTGGGTTCGTGGGGATCGCTGTACAAATGATCGATACGGTCGGTATTGAATGACGACGCGCGGCGCTTGATGCCATGCACCTCATAGCCGCGGTCCAACAGGAACTCGGCGAGGTAGGCGCCATCCTGGCCGGTAATTCCGGTGATTAACGCGCGCTTGCGCTGGTCGGTGGTCAAACTACGCTCCTGGACCCTGAGTTCCTAAGAAACAGACTGCAGAGCACGTGCTCCTGAATCGGCTTGCCGCCGCTCACATCCTTTAGATAGTAGCGGGGTATGCCGAACCCCTTCTTACGCCGGTCGAGAATGTGGTCCGGCAGGATGCCGCGGTACGCCTGGCGGAGCAAGCCTTTGGGCTCGCGGCCGTAATAGCGCAGATCTTCATTAAGACTGAATGAAAACTCCACGATACGCTGTGCGAGCAGAGGAACGCGCGCTTCGAGCGACACGGCCATCGTCGTGCGGTCGACTTTCGTCAACACGAGCCCCGGCATGAACGTGTGGAAGTCGACGTACTGCAGCCGCGTACGCAGCGGCAGGTCGGCGCGCCAGTGCTGCCGGTAGTGCCACCAGTCGTCATAGTCGCGCGGGATGCCGAACTCGCGCGCGTAACCTGCTTTCTCCGGCGTCGACATGCCGCCCATGAGCTTGCCCCACAGGTGGGGGCCGTCGCTGAGCGCCGTCTCGAGCAATAGCAGCGCGCGGCTCACGACGTGGCGGCGCGGCAGGCCGCGCCGCAGCGCATGGCTCGCGCGCTCGAACGCGCCGGGCCACGTCGGCCGGCCGGCGTAACGGGCGTAGCGTGGGTACGTGCGGTAACCGCCGAACACTTCGTCGCCGCCGTCGCCGGTCAATACCACGGTGACCTGCTCACGAGCGGTCTTCGACACGAGGTACGTCGGTAACGCGGATTCATCGGCGAAGGGTTCATCGAACCATGCTTTAAGCTTCGGCAGCAGCTCCTGCGCGCTCTCGGGCAGAAGGATGCGTTCGTGATGCTCGGTCGCGAAACGGGCCGCGACCTCGCGCGCATACGGCGTTTCCGAAACCTCGTCCTTGTCGAAACCGATCGCGAACGTTGCGACGCGGCGCCCGTTGCGCGCGGCGGCGGCGACCACGACGCTCGAATCGACGCCGCCGGAGAGAAAGAAGCCGAGCGGCACGTCGGCGATCATCTGCTCGTCGACGGAGGTTGCGATCAGGCTGCGTAGCTCTTCGCAACACGCGTCGAGCGCCGGCGAGCGCGTCTCGGTCGGAGTGGGCAGTGTCCAGAAGCGGCGCGGCGCTTCGAGCGTGCCTGTGGCGGGGGTGTACGCAACGCGGTGCGCCGGCGGCAGCTTGAAGCAGTTCTTGTAGAGCGTCTTCGGCGCAGGCACGTAGCGATAGCTCAGGAAGTCATAGCACGCGGTTTCATCGACGATGAGTTCGCCGGGTGCGAGCGCGCTCTCGAGTGCTTTGAGCTCGGACGCGAACGCGAAGCGCTTGCCGTCGTAGAAATAGTAGAGCGGCTTGATGCCCGGCCGGTCGCGATACAGTTTCAGTTGCCCCGCGCGTGGATCCCAGATCGCGATCGCGAACATGCCGTCGACGTGCGCGATGAACTCGTCGCCCCATTCGAGATAGGCGTTCAGCAGCACTTCCGTGTCGGAGTCGGTTCGAAACGTGTGGCCGCGTTTCGTCAGCGCCGCGCGCAAGTCGCGATAACCGTAGATCTCGCCGTTGAAGACGATCCAGGTGGCTCCATCGGCGGCGAACATCGGCTGATTCGCTGCGCGGCGCAAATCGATGATGGACAAGCGGCGAAAGCCTACCCGGACGGGACCGCTCAGATTCAGCTCGCTGGCGTCGGGTCCTCGATGCGCGATCGCGGTGAGCGCGGCGGCGTAGTTCCAAGCAGGATCGGTTCCACCGACAAAGCCGCACACTGCTTTCGAACCCTCGCGCCGCGTCGGCGAATTCGCGCACTGTAGGCAGTTGCCGCAAGGCCCGCAACGCCGCGTGTATGGCCGTGGAACGTGCGCGCCTGTGGTACGCTGCGGCACCGCCTGCGGCTCCCGTGCTTTGGTTCGATGACACCGTTAATCGCGCACGTCAACACCGCACGCGGCTATCGCGGTGGCGAACGCCAGACGGAGCTGCTGATCCACGGTCTCGCGAGCCGCGGTATACGTCAGGTGCTGATCGCGCGGCGCGGTGGCGCGCTCGGCGAGCGTGTCCGCGATCTCCCCATCGAAGTTCGGCAGGTCAGCGGCGGCCCATTATCCGTGGCGTTCGCGGCGGGCGGCGTCGCGCTCCTGCATCTGCATGAAGGGCGCAGCGTCTATGGCGCGTATTTGCGCTCGCTCGGCAGCGGCACCCCGTACATCATCACGCGTCGCGTCGACAACCCCATCGGCCGCCACTGGCTCGCGCATCGCGCCTATCGCAGGGCCTCGGCCGTGGCCGCCGTCGCTCCGCAGATCGCGGCCATCGTGCGGGCCTACGATTCCGCAATCCCGGTGCGCGTGATCCACAGCGGTAGCTCGGGCTTCATCGTGGATGCGGCAAGGGCCGCCGCCATCCGCGCACAGTTCGCCGGCAAGTTCGTCATAGGGCATGTGGGTGCGCTCGACAACGCGCAGAAGAACCAGGAGCTCATCATTCGCGTGGCGCGCGAGCTCGAGCAGTCGCACCCGGCTTTGCAGTTCGTGCTCGTCGGTGGTGGCGAAGACGAGGCGATGTTGAAGGCGGCCGCGCGAGGGCTCACGAATGTCACGTTCACCGGCTTCGTGCGCAATGTCGGCGACTATCTCGCCGCGTTCGACCTGTTCATCCTGCCTTCCAATCGCGAGGGCATCGGCGGCATTTTGTTCGACGCCATGGAGCAGGGGCTCGCCGTAATTGTGAGCGCGGTGGGCGGTTTGCCGGACATCGTGCATCACGGCGAGAACGGTCTCTTGATCGAGCCGGCGCGGCCGGATCAGCTGCGCGATGCGATGCTCGAGCTGGTCGCAGCCCCGGAGCGCAGGCGCGCGCTCGGCGTGCGCGGGCGTGAGGTGGCGAAAGAGTTTACGGCGGATGCGATGTGTCGCAAGTACGTCGAGCTTTACGAGTCCGTGCTCGGGGTCATCGCATGAGAGTCCTGTTCGTCACTCAGTACGTCGATCACATTCTGTTCTTCTTCCTGAAGGAACTCGCAGCGCGAACGTCGCTGACCGTGGTGTTCGAAGCCGAGAACGAATGGACTCGCGAGCTCGCTCACGTTGCCGAGAGGTGTGAGCGGATCGTGCCGCGATCGCGGTTCGACCGGCAGTTCCAAGCCGCGATCGAACGCCTTTGGTCCGCCGGTCCATTCGACGTCATCCAGAGTTTTCACGGCAACTCGCAGCTCGCCAATCTGATTCTGTGGAACAAGCGCGGAGTGCCAATCGTCGGCTATCGCGCCTACATCGGTCACCTGACGTTTTTCGAAAATCCTTCCGCGTACTGGAGCGTTCGTAGCCCGCGGCTAGCCGCCGTCGTCGCCGTGAGCACGGCGGCGCGCACGTACCTGCAGAGCTTTCGGTTTCTTAAGCCGCGCAACGTCGAGGTCGTGTGTCACGGCATCAACCGGCAATGGCTCGCTGAGCAGAGCCAGGCGCCCTTCGGATTGCGCGAGAAGCTCGGACTTGCGCACGACGCGTTCATCGTGATGTACGTCGCCTCGCTGCGCCCGTATAAACACTTCGAGCTGTTCGCCAGCGCGGCGCGTCAACTATCCGACCCGCCGATTCACTTCGTGCACGTAGGCAATGCGAAAGGTTGGGAGGCGCGCGCAGGCAATCCGCCGAATCTTCACTTCTTGGGACATCAATCGCGGCCGTTTCCGATCATGGCGGAAGCCGACGTGCTCGTGTCGGCCGCGCACAACGAAGCCTTCGGACGCGGCAACCTCGAGGCCATGGCGCTCGGCAAGCCGTTGATCGGCTCGAATACGGGCGGATTGCTCGACCTCATCGACGACGGGGTGACCGGCAAGCTGTTCAAGACCCAAGATGCCGACGACTTCACGCGCCAGGTCGTGGCGTACGTTGAAGACCGCTCGCTGGTCGAGGCGCATGGCCGCAACGCGCTGGCGCGCGTCGACGAGCGGTTCTCTTCGCAGACGATGATGCGGCAGTACCTCCACATCTACGAACGCGTCGCCGCTCGCTGAGCGTGCGGGATTGACGCTCGAGCAGGCTCGGTGCTTTAGTAGCCCTAGTCTTAGGTCCCGGCCTGAAGCGGAGGTGCCATGCGTCGCGCTCTTATCGTCACGCCATTGCTGGCGGCGTTGCTCGCAGTCGCCGTTTTCCACCGCGTCTTTGCGGTGGAGCCCGTCCCAGTGGTCGTGCTCGAACCCGCGCAAGGCAAGCTGCCAGACCTGTTGCGGCGCGAGGTGGCGAACGCCTCCGCGCAGCATCGCGTGCCGTTCCTGCAGATCACGGCCGAATGGTGCGTGCCGTGTAAGAAGCTCCGTGCGTCGCTCGGCGATCCGCTGATGCAGGACGCATTCGACGGCACCTACATCATCCGCGTCGACGCCGATGCCTGGAAGAAGGAACTCAAGGCCGCCGGCTTCGATCATCCTGCGATCCCCGTGTTCTTCGCCGTCGACGCGCATGCGATGCCCACGGGCGCCAAGATCGATGGTGGCGCGTGGGGCGAGGACATTCCCCAGAACATGGCGCCGCCACTGAAGCGGTTCTTCACGGCGCAAATCGCCGCCGCCGCCGAACTCCGTTAGCGAAGCAAGTCACCGAGCGCGCGTTCGAGCTCGTTGCGATGCACGGGTTTGTCGAGAATGCGTGCGACGCCGTCGCGAGCGGCCTCGCGATCGAGATCCGCACTGCGATAACCCGTGACCAGCAGGATCGGCAGATCGGGCCGTAGCTCGCGCACGTTGCGCGCAAGCTCCGTGCCCCGCATCCCCGGCATCCGCTCGTCGGTGACGAGCGCGTCGATGCGTTCAGGCGCCCGACGCAACACCTCGAGCGCGCGGAGCGGATCGGTGAGCCCCAGCGGCTCGTAACCGAGCGAGGCCGTGAGCTCTTCGAGGAGCAGTGCGAGTTGCGGTTCGTCGTCGACGATCATGATGACCTGGCCGGTGCCCGGGCGGACGGTGTCATCGATCGGGCTCGAGTTCGCGTCGGTCGCGGCGGCCGATTGACGCGGCCAATGCACGGTGAACGATGCGCCGCGCGCCCCGTCACCGCCCACTTCGATCGCGCCCCGCATGCGTTCGACGATCGTGCGCACGACGGTGAGGCCAATGCCGACACCCTGGCCGGGACTCTTCGTGGTCGTGAGAGGATCGAAGATGCGCTGCGCCTGATCGGCGTTCACGCCGGGCCCCTCATCGGTCACCGTCACGCACACGTAGTCGCCGACAGCCACGCTGCCGACCGTCAGTGCGGCGGCGTCGGTTCGCGTTGCCGCGTACAGGTGAATCGCAACGCGGCCGTTCGCCGGCGTGGCTTGCATCGCGTTGGTGCAAAGATTCAGTAGCACCTGGTAGATCTCGGTGGAATCGCCAGACACGGCCAGCGTCTCGTCGTCCACGCGGATGTCCACGGCCAACGTTCGCGCGGGTTGCGTCTGCAGCTGATCGACCACCTCGCGGATGATCGGAGCCACGAGCACCGTGTGGTCGCGGACACTGCGATGTGGATCGAGCGTCAACACGCGCCGGACCAGCTGCCTCGCACGCTCCGCGGCGCCGAGCAGGCGATCCAAGCTCGACTTGAGCTGGGCGTCGCTGCCGCCGGTCTCGCGCGCTAGCTCGGCATAGCCGACGATCGCGCCGAGCACGTTGTTGAAGTCGTGCGCCACGGAAGCGGCCAGCAAGCTCAGCGCTTCGGCGCGCCGCGCTTCCTGAAGCTGCAGCTCCGACCCCCGACGCGCGATCTCGGCCTGCTCGCGCCGCCGCACGGCGACCATGATCGCAGCGAGTAGGCTGCCGGCCAGCAGCGTCAGCGTTCCCGTGCGTGCGACGCTGTAGAGCTCCTGCTCGCGCCAACCGGTGAGCGCGTCGTGCTGACTCTGGCCCACCTCGATCGAGAGCGGGTAGCTGCCCACCGGAGATTTGGCCGTGACGTAGCCGGCTCCTTCGGCGGGGGGCAGGTCCTCGCGTCCGCTCGGATACCGGGCGAGCACCACGCCGTCGGTCCGGTCGAGGCGGATCTCCGCGCCCGGGCTCACGTTCACTGCTTCGTAAAACCGCGCTAAGTAATCGAAGGACACGCGCGCGAGCACGATGCCGGCGAACTGCCCGTCGGCGGTCACGAGCCGGCGGCTCAACGCGAAGGTTCGGTCGCCATCGCGGCGGCTGGTGAACGGCCTGCCGATGTGCACGGCATCACTCGGGTCGTTCTGCAGAATCGCGAACGAGGGCGGCGCCGCCGTGGGCCCGCCGGTGTCTGGAGCGCTATCGTCCGTGGCCGCGATGCGCCGACCGGCTGCGTCGACCACGAGCGCCGAACGCACGTAAGGTAACCGCGTGACGTGCTCGAGCAGCTCGCGCGTGATTCGTTCGCGTTCGCCGGCGCTGATGTCTGTCTTGCGCGCCCAGTCGGAGAAGTCGCCGAGCGCAAAGTCGAGCTCCTGGACCATGCGCGCAGTCTGGTCGCCGAAAGCGTGGCTCAAGAGGTCGACGGTTTGGCGGCTACGCTCGAGGCTAGCTTTGTAGTCCTGCCACGCCTCGTGGACATCGGCAGCGACGATCAACGCGATCAGCACTGCGCCGAGTAGCAGAAAATGGTGACGCATGCGCGAGCCGGTAGTCGTGCCGGGGCTCGTCTCGGCAGTGTTGGGCATCTGCCGCTAGCGCAGCACGGCGACCGGTTGAGTGAACACGTAGCCGGCGCCACGCTCGGTCACGATCAGCTGCGGATCCGTGTAGTCGGGCTCGATCTTGCGGCGCAGGCGCAAGATCGTGACGTCGATCGCACGGTCGTAGACCTCGAGGCTGTGCAGGCGCGATCGCTCGAGCAACTGATCGCGCGTCAGCACGCGCTGCGGAGCGGCGAGGAACGCGCTCAGCAGATTGAATTCGCTGTTCGTCAACTCGACTGCTTCGCCGCTCGGGTTCGTGAGCCGGCGCCGCCGCAGGTTCAGTTCCCAGCCGGCGAAGCGATACGCGCGCGGCGTTGCGGTGCTCGACCCTCCGCCTTCCGGCTGCGTGCGGCGCAGGAGCGCTCGCACGCGCGCCACGAGCTCACGCGGGCTGAACGGCTTCGTGACGTAGTCGTCGGCGGCGAGCTCGAGCCCCATGACTCGATCCGCCTCGTCGGTCTTGCCCGTCAGAATGATGATCGGGATGGACGAGGTCTCGCGCACCTTGCGGGCGAGGGCGAGGCCGTCCTCCTGCGGCAGCCGCAAGTCGATCAGCAGGATGTCCACCGGCTCTTGCTCGAGCACGCGCAGCATCTCGGCGCCGGTGGCGACCGTGGTTGTCCGCAGATCGTGCTTTGGGAGAAATTCGCGCAGCAAGTTGCGCAGATCGGGGTCGTCATCCAAGGCCAACACGTGCGGTGGCACTTGGGGCGCGGCCTCGGTGGCCGCGTTCGCGGACGTATCCGCTGGCGGGGAACGCTGCTTCATTTCGGTGGGAAACATCATACGCCGGCACCTGTTTCGCCTGCGACCTTCCAAGGCGGTGGGTTGGCCTCCGTGGCCGTGAAGGAATCTTGACGCGGCGCCACGACGGATCCGTGTCAGTCGCGAGGTTCGGCGTTTCATCTGAAACGCGCGCGCCTGGACCCTGACACGCTTAGCCAATGCGTCGGGCTAACCATGGCCTCCATGGGAAGCCGATTTTCGGCGTGGAGCGCACACCGTGGCTGGCAGTAAGAGGACGCGTCGCCTGGTGCTGTTGTTCGGCGCGTTGCTCGTCGTGGGGCTCGGCGCTTTCGTGTGGATCGCGCGGCAGCCGACGCCCGATCGCGCGCAGCAACGCGGCCGCTTCGGGCTCGGAGCGCCAATGGCGGTGAACGTGGCAACAGCCGCCACCGGCGACATTCCAATCCATTTGGCCGCGCTCGGCACGATCACGCCTCTCGCCACCGTCACCGTGAAGACGCAGATCAGCGGCCAGCTGCAGCAGCTCGCGTTCACGGAAGGGCAGATGGTGGAGAAGGGGCAGTTCCTGGCGCAGATCGACCCGCGCCCGTACGAGAACGCCCTCGCGCAGGCCGAAGGCGTGCTCGCGCGCGACGAAGCGCAGTTGCGCAACGTGCAGCGCGACGTGGAACGGTATGCGGGCCTCGCGTCGCAGCAGCAGGTGTCGGAGCAGCAGCTCGCGACGCAGAAGTCGCTGGCCGAACAGCTCATGGGAACCGTCACGACCGACAAGGCGCAGGTGTCGTCCGCGCGCTTGAATCTGACGTACGCGCACATCACGGCGCCCGTCAGCGGCCGCGCCGGCTTACGCCAGGTGGACCTCGGTAACTACGTGACGCCAGGCGACGTGAACGGCATCGTGGTGATCACGCAGCTGCAGCCGATCAGCGCGATCTTCCCGATCCCCGAAGACAACGTGCCGGCGCTGATGCGCCGCGTGCATAGCGGCGACGCACTGCAGGTGGAAGCCTACGATCGCGGCAACACGAACGTGCTCGCGTCGGGCACATTGCAGACCGTGGACAACGAGCTCGACACGACCACCGGTACGCTGAAGCTGCGCGCCGCGTTCGACAACAAGGACGAGCAGCTCTTCCCGAACCAGTTCGTGAACATCCGCCTGCTGCTCGACACGCTGCACGACCAGGTGACCGTGCCGGCGGCGGCGATTCAGAAGGGCACGATGGACGGCAAGGCCACGTCGTTCGTGTATCTCGTCGATCCCGCGGACAGCACTGTGAGCGTGCGCGCGATAAGTGTCGGGGTCGCGGACGGGGAGCGGGTGGCGATCACGAACGGCATCGCCGCTGGCGACATCGTCGTGACCGAAGGCGGCGATCGCTTGCGCGACGGCGCGCGCGTGCAACTGCCCGACGCGCCGCCGCAGCAGACGACGTCCGGTGTCGGCGGTGGCGATGGCACGCGGCGCGGCAATCGCCGCAACGGCGGCAACGGCGGCAACGGAAACGGCGGCGGCTTTGGCGGCAAGGGTCCACCCGGCGGCGGCGCGCCCGGTAGCGGTCCGCCGGGCGGCGGCCAGGGTCGTCGGCGCCAGGGCGGTGGCGCGAGCGGCGGTGAGACTGGCTAGGACTCGCCTCATGAACCCGTCCCGCATCTTCATTCTTCGGCCGGTGGCGACCACGCTGCTGATGGTGGCCGTGCTGCTCGTAGGTGCGGTCGCGTATCGGCTGCTGCCGCTGTCGGCGCTGCCCGATGTCGCGTACCCGACGATCCAGGTGCAGACGTTCTATCCCGGCGCCAGCCCCGAGGTCATCACGTCGGCCATCACGGCGCCGCTCGAGAAACAGTTCGGCCAGATGGCAGGGCTCGAGCACATGTCCTCGACGAGCTCTGCGGGCGCATCGGTCATCACGCTGCAGTTCACGCTGTCGTTGGCGCTCGATGTCGCCGAGCAGGAAGTGCAGGCGGCCATCAGCGCGGCGCAGAGCCAGATCCCGCAGGACCTGCCGGCCCCGCCGATCTACGCGAAGATCAACCCAGCCGACGCGCCGGTGATTACGCTCGGCGTCACGTCGAACGTGCTGCCGCTCACTGTCGTCGAGGATCTGGCGGACACGCGTATCGCGCAGAAGATCTCGCAGCTCTCCGGAGTCGGCGTCGTGAGCATCGGCGGCGGCCAGCGGCCCGCGGTGCGCGTGCGCGCGAACACGCAAGCGCTTGCCGCACTCGGTTTGAACCTCGACGACCTGCGCACGACGATCAACGTCGCTAACCAGAACGCACCGAAGGGCACGTTCGACGGCCCGACGCGCGCGTACACGATCAACGCCAACGACCAGCTGAAGAGCGCGGCCGAGTATCGCAACATCGTCGTCGCCTACAAGAACGGCGCGCCTGTGCGCCTCGGCGATGTGGCGGAGCTCACCGATAGCGCAGAAAACACGCGCCTCGCGGCGTGGATGAACAAGTCCCCCGCACTGCTGATCAACGTACAGCGCCAGCCGGGCGCAAACGTCATTGCCGTGGTGGACAGCATCCAGCAGCTGCTGCCGTCGCTGCGGGCTGCGTTGCCGGCAGGCGTCGATGTCTCGGTGCTCACGGACCGCACGACGACGATCCGCGCGTCGGTCGAGGATGTGCAACTCGAGATGCTGCTCGCCGTCGCGCTCGTGGTGTTCGTGATCTTCCTGTTCCTGCGCAATCTGACCGCCACGCTCATCCCGAGCTTGTCCGTGCCGTTGTCGTTGGTCGGCACGTTCGCGTTCATGTACCTCGCCGGCTTCAGCCTGAACAACCTGTCGTTGATGGCATTGACCATAGCGACCGGTTTCGTCGTCGACGACGCCATCGTGATGATCGAGAACATCTCGCGCTACTTGGAGCAGGGCGAGAAGCCGCTACAGGCCGCGCTGAAAGGGGCGGGGCAGATCGGCTTCACCATCATCTCGCTGACCGTGTCACTCGTGGCCGTACTGATTCCGCTCCTGTTCATGCGCGAGGTCGTGGGCCGGCTCTTCCGCGAGTTCGCCGTGACGCTCGCGGTCACGATTCTGATCTCGGCCGTCGTGTCGCTCACGCTCGTGCCCATGCTGTGCGCGAAGCTCCTCAAGGTGCGCGAAGGCCACCGCGCCGATGAAGATCAGCCGGCGTGGTTCCGGGTCACGGTCGACTGGTACGGGGCGCGTCTGCGCTGGGTGCTCGATCACCAGCGGCTCACGCTAGCGGTCGCGGTCGGCACGCTGGTCCTCACCGGTCTCTTGTACGTCGTGATCCCGAAGGGCTTCTTCCCGGAGCAGGACACAGGGCTGATCCAGGGCGTGTCCGAGGCGACCCAATCGATATCGTACGCAGCGATGGCAGACCGCCAGCAGGCGCTTGCGCAGTCGATTCTGCGTGACTCAGACGTCGAGAGCCTGTCGTCGTTCATCGGCGTCGACGGCAACAACGTCACGCTGAACAGCGGCCGGTTTCTGATCAGCCTGAAACCGAAGAACCAACGCTCCGGCAGCGCGGCGGAGATCTCGCGTCGAATTCAGGCAGAGACAAACGATGTCGCCGGCATCCGGGTGTACCTCCAACCGCTGCAGGATCTGACGCTCGACAGCACGGTGAGCCGCACGGAATATCAGTTCACGCTGCAATCGGCCGACGGCGCGCTGCTGTCACAGTGGACGCCGCGTGTCGTCGCGGCCTTGAGCGAGCTGCCGGAGCTCGCCGACGTTGCGAGCAATCAAGAGGACAACGGCCTCGCAGCGTACGTCGAGATCGATCGCGACAGCGCCGCCCGCTTCGGCGTGAGCGTCGGCACGGTGGACAACGCGCTCTACGACGCATTCGGGCAGCGCATCGTGTCGACGATCTTCACGCAGTCGAACCAGTACCGCGTGATCCTGGAATCGAGCACGCGCACGGATACGGGCCTGCAGGGCTTGTCGTCCATCTATCTGCCGTCCGCGGGAGGCGGGCAGGTGCCGCTATCGGCCATCGCCACCGTGCGCGAGGAGACGCGCCCGCTGCTGATCAATCATCGCGACCAGTTCCCAGCCACGACGGTGTCGTTCAACCTGGCGCAGGGCGCATCGCTGGGCGGTGCGGTCGAGGCGATTCAAGCGGCGGAAACGCAGCTGCAATTGCCGACGGCCATTCAGACGCACTTCGAGGGCGCGGCGCTCGCGTTCCAGAACAACCTCGCGAATGAGCTATGGCTGCTGCTCGCGGCGATCGCCGTCATGTACATCGTGCTCGGCGTGCTGTACGAGAGCTTCATCCATCCCGTTACGATTCTTTCCACGTTGCCGTCGGCAGGCATCGGCGCCTTGCTCGCGCTGATTCTGTCGGGTCACGAGCTCACGATCGTGTCCTTGATCGGCATCGTGCTCTTGATCGGCATCGTGAAGAAAAACGCAATTCTGATGATCGACTTCGCGATCGACGCGGAGCGCAACCAGGGCATGAGCGCGCACGACGCCATCTATCAGGCGTGTCTGCTGCGCTTCCGCCCGATTCTCATGACTACGGTGGCAGCCATGTTCGGCGCCGTGCCGTTGATGCTCGGCACGGGCGTGGGCTCGGAGCTGCGGCACCCCCTCGGCATCAGCATCATCGGCGGCTTGGCCGTGAGCCAGGTGCTCACCCTATTCACGACACCCGTCATTTATCTCTGCTTCGATCGCTTGGCCCAGCGGCGGCGGGTCGCACACCCCCCAACCCCCAGTGCGACCCCCGCCGCCGGGCCACCCATTGCCGTGGCGCCATGAGCATCTCCGAGCCGTTCATCCGCCGGCCCGTGGCGACGACGCTGCTCACGGCGGGGATCGCGCTCTCGGGCATCGTGGCGTTCGGTGTGCTGCCGGTGGCCCCGCTGCCGAACGTGGATTCGCCCGCGATCTCCGTGTCGGCGCAATTGCCCGGCGCAAGCCCCGAGATCATGGCGAGCAGCGTGGCGACGCCACTCGAGCGACATCTTGGCGCGATCGCCGACGTCACGGACATGACGTCGAGCAGCAGCGTGGGCAGCACGAACGTGCAGCTCACGTTCGCATTGAATCGCGATATCGACGGCGCCGCGCGCGACGTGCAGGCCGCGATCGTCGCCGCGCATGCGGATTTGCCGACGTCGATGACGCGCAATCCCGCCTACCGCAAGCGCAACACGGCGAGCCAGCCCATCATGTCGCTCGCATTGACTTCGCCCGTGCTCACGCAAGGGCAGATCTACGATGCGGCGGACGCTGTCGTGTCGCAGAAGCTTTCGCAGCTCCGCGGTGTGGGCGCGGTGGAAGTGAACGGCAGCGCGCTGCCGGCCGTGCGCATAGAGATGAATCCGCGCGCACTGTTCAAGTACGGCATCGGGCTCCAGGACATCCGCGCCGCGATCTCGAACGCAAACGCGAACTCGCCGAAGGGCGCGATCGAAACTGACAAGCTCCACTATCAGATCTACACGAACGACAACGCCCGCACGGCCGACCAGTACCGCAACCTCGTGATTGCGAACCGCAACGGCGCCACCGTGCGGATGTCCGACGTGGCCAACGTGTCCGACATGCAGGATGGCGCGACGGAGAACATGCGCACGTTCGGCTTGTACAACGGCCAGCCTGCGGTGGGCCTGCAGATCTTCCAGCAGCCGGGTGCGAACATCATGGAGGTGGTAGATGGCGTCAAGGCCATGCTGCCGGCGCTGCGCAGCGAGATCGATTCGCGCATCGACCTCGTCGTCACCAACGACCGCTCTGTCACGATCCGCGGCTCGCTGGCACAGGTCGAGCGCACGCTGCTGATCGCGGTGGCGCTCGTGATTCTGATCGTCTATTTGTTCTTGCGCAGCCCACGCGCCACGCTGATCCCCGCCGTGGCGGTGCCGGTGTCGCTGATCGGCACGTTCGGCGCCATGTACCTGCTCGGCTACAGCCTCGACAACCTGTCACTCATGTCGCTTACCATCGCGACCGGCTTCGTGGTCGACGACGCAATCGTAGTCATGGAGAACACCATGCGGCACCTAGAGGCGGGCATCGACCGCATGGAAGCGGCACTTCTCGGTGCACGCGAGGTCGGCTTCACTGTTCTCGCGATGAGCCTGTCGCTCGTGGCTGTGTTCCTGCCACTGCAGCTCCTGGGCGGCATCGTCGGCAAGCTGTTCAGCGAGTTCACGCTCACGCTGTCGGTCGCGATCCTAATCTCGCTCGCGATCTCGCTCACCACCACGCCGATGATGTGCGCGCGGTTGCTGAGCCGCGAGGCCCCGGAAACGCAGTCGCGCTTGGGCCGCTGGTTCGAGCGCGGCTTCAATGCGATGAAGGACTCGTACACGCACACCCTCGGCTGGGCGCTGCGCCACCCGCGCTGGATGATGTTGAGCCTGGCCGCAACCGTGGCGTTGAACGTCTATCTGTATATCGTGATCCCGAAGGGCTTTTTTCCGCAGCAGGATACGGGGCAACTCTTCGGCGGGATTCGCGGCGACTCATCGTCGTCATTTCAGCTCATGAAGAGCAAGCTCACCCAGGCGCTCGCCGTCGTGCAGAAGGATCCGGCGGTCTCCACCGTCGTCGGCAATGTCGGCGGGGGTGGGGCGTTCGCGCAAATGATCATCGCACTGAAGCCGATCGCAGAACGCCGCGTAACGGCCGATCAGGTCATCGGGCGGTTACGACCGCAGCTCGCGAGAGTCGGCGGCGTTACCGCGTTCTTGGTGTCTCAGCAAGACATTCGCACCGGCGGCCGCGCCGCGAACTCGCAGTATCAGTACACGCTACTCGGCGACGATCTGAACGATCTCCGAATCTGGAGCAGCAAGCTTCGCGTGGCGATGCAGGACATGCCCGAGATTGCCGACGTCGACTCCGACCTGCAACCCGGCGGCCTCGAGACCGATCTCATCATCGACCGCGACGCAGCGTCGCGGCTGGGTCTCACCGCGAGCCAGATCGACAGCACGCTCGGCAACGCGTTCACGCAGGCGCAGGTGTCGACGATCTACAACCCGTACAGCCCGCAGCAGTACCACGTGGTGATGGAGGTGGCGCCGGAGTTCTGGCAGAACCCGGGGACGCTGAACGAGATCTACGTGAGCACGTCTGGCGGCGCCGTGAGCGGCACGCAGTCGACGCAGGCCGTGGCCGGCACCACGAGCGTGGGCAAGACCGCAACGACGGGTGGCAGCGCGGCCGCGGCAACGGCGAACGATGCCGCACGTAACCTGGCCAACAACGCGCTCGCTACCGGGGGTCGAAAAAATACCTCGACCGGCAGCGCCGTGAGCACCAGCAAAGAGAAGATGGTGCCGTTGTCGGCGTTCGCGCGTTTCGTGACGGGCACCACACCCGTGAGCGTGGCGCACACGGGCACGTCCGTGTCGACTTCGATCGCTTTCAATTTGCCGGAGGGCGTGTCTTTGAGCACGGCGCTCGCCGCGATCGACCGCACGACGAACCGCATCGGCATGCCGACGACCGTGCACGGCGCGTTCTACGGAACGGCGCGCACGTTCCAACAGTCGCTGAACAACGAGCCGCTGCTGATTCTGGCCGCGCTCGTGGCCGTATACATCGTGCTCGGCATTCTGTACGAGAGCTATTTCCATCCGCTCACGATCATTTCCACGCTTCCCTCCGCGGGCGTCGGTGCGCTGCTCGCGCTGCTTGCGACGAACATGGAGTTCTCGCTGATCGCGTTCATCGGAATTCTCTTGCTGATCGGCATCGTGAAGAAGAACGCGATCATGATGATCGACTTCGCGATCCATGCGCAGCGCGATCAAGGCTTGAACGCGCTCGAAGCGATCACGCACGCGTGCGCGCTGCGCTTCCGGCCGATCATGATGACGACGTGTGCGGCGATTGCCGGAGCACTGCCGCTGGCGCTCGCGTCCGGAGACGGGACGGAGATGCGGCGGCCGCTCGGGATTGCGATCGTGGGCGGGCTGGTCGTGAGCCAGCTGTTGACGCTGTACACGACACCCGTTGTGTTCCTCTACGTCGATAAATGGCGGCAAAGGTGGCAGCAGCCTGCCGTGGCGGCCGACGAGGCGGGAGCCATTTCCGTGAGCGCCTAGGGTTGCGCTCGCTTTGACGCCAGAGACGCTGCGGGTCTAGAGTCCGGAGCATGATGACCCGCGCGCCCTCGTTGATTGCTGCCCTCGGAATCGCGTGTATCGCCTCGTTGGCGGCATCGGCTCAGACAGCCCAGCCAGCCGCTTCCGCCGCGAAGCCGTACTCGACCCCGAAGAACTCGTTCGGCCACCCGAATCTCGAAGGCACGTGGACGAATAACAACGCCACGCCGCTGCAACGCCCGGCCCAATGGGCGGACAAGGCCGTGCTCACCGAGGCCGAATTCGAAGCCGTGAAGAGCAACGTGCGCCAGCTGGAGAAGAAGGGCGATGCGTTGTTCGGCGACGAGCTCATCACCGACGCGCTCGGCGGCAAAGAGTCGGCCGACTCGCACGACACCGAGACCGGTAACTACAACGGCTTCTGGCTACCCGAGCGCGTGCTCGAGCGGCGAACCTCGCTCATCATCGATCCGCCGAACGGGCGCATCCCGCCGCTGACGCCGGAAGCACAGGCTCGTCGTGCGGCTGCCGCCGCGCAGCGGCGTTTGCATCCGGCGGATGGGCCGACCAACCGCGGGCTGAGCGAGCGCTGCATCACGTTTGGCGTGCCCCGCCTCACCGCTGCGTACAGCAGCGTGTTTCAGGTGGTGCAATCACCGAACGACGTGGTCTTCCTGATGGAGACGATTCACAACGCGCGCGTGATTGCTCTCGGCGGGCAGCCGCATCTTGGGCCCGGTATTGCGCAATGGGACGGCAACTCGCGCGGGCACTGGGAAGGCGACACGCTCGTCGTCGACACGACGGGCTTCTCGGCCAAGAGCGACATGATGGGCTCGTCGACTGGGCTGCATCTAGCCGAGCGCTTCACGCGCATCGCGCCGGACGTGTTGCAGTACGACGTGACGATGAGCGATCCAGCGACGTGGACACAGCCTTGGACGGTTCGCATCAACTTCCAGCAGATCGACGAACCGCTGATCGAGTACGCGTGCCACGAGGGGAATCTCGGGATGGCTGGGATTCTGGCGGGCGCGCGGAAGGCTGAGGCGGACGCTCGCGCCAAGAAGTAGACGTGTGAAGCTAATCGCTGATCCGCCGCGGTCGCCGATGAGCCGTGCGGCACCACGCAGTATTTCATGAATAACGACCCCGACAGCCAGAACAAGGATAGCCCCGCAACGCGTCTACTTCGCGAAGCTCGCTTCGAGAAGCTGGTCGCCTCAGTCCAGCATTACGCACTCTTCATGCTCGATCCCACGGGGCACGTGGTGACTTGGAATGACGGCGCGAAGCAAATCAAGGGATACACGGCAGACGAGATTATCGGTTCGCACTTCTCCCAGTTCTACCCAGCGGATCGAATCCAAGCGGGCTGGCCTGATCATGGGAGCGACGCAAGACAGAGGTTGTGTTGCGAGTTCAAGACAATGGCCGCGGAATTGAGAACGCTGATCTTGAGCGCGTTTTCGACCTATTTACTCAGATCAACCCCGCAAATGCGGAGCAGCGCGGTGGACTGGGTGTCGGCCTCGCGCTAGTCCGGCGCGTTGTGGAGTTACATGCTGGAACGGTCCGTGCTTTTAGCCACGGTATAGGTAGGGGCACCGAATTCACCGTACGGCTGCCCTTACCGGTCGAACCTCTTGAACTTCTCGCCGACAACAAGCGGTCGCTGGCTGGCGATCTCCCGCGAGTACGAATCGTAGTGGTAGACGACAACAAGGACGCCGCGGATAGCCTGCAGTTGCTGCTCCAGGCGTTAGGGCAAGACGTTTATGCGGTGTACGACGGTGCAACGGCCGTTCACGCAATTAATCGTCAGCGACCGCACGTCGCGATTCTCGATATCGGCATGCCTCGCATGAGCGGTTACGAAGTTGTAGAGCAGGTCCGGTCGACGCTCGGCAAGGACGTTCCCGTTTTCGTCGCCGTGACGGGCTGGGGACAACGCTCTGACAAGGACGAAGCCCTCAAGCGGGGCTTCAAATATCACTTCACCAAGCCCGTGAGCGCGGCTGCGTTACACGAAGTGGTAACCGCGATCTCGAAAGAAAAAGCACGGCGGAGCTGACGCTCATACGGTCAGTCGAGGCCGGCGTCTGCGATCCTGGCCGCGTTTGTCGGCGCCCGTCGCAATTGTTGTGGCGATCGATTGGCGGTGTTCTGTCGTACCTCGTCCACCCCGTTGACGAACAAGTCGCGTCATGCGCCGACTTGCCTGGTTGTCAGGCCGACGCGCTGCTCCTGGCGCAAGTGTTCGCGAACTTGCTCTCCAGCGGCTAAATACTCGCGGCAGCGCGATCCGGCGATCATCGATATCGGTTGGCGAGACGAGCACGGGCCGCGCGCAACGCGTATTTTCATTCTCTCGCCAGCACGAGGCTCGCGCGCCGTGTTTGCCATTGGTCGAGCCATTGGGGGATCCGCGCGCTCGGCATTGGGCGGCCGATCAAGTAGCCCTGCCCGATGTCGCAGCCAATCTCGCGCAGCAGGTGCCAATCGTCTTCGGACTCTACGCCCTCGGCGACCGCTTGCATGCCGAGGCGCTTGGCGAGCCCCAGGCTGCCCTCGAGAATGGGGCGAATAATTTGATTGTGCCGCGCGTTGTGCACGAAGCTACGGTCGACCTTCAGCTCGGTGAACGGCACGTCGCGAAGATGCGCAAGCGACGAGTGTCCGGTGCCGAAGTCGTCGATCGAGAGGCCAAAGCGCTGCAGGCGCAGCCGAACGAGATTCTCGAGCGGAACCGGCGAAGGGGATAACAAACGGCTCTCGGTGACCTCCAGCGTGAAATCCTGTGGCGAAGTGCCTTTGTTGCGCACCAGGTCGCCCACGCGGTGCGCGAAGCCGGGCGCGCGCAGATTGTCCATCGACACGTTGACGGCCATGCGCATTTTGAGCCCGGCGCTTTGCCAACAGGCCTGTTGCTCAATCGCCGCTTGCAGTACCCATCCGGTCAAGCTGTCGATCGCGCCGCATTCCTCGGCCGTACGAATGAATCGATCGGGGGCTACCAATCCATAATCGGGATGGTTGCAGCGCACTAGCGCTTCAGCTCCGGCGAAGGCGCCTGTTCGCAGGTCTACCTTCGGTTGATAGTGCAGCACCCATTGCCGCAGGCGGTTCGCCGTGTGCACCTCGTCCGCAGTGAAGGGTGGCGCTTCAACACTGGGTGCTGAAGCGATCAGCGGCGTCCAACGGTCGAGCAGCGCCTGCAGCGCCGTGCGTCCTGCCGGCTTTTCGAGCGCGCCGAGTACCACGAGCCGCGTGCCGAGCAGCTTCTGCACCGTGTGCATGACGCGCATCCCTTCGCCGCTAAGCAGAATCACGCTGCCGAAGAAAGCGCTCGCTGCGAGGCGCTGCAGAAACTCGACGCCATCCATGCCCGGCATGTTTAAGTCACAGATGATCACGTCGACGGACTGCGGATCGTTGCTCAGCGTCAGCAACGCGGCCTCCGAGCTGATCGCCGTGCCGATCATCCCGTATCCCATGCTTCGCAGCATGCTCGACTGCATCCCGAGCATGAACGCATCGTCGTCGACCAGTAGAACGCTAGGCTGCATTCGTGCGGCTGCGACCGAGCCTGCGGGACACGGCTCAACGTCCGATAAACCGATGGGCAGGGTGTCGGGAGCATTGATCCACATCGCAATACCCTCTACCGCGCGGCGAGAAAGCCCTGCACGGCCTGGAGTTCGGAGCGAAACCTATGCAACAGCGCGTCGAGCTCGGCGCCGTGGCGCGTGCGCGCAGCGTCTTCGAGATCGGCACACAGTTGTCCCAGCCTGTTTCCGCCGACGGAGCGTGCGGCCGATTTCAGCCGATGCGCGGCGTCGGCCACGCCTTGCATCGAACCAGCGCCAACCGCGTGGTCGATCTCGGCACCGCAGTCGGTGGCGCTCTTCCGGAAGGCCTGAAGTACCTCGGCGATGATCGTGGGATTGCTTCCCACGAAATTCATGAGAACCCGAAGGTCCACCGCGGGTGCCATCGAGGCTGGCGACGTGGCCGCTGGCGCGGGGCCGAGCCAGACTTCGATTGCGGCTTTGAGCTGCGCCAGCCGGAGGGGTTTCGTGAGATACGCGTCCATGCCTGCAGCGTGGCAGCGCAACTCTTCCTCGCGCAACGCATTGGCAGTTAGCGCAATGATCGGCGTGTGACGCCGCGAACTCGATTGACCGCGAATGGCGGTCGCGAGCTCATAGCCGTCCATCTCCGGCATGTTGAGATCCGTGAGCACTAGCGCAAAATCGCCGCTGAGCCAGCGCTCGAACGCCTCGCGCCCGTTGCGGCAAACTTCGGCGGCGAAGCCCACCAGATGCAATTGGTGCAGAATCACCTTGCGGTTTGTTTCGTTGTCCTCGGCGACCAGGATCAGCCGGCCCTGCTGCTTCGCCTCGTAGTAAACCGGCGGCTCTACCGAGGCATCGTTCCGCTCGGGCTCGTTGGTCTCGATTTTTTGCTGCGTCCGGCCCGCCGCGAGCGCCACCGCTCGAAACAGCGGCCCGGGCGCAGCCAGCAAGGTTGCTTCGAGGGTCACTAGATCGCGCGCGTCGCAGCGCGGGTCACCGCCGGCTCCCTGCCTCACGACCACGAAGCGGACCTCCGCGTTCGCGTGATCCGACGCCATTGCGCGCAAATCGGCCAGGGGCGGCACGTGTTGGCCCGGCAGGATCAGCCACAGCGTAAGGCCTTCGGCCCGCTCTGCCGCGGCCGCCGCGGCCAGGTTGCTGACGCGTGTCACGGCCGCGCCGGCGTGTCGCAAGTACGCGCCGAGATCGTCGACAAGTTGCGTCTCGCCACCCACCAAGCGGCAGCGCAGACCCGCGATTTCCGTGGCTCCGCCGCCGGCGTCTGGCCGTACCGCGGGCGTCGGAAAGCGCAGATGCACAGTGAAGGTGGTTCCCACCCCCAACGCGCTTCGAACCGAAAGCTGTCCCCCCATCAAGCGTACGAGCATGTCGGAGATCGGCAGGCCTAGCCCCGTGCCGCCGAAGCGCCGCGTCGTCGACGCATCAGCCTGCGAGAACGGCGTGAAAACACGTATCGCAGTCTCCTCATCCATCCCTATGCCGTTGTCGGCAACGACCAGATCCACGGCAACGTCTGCCGACTGACGGTCTACGAGCAGAGCCCGCACCGAAACTTGCCCCGTTTGTTCCCGGCCACCGGAGAACTTGATCGCGTTACCAAGCAGATTCAGTAGCACCTGGCGGAATCGCCCTTCGTCGCCCAATACGATGGGTGGAATCTCAGGGTCGATGAACATCGCCACGCGAACGCCCTGTTTCATGGCCAACGGCGCCAGCATGCTGCACCCTCGCTCAACCGCTTCGCCGAGTCGCATGGGATTCGTGACGATGTCCAACATGCCCGCTTCGATTTTCGAGAAATCCAAGATGTCGTTGATGATCCCGAGCAGGGATTCGGCGGAGTCTTGGATCAGACTCACCATCTCCGTCTGTTGCCCTCTCAGACTCGTCTGTTGCAACACCTCGATCATGCCCATCACGCCGTTCATGGGCGTGCGGATCTCGTGGCTCATGGCAGCGAGGAACGAAGACTTCGCCTGGTTGGCCTGATCGGCCTCTTGGCGAGCCAGGTTCAGCTGCGCCGTGCGCGCTTGCACCCGGTCTTCGAGTTCGGCGTTCAATTCGCGAAGAGCGGCTCGGTCGCGCCTGTGTTCAGTCACGTCCTCGCCGATGCTGGCGGCGCCGATCACCTCACCCGCGGCCGACCGCAGGATGGAGTTCGACCAGCGTATGAGCCGGCGGTTGCCCGCGCGCGTCACGATCTCGTTCTCGTCCTCCCATGACCCAGGGGTCGTCGCGAGAATCGCTTCGAAGTTGTCCATGGCGCCACTGCCCGCGTGCGGCTGGAAAACTTCGAACCAATTGTGCCCGATGACCTCGTCGCGCCGCCACCCCGTTAGCTTGAGCAAATAGTCGTTGCAGAATGTGATGCGCCCGTCGCGATCGAGCATCATCGACAGCAGCTGTACCGCGAGCAGCAGCTCGCTGAACCGGCGCTCGCTTTCCGATAGGGCCTTGTTGGCGTCGGAGAGCCGGAGCTCCGCCTGCTTCAGGTCGTGCACGTCGGTGCAGGTGCCGATCCACTTGAGGATGCGGCCGTCGGCGTCCAACAAAGGTACGCCGCGTATCAGCCACCACCGGTACTCGCCGTCTGCTTTGCGCAATCGAGTTTCGATCGAATAGGTTCCATGCGTCGTCGTGGCTTGCTGCCATGCATCCCACGCTCGCTGTTGATCATCGGGATGGAACGGCTTCAGCCATTCGTGGCCAATGCTCTCTTCGAGCGGCAGGCCGGTGTAGTCGACCCAACGCTGGTTGAAGTAAATGCACCAGCCATCCGCTCGCGTAATCCACACGATCTGCGGCATGCATTCCGCAAGCGTGCGCAGCTCCGCTTCGCTCGTTCGCAAGGCCTCTTCCGTTTGCTTGCGCTCGGTGACGTCGCGTGACACTCCGACTACGAAGTCCATGTTGCCGTCGGCTGCGAGCGCGGCCGAGAAGATGTACTCGTAGTAGCCCAGGTGCCCAGTCGGACTGAGATAGATCGTTTCGTCGGTTATGCTTTCGTGCGTATCGAATACGGACTGCACTTGCCGTTGCAGACGAGCCGCTAGGTCGGGCAAATAGCCGAGCTCGTAAAAGTTCTTGCCAACCGCCGCCTCCAACGGGATGCCCCAAAGGTCGAGTAGCTTTTGATTGACGAACAGGAATTGCCCGTTGCGGTCGAAGAGGTAAGCGAGATCGCTTATCGATGAGAGCATCGTGCTCAACATCCGCTCGCGCCGCTCCGTACTTGTGGACAGCCGTGCGAGTGCATCGGCGGCACGCCGGCGCTCGGTGATGTCGACGTGCATAACGACCGCACCCCGCGTGGAGCGATCGGAGAGCGGCGTCACCGTCATCTGGAACCAACGCTCCTCGACGGGTGAACGACAGGCGTATTCCAGCGAAAAGGTCTTGGTCGCGCCGGCGAGCACCGCACGGATACCGAGCGCTACCTCTTTAGCCTCGGTGGAATCGTTGCCAGCAGCGGAGTCGCAGACGTCGAGGTAGTTGACGCCGATCCCATGCCCGGGCGCCTGAAGTACGTTCGCAAACGCGAATCGGCGCCACCCTTCGTTGACCGCGTCGATGATCCCTTCATGGTCGAGCAACGCGATGTTGGCGGGCAGAGCGCTCAAGATGGCGGCTTGCTTCGCAGCGTCGCTGTCGCGCGCGTGGCCTTGGGCGCGCTGCAGAAGCATCGTCCGGCCGGTTCGGTCCGAGACGGAATCCACTTCGCCTCCGAGCAGCTTCTCGAGGTGCCGGTCGGTTGCGTGTAGTAACTCGATCAGCCCGCTGACTTCGTTGTCCGTGTCTGCGAGCGGCGGCGACGAGGTCGCCGCACTCATACTGCCTGGGTCCTGAACTCCACTCCCAGGGCACGCAGTGTGGCTTGCGAATCACTGAGAGAGCCGACGATTCTGCAGACGGGCGCCGGCGCGAGCTTGATCAGCGTCGGCGTCATGAAGATTCCGTCCGCCATCGCGCGTTCTGGCTCGCGAAACACGTCGATGGTTTCGATTTCGTGTCGGTCGAGCAGGTGCGCACGGCACAGGGCCGTCAAATTCACACGCGCCTGCGCTGAATTCTGCGTGTCGCCTGCGACATAGAGACAGAACTTGAACATGGGAGGTGTGCTCACGGTACGCTCACTTCGGGTCCGGTATCGTGGGGTCGGCTCCACGCAATTCGCGCATTCGGTTGCGACCACGCGCGTTTTCACGTTCGCGGCTTTCGCGCGTGCGAGTGAGCAGGGTCTTCTCGACTTGCTTGGCTGCCAGTTCGGTCTGCAGCGACTTGGCTCGTACCTCGAGCACGGCCTCTTCCGCATTGAGCCTGACGAGATCGAGTTGCTCGGCGACTTCCGCGACCTCTTTCGCCACCCGTTCGGCGCTTTCCTTCTCGTAGCGCATGGTCCCCATGAGCACCTCGCCGCCCGCAGTGTAGATGTCTGCGAGCGTCACTCCTTCGTCGCTCAAGATCAGCTCGCGCACCTGGTTCGAATGCGCCGTGCCGCGGGACTTGATGATGGACATGCCCCGATTGCGCTCGCCCGCCTGAATGAGATAGTTCAGGTGGATCCACGTATCCGCGAGCGTCGAGATCTGCAGCGGCGAGCGGGTGTCGAGCTGGCCCGACATCTCGTCGAGCAGGCTGGTGCAGACCACGGTGATCCCGACGGACTTCGTCCAGTCGATCAGCCGCTCCGCCACGCCGTGCGCAGTCAGCTCCTTGCCGGCATTCGACAGAGTAGATACGGGATCGATGACCAAACAACGCGCCCCGTGCTCTGTCGCCAGAGTCTTGATGCGGACCAGCAACGTTTCTGCGCTGCCAGTGATCATGCGGGCGGAAATCATCCGTAAGAGGCCGCTTTCTACGTGCGGACCCAATTGGATTCCAACCGACATGAGGTTGCGAATGACCTCGCTGCCGTCGGAATCGAAGCCGACGAACATCGTACGCTCGCCGCGCTTGCAGGCTGCTTCGGCGAACGCACCGCCCAACGTCGTCTTAGCCGTGCCGGGAAATCCGGTGATCAACACGCTGGCGCCGCGGTAGTATCCCCCGCCCAGCATGGTGTCCAGGCGTTCCACGCCACTGGTGACGCGGTCGTTCGTCACCTCCGCGTCGGCTCGGCTCAAGGTTCGCGAGTTGGCGACGTCGAAGCCTCTGTTGCTGATCACGAACGGCGCCTCGTTCTCGTCGAACGCCGAGCCGCGATACTTCTGCACGCGCAAGTTGCGTTGCGAGACTCCAAATTCGACGCGGTGATTCAGGACAATGGCGCAGTCCACCATGAACTGCATGTACCGGGGCTGGGTCGTGAAGCCGTCCGCTTCTCCGCTGTCCTTGGCGGTAATGAGGCCAGTCAATTGGCGTGCCAGCAGCCATTGATGGAGGCGGTAGACCTCGCGCCTTTGGGTGGCGGCGTCCGGCAGCAGCGACAGCATGACGTCGAGAGCATCGAACACGATTCGCCGGGCTCCCATCGCGTCGACCTGCGCCCCGAGCGCCGCCAGCATGCCGCCGAGATCGAAGGTGCCGGACTGGAGCAGTTCCGCGTCTGGCTGAGCGTAGGCGAAGAACAGATTGTTCGGCTGCAACTTCTCGAGGTCCCAACCAAAGCTTTCGAAATTCGCCACGATGCGCTTCGGGGACTCTTCGAACGCAACGAAGACTCCGGGCTCATTGCAAGCGGTTGCGCCGAATGCCAGCAACTGCAGAGCGAAGATGGTTTTGCCGGAGCCTGGTCCGCCCGTCAACAGTGTCGTGCGGTAGCGAGGCAGTCCGCCACCGGTGATTTCATCGAAGCCAGAGATGCCGGTCAATGCCTTCTTCGGCGCGGCCTCGTTCGGAACAAGCTTGGTCTTCATGGAATCGTGTACTCACTCTGGTTCGCATTCGGCGTCGACGAAACGAATCTCGCGGCACCGCGCGCGCTGTCGAGGTTCAACATTGGCGACGACCGTTGCGCTCGTAGCTCGGCTCACCGTGGCACACTTGCTGGCGCACTACTGTGCGGTACGCCCAACGGGTCTATCTGGTGCTGCGTCGAGGGGAGTACCGCCGGGCCAGCCGGGGGGCGGGGGGGCTCGGCAGGGCCCAATGTTTGTGGTCGGCGGCCGATGAGTCGGTGCCCTTCGATAGGTCTCGCGCGAGACCGAGACCTCCACCGCGGATGACACGCACTTCGCAGTAACCACAAGCGCGCTTAAGCGCGACGCCGAAGACCTTACCAAGTGGGCTGACGAGCTGCGCCGCATGCTTTAGATACGCGGGCAGAGCCGCCCGTGATTCCGTCACCGCCGGTTCGCTCAAGCCTTCGGCGTCCACCCCGTTGACGAACAAGTCGCGTCATGAGACAAATGTCTCATGGTGCTACGTTAGTCGTACAAATACCGGGGGGTGAAGATGAGCATGCGGCATGAAGACATGGATCGTGCAGTGAACGAACATTTTGGCTTCGAAGCAGCCGACAATCTGGACGGCGTGATGGCGAGCCTTGCTGCCAACGTCGAGCACGAGATCGTACCCTCGCCCCTCGGAGTGCAACACGAGAAAGCGAAAGTGCACGACTACTACAGAATGCTGTTCGAATCCGTCAAAGGGGAGAGCGTGACGCCGCTCAAGCGCTATTACGGCGACGACTTTGTCGTCGACGAAACGATGTGGCACGGCGAGATCTTGGACGGCAGCGTGTTTCTATGCGACGGCAAGTGCGGAAAGGTGAGTTTCCGACTCTTGCACATCTTCGAGTTTCAGGACGGGAAAATCGCGCGTGAGCAAGCGTGGTGCGATCTGGCGGCTCTTCAGCGGCAGCTCGAAGTGAAACTCAGCTGATGTCGGCGCCCCACGATCCCCGCGGCAACCAAAAAGAAAGAACTCGCGCCGCTATCGTCGAGGCAGCGACGCGGATTTTGCGCAGCGGCGCCACGCCGAGCGTCGCCGCCGCGGCGGAAGCCGCCAAGGTGTCGCGCGCGACGGCGTACCGCTACTTTCCGACGCCTGAGTCATTGCATGTCGAAGTCGCAGGCGTCACGCCCACCTTGGCGCCGGTTGAGCAGTTGGTGCAGACCCTCGAAGGCGATGACGTCGAAGCGCGCTTGTCGGCTTTCTTGATGACATTCAATTCACTCACGTTCGCTAACGAAGCTCAGATGCGTATGGCACTCAAGGTTTATCTCGACACTTGGCTCGGGGGCCGCGAAGGCGCGCAAACGCCGCCGGTTCGTGAAGGTAGGCGCATGCGCTGGCTGGAATCCGTGCTTCAGCCCGCGAAGCGGGGCAGCACCAAGAAACAATGGCGGCGCATACAGGCCGCATTGGCCTTGACCGTAGGAACGGACGCCATGGTCGTCATGAAGGACGTCTGCCGGATGAACGACGAGGAAGCGCAAGAGGTTCTGCTTTGGGCCGCTCAAACGCTACTGCGAAGCGGGCTGCAAAAACCCGCAGCCGCGAAGATGGCGAGGCGGTCGAAGACTGCGACTCCATAATCGGGCCGTCGTCCGATAGGCGGACGGCGTTGTCGGCTATGTGAGGGTCGAAGTTGGAGCCAGAGTTTATCGATGGTGCCCAGGAGAGGCATTGACACCCAGGGGCGGTGTGGCTTGCAGGGCAGTGTCCCGCTCAGTGTCCCGGTTGCGATCCCAGCATCGGCCCGGTCCTTCCAAGCGCGACTAGGCAGCATGCGATCACATGCGGGGTTCGAGACCTCGTGCCCTCTAACCAGGGTTAGACCGTAGGGGCGGGAGTTGACGAGATAGGTACGGGGTGGGCACGACCCCTTGGCAGTCATGGGTCTCAGCCACAATACGGGTGGTCACGACCCGTTCGGTTGACGGATGGGCAAATGACTGGCATCTATAAGTTGCCCCTCCCGCTCGATGCCAGTTGACGGATGGCGGCGGGCATGCGCGTACTGAAGGTAGAAGACGCCCCTAAACGCGATGCCAGTTGACAGGAGCGACGTGGACTGACATCTATAAGGTGAACCCGGTCTGAAAAGCGCATTCGCTGAGTGTGCTTCTCTGACCGAAAAGCGCGAGAGGTCCGCGCGATCGACGAGACCTACGGTGAGCTGAGCGCCGAACACACCTACTCACGCAAAACCCTTGGAACACTGAATCGGAAACCAGAGCCGCGCGCGGCCGGTTGTCGCGCGTCCGTTGTTCGAGGGTTTCTACAATGGCTACTGCACAAAAAATTCGCGACGATCTCGTCGCGCCGCTCCGTCAGATTCCGCGCCTGATCTCCGCGACCGAAGTCGCGTCGATCCTCGGCATCTCGCGCACCAACCTCTACGCGCACGTCTCACGCGCCAATTTTATCCAGCCCGTCCGCATCGGCAGTTCGATGAGGTTCAGAGAAGACCTCGTCTTGGAGTTCATCGAGCGCGGTGGCATGCCGGCGAAGCCCGTGAAGTCGAGGACGCAGTCATGAGCACCAACGACTTCGTTCGGCTCATGAACGATCCCGCGCACGTCGCGCACGAGCGCGAGACGCGTGAGCGCGAAGCACGCGAACAGCACGATCGTCGCGTCGCGCGCGGATCGCATGAGGCATCGGGCGGCGTGAAGCCGACCGCGCAGCAGCTCCGCGATTCAGTCACGAAGGGCCGCGCCGTGCACTTCGAACAAGAGATGGGGCGACGCGGATCAATCTCCGCGCCGAAGGGTACGCGCTCGATGGGTGGGAAGCGTCATGAATAACAACACCAACAAGCGCGCCGCGCCTCGCCAGTTCGCAATCAGCAAGTTCGCGGACACGTACGACACCGGCATCGAGCGTGAGGACGCGACGTGGAATGACCTCGTCACGAAGCTCGCCGAGAATCCGCCCGAGGCAGCGACGAAGGAAGGACTGCATCTTCTCAAGCTCGCGAAGTTCGGTGACACGATAAATCCGAACGGGTCCGCGCTGCGCCACAACGCCAACGTGGAGTTCCTGAGCGGCATCGTCGCCGAACACGACGCTGGCACCGTCTCTTTCGAGGAAGCTGTGACGCGGCTGAAGGCTGCCGGCTCGGACGGCGTCGCCGCGTTCATCTACCAGAGCCCGTCGCATATGAAGGACGGCAAGGGTCCGCGCTGGCGCGTGCTCGCACCGCTCTCCGTCGACACCGATCCGGCGCAACACGGCCCGCTCATGGACAAGCTCAACGGTGTGCTTGGCGGCGCGCTCGCGCCCGAGTCGTGGACGCTATCGCAAATTTACTACTACGGCCGAGTCACCGACCGCGAGTACTACAAGCCCGAGCGCATCAAGGGCCACCACCTTGACAAGCTCGTCGGCATCACGCCGATCGGTAAAGGCGGCGGACGACTCGCCGAGGCGCGCGTCATTCGCGGCATCGAACGCGACGAGGAACACGAGCCTTCGATCGAAGAGACGGAGCTAAGCAAGCTCGTGC